>CAZBME010000024.1:0-61902 GCA_964492965.1 uncultured Syntrophaceae bacterium | reverse complement strand
CCGCCACAGCCAAAGAAATATTGACGGAAACGAAATGGCTCTTCAACAGGAGAATGACGGATTTTGACGACTCCATGCCGTCAGGTCACTGGGCTGTGC
The DNA here is from genome assembly GCA_964492965.1 of uncultured Syntrophaceae bacterium. Taxonomy (GTDB): domain Bacteria; phylum Desulfobacterota; class Syntrophia; order Syntrophales; family UBA8958; genus CAZBME01. The sequence continues at coordinate 61,803 of CAZBME010000024.1, read as the reverse complement.
CATGGTCTGATTTAATGATGGTGTCTTTTGTTCTGTTTGCTGTTATGTACTCCTATGTTATTGCTCATCGGGATATTGGTGAGGCATTAAACAGACCGCCCCAGAGCATCCATGCCGAATCATCCGAAAAAGAAACCTCTCCCCCCCCGGAAGAGTCATCTACATTGACAAAGGAAGAAATAAAGACAGATATTGGCAGCAATGTCACCATGGAAGATCTTTACGAGACCCTCCGGCAAACAGTTAAGGTGTCGAATGTGGAAGATGTTACGGTGGCGCTCGGGCAAAACAGGGTTATAAAATTGACTGTCGGAGAACCTATGATTTTTGATCTGGGCCGGGCGAATCTGAAACCTGAAGCCATAAGCTTTTTAAAGAAATTTTCTGAACAGATACGCAAGACCCGGTACAAAGTTTTGGTTGAAGGACATACGGACTCATTTCCCATCCATAACGAACAATTCCCGACGAACTGGGAACTTTCCGCGATCCGGGCCGTGAAGGTCGTGCGCTTTTTGGTAGAGGATGCGGGGCTAGAGGCGGACCGCTTCAGCATCGCCGGCTACTCCATGTATAAGCCGCTTGTTCCGAACACATCACTCAAAAATAAAGCAGCCAACAGAAGGGTTGAAATCGTGATAACAGGAGAAAAGATTGAATAGGAAAAGGATAGTAACAGAATGATCTGGCAGAATTTTCTCGGCGCTTCCATCTGCATCGTGATATTTATCGGTTGTTTTTTCTGGGGAGAAAGCGGAACATTCGTCATTTATTTTAATGTCATAAGCTTACTGGTCGTGATCTCCGGAACGTTGGGGGCGGCTTTTCTCAGCTATCCTTTCGAAAAATTGAGCAGTGCCTTCATCGTTGCGAAGAATGTTTATACAAAAGAGATCATTTCCTCATCTGACGAAGTCGTTAATATCCTTCTGGATCTTGCCGTCAGGTCAAAGTATGACGGCATCATTTCCCTGGAAAAGTATGAAAAGCAGATAACGGTGTCATTTTTAAAGGACGCCCTCGCCTTGCTGGTCAATGGATATAAAGGAAACGAAATCATGGACATCCTCCAGACAGAAATGCACTATTTCAGGCTGCGAAGACAAATGTCCGAACGGGTTTTCAGAACCATGGCGGCCGTGGCGCCGCCATTCGGAGTGGCCGGCAGCATCATCGGGTTGATCGGAATGCTGTTCGGGATGGGCGATACGGGCGTTATCATGAAAACCATCCCGTTGGCCCTGACTGCAACCCTTTACAGCATCATCCTCAGTTATTTTGTATTGATCCCGATTGCGGAAGGCATCTATTCCAAAACCCAAAGTGAGCTTTTTTTAAAGAGTATCATCATTGAGGGAGTCGTGGAGATACGGCAGGAGAAAAACATTTACAAATTGGAAAAGAAGCTCTCTTCCTTTTTAACCCCGTCTTCCAGAGAAGGCAACGGGCAAAGCCTTCGACAAATCCGGATGCAATATATTGACATGAAAAAACCTGATGGCAGGTCCGGCGATTCCCTTTAACAGATCAGTTAAAACAGTTTCCGTAATTCTTCCATGGCATATTTAGGGGAATATTTGATTCTTTACGCCAGCCGCTCCTCTCCCGAATAAACAAATCCGCCATTGCTTCGCACATATCCGAGCAACGTCACTTTGTATTCGCGGGCAAGATGGACAGCCGCCGCCGTGGGGGTTGAACGGGAAACCAGGACGGGCACGCCGATCCGGATAACCTTGGTGATGATCTCGGAAGATATGCGGCCGCTCAGGAAGAGGATGCCGCTTTGCGTAAGATCCAAAGTCCTGTTTTTAAGCAGGACTCCGGCTACCTTATCGATACAGTTGTGCCGGCCGATGTCTTCGTTGAAGATGGAAAGCCTTTCATGATGGAACAACACACTGTGAACCCCGCCAATCTCCCTGTAGATCTCCGATGACTGCTCAAATTGCTTCATGAGCTTGAGAATGTTGCTGAGGGGGAAACGCTCCTCTCCTGCTGCCGGTTGAAATTTGTCGTGCTTGAGGGGATTAATGTAGGTAAAACAACGCCCACAGCCGGATGTGACACTTCGGAGGCTTTCACATTTCTCGACGGATTTGCCCGGCGCCAGAGTGATCATCACGGCGAAGAGGCGTTCGTTATAAGTCACTGAGTCAACATCATCAATGGAATCGATGACGCCCTCGCTGTAAAGAAACCCCAGGGCCAGATCTTCCGTATACTGGTTAAGGCACAAAAGGGAGGCATATTCCGTCCCGTTGATATAGATTTTCAACGATATTTCACCGATGACCCATTTTTCCACATCCCGGAGCCCGACATCATCGCCATTGACGACAATTTGCCTGACGCTAAAAGGATCACATAATTTTTCATCCATAGGGTTCACCTCTTCGCTTTCCGTAGCATTTCTGCCTTTATTTTTCAAGTATATGTTTTGTAAGCTAATTTTATTATTGGTGCTTTTAATATTTTCCCCTTGACAAAATAAATTATTTTACATAATCTCTATAGGAATAATAGAGATTAAAATTCCCGCAGGATTATAGTATGAAGTTATCCACAAGAGGCCGCTACGGTGTTCGACTCATGCTTGATCTGGCCCTTCATGAGGGTGAAGGCCCGGTCCTTTTGCGGGAAATCGCCCAACGGCAGGAAATCTCGGAAAAATACTTGTGGCAACTCCTCAATCCCCTCAAAGCAGCGGGGCTGATTAATTCCCTACGAGGCGCCCATGGCGGATATGTCCTTGCCAAAAAACCCGCCGAGATTAATCTGAAACAGATCCTGGCCGTCCTGGAGGGGTCTTTGTGCCTTGTAGATTGCGTGGAGAATCCCTCAGGTTGCGATCGGGCGCCCGCCTGCATTACACGGGACGTCTGGGCCGAGGCTTCAAAAGGCATTCTCGATACGCTTGAGGCCATAACTCTGGAAAAGATGGTCGCCGGGCATCTGAAAAAGGCAGACAGTTTCGCCGGATATCACATATGACCTTAAAGGAAAGGAAACAGATCATTATGATAATGTGTGGCTTAATGCAAATCGGTGAAGTTGTTCGGTGGGACTCTCTCATGTGACCGTTCGTGAAATAAGTCCAAATGATTACCCACTCACCCAGAACATCCGACCGGTCAGTGGGTTTTTTTATGTCCTCCCCCCGCCTCGATGAGAGGGGGGAGGGGGATAAAATTTTCAGAGTATTTAACTAGATAACAAATATTCAGGAGGAAATATAAATGTCGAAAAGAAGATTAGACACCATTGTCGTTCATGCCGGACAGGAGACGCCGGACCCAGTCACAGGCGCCAGAGCGGTGCCTATATATCAGACATCATCTTATGTATTCCACGACACGGCCCATGCGGCAAACCTTTTTGCCCTGAAGGAATTGGGCAATATCTACACCCGCATCATGAATCCTACAACAGATGTTTTTGAAAAGCGGATTGCGGCCATCGAAGGCGGCACGGGAGCCCTGGCCGTTGCTTCGGGCCAGGCGGCGGAGGTGCTTGCCATTCTGGGTGTGACCCGGGTGGGTGAGGAGATCGTCGCAGCAAACAATCTCTATGGCGGAACGTACCAGCTCTTCCACCATACATTACCCAGATTGGGCCGAACGGTGAAATTCGTCGATTCGGGTAAACCGGAGGAAATAAAAAAGGCCATTACTGAAAAGAGCCGGGCGCTCTATGCCGAAACGATAGGGAATCCCAAACTGGATATCCCCGATTTCGAGGCCTTGGCCAAGATCGCCCATGAAGCCGGCATCCCCTTCATTGTGGATAACACGGTGGGTGTCGGGCTCGTTCGTCCCATTGATTTCGGCGCCGATATCGTCATCGCTTCAGCAACGAAGTTCATCGGTGGCCACGGCACGTCCATCGGCGGCGTTATTGTCGATGGCGGCACATTCGATTGGGGAAACGGCAAATTTCCTGACTACACCGAACCCGACCCCAGTTACCACGGTCTTGTGTTCTGGGATGTATTTAAAGATTTCGCAGAAATGGGCAATGTAGCCTTCATCTTCAGGACCAGGGTCTTGCTCCTGCGGGATCTGGGTCCCTGCCTGAGCCCTTTCAATTCTTTTCTCTTTCTGCAAGGGCTGGAAACGCTGACCCTGCGCCAGAAGAAGCACTCGGAAAATGCCCTGGAGGTGGCGAAGTTCCTCCAGACACATCCTCTGGTCAACTGGGTCAATTATCCGGGCCTGCCCGATCATCCGTCCCATCGCACGGCAGTGAAATACCTCAAGGGTCACTCGGGCGCCCTCCTGGGATTCGGGATTAAAGGAGGACTGGAGGCAGGGAAAAAGTTCATCAATTCAGTGAAACTCCTGTCCCATCTGGCCAATATCGGCGATGCCAAGAGCCTCGTCATCCACCCGGCCTCAACGACGCATCAGCAGTTGACCCGTGAAGAGCAGGAGGCCACGGGTGTAACAGAGGACTACATCCGCCTGTCCATCGGGATAGAAGATGCGGAGGACATTAAAGAGGACCTAGATCAGGCATTAAAAAGCGCAACCGTATGATCAGAAGAAATTCTACTGCCCCTAAATCCCCCCTTGTAATGGGGGACAATATGAAAGGAGATCAACGATGAACATCCATGATGATATCACCAAAACGGTAGGGCACACGCCGCTGGTCCGTCTGAACCGGATCACGGAAGGGGTCAAGGCGCAGGTCGTGGTGAAGATTGAGGCTTTTAATCCTCTGTCCAGCGTCAAGGACCGTATCGGCGTGGCCATGATCGACGATGCGGAAAAACGGGGTCTCCTGAAGCAAGGCTCCGTGATCATCGAGCCCACCAGCGGCAACACGGGCATTGCGCTGGCTTTTGTGGCGGCAGCGCGGGGATACAGGCTGATCCTTACCATGCCGGACACGATGAGCATGGAGAGAAGGCAGCTGCTGGGCATCTTCGGGGCTGAACTGGTTCTGACGCCTGGCGTCGAGGGAATGAAAGGCGCCATAAAAAAAGCGGAGGAACTGGCGCAGACAACACCCAATGCCTTCATGCCCCAGCAGTTTAATAATCCGGCAAATCCCGAGATCCACCGCAAAACCACCGCCGAGGAAATATGGAAGGATACGGACGGCAAAGTGGATATCCTGGTGGCCGGCGTCGGCACAGGCGGGACGATAACGGGCATAGCGGAGGTGATCAAGCAGAGAAAACCGTCCTTCAAGGCGATAGCCGTGGAACCGGAAGCGTCGCCCGTTCTCTCCGGCGGTCAGCCCGGACCCCATAAGATCCAGGGGATCGGCGCCGGCTTTGTTCCACAGGTCTTCAATCCCAGCATCGTCGATGAAATCATTAAAGTATCCAACGACAATGCCGGAATGACCTCCAGGCGATTGGCCAGGGAAGAGGGCATCCTCGCCGGCATCTCCTGCGGCGCTGCGCTGTGGGCCGCCCTCGAGGTTGCCAGGCGGGAAGAAAACGCCGGCAAGCTGATCGTGGTTATTCTACCCGATACGGGTGAACGATATTTATCGACATGGCTCTTTAAAGAAGGTTGAGGATGGGCACGCTATGCAAATTTTCCCTCCAGGGTCGTCCCGCAATGGGGGCATTTCCCGCCGTCCAGGGCCGTCTCTTCGATCTGAAACCCAAACCGCCCGATGAGTTTCCGATCACAGGCCGCACAGAACGTATGCTCACCCAGGTCGCCGGGAATGTTCCCACTGTAGACATATTTAAGCCCGGCCTCTTTTCCGATCCGGACGGCCCGGTGAATCGACCCGGTGGATGTAACGGGTTTCCCGCCCATTTGATAGCGGGGATGAAAACGGCTGATGTGCCAGGGCGTTTCCCGCCCGAGGGTGGCTATAAACTCGGCGATCTGCTTCAATTCCCCCTCGCTGTCATTCAGGTCGGGGATGAGAAGCGTTGTGACCTCCACCCAGACCCCAAGGGCTTTCATCTTCTTCAGGGTATCCAGGACTGGCTGTAGCCGGGCGCCACAATAGGTTTTGTAGAAATCATCGCTGAAGGACTTCAGGTCCACGTTGGCCGCATTGAGATAAGGACCGATCGTATCCAGGGCCTCCGGCGTCATGTAGCCGTTGGTGACAAAAACATTCCCGATATTCTGCCCATGGGCCAGGAGTGCGATGTCATAGGCATACTCGAAATAAATCGTAGGCTCCGTATAGGTATAGGAAATCGTCTTCGACCCCGATTGAACGGCCCGTCGGACAATCTCCTCGGGAGCCGTGGGTCGCCCGAAAATCTCTCCCGTTTCCCGGGGGAGTTGTGAAATCTCGTGATTCTGGCAGAAGTTGCAGCGGAAATTGCACCCCGCCGTTGCGATGGAGTAGGACCTTGAACCGGGGTAAAGGTGAAAGAGGGGTTTCTTCTCGATCGGATCAATATTTTCAGCAAGCACCATGCCATAGACCAGGCTGAAGAGTGTGCCTTCGCGGTTTTCCCGAACCCCGCAAATGCCCCGGGCGCCAGGCTTGATCCGGCATCGATGGCCGCAGAGGAAACAGGCCGCCCCGCCATCAGCCATCCTGCTGTAAAGCATCGCTTCGCGCATATGCCGATACCCCCTCACGAACAATCTGCAAATACAATTGGGATGGTAACATAAACCGGATTTTGCATCCAGAAAATAGCCGGAGAGGGAAACCGAACGGCTGAATCATGCTGAAAATGGTTTAGCTGACCCCAACGCCGGCGGCAGGCGGCCTTTGTTCCTGAAAGTAATTGACGAGTTGCGATAAATATGCCAAGTTTGCATAGGCGGTGACAACCCTGATTATCATTGATCTTCACAAAAACAAATGCCTTATATTTTCGATGGCAGAGCTTAGGAACGCTTAAGCCCGAATCCCTTACTAACAGAACCATTGTCCCGGGGAGAAGATGAAATCACTCTTGGAACAGTTGAAACAATACCTGCTGGACCTGATGACCAACGGCCGGTATGAGACCTATGAGATCGAGGCTATCAGGAAGATCATCCTCCTCAACATAGGTTTGGCATTTTTCATCGGGGCGCTGATGACCATAGGAACCATTACTTACATCAATGGTTTCTCACATGTCTGGTGGATCTACTATGCCGTTGCCCTGATTCTGTTCCTTAACCTGGTTTATACCCGCCAATCCCAAAATTACCAGTTTGGAATTGCTGCCTCGATCGGGTTTTTCACTATCCTGTGCTACTATCTGCTCTTTACCGGCGGAGCTTATCAAATGGGATATATCTGGTGCTTTACCTACCCCCTCGCAGCCTGCTTCGGCCTTGGATCCAAGAGAGGGGCAGCGGCAACGGCGATCTTTATTGTTCCTACCCTCTTTTTGTTTACCATGGAGAATCCGCCGGGGATCATCAGTATTTATACACCAGGGTTCAAGATCCGCTTTGTCCTGGTTTTGCTTCTCTTTTCCGTCGCTGCCTATCTCGTTGAAAGGGTGAGGGAGGACACGCAATTCAGGATGGAAAGCAAGAATGACGAGCTTACCAAGGCCATCTCCGGACTAAAGAACGCTGAAGAAAATCTGCGGAAGGCCGGTGAAGACCTTGAACATCAAGTGGAGGAAAGAACGCGGCAACTGTCCGATGCCAACAGCCAACTGACACAGGAAATGAAAGAACGCATGCACATGGAAGCGTCGCTTTGGCAGAGCGAGCACCGGATGCAACTGCTCCTGAACGGAACGGACCAGGGGATGTGGGATTTCGATCTGATCAGTCAAAAAGTGAACTACACGGAAAATTGGCATAAAATACTCGGCTACGGGCAGGATGAAAGTCACTTTGATTATGAGTGGTGGATAAATCAAATACATCCCGAAAGCTTGCCTGCTTTTGAAAAAGCATTATCCGACTACATGGCGGGAGAAAAGAAATATCTGGATTGGGAATATCGAATCCGGAACAGATCAGGCGAATGGCAATGGGTCCATGCACTTGGAATATTTACAGAAATAAGTGAAGAGGGCATGCCCTTACGCATGTTGGGCACGCACCGGAACATCACAGAGCGCAAGCGAACAGAGGAGGCCCTGCTGGAAAGCGAAGAAAGATTCCGCTTAATCGCGGAAAACTCGGCCGACATCATATCGGTCATGGATATGAATCTGCGTTTTACCTATGTCAGTCCGTCCAGCAAGCGTATCCGTGGTTTTACGGTTGAGGAGGCCATGCTGCAGTCCCTTGACCAAATCATGACACCCGAATCTCTCCACATCGCTCTCACAGCCTTCAATGAAGAGATGAATATGGAAGCTGCCGGAACTTCCGATCCAGGCAGAATCCGCATTATGGAACTGGAAGAATACAGGAAGGATGGCTCACTCATCTGGCTGGAAATCAGCCTGTCTTTTTTGCGCGATAAGAACCTGAAGCCTGTCGGGATAGTTGCCGTATCCCGGGATATCAGCGAGCGCAAGCAGGCGGAGGAGGAAAGAAATCGCCTTGAGGAGCAATTGAAACAGGCTCAGAAGCTCGAAGCGATCGGAACGCTGGCCGGGGGGATCGCACATGATTTCAACAATCTGCTGATGGGAATTCAGGGAAATGCCTCGTTGATGCTGATGGATCTTGATGTCTCTCATCCCCATTATGAAAGGTTGAGACAGATGGAGCAACAGGTCGCCAGCGGGGCGAATCTGACGAGGCAGCTCCTGGGGTTTGCCCGTGGAGGACGATACGAGGTTAAACCCACGACTATGAATGACATCATTGACAAAACCTTGGACATGTTCGGCCGGGCGAAAAAGGAGATTTCCATTCACCGACGACTGGAGCAGGATCTCTGGTCGACAAATGTCGATCGGGGACAAATGGAACAAGTGTTGATGAACCTTTATGTAAATGCCTGGCAGGCCATGCCGGGAGGCGGTGAGTTAAATCTGGAGACGGAAAATGTCCTGCTGGATGTTCATCATGGAAAGCTTTATGCGATCAAACCCGGCAGATATGTGAAGGTATCCGTCAGCGATACGGGCCTGGGAATGGAAGAGAAAATCCTGCAACGGATTTTTGATCCCTTTTTCACGACAAAGGCCATGGGACGGGGCACGGGCCTGGGGTTGGCAATGGTTTACGGAATCATCAAGGGGCATGAAGGAATGATCGATGTGATGAGCCGGCCAGGTGAAGGAACGACCTTTCATCTGTATCTTCCCGCCTCGGAAGAGGCCATCGTTCCGGAGAAGAAGACCGTGGCAAAAATCCTGACGGGGACGGAAACGATTCTCCTGGTGGATGATGAGCAAATCGTGTTGACCGTGAATCACCAGGCTTTGTTATCGTTGGGATATGGGGTGCATGTGGCCGGCAGCGGTCAGGAGGCCATCGCTGTTTACAAGGAGAGGCAAAAGGAGATTGACCTGGTTATTCTGGACATGGTGATGCCGGGGATGTCCGGAGGGGAAACCTTTGATCATCTTCGGGCGATCAATCCTGATATCCGGGTGCTTTTGTCCAGCGGTTACAGTCTGGAAGGCCAGGCACAACAGATTCTGGACCGTGGCTGCAACGGCTTCATTCAGAAACCATTTGATTTTATTAACCTGTCACAAAAGGTGCGGGAAATATTGGACAGGTAAGCCATCTAAAATTTCGTCGGCCAGTTGGCCAGCCGGTGGGTGCCCACGCCGTCCGTACGGCGGTCCCTGCAAATTTCCAGGGCACGAATAAGATAGTTTCTCGTCTCCCGGGGATCGATGACGTCATGGAAGAAGTGCATCCCGGCAGCCGAGTAGGGGGCGCTGTCCCGGACCATTTCCTCGGCGAACTTGTCCTTCTTCTCTTTCAGCTCCGGCAAATCGGCCATTTTCCCGGCAAACACGACATTAGCGGCAATCTCCGGGGCAACAAAGCTCACCTCCGCCGTCGGCCAGGCCACGATGAAATCCGTGGCGCAGCCGGGACCGGCCATCGTATGGAAGGCCATGCCGTAGGCCTTACGGACGATGACGGTGATCTTGGGGACCGTGATCTGCCCAAGGGCATTCATGAAATTCATGACCCGGGCGCCGACACGGTTCTGCTCGGCAACTCGCCCGACAAGAAAACCCGGCGTATCCTCGAAAAACAGGAGCGGAATGTTGAAGGAGTCGCAAAGCACCAGGAAACTGATGATCTTGTCGATGCCGTTGGTGTCTATCGCTCCGGCATTAAAGGCGGGCTGATTGGCCACGATGCCGACAACCTCCCCGCCGATGCGCCCCAGGGAGGTGATCACACTTTTGGCAAATAATGGTTTGATGGGAAACAGGACACCGCCATCCACGATCGTTTGTAAAATCCTGTTCATGTCGTAGGTCCGGTTTCGCTTCTCAGGAAGGATCTCCATGATCCGGTCCATGTCGTTCCCCGAATCCTCCGGCACGGGCTTCACGGGTGGCCTTTCATCACAATGCGACGGCATGTAGGAAAGATATTCCCGGATAATCTCGAAGCATTCGACATCGTTCTCCGCCACCCGGTCGATGTTTCCCGTGATTTCCGCATGAACCTTCCAGCCACCAAGTTCTTCGTCCGAGATGACCTCCCCGATGGCCAACTCCAGTACCCGCGGCCCTGAAACGCCCATGGCGCTTCCTTTGACCTGGACAACGAAATCCGCCAGACAGGCCATCCAGGTAGGGGCGCCGTAGCATTCTCCCATAATGGCGGCAACCATGGGAGACTTGCGCACCCGGCTCATGGTCTGCACAAAGGTGTCAAAACCACCTCCGCCATAGGAAGCCAGGCCCTTCGCCCCCATAATGTCGGGCATCCTTGCACCGCCGGCTTCTCCCAGGTAAATGACCGGCATGCCTTTGCGGGGGCCGAACATCTTGATTTCCTTTTCCTTGCGGCCAGCCACACGGCTGGACGTAGCCGCCAGAGTCGTAAAGTCATTAGCCACCAGGGCTACCGGCCGGCCATCGACCTTAGCATATCCGGCGATCTTGCTGTCCGCAGGCGTTTTATCCTCCATCCCGGGCATATCGGAACAGTTGAACATGCCCACTTCCAGGAATGAATCCGGATCCACAAGGTGGGCAATTCGCTCCCTCGCCGTCAGCTTGCCCTTGTCGTGCTGAATCTTGACCTTTTTCGGCCCTCCCATCTGCAGGGCCTTCTTTCTTCTCTGTTGCAGATCGGCCAGTTCTTTCTCAAACGGCATACGATTGTCCTTTCATTTGTAGATCACGGTTTTCCCGCAGGAAAAACGAGCAGGCCAGGGTTACAATGACCATAGCGGCAGCAGCAATGGTGAAGCTGTCATAGAAGCCGAGTCGATCGATACTGTACCCCATGAGCGGCGTCAAAATTCCGCCTCCCTCCATACTGCTGAAAAAATAAATCCCCAGGACGGCTGACCGATTCCGTTCTGATGTCTGGCTGATGACATAAGCCTCGGCAACAGGCATGCGGGTATAGATAATCAGGCCCATCGACAGAAGGAGTGCGCTGATGCCCCATCCGGCTGAAACCCAGTTAAGAAGATAAACGGCAGGACCGGAAATCAAGCATACGACAAGAATGACGGGTATCCGGCCCAGACGATCGGACAGGTATCCGCCCAAGGGGCTCACCCAGAGTCCGGCAAAATAGATCAGGGCAAACAAGGCCCCGGCCTGTTCCTTGCCGATGTGGAAATGGTCAACCAGATACAGGGGAATAAAGGCCACCGTGGCCAGCATCATGGCGCCGTTGAATGTCGATAAAATGATAAATGCCACCAGACGGCGCAACCTTCCGGGAGGGAAATGCTCTGGGGGGGATACTTCATCAGGCCTGATTCTAGGCCCTGAAATAACGGTTTGACGCCCAAGAATCCAGTGGAAAAAAAACCCGAAGGCGATTGCAGGCACGGCCAGCACGATAAATGCACCACGCCAGCCCCAGAAAGAGGCAATACCGGCAGCCAGGATCGGGGCCAGGAAGAAGCTGGCACCGCCGCCGACCGCATGAAAACCCAGCGCCCGCCCCTGGTTTCGGGGTTCCACAGAGGAAAATATCACCGGTGGAGCCGCGGGGTGGTAACCGCCCCCCAGGATACCCATGACCGCCATGAAGAAGACCATCAGGGCAAAAGTATGGGTCAGCCCGACGCAAAACCCCGCCATGGCTACGCCGCAGATACCCACCGTTATCAGGAGCCGTGGGCCCAGACGATCAGCCAGCCAGCCGGCAGGGAGTTGGCCGAACCCATATGCGATATTGAAGGCAGAGACGACAAAGCCGGCATGGGTGTAATCAAGCCCGAAATCGGAACGGATCATCGGCAGGAGCGGCACGGGCAGGGCTGTGAGTAAATGATGTCCGAAATGGGCCAGGACGAACAAAGGCAGAATGGGCTTCATTTCAGCCGCCGATGGCTTGCATGGTCCGTGCGCACTTTCTGAGGGCGACTTCATCGGAGGCCACATTATGTTCCAGCGGCTTGCGAAGGATGGTATCGGTCAGCAGGGATTCAATAACATCGTCACTACACCCGGCCCGGAGGACTTCCTTCAGGTCCGTTTCCGCATCGGATAGCAGGCATGCACGCAAATGCCCGTCTGCCGTGAGCCTGAGGCGGTTGCATTGATGACAGAAGTGCTGGCTCATGGGACTGATGAAACCAATCCGCCCCAAACCATTGACGACGCGATACATCCGCGCCGGTCCATCCATTTTTCCCTCCCGGCCGGTGACCGGTTTCAAGGCATACGTCTTCTCGATTTCTCTCATGAGATCGTCATTGGACACAAACCCGCCAAGGCCATCCCGGCCGGGCAGAGCAAAGGGCATTAGCTCTATGAAACGTACTTCATAGGGTTTATCAATGGTTAATCGGGCAAAATCGAGGATTTCATCATCGTTGAAGCCCTTCATGGCCACGACATTGATTTTTATGGGCATGAACCCGACCTCATGTGCCCGCTCAATCCCCTTCATGACGTCATCCATCGATCCGCCACGTGTGATATATTGATATTTCGTCTGGTTGAGTGAATCCAGGCTGATATTGATCCGTTTCATCCCGGCCTGAAACAGCCTCTCGGCATATTGTTCGAGGAGAACGCCATTTGTGGTCAAACTCAAATCATGGAGCCCCTCAATGGCGTTAAGGATGCCGATAAAATCGACCAGTCCCTTCCTGGCCAACGGCTCACCTCCGGTAATCCTTATCTTTTCAACGCCCTGTCGCACGGCAATTCGAATGACCCGGAGCATTTCCTCATAGCGCAGGATGTCATTATGCCCCAAAAGAGACAGGCCCTCTTTCGGCATACAGTAGCGACACCTGAGATTGCACCGGTCGGTGACTGAAACACGCAAATAATTGATATTCCTTTTGAATGTATCTAGCATATGATACCTGAATCCCCCATGCGCATCAGATTTTCAACAGCGATGGGCGCTGAAAATTCCTAGCATAAATCGATTCCTTAAGCAAGGCATCCCCGTTTTTCCGACTTGACAGGGCGGGATTAATTGATTAGCCTGCAACACAGCATTTATTAAAGAAGAGATGAGGCATAACGTTTTTTATGAAGAAGCATCCCATTACAAAAGGCGGTTTTGAAAAGATTAAAAAAGAGCTTGAGCAACTCAAATCCGTCGCCGTACCGGAAAACATCCGGGATATCGAAGAGGCCAGGTCTCACGGCGATCTTTCAGAGAATGCCGAATACTCAGCGGCCAAGGAAAGGCAATCCTTTATTCACGGCCGAATTCAGGAGTTGGAGAATAATCTTGCCACCTCCGACATTATCGATCTGAGCAAACTGACCCTGACAACGGGCAAGGTGGTTTTCGGATCATCCGTGGTGATTGAGGATGTTCAAACCGGCAACGGAACGACCTATCAACTTGTCGGACCGATGGAATCGGATATTAACAACAACAAGATCTCCGTCACCTCACCTATCGGCAAGGCGCTGATCGGCAAATGCGTGGGGGAAGAAGTCCGCGTCAACGCTCCGGGAGGTGTGAGGGAGTTTGAGATTGTGAATATTTTTATAGATAAGTCTATCTGATCAAACGGCCGGACAAACCGCAAAAAAAGCCAGGGGACAGGATCTCATTCCCCTGGCTTTTAATTTGTTTTTCTCGACGCCCTTACCCTTTTTCAGCAACCCGCAACCGAGTCTCTGCTTTGGTCAGGGCAACGCGCAACATCTCATAAGCAGGATCTTCCTTCAGCACCTTTGCAAGCTTCTGTTCGGCCTGTTCCTTGGCCTTCAGGGCTCTGTCCTTGTCGATGGTGTCGGATCGCTCCGCCGATTCAACGAGGACGGTGACCTTACTCGGCAAAACCTCCGCATAACCTGTGTTCACGGCATAATGGGTTCTCTTGCCATCTTTCGTGTAGCTTAATTCCCCAATTTCAATGGAACTCAGAAGCGAAGCATGACCTCGCAACACACCGAATTCACCTTCCGTTCCCGGAATCGTCACTTCCTCAACCTGATCGCTGAAAGACAGTTTATCCGGGGTGACAATTTCCAACATCAGTTCATCAGCCATGTCCCATCCTCCGGCTACTCAGACAGCCTCTTCGCTTTTTCAATAACTTCCTCAATATTGCCGACCATATAGAAGGCCTGTTCCGGAAGATCATCGTGTTTACCTTCAAGAATTTCTTTAAACCCCTTGACCGTGTCAGGCACGGAAACAAATTTTCCATCCACACCGGTAAACTGGGCAGCCACGAAGAAGGGCTGGGACAGGAACCTTTGGATCTTTCTGGCCCTGCTGACGGTAAGCTTATCTTCTTCGGAAAGTTCATCCATACCCAGAATGGCGATAATATCCTGGAGATCCTTATATTTTTGCAGGGTCACCTGCACCTGTCGGGCAACCTGATAATGCTCCCATCCCAGGACTATGGGATCGAGAATGCGGGATGTCGAATCCAGGGGGTCCACAGCGGGGTAAATACCGAGTTCGGCGATGGGACGGGACAAAACGACGGTACCGTCGAGATGGGCAAATGTCGTCGCCGGTGCCGGGTCCGTCAAGTCGTCGGCGGGCACGTACACACACTGGACAGCCGTGATCGATCCCTTATTGGTTGATGTGATGCGTTCCTGAAGTTCGCCAAGGTCCGTGGCCAATGTGGGCTGATAACCCACGGCAGAGGGCATACGTCCGAGAAGAGCCGAAACCTCGGAGCCCGCCTGGGTGAAACGGAAGATATTGTCGACAAAGAGCAGCACGTCCTGGCCTTCAACATCACGGAAATATTCTGCGGCGGCAAGAGCGGTCAAGGAAACGCGCGCACGGGCTCCCGGGGGCTCCGTCATCTGACCGTAGATCAGAGCGGCCTGCTTGATAACGCCGGATTCCAGCATTTCACGGTAAAGATCGTTTCCTTCACGGGTGCGCTCGCCCACGCCGGCGAACACCGAAATGCCGCCGTGGTGCATGGCGATGTTGTGGATCATCTCCATCATGACGACGGTCTTGCCCACGCCGGCGCCGCCGAACATACCCATTTTACCTCCCCGGGGAAACGGCACGAGGAGGTCGATAACCTTGACGCCCGTCTCTAGAACGTGCACTGAGGTATCCTGTTCCAGGAACGACGGGGCCAGACGATGGATCGGCATCGTATGCTTGACATCGATGGGGCCCAGACCATCCACGGGACGGCCCACGACATTCAATATCCGCCCCAGGCATTCCTTACCGACAGGAACCGTAATCGGAGCACCTGTATCCTTGGCGTTCATGCCCCTGACCAGACCATCCGTAATATCCATGGCAATGCATCTGACAACGTTATCGCCCAAATGCTGGGCAACTTCGACGACCAGGTTGTCTTCCTGGTCATTGATTGCGGGATTGGTAATAAGGATCGAATTCAAGATTTTCGGAAGCTGACCTTCCTGAAACTCTACGTCTACGACCGGCCCGATGACCTGTACGACCTTTCCAATATTCATACCCATCTCCTTAAATAGTGGTTAGTTTTTATCCTTTTGCCAAGGCTTCCGTACCGCCGACGATATCCATCAATTCTGCCGTGATGGCGGATTGTCTTGCCTTGTTATATTTCAATGACAGCGAACCGATCAGATCTTCACAGTTCCTGGTGGCATTATCCATGGCCGCCATCCTGGCGCCGTTCTCGCCGGCAGACGTTTCCAGAAGCGCACGGAAAAGAAGAACCCGGACATACATCGGCAGAAGCCTGTCAAGAAGAATCTCATCGGAAGGCTCATAGAGATACTCAATGCGCTTTTCGGGATCCGCCGCTTCTTCCGAACCTATGGAAGGCAAAGGGAAGAGTCGCACAACGGCCGGACGCTGAATGGAGACATTCTTGAATTCGTTATAAACAAGATAGAGTTCGTCATAGTCTTCCTTGATGAAAGACGGGATAATATCCTGAGAGATAGCGACGGCCAGACTCATATCAAACTTGTTGAGGACGTCAACCTTTTCATCGACGAGATTGGCCTTCTTCCGGAAGTAATCCCGGCCTTTTCGGCCCACAGGGGTTATCGAGACGTCCAGTCCTTCCGACATCTTTATTCTGACGAACCGCTCCGTTGCCTTAATTAAATTGGAATTGAATCCGCCGCAGAGTCCCCGATCGGAAGTCATGCAGACGACCCGAATCTTCTTGGGCGGCCTGACAGCCAGCAGCGGATGCGATGTCGCATCCACCCTCAGAGCCAAGCTGCTTAAAACCTCCATGAACTTCCCGGCGTAGGGACGGAAATTCTCCATACGCGATTGGGCGTTCTTGAATTTTGAGGCAGCCACCATGTTCATGGCCTTGGTGATCTGCTTGGTTTTCGAAACGGCAACTATTTTCCGTTTAATGTCCTTTAGTGCGGCCATTAAAACCTACTCCCTTTTCTCTGATGATAAAGCTTTTTATATCGTATTTATCGAATTCGCCTATTCTGCGTAGACCGAATCGAACTCTGTCAGAACGTCTTTCAGTTTCTTTTCGAGATCGGAACTGATAACCTGCTTTTCATCAATCTCTTTAAGTACTTCCGGATATTTGCTCTTCACGAATGACAGAAGCTGCGGTTCATAATCCTTCACCTTCTCGACAGGGTATTTATCCAGAAATCCCCGAGCACCGGCGAAGAGGATGGTTACTTCCTCACCAAGGGACATGGGTTGAAACTGGGGCTGCTTGAGCAACTCGACCAAGCGGACACCGCGGTCCAACTGCGCCTGCGTTGATTTGTCCAGATCACTGCCGAACTGGGCAAATGCCGC
Organism: uncultured Syntrophaceae bacterium; assembly: GCA_964492965.1. GTDB lineage: Bacteria > Desulfobacterota > Syntrophia > Syntrophales > UBA8958 > CAZBME01. The sequence goes on along the minus strand of CAZBME010000024.1, from coordinate 44,605 downwards.
CAGTTCCCGAAACTGGGCCAGATCAAGTTTAAGAGTTCCCGCCACCTGCTTCATGGCCTTGACCTGCGCGGCGCCACCGACGCGCGACACGGAAAGACCAACGTTGATGGCCGGGCGGATTCCGGAAAAGAAAAGGCTGGGTTCGAGATAAACCTGCCCATCCGTAATGGAAATAACGTTGGTGGGGATATAGGCCGACACGTCACCGGCCTGGGTCTCAATGATGGGCAGAGCCGTGAGGGAGCCGCTGCCGAGTTCCTCGCTGACACGGGCGGCTCTTTCAAGCAGTCGTGAATGGTTGTAGAAGATGTCACCGGGGAAGGCCTCCCGTCCCGGGGGGCGTCTCAGAAGCAGAGAAATCTGGCGGTAGGCCACAGCCTGCTTGGAGAGATCGTCATAGATAATCAGGGCATCCTGGCCACGGTCACGGAAATACTCGCCGATACTGCATCCGGCGTAAGCAGCAATATACTGGAGGGTGGCGGGCTCACTGGCGCTGGCGCAAACGACGCAGGTATAAGACAAGGCATCGTGCTTCCTGAGGTTCTCCACAATCTGGGCCACAGTCGATTTCTTCTGGCCGATAGCGACATAGATGCACTTTACGCCCGTTTCCTTCTGGCGAATGATGGCATCAATGCAGATGGCCGTCTTTCCGATCTGGCGGTCGCCGATGATCAGCTCGCGCTGGCCGCGTCCTATAGGCGTCATGGCATCAATGGCCTTGAGCCCCGTGTACATGGGCTGATTGACGGGCTGACGCTGAATCACGCCGGGCGCGACCATCTCGATACGGCGAAACTCTGTCGTCTCAATGGGGCCTTTTCCATCAATCGGTGAACCGGTCGCATCAATAACACGACCCAGAACGGCCTCGCCGACGGGAACCTGGGCAATCTTGCCCGTCCGTTTGACGATATCGCCTTCCTTAATATGGGTTACCTCGCCCAAAACAGCCACACCGACGTTATCTCTCTCGAGGTTCAGAACCATACCCAGGATGCCGCCCGGAAACTCCAACAACTCCATAGCCATTGCATTCTGGACGCCATAAACTCTGGCAATGCCGTCGCCTACGGACAAGACGGTCCCCGTCTCGCTGATGTCCAGCTTCTTTTCATAATCCTTTATTTGTTTGGATATGATTTGACTGATTTCTTCTGCCCTGATTGTATCCATGTCCTATCTTTCCTCCCCTAAGAGATTCCTAATATTATTCAGTTGGGTCCTGATGCTATTATCATAGAGGGTATCTCCGACCCTGATAACGATACCGCCCAGTAAGGATTGGTCTTCCATAATGGTTATTTGGACCTGTTTCCCCGTCTGTAACTCCAGGCTGTCCTGCAGTTTCTTAATCGTTTCCGACGTCAGGGGAAAGGCGGTTTTCACACTGACCCTGACCGTTTTCAGAGCTTCATCCATCATATCCATGTAGGTGTCACAAATATCCTCCAGGATGACGATCCGCTGTTTATCGGCCAGCAGCTTCAGAAAATTCGCGGTAATTCCGGAAATATCGGTTTTTTGAAGAATAGATTCGATAACCGCTTTCTTCTCTTTCTGGTCAAAAATCGGATTGGCCAAGAATTCTTTCAAGTCTTCATTAGCCTCGATAATGGCAGAAAAACCGCTTAATTCCTTGTAATAGTTTTCGAGTTGCTTTGCTTCCTCGGCAATCTCAAAAAACGCACGGGCATAACGTTTGGCAATTGTGCTTCCGATCAATGTTTAATCACCACCTTATCCAAATAGTCTCGGACCATGTTTTCATGATCCTGCGCCGTTATACTTCTTTTCAGTAATTCCTCAGCCATCTGGACGGAAAGCTGAACAGCTTCTTCCCGCAGTTGGTTGCTGGCATACTTAAACTCCTGCTCCATCCGGGACTTGGTATCCTCTTCAATCTTGATCGCAGCTTTCTGGGCGTCATCGATAATTTTCTCTTTTTCCTTCAGCCCCTGGGCCTTTATCATCTCGACGACCCCGCCGATTTCTTCCGTTGCCTTCTCCAGTTTAGCGGAATACTCTTTAAACTTCTTATCGGCCTCAGCCTTGGCGATCTGGGCCTGCTCCAGGGAAGTTTTAATATCTGTCCGCCGCCCGGAGAAGAACTCTTTAATCTTTTTAGCTAAAAACCAGTAAAGGAACCCAACCAGAATCACAAAATTCAGCATCCGCCAGCCAAAATCTTTCCATTCGGCCACATGCGAACCGCCGCCCTCTCCCCCGCCGGCAGCATATGCCGCCGCTTCCGTCAAAACGACTATGGCAAGGGAAAGCAACAATGATTTTCTCACTCGTCTATTCGAAAAACACAGCTTCATTAAAGACTCCTTCCCAACACTTTTTCCGCAATTTCCGTCGATATCTGTTGAGACTGGCTTTTCAGAATCTGCCTCGCCCCGTTGACTTCCTGGGCGATACGTTCCTGAAACTCTGCCATCATAGCGGGAATCTTGTTTCTCCTCGCTTCGATGATCTCCTTGGCCTGATCAGCCGCGTCCTTAAGAATAACGTTTTTTTCATCAAGGACATTTTGCTTTGCCATGCGAAGTTTCTCATCATACTCCGCTGCTTTCTGCTCAACAGTCATATTGAGACTTTTGATCTCCTCATCCGACAATTCAAGTTGCTTTTTCCTTTTTTCAATGATGGACAGAATCGGTTTGTAAAGAAGAATGTTGAGGATAAAGATCAGGAGCAGAAAATTGGCCATTTGTGTCAGGAATATGGTTGCATCAAGACTTATCACGGTTGAACCTCTCGAAGAATGTGAAAATTTTCAAAAAAAACCGAGAGGGGAAACAGTCCCGACACCCGGTTTTGCTTTTCAGACGATCTTAATATCTGATCGGTTCGTTTCTTCCCAAGCCTGCGCTTTGCCAGAAAACTGACCGACATTCAGACAATGACTCCTATTCAAATAAACTGACAAAACAAATTCCTCCAATGCACGAAAAGCGCGGTTTACTAATCATAACTGCCCATGGTTGTCAAGCACTTTTTAGACCCGTCTGTTTGACTGGAATCAACCCCAAAAGATCAGCGCTGCAGAATGAAGCGCCGGGTGCTGATATTCATCAACAAGCCAATGCCGCTCATGAGGACAACTATGGCGGATCCTCCATAACTCAGAAACGGTAGGGGAATCCCGACAACGGGAAGGATTCCCAGGACCATGCCGATATTGATGAACACACCCCAGAAAAGGAGCATGGTAATCCCGTAAGCGATGAGCGTTCCTAGGAAATCCCTTGAATGAAGCGCTATTTTCAGCCCCCAGAGAATGAGGACCAGAAACATAATGAGCAGGATTATCCCGCCGAGAAACCCCCATTCTTCGGCAAATACAGAAAAGACAAAATCCGTCTGCTGTTCCGGCAGGAATTTCAACTGTGTCTGGGTTCCCTTCAGATAACCCTTGCCCCAAAACCCGCCGGAACCGATGGCAATCATGGACTGAATAATATGGTATCCCGCCCCAAGCGGGTCCCGCTCGGGGCTGAAGAACGTCAGGATTCTGTCCTTCTGGTAATCCCGCAAGAAATGCCAACTGATGGGCATCATAATCAAGGCGCCGACAGCCGCAATAAGGACATCCTTCCACTTAATGCCGACAAAAATGACAAGGGAGGCAAACAGCAGGAACAGCATCAAGGCGGTCCCGAGATCCGGTTGGCGGAGAATCAGGATAAACGGGAGTAACGTCATAAGAATGGGTATGAAAAGCTCCTTCAGGACATAGCCACCGTTGGCTCGGTGGTCATTAAAATATCGAGCCAGCGCAAGAATTAATGTCATTTTGACCAGTTCAGACGGCTGAAAGGAAAATCCGGCGATGACAAACCAGCGCTGGGAACCGTGAGTCGCATATCCATAAAGCGAAACCATGAGAAGCAAGAAAACGGCTGCGCCATGAATAATATAAATATACTGGCTAATCACCCGGTAATCGATGAAAAAAGCAATGACCATAAATAACAGGCCGATGACAATCCATTGTATCTGTTTGATAAAAAGAGGTGACGCCTTCACCGTTGTCAGGCTGAAACCGGTGCTGTATATATTCATGACCCCGATGGCGCATATTCCGAGGACCAGAAACAATAAAGTCCAGTCGATATTAAAGAACAACTGCCGGTCAAATTTTAACATGCTTCAATCCTCGATAGTTCCTGTTATGGGTGAGTGCCATCGGGAGAGGCCGGTCTTTGAATTACGGGGGTCTCCAGCCGGCTCTTTCCAGCCACCATTTGCTTCCCGTGGTCCTTCTTGTTCTGGAAATAGGCATCAATGATCTTTCTGGCGAGAGGGGCAGCCGCAGATCCGCCGTGACCGGCATTCTCCATAATAACAGCCACGGCAATCTCAGGATCCTTGAAGGGGGCAAAACACGCAAAAAGGGCATGATCTCTGAATCGTGCCGAGACGACCTTCAAGCTTCGAGCCTTTTCATCCGAGGGCAGACCGATAACCTGGGCTGTTCCCGTTTTACCGGCCACATCAGCCTCCGGACGCCGCAGAGCCCCCCCGGTGCCGCCTTTCTCGTTGACGACTCCCCATAACCCTGAATTTATGAGGGCAAGCGTATCGGCGCTGAATCCAAGCGTCCCCTTCTTCTCCGGCGGGAAAACCTTCACCACGGTTCCATCCATGCTTTCAATCTGCCTGATAATTCTTGGTTTAAAAAGCGTCCCCCCGTTAGCCAGGGCACTGTAAACCATGACAAGCTGAAGCGGCGTTACAAGGTCATAACCCTGCCCGATGGAAACAGGAATGGTTTCTCCCAACTGCCAGGGCTCCTTGAATCTTGCCATTTTCCACTGTTTTGTGGGAATCAACCCCGGTTTTTCCCGGGGCAGATCGATTCCGGAAATACTGCCTAATCCAAATCGGTGGGCATAGAGAGCCAATCGGTCCACACCGAGCATCTTCCCCAGGTTATAAAAGTAGACATCGCAGGATTCTACGAGGGCGCGGTGCAAACTGACAGATCCATGGCCATGCTTCTGCCAGCAGCGATAAGCCCTCGTGCCGAGTTCAAACGAGCCGTTACAAAAAAATTTCGTATCCTCCTTGACCAGTCCTTCTTCCAGGGCTGCTGCCGCCACAACGACCTTGTATGTGGAACCGGGCGGATATTGTCCCGATATAGCACGATTTTCCATTGGATGCAGAGGATTCCTGGACAGTTTTTCCCATTCCTTTGAGGTAATGCCGCCATTGAAAAGATTCGGGTCGAAGGAAGGCGAACTGACCAAAGCCAATATGGAACCATCGCGGGGGTCCATTACAACAATAGCCCCTGGGCGCCCATCCGCAGCTTCCCAGGCAACCCCCTGCAACCGGGCGTCGATGGTCAACAGAACATTATAACCCGGCACCGGTTCAACGCGGCCCAGGGCTTTCACAACCTTACCGATCACATTGACTTCTACCTGTTCGGCGCCCCTTTTACCGCCAAGGTAGGCATCCAGATATTTTTCAATGCCGAACTTGCCGACCGTATCACCGGGAGTCAAGTCGTCCATATCATCCTTTGCCAATTCTTCCCGACTCACTTCTCCCGTATAACCGATCACCTGGGCCAGCATGGGACCGGAGAGATATTTCCGCACGGGAACAACCTCGGCAACGACACCCGGCATATCCAGGGCATGGGTTTCGGCAATCGCCAGCTTTTCCCAGCTGATGTTCTTTTCCAGTCTGATGGGAACAAACGGCTGGACCCGCCCCGAAGGGAGAACATCCGTCGCCAGAGACAACCCCCGCTGATCATATAGTTGTTCGACTTTTGCGACGATGCTTTTGATCTCTCCTGCCCGATTGGGAACATAGATGAGATCAAAAGCCGGTTGATTATCCACCAGAACCTGCCTGTGGGTATCCATAATCAAACCCCGCAGCGGCTTGATTTTTCGAAGGCGAACGCTGTTATTCTCCGACCTGAGCTGAAATTCATCACCCTTGATGATTTGAAGATATAACATCCGGAGACAGATGAAGGAAAGGGCGATCAGAACAATCCAGAACAGGCGTTTGAATCGTTTTCTTAAATCGGCGGCGTCATATTCGCTTAGCCGACCGTGCATATCCACCATAGTCGATTCCAAGTCCGTCAAAAAATTTAAATAGAAAGGGGCTGATGGCGCTCACGACGATCAGCTGGGGCAAGAAAAAGCGCCAAGTATCATAAAACAGGTGCGTTCCGTAAATCAGATAGTTGAAAGCAACAATCAACAGGCCCTCCAAAACACCGCAGACAAGGGTTGAAAACACAATGAACCCCGGACTCTCGGCATAAATGCGGGGAGATATAAGGAAGGAAAGGGAAAAAATGAAAAAATAAATCAACGTGTAAAATCCTGAAATAGCCCCGGTGATGCAATCCAGGATAAATCCAAGCATCAGGGCCAGGGCGCCGCCTTTCAGGATATCAAGGCGAAATCCGGCGTAGATGACCACAATCAATGATATTTCCACCGTGATGCTGTTCAGGAAAAGCACCCCCGGCACAGAGTGCTGAAGGACAACAAACAACAGAAGGAATATGGGTAACAAGACATAGTAAATCATTTTTCATCCTGCTGGGATACCAGCACCAGAACCTCCTCCAGACGCGAAAAATCAACGGTTGGAGAAACTTCTATCTTCTGGAAAAGACCGGAATCTCCTTTGTCCGACCGGGTAACAACCCCCAGGAGCAATCCCTTCGGGAAAGTAAACGCCAAGCCTGAAGACAAAACGAGATCGCCGTTCTTGACGTCTTCCGTCTTGGATACATATTTCAGGTTACATCCTGTGGCTCCGGCCCCCTGAAGGATTCCCTGAACCCGGCTCGACTGGACCATAGCGTCGATATTACTGTTGGCATCCGTCAGCAGGAGAACCCGGGAAACGTGCCAGGACGTTTCAATAATCTTGCCGACCAACCCCTGATCGGTAATCACGGGAAGATCCTTTTTCAGGCCGTTAGCCGTCCCCCGATTGATGAGGATCGTCTTCAGTACCGATTTTTGATCACTGCCTATAACCCTCGCAGGCACCGTTTCGTACTTTGTCGTCCCCTGAAGCCCCAGAAGTCTCTGCAGGCGGAGGCTCTCATAATAGGCCTCCCTGAATTGAACCGTTTGTCTGGTCAAAAGATCATTTTCTTTTTTCAGCCGGCGATTTTCGTCTCCCAGGCCCACCAGAAATATGTAACGTTGCCATACTTGATGGACAGCCTTGACGGGGGTCCTGAAGAAATAATCCAAGGGAGCAGACGTCTCAAGAACCAGTTTTCTCAGAAAACCGCTTTCGTAAGGGTGTCTGGCGCTATATATGAGCAGGACAATCGTAAAGATGGCTACAAGGGATATTATGATGACAGGTCGATTTTTTTTTGAAAACAACATGCCATACCCATTGTGCCGCATGATACCCGAATAGTGATGCGTGTGATAATACAGGTTGCTTTTATCCGGCTTTCTTCAACCGGCGACATCGGCGCTTTCGCGACGGATCAGACCGGACACCCCAAATCGCCCGGATATCATTTTAAATGCAACCCGGCATAAACTTTATTACGATCTGCCGGCATAAGGCGCTATGCTGAGAATCCCCATGAACGGATGATCTGATGCGGATCATTTCCTCAAATCTGCAGGGTAACTTCCTTCAAGACGTCCAGTTGATCAAGGGCCATCCCGGCGCCTCTGGCAACGGTCGAAAGGGGATCATCGGCGATGGTTACCGGCAATCCTGTTTCTTCCCTGATCAGGATGTCAAGATTCCGCAACAGGGCGCCGCCACCGGTCAACATGATGCCACGATCGACAATGTCTCCGGCCAACTCAGGAGGCGCATTCTCCAAGGCATCCTTCACCGTATCCACAATCAGGCTGATCGGTTCGGCAATGGCCTCGCGCACTTCTTCCGAGTTGATTTCAATAATCTTGGGAATACCGGAAATCAGATCCCGCCCCTTCACTTCCACCGTCCGCAATTCCTTATCCGGATAGGCGCAACCGATGGTTGTCTTGATAATTTCGCCCGTCCTTTCACCGATGAGCAGGCTGTATTTTCTTTTCATGTACTGGACGATTTCCTCGTCGATTTTATCGCCGGCCACGCGGAGCGACTTGGCATAAACAATTCCGGACAAGGAAATGACAGCCACTTCCGTGGTTCCGCCACCGATATCAACAACCATGGAACTGGTCGGCTCCGTGATGGGCAACCCGGCGCCGATGGCCGCCGCCATCGGTTCCTCGATCAGATAGATTTCCCGGGCCCCTGCCGACTCGACGGTCTCCCGGACAGCGCGTCTTTCCACCTGTGTAATCCCGGAAGGAACCGAAACGATAATGCGTGGACGAACCAGGGTCCGACGGTTATGAACGCTCAGGATGAAGTGGCGAAGCATGGCTTCCGTGATGTCAAAATCGGCTATAACGCCGTCCCGCATGGGTCGAATCGCCATAATATTGCCCGGGGTCCGCCCTACCATCCTTTTTGCTTCAGCCCCGACGGCCAGGACCTTCTTAACCCCCTTGGAATCCATATGCACAGCGACGACAGAAGGTTCACTCAATACAATCCCCTTCCCCTTGACATAAACAAGGGTGTTGGCCGTCCCCAGATCAATGGCCAGATCGTTGGAAAACTTCCCCAGAATAAAGTCAAACAACACTGTCTTTCCTCCTGTATTTACAGAGAATTAGAATGTTTCTCCCTGATATCGCAAACGAATGCCCTCCCCTATAGCCTATTTCGTAACCCTAAGCAACGCTTTTTTAAAATCTGTTTGCATTTTTGACGTGTATGTAATACTAATGCCGACCCAGCACAGGACTGACGGCTTCAGTACGACTATTTTCAACTTTTTGCGAATTCACATAACAGGATTAAGGGAACTGACTATGCTTGATTTGATGCGGAAACATTCCAAGAGTTGGATGATTAAATTTCTTCTCTTTCTCATTATCGTCGTCTTTGTTTTATACTTTGGAGCCTCCGGAGGAAAACAGAAGGCGGACGCCCTGGTCACCATCGACAAGAAAATTATCAGCACAGCTGATTTTCAGAAGGAATATCAGGATATTGTCGAGATGTACCGGAAACGTCTCGGTGGGCGCCTGACCGACGATATGCTGAAGGCCCTGAAGATCAAGGAACAGGTTCTGGACAAGATGGTCTATGAATCGATCCTGCTCAAGAAAGCCGAGGAGCTTCAAATCAAGGTCTCCGATGAAGAATTGAAGAACATCATCGCGTCGACACCTGCCTTTCAGAGAAACGGCGCTTTTGATGAAAAGCAGTATCAACAGATGCTCCGTTACAACCGCATGAAACCTGAAGATTTCGAAAGCACACAGAAGAAGAACCTTGTCGTCGCCAAGCTGGAAGATCTTCTGCAGGACGGCGTTTCCGTATCGGAAGCAGAAATCTATGATTTCTATAAAATCACCAACGAAAAGATCAATATCCTATCAACCCGCCTGCCTAGTAAAGATTATCAGAAGGACATCCGGCCCACAACGGCTGATCTGGAAAAATTTCTGAAAGACCATAGCGGAGACTTCAGGGTCCCGGAACAGGCACGGGTCAAATATGCCCTCTTCGGCGCTCAGGCCTATTCGGGAGGGATAAAGGTTTCCGATGACGAGGTGCTGGAGGTCTATAATCGCGTCAAAGGACAGCAAGGCAAGGCAACGGACAAGTTCCCGCCCCTTTCAGCCGTAAAAGACAAAATCATTAATGACATCAGGCAGGGCAAGGGCATGCGCGTCGCCTATGAAGAAGCGAAAAAAGCCCACGACACTATCTACCAACAGAACAATTTCGACGCCTATACGGCCCAGAACCGTGTGCCGGTAGAATCAACGGGTTTCTTTACCTCGAAAAACCCACCCCAGGATTTCAAACAGGTCGGAGATTTTTCAAAAATTGTTTTCTCCATGCAGAAAGACGAAATCAGCGGTGTTCTGTCTTCCAATAATGGCTATTACATCGTCAGGCTTGTTGAAAAGAAGGCAGCCTATACGCCGGCCATGAAGGAAGTGGAACCGGATGTGCGACAGCGTTTCGTGGAGATAGAATCCAGAAGACTGGCCCGGCAGGCAGCGGAAGGTCTTCTGGGAAAAATGAAAACCGGGGAATCGTTGAAGAAAATCGCCGCGGACAGAAAGCTCGCCGTTTCAGATACGGGCTTTTTCCTCCCGTCGGCACCACCCGCCCAATTGGGCTCTTCGACAGAATTGCGTCGCGCCCTTTTCCAGTTGTCCGGGAAAAAACCCTATGCCGATCAGGTATTCGATGTCGATGGCGCCTTCCTTTTAATTGAATTCAAGGAAAGGTCCAAGGTGGACGACGGCGAATTTGCCAAACAGAAGGCAGGGCTGAAAGAAGCTCTTTTGAGGATCAAGAAAAGCGAAGCGATTCAGTCCTGGATGGAAGCGACAAAGGCCGCCATGGTCAAGGAAGGCCGGATCAAATACAACAAGGACCTGAAAGAATTATAAAATACAGGGGATTAGGCTCAAGGCGGAAGATCAAAGGAAAATCAAAACAGAAGGCCGAAGGTGATCAACAACCTTCGGCCTTTTTATATGGTTCGTTCACCGGCCTACCTTTGCCTCAAGCTTTTAGCCTCTTTCAAAACAAATGGACGGCCATCGGTGCAAAGTAGCCGATGCAGCAAAATACCAGGCCAACCACACCGAGCCCACCGGATAACCATACAAGCAGGGCAACGCCCGTAATGATTTGAGCGGAGGCCAGAACGATAGCAATTTGCAGCGCAGCCGACGCCAGTTCATAGTGGTGATAGGCGGCGAGCGAAACGGCGCGTTTCTTCTCAGCCACCTTAGCCCTCTCCGCCAGTTCCCTTCGTCCTTCCCTGGTTTCAGGCTCCGAATCATATCTGGCCGCAATTTTCTTCCAATCGTCAATCCGCTGCTGGAGCAATTCCTTCTTTTGTGCAGATGCGGTTTGTTTCAGTTCCATCTCCGCCGCTTCCACAGCCGTGCGCACAGTGGTCATGCGGATGGTCTTGGCCTGGAAGAATGACCAGAGGTTCGAAGCTTCAATATTATAGCTGAGGGCTGCCGTCTGGGCGCTCTTACCCAAGGTTTCACCGAAAGCAAGGATGAGTGCAAGCACTGAAATCAATAAGGCGATTTTCTTGTTCGCAGGATCAATGTGACCACCAACACCGGACATAAATTCAATCTCCTTTCACTTCAAAATAAGGGGGAATTCATATAAGGGAATAAATCCCCCGTCAATCACTATTCCTTCACACGTAAGATCCTTTTATCTGGCCCCCTGGCAATGGGACTTGCCTTTGCCGCGGCCGTTCGTTTCTTCCTTGGAAAGTTTTCCGCCCTCAAAACTCAGGACATAGACGAAATCACCATCGCCACAATTGTAGGTCCATTGATCCATTGCCTTGGACCGCTTTTTACGCTTTTTTTCACCCTGATCGTTGTAATAAACATCTCTGGAGCCTGTTTTTTCCTTATAGGTAGGTTTCCCGCATTCGATCAGCACCCGCGACTTCGTGTCCCCGATACCGACAATGCCGTCGCCGCATCGAAAGGCCCATACATCTGCGCAGGAAAGAAGGTTCACCCCCGCCGTAAATAATGCCAGTACAAATAAAAATTGGAGAATCGATTTCATGCAGCTGCTCCTTATGTATTTCGGTAGAGGCTGTTTTTGATCACGTAATGACGAACGGGATCCGGTGTCAGGTAAGTAATGGAACGATCCTCCCCTGCCCGCTGCCGAATCCGGCTGGAGGCGATATCCAAAAAGGTTACGGTCCGGAAATAAATAAAATGGCCCGTCGGCCCTTTAAATCCGTCGCTGTCAGGATCATAGGCGAACTGGTCGGCAAACTCCGGTGTCAGTATCCTGTCCAGGCCTATATTTTCATATCCCGGTCGGGTCATGACGACGAAATGGCTCATGAGTAGGAGCTTTTCCCATTCTTTCCAGGTCCTGATGGCATGAAAGGCATCCTGCCCTACAATAAAGAACAATTTGAGGTTCTCTAGATTTTTCTTCAGAATAAACTCGACGGTTTCCACGGAGTATGATGTCCCCTCCCGCTTGTTTTCCACGTCTGAAAACGAAAAGGAGGGATTACTTTCAATCGCCAGCTTGACCATCTGTTCCCGGTGGTAAAAGGGGGTTATGTTCCCATGGAGTTTATGGGGCGGCCGGGATGCAGGAATAAAAATAATCCGGTTCAGGCCGAACAATTCGAGAATCTCTTCCGCACACCGCAAATGCCCCATATGGATAGGATCAAACGTCCCGCCGAAAAGTCCCCATTTCATTTTCTCACCTGCCCGTTCCCATAAACAATAAATTTGGATGTTGTCAATGCCTCAAGGCCCATGGGGCCGAAGGCATGCAATTTCGTTGTGCTGATCCCGATCTCCGCGCCGAGTCCCAGTTCAAATCCATCGGTAAAACGGGTGGACGCATTGACGAGAACCGTCGAGGACTGCACCTCATTCAAAAACCGCTGGGCACGGCCATAATGCTCTGTAATGATTGCTTCCGTATGCAGGGATCCGTATTTTTCGATATGGGCCATGGCGTCATCGATGTTCTTGACCACCCGTACGGCCAGAATCAGATCCAGATATTCCTCATACCAGTCGGCTTCCGTAGCCTCTTCAATACCATTCACGATAGCCCTTGCCTTCTCGCAGCCGCGCAGGACGACGCCCGCCTCACGAAAATAACTTGCCATAACGGGCAGAAAGGATTCGGCCGCCGCCTCATGGACCAGAAGCGTCTCCATGGCATTGCAAACCCCGGGACGCTGGGTCTTCGCGTTCATGCAGATATCGACTGCCATACCAATATCTGCGCCCTCGTCCACATAAATATGGCAGACACCCTTGTAATGCTTGATCACGGGAATTTTCGAGTCCCGGACGACCGCCCGGATCAGGTCTTCCCCTCCGCGGGGGATGATGACATCGATATACTCTTCCAGTTGCAGCAGCTCATAGACAGCCTCGCGATCCGTAACGGGAATCACCTGGACAGCCTCCTCCGGCAAACCGTTATCCTTCAGGACCTGGCGCAGGATACCCGCGATGGCCAGATTGGAATGGATGGCCTCGGAACCGCCTCTCAGGATGACGGCGTTGCCCGATTTCAGGCAAAGGGCCGCCGCATCGGCCGTAACGTTGGGCCGGGATTCATAGATAATACCGATGACCCCGAGAGGAATCCGCATCCGCCCGACCAGGAGGCCATTGGGCCGCCGCCACATGGAGGAGACCTTCCCCACGGGATCGGGTAAGGCGGCAACCTCCGCCATGCCCCCGGCAATCGCGGCTATCGTCTGCACATTCATTGTCAAGCGATCCATCATGGCCGCCGGCAGGCCCGTTTGCCTTGCCGCCCGCAGGTCTTTTTCATTTTCCTCAATGAGAAAGGCCGACTCCCTGACCAGGGCATCCCCTACGGCGATGAGCGTCTTGTTTTTGATATCCGAAGGCAAACGGGAAAGGATCGCCGAGGCCGCCTTTGCTCCCTGGGCAATCTCCAGCATCTGGGATTTTAAGGTCATGAAAACCTCCAATATATTTACATAAAACCTGTCGAATAAGAATTGACAAAAATCCCCAATAACAGGTATGACCCCTCATCGATAGATCGCCTTTAATCCAAGACCGAGGGATACGGCAAGTCGGTCATTAGCAGGACCCATGGTGTCGTGTCAAGGCCATTTGACACAAGAATGTCATGCACTTGTTGCATACACGCCGGGCTGCAATCATACGGTACAGGACAAATTCATCCTATGACGCTTATGTCTTCATCTCATGATCTTCGCATCAAGGCCGGGAAAAAGGCTTACGCCATGATCCAGGATGGCGGTTTTTCGTTTGACAGGATAACCTCCTATTATGGACCGGCGACAGGTCCCCGCTGGCTCATCGCCGGCGGTTTTGATCTGAGTCTCATGAAAAGCAATCTCCTGGGGCGGAAATGGCCTCTGTTGCTGGTCGGGGCTTCCGCGGGCTCCTGGCGGTTTGCCGCATGGATGCAACCGGAAGCGGAAAAAAGCTATCAGTCTCTGATGGAGGCCTATACGACCGCTACCTATACCATTAATGACACCCCGGACACCATTAAAGCCTCGTTGACCAATATCATCAATGCCGCTATAGAGGATGACGCCCTGCCGTTCGCCCTGGCCAACCGGAATTACCGCCTGGCAATTATTACCGCACGGGCAAAGCACCTGACGGCCTCGCAAACGAAGTGGATACAGGGCCTGGGTTTCGGTCTGGGTTTTCTTATGAACGCAGCGCATCGCTCCCTTCTTTACCGATTTGCAGAAAGCGTCGTCTTTTTCTCAGGCCCCAAGCCCCCTCCATTCGTATTTAAACCGGGCTTTAACGGGCATTATGTTCCTCTTTCCACGATCAACTTCAAGTCCGCCCTGATAGCCTCGGGTGCTATTCCACTTGTTGTGGCAGGGGTCAACAACATCTACGGAGCGCCGAAAGGCGTTTACCGCGACGGCGGGCTGACGGATTACCACCTGGCCCGTCCCTACGCGGCCGGTGATCATGACCTGACCCTCTTTTTCCTTCATCAGGAACGGATTATTCCCGGCTGGCTCGATAAGCGCCTGACGAAGCGTCAGCCGCCGCCGGAAGTCCTGGAGAATGTGGTCATGGTTTATCCTTCGGACAACCTGATCGCCAAACTGCCTGAGGGAAAAGTGCCGGACAGGGATGATTTTAAAACCTACATGAACGATCCCCTCACACGAATCAAAAACTGGAAGAAGGCCGCGGATCTTTGTTCCCACCTGGGCGACATCTTTCTGGAAATGGCGGAAAGCGGCAAGCTACGGGATGTCGTTGAAAGACTCTAAAAGATAAACCATGATCACCCGGGGAACCTTCATCAATAATTTATATGCTTGATATTCTTAAACATTGCACCCTTTGCCCCCGCAGATGCGGCATTGACCGAACGGCCGGGGAAACAGGCTACTGTAAGCTTCCCGGACATCCGGTCATGGATTGCGCCCTCCCCCACCTGGGAGAGGAACCGCCCCTGTCCGGGCATCATGGATCAGGAACCATTTTTTTTTCTTCCTGCAATCTCCGCTGCATTTTTTGTCAAAATCACCAGATCAGCCACAACGTTACAGGCAAGGTGCTCTCTATTGAAGATTTGGCCGGAGTAATGATCGATCTGCAGGATGAACAATGCCACAACATCAACGTCGTGACACCCACACCCCAGGCCCCTTTCATCATTGAGGCCCTGCATCTGGCCCGCGAGAAGGGACTGATCATCCCATTTGTCTATAATTGCAGCGGCTACGAAGCCCCGGACATCATCCGGCGCCTCTCCGGCGATGTCGATATTTACCTGCCCGACTTTAAATATGGCTCCGATGAGGCAGCCTACAATGGTTCGGGTGTAAAAGATTATACCGCCTTTGCGGTGGCGTCCCTCGAGGAAATGGCCCGGCAGGTCGGCGAGGAACTGGAAATGAACGAAGATATCGCCGCCAGGGGTTTGCTGATTCGTCATCTCGTGATGCCGGGAATGCCCGAAAACAGCATGGCCGCACTTAAACTAATCCGGAAGCACCTGTCGCGAAATATCGCTTTGAGCATCATGTCCCAATACACGCCCATCCCGGCCATGAAAAACCATCCCCTTCTCAAGCGGCGGGTCACTGTCGGCGAATACGAAGCCGTCATTGAACAGGCCCTGGATCTGGGATTCGAAAACATCTTCATTCAGGAGGTGGACGACCGGCACCTCTCTCCTGATTTCAGACAGGAAATGCCATTCGCCTGGGATGGCGGGGAAACGAACGGGTAATTTCACGAGTCAGTCATGAACGTTTTTTATGATCCATTACATAACACAGGAAGGGAGCGAAATGAAAAAATCCAGCACCGGCAGAGAAACAGAGGACGTAAAGGGCTCTAAAGCGACTGATAGGGCAATGATGGATGATTCCATACGCCCCGATCTTAAAGAGGTTATAGACCGCCATTCTTTTGGCCTCGACGAACGACGTCCCGACGCGGTGGCGCGGCGGCAACATAATAACCATCGTACCGCCCGGGCAAACGTGAGTGACCTCTGCGACAACCATTTCCTTGAATACGGAGCGCTCGCCATCGCCGCGCAGCGGGGGCGGCGATCCGTGGATGATCTCATCAGCAAAACTCCGGCCGATGGCCTGATTGCGGGCATCGGTGCGGTAAACGGATCTCTGTTTAACGACAACAAGGCCCGCTGCATGGTCATGGCCTATGATTATACGGTTCTGGCCGGCACTCAGGGTTATTTTAATCACAAGAAGATGGATCGCATGCTGAAGCTGGCCCATGAGCAGCGCCTGCCCCTGGTCCTCTTCGCGGAAGGCGGCGGCGGAAGGCCCGGCGATGTTGATGCTCTCGGGGTTATGGTGGCCGGCCTTGATTTATCGACCTTTGGTTCCTTCGCACGGTTGAGCGGCCGGGTCCCGGTCATAGGCGTCGTATCGGGCCCCTGCTTTGCGGGCAACGCGGCCTTGCTCGGCTGCTGCGATGTGATTATTGCAACGAAGGATTCCAACATCGGCATGGGCGGCCCGGTGATGATTGAAGGCGGCGGCCTCGGTGTTTTCAGGCCGGAAGACGTCGGCCCCATGGACGTGCAAGCCAAAAATGGCGTTGTTGACGTTGTCGTGTCCGATGATACGGAGGCGGTCGCCGTCGCCAGGCAATATCTTTCCTATTTTCAGGGCGTGACATCGGAATGGGAAGCCGCCGACCAGCATCTCCTTCGCCGCCTGATTCCGGAAAACCGGCGGCGCGTCTATGATGTGCGGACCGTCATCAAAGCGATGGCCGATAAGGGCTCTTTTCTTGAGTTGCGGCCTCAATTCGGCCCCGGGATTATTACGGGATTTATCCGCATCGAAGGCAGGCCCTTCGGCATCATGGCCAATAACTGCAAGCACATGGGTGGCGCGATTGAAGCGGAGGGCGCAGACAAGGCTGCGCGATTGATGCAACTCTGCAATGTCCATGGCTTGCCGATCCTGTCCCTCTGCGACACCCCCGGGTTCATGGTGGGTCCGGAGATCGAGAAGCGCGCCCAGGTTCGCCATGTTTGCCGGATGTTCGTGATCGGGTCACACTTAACGGTGCCTTACTTCACGGTCGTTTTACGCCGGGGATACGGTCTTGGGGCCATGGCCATGGCGAAGGGCGGCTTCCATGAGTCTTTCTTCACGGCCGCCTGGCCGACAGGTGAATTCGGCGCCATGGGACTGGAAGGGGCCGTGAAGGCCGGCTTCAAGAAAGAACTTGAAGCCATCGAAAACCAGCTGGAACGGGAAGCCCTTTACGAGCAATTGGTCGCCCAGTTGTATGAGAGCGGAAAAGCCATCAATATGGCCTCTTATGTCGAGATTGACGCGGTCATTGATCCGGCGGATACGCGTAAATGGATCATGCAGGGCTTGATGTCGGTTCCTGCCGAAGGGTTCAAAGAATCAGGGCATGATTTCGTTGATCCATGGTAAGAGCGCGATCCCGGCTAAGGACCGTTGTTGCTATGTAGTTATTCCCAATTTCGGCTGGTCTATCTATGAATATCGTCTGGGCTGTTTTGATTGCTGTGAGTATGGTTGCCGCCTTCTTTACCGGCGGTCTTGAAGCGGTTACCAAGGCCATGTTTGACGGCGCCAGGGCCGCCGTTGAGTTATCCCTTTTCCTGCTGGGGATTGTCTCCCTGTGGCTTGGCATAACCAAAATCCTCGAAAACTCAGGACTGATTCACCATATTTCCCATATCTTCAGACCGCTGATCACCCGGCTTTTTAGAAAGGTCCCGCAGGATCACCCCGCGATCACCTCCATCACCCTCAACATGCTGGCCAACTTCTTTGGTCTCGGCAATGCTGCCACCCCTCTCGGTATCAAGGCGATGCAGGATCTCCAGACGCTCAATGGAAACAAGGAGTCTCTTACGTTTGAAATGATGCTTTTTATCGTTCTCAACACGGCAAGCGTCCAATTGATTCCGTTTACGGTGGTGGGCATTCTTTCGGATTCCGGGTCGGCAAATCCTTCGGCCATTGTTTTTCCCACGATTTGCGCCACCATGATTTCCGCCGTGGTTGCCCTTGGCGTACTCTTTGTATTCAGGAGGCTCATGAAATGAAGACCGCTGCCTTTATTTCCCAGATGGCCATCCCGGCGTTTATCCTTTTTGCCGTCCTGTATGGCGCCTTCAAGAAGGTGCGTGTCTATGACTCATTCGTTGATGGCGCAAAGGAGGGACTACAGGTTATTTTTAAGATATTTCCCTATCTGCTTGCCATTTTCATTGCCGTTAAGGCTTTTCAGGCATCAGGGGCGTTCGAGTTTGTCATGCAGGCCCTTTCCGGCACTTTCTCGGCCTTTGGCATTCCGCCTGAGGTTTTATCCGTAGCCGTCATCAAACCCCTTTCTGGAAGCGCGTCCACAGCTATTTTTATGGATATCGTCAAGTCTACAGGACCTGATTCCCTTGCCAGCAGGATTTCCGCCGTCATCAACGGCAGCGCGGAAACCACCTTTTACGTTCTTGCCGTGTATCTGGGCGCTGTAAACATCACACGGACAAAGTATTTGCTGCCGGTGTGCCTGATTGCCGACGCCACGGGAATTGTCATCGCCATTGCCGTTGTAAAGCTGATGTTTTGATCCTGGATGCGTTGCAGCCCCATACCGATTCAATTACCTCTTGAAACCAACCTAATGCCTAGCCCCCTGCCTTCCCCATCCCGGCAGGACCAGCCGTGCACAACCCATTGACGGAACACGTCGCCTGGTGTAATGGAACAAACGGATTGTTTATCGATTAACGATACGAAAGGGGAGAATTCATGAAGAAAACCATTTATTACGGTATCCGGGACATCCGGGTCGAGGACGTGCCGGACCCTGTTCCGGGGCAAGGCGAAGTGAAGGTCCGGGTCAAATATTGCGGCATCTGCGGATCCGATCTGCATGAGTACCTGCACGGCCCTTTCCCGGAAAGCCCTTTCGGCCACGAGGCCTGCGGCAACATTGTCGCCATCGGCGCGGGCGTTGAAGGATACCGGGTCGGGGATCGCGTCTGTACGCTTGTCCATGGCGCATATGCGGAGACGGTGGTCTGCCCGCAGGACAGGTTGCTGAAAATTCCCGACGATATGGACTGGAAGCGGGCCGCCGTCCTGGAACCTCTGTCTGGCGCCGCCTACGCCATTGATCGCGGCCATGTCAAAACCGAGGACGCTGTATTTATCGCCGGCGCGGGCACCGTGGGGCTCATGCTGCTGTTGGGCTTGAAAGCCATGGGGGTTCAAACCGTTTATATGACCGATGTTCTGGAGAACCGGCGGCAGAAGGCCGAAGAACTGGGGGCGACATTGGTCTGGAATCCTGCGGAAATCAAGAGTCCCTCAAAGATTAAGGAGTTGACCCAGGGCCGCGGCGTCGATGTGGCCATCGAGGCCGTCGGCATTGAAGCGACACTGAAAGATTGCCTGGCATCAGCACGTTATCAGGGAATGGTGATCGTCCAGGGCATCTTTACGGAGCGCGCCGCTGTGCACATGCTCGGATTTGTGACCCGTGAAACGACGATGATCGGCACCAACTTCATTAATCCCCCCCTGGCCATGAAATGGCTGGAAACGGGAAAGATCCGTCCCGAAAGCATTATCACGGATATCATTCCTCTGGATGATATCGCTAAAGGCGGCTTCGATGTGCTGGCAGGCAAAAGCAAAACGGCCATCAAGATTCTCGTCGAACCCTGATCCTACCCCCACAGGATAAGGCCCGTTTCAAGTTTGGATGCCAGATGCTTGTTATAAGGCATGACCCTGATGCCATAGCTGTAGGCGCCGTTCTGCTTGACGAGATACTCGGCGGCATAGGTCACTATGCCGTCGGGCGTCCGTGATACCTGTTCCAGGGGAACGCCCTCAGGCTCGCCGATGAAACCGTTGCCATCCCGGGGACCGATGATCATTTCCACATAGATTTCTTCTTCAGAAAGCTTCCCGGGGTCAATCCGCACACTGACCGCAAGGGGCTGATCGACGATGACCGTATCCCCGTGGACACCCTCAACGATCACATCTATGAGTTTCAGCGAAGAAAACCGCATGGGAAGCTTGTACTTCCAGTCGGCAATCTCTTTAACCAATTGATAGTCATTGCGGGTCAATTCCCATTCCCGTTGGGCTGTCGGTTCATACATTTCGCGAAGATAATCCATCAGCATCCGGTCCGTATTGAAGACCGGTACGAGGGTCTGCATGGACCGTTTAATCATGGCCGTCCACTTTTCGGGAACACCGGAGGCATCGCGATCATAAAAGAGCGGAACGATATTATTTTCCAGAAGGTTATAAAGCGATTGCGTGTCTTCGCCATCCGGGTTCCCCGTCTCCTCGGTGTAACCTTTTCTCACAGGACCGATCGTCCAGCCGTTTGATCCGTCAAAGCCCTCAACCCACCAGCCATCGGAGACGCTGAGGTTGAGAACCCCGTTGATCACAACCTTCTCGCCGCTTGTCCCGCTGGCCTCCAGGGGACGGCGCGGGTTGTTCAGCCAGACATCGACCCCCTGAACCAGATGACGGGCAATGCGGATGTCGTAGTTCTCCAGGAAAAAAATCTTACCCAGGAAACGCTCGTCACGGCAGACATGGATCACCTTTTCGATCAGGCTTTTTCCCATACCGTCATTGGGGTGGGCCTTCCCCGCAAAAACAAGCTGTACGGGACGGCTGGGATGGTTGATGATGCGGTCCAGCCGGTCCAGGTCGGAAAAAATCAGGTCGGCCCGCTTATACGGGGCAAACCGACGGGAAAAGCCGATCAGAAGCGCCGACGGATTCAACTTGGAGAACAACTCCTCCCGCCACATGCGGGGAGAAGCATATTTGCTCCAATGCCGCGAGACATTATCCCGGATCAGATCCATCGTTTTCTGCTTCAGTTCATAGCGGACACGCCACAGGAGGGTATCGGGAATGTCCTGAACCCTCAGCCAACGCTCAGCATCGGACAGGTTCTTTTCCCATTCCATTCCCAGATAGGCATCCAGCAGGGACCGCATCCGCGGAGCGATATAGGACAGAACGTGGGCGCCGTTGGTGACATGACGGATCGGGATGTCGGAATCGTCGAAACCTTTCCAGACATCGCGCCACATATGTCGTGACACCTGGCCGTGAACAAGACTGACGGCATTGCTTCGATAGGTCAGTTTGAAGGCCAGGATGTTCATAAAGAAGGTCTTTTCATCGCCTCCCTCTCGGCGCCCCAACTCCCAGAATTGAACCCAGGACATGCCGGACCGTTTGATGAATCCGGCAAAATAATACTCCATGAGATCGCGGGAAAAACGCTCATTCCCAGCTTCGACAGGGGTATGAGTCGTAAAGACGCCGCTGTTGCGGACAACTTCACCGGCCTCCTCAAAGGAAAGCCCTTCTTCACTCATCAGCGACTCGATGCGCTCCAGGAGCAGAAAGGCCGAGTGTCCCTCATTGATATGATAAATCCGGGGTTTGATTCCCAATTTTTTCAAAAGCCTGACACCGCCGATACCGAGGAGGATTTCCTGCTCGATGCGGGTCTTTTGATCGGCACTGTACAAGCGCGCCGTAATGGTTCTATCCTGAGCCGTATTTCTCGGCACATCCGCATCAAGGAGGTACAGGGATACCCTTCCCACCTTCACTTCCCAGATGTTGGCAAAGAGCGTCCGCCCCGGCAGGTCGATGGAGATCTGGACCTCCGCGCCCAGGTCATCCTGAACGATCTGGACAGGCATGCAGGAGAAATCATTTTCAGGGTATTCCTCCGTCTGCCGGCCATCCCGGTCAATGATCTGCTGAAAAAACCCGTTCTTGTAAAGGAGCCCCACAGCCACGAGCGGGATGCCCAGATCGCTCGCCGTCTTCAGGTGATCACCCGAAAGCGTCCCCAAACCGCCCGAATAAATGGGCAGACATTCGTGAAAACCATACTCCGCGGAAAAATAGGCAACCGGTGAGTTCCAGCGAATCTCCGGAACCACCTGGGTTTTCTTCCGGGGACCCTGTTCGCCCATATAATCATCAAACCGCTGAAAAACCTGCGCGTACAGCGCCAGATAACTCGTATTCTCCGTCGCTTCCTGCAACGTTTCCGGGGAAACGGTTTCCAGCATTCGAACGGGGTTGTTTCCCATTTCCGACCAAAGTTTGAGATCCAATGTGGCAAAAAGATCCAGAGCCCTGGGATTCCAGGTCCACCAGAGGTTATAGGCCAGTTCCCGAAGGCGGGAGAGCTTGTCAGGGAGGTTCGCTACGGCGGTAAAGGCCCTGAAGTGGGGTTGCGTGGAAACTGTCCCTGCGAAAATATGTTTCGACTCCGCCCTCTCATCTGTCACAGGCTTTTCCATCAACCGCTTCCGTGCCACGGCCGCCGCTCTATCGAAGGCCGTGGAATAGGCAGCATAAAACGCCGTCCAACTGGCTTCCAACGCCACTTGGCGGGCGTCCCGACGCATCTTCTCCATTTCCGCCGGGGACCAGGACAGGAAATCTTTGAATATGGTAAAAAGGTGATCCTCAATGGAGGCAATAGACTGCCCCTGCCGTTTCAGGAGAAGCACACCGCTGTTTTCCCCGAAGGCGCTCTGAGCCCAGAGCCCGAATCCCGCCTGATCCGTGGTAACGGTGGGCACGGCATAGGCGGCGCTCTCCAGGGGCGTGTAACCCCAGGGCTCATAATAGGATGGGAAAACGCCAAGATCGCAACCCGACAGGGCTTCGTAATAAGACATGTTGATCAGCCCGTCATGACCGTTGAGGTAAGCAGGATCAAAAATGACACAGATCCGGTTCTGGGAGAGATTCATAAGGCCGACGCGGCTGCACGTTTGAAGGATCGGATCAGAGGCCTCATACTCAATACGGTGAGTGGCAATAGGAGGGTTTGAGGATTCAACCTTCACATAACCATTGCGCAGGGCCGGAATCAAGTCCGTATGGCCGCCGAGAATAAACAGCAGGGCCAGGACGGGGGTGCTTTCCACCATTTCTCTCTCCAGGCGGCCCAAGGCATTGAGAAAAACGTCCAACCCCTTGTTGCGGTATTCGTAGCGCCCGGAAATCAAAATGATCTTCGTCTTTGCCGGGATGTCCCGGTGGAGGAATCGTGATGCAGCGGCCAGCAACTTCTCCCGGGCTTTCAGGGCCGGTGTCCTGTCAGCGGTCAGATCGGGAATCATTTCCATATCCAGGCCATTTGGCGTGATCACATCGGGATCTCGGCCAAGAAAATTCTTGGCCTCGGCCGCCGTAATGTCACTCACCGTCGTGAAACAGTCGGCCTCCCTGGCTGTGGCCGCTTCCAGGGAATATTTGGCCGCAATATTGTGGGCACTCGCCTCGCGCTGGGGGGCGATATGCTCCATCATGGCATAGATATCCATCCCGGAACCGGCCAGGGCGCGACCCAGGATTGTGGCGTGGGTCGTAAAGACAGTAGCGATTTCCGGCGCCCGCTTTTTGAGGTAAAGAAGGCCCGCCCCGGTCATCCATTCATGAAACTGGGCGACGGCCGGTAGATTATTGGGTCGTACGGATAAATTGTAGAATGTCTCGATCACTTCACCGCAGGCAAAGCTGAACATGACCGGTTCCACATAATCTTTTCCCCCGGCAATGGAATCGACGCCAAAGGACTCCCATAGACGGTAAAGGAGCTGCTCCTTGTCATATTTCTTGCCGGCGGAAACAAGGATCACCTTCGGCTCTCCGGGGATCTGCCAGCGCCCGAAACGGCACGGGATGTCCTTGATCGCCGCGCCTTCACGAATTTTTACCCAGCATGGGTCGTCCGTCTCCTGAAAATCAATATTTGTTTTGAGGTCCGGCCCCAGGAGGATGTAGCGCTCGCCATAGATCTTGATGGCCTCGTGAAGCTTGCTCGTGATCACCGTATAGATGCCACCGACCTTATTGCAAACCTCCCAGCTCACTTCGAACAGATAACCTTTCTGCTGATCTATCATGCCCTGCCCTCCTTTATTAACCCTTTCCAAGCTGTCGCGTAAAGTCATCCAGAATGTTCATGTAATTGATATACGCATCATAGGGGGATGCATAGGGATTGAAATATTTATGGACATCCCCGTCCGCAAACCATTTGGTACACATATAATAGAAGTGATCTGATGTTTGGAGCATCCGCCATGTCTCGGTCAGCGCCTCGTCATCCCGGCGGCGGACCGCTTCTTCCAGAGCGTAAAGGGTGCCGATGGCATCTTTTTGCAGGGCGTTGCCCAGCCAGGCCGTAAGATTTCGCTCCGTGTCCGCCCAGGAAACCATCTCCGGAACATCCAGTTCTCCCGCGGAAACAAGCCTCGCCGCCGCTTCGACCGGCGTCATAAAAACAAAATCGGGATGATTGAATATGGCCGCGGGCAGTTGCTTCAGAAAATCGAAGATGCCCGTATCCCGCCATTGGTGCTCCCCAAAAGTCTCATAATCCATAAAGAGATTAATGACGGCATCCCGACCTTCTATCTCATGGAGCCAGTGGGCAAATTTTGCCGCCGTCAGCGGGTAGCCGGGCCAGTCCCGTCTGGAGAAGCGAAAGGAAATATCGTCGGAGAGTCGGTAATTCCGGAGAAGAAGCCGCAACCGGTCACAGCCCGCCGGCTGATAGACGGCATTCGGGGTTCCCGAACAGAGGACCTGCCCGGCGCCTTCTGCCAGAATCGCCGAGTAGCCCATCCTCTCTACCTCCCCGGCCAGGTCATTGTTATAAATGAGCTCCGTATGACGAAAGGTTTGGGGGCGTTTGCCGAATAATGCCTCCATCACCCTGCCGTGACGTTCCACCTGGAGCCGGAATTCTTCCCGGGAATACAGAAAGGCCAGCGAATGATGGTACGTCTCCCCGAGAAATTCGACGCACCCCGTATCGGACAGGCGCCTAAAGCTCTCCAAGACATCGGGGCGATAGGCCTCCAGCTGATCGAGAAGGACACCGGTGATGGAAAAAGCCAGGCGGAATCGCCCCGCATAGCGTTCGATCAATTCCTGCAGGCATTGGTTGGCGGGAAGATAGCATTTTTCAGCCACCTTGTCCAAAATCGATCGATTTTTTGCTTCGTCGTCGTAACGATGCTCACGGCCGATGTCGAAGTAGTTGTAACGCCGAAGCCGGCGCGGCTGATGAACCTGAAAATACATACAGACCGAGGGCATATGGCTTCAGGCCTTCCCCGCTGCCAGGACATCCTGATAAACAGCCGTGATCTTTGCCGCCGCCTTCTCCCAGAGGATCTCCCGCATTTCTTCCCTGGCCCTCGCCGTCAGTTCCCCCGCCAGGGGGGGATACTTCAGGACCGCAATCATCTTGTTGGCCAGTTCATCGACATCCCAGAAGTCCACCGTCAAGGCATGGTGCAGGATTTCCGACACACCGGACTGTTTCGAGATGATGACGGGAACATCGTACATCATCGCCTCCAACGGGGAGATGCCGAAGGGCTCTGAAACGCTGGGCATGACGTACAGATCACTCTTGGCGAACATCTGCTCGACCTCGGTGTCATGCAGAAATCCCGTAAAATGAAACCGCTGCCCCATACCCAGCTCAGCCACTCGTTCCACCATGCGGGGCATCATATCTCCCGACCCGGCCATGACAAATGTCACTTCCGGCATTTCCCTGATCACCTTCCGGGCGGCCTCGATAAAATAGTCCGGCCCTTTTTGGAAGGTAATACGCCCCAGGAAAAGGACAACTTTTTCAGACGGGATTCTTTCCACATGATAGGCCCCGCCGCCGGCCTTCTGTGTGACCGCATTATGAACTACGGCAATCTTGTCCGGTGAAATGCCATAACGGCTGATGATCATGTTCTTTGTATGATGACTCACAGCGATGACGGCATCGGCCATCTCCATTCCGTAGCGTTCAATATCATAAATCTGCTGATTAACCCGATCGCCGCTCCGGTCAAACTCGAGGGCATGGATATGCAGAACAAAGGGCCGGCCGCTGACCTTTTTCGCCTCCAACGCCGCATACACAGTCATCCAGTCGTGGCCATGGATGACATCAAAGCGTTCCCCGGCTGCAATGACGCCTCCGGCCCGGCTGTAGCGGAGCACTTCTGCGATCAGGTTCTCCCCATAGCCGCCGGAAACGGCCAGATAACTGTCGTTGGGATAATCGCCCTTTCCGCGGACAAGGGACTGATACTGCGAATCGTTGATATAAGGCCGCAGGGGAGACCTGACCGCCTTGATCATGATCCGCTCCAGATCTGAAGCGTCGGAAGAGGGATCGGGGAGGATCGTTTTGGAGGCCGATACCAGACGGACAGGGGAGTCTGTTTCGTTGACTTCCGGACCGGGCATGACAAAAACGATGTCGTGGCCCAACTTGGCAAGGCCCCGGGTCATCCCGTAACAGGCCGTCCCCAGACCGCCACTCACATGGGGGGGAAATTCCCAACCAAACATAAGGATTCTCATGTCTTACCTCTCCTTTCCGGATATACGGTCAGACAACGGCAATCACTCACTTGATATCTTTTTATAATAACAAAAATACAGGGAAAAAGCAAACGACTTCCGGGAATATGGCGGTCATAGCGGCAACTGAATTGGGATCAGTAATGGATGGCAAGCCAGACGGTAAGAACATCCGGGGCCGTCCAGTGAACCCGGTGGCGTCTGTGGGCGGGAATATTCAGATAATCGCCTGGCTTCAGTTCGATTTTTTCTTTTTCATTTTCGAATTCGAGAACGGCGCGGCCTTGCAGCAGGAGAACCCATTCCACCCTATCCTGATCATACCAGAAACCTTCCGGCGAGCGCTGCCCCTTTGAAACGATTCTTTCCACTCGGAAATCGGATGCCTGCAACAGCTCCTCAAAAATTTCCTCCGTTACATTCGCCGGTATGTCCACAAATAGATTTTTCAGCTTATGCATTAATGATTTAGCCCAGATAGGCCTCCTTCACGCGCTGATCGCCGAGGAGTTCTTTCCCCGACCCTGACAGGACGATCCTGCCCGTCTCCAGGACATATCCCCGGGCGGCTGCGTTCAGGGCCATGTTGGCGTTCTGCTCCACCAGCAGTATCGTCGTGCCGGTCTTGTTGATCTCCCTGATAATGTTGAAAATTTCCCTGACCAACACCGGCGCCAGGCCCATGGACGGCTCATCGAGCAACATCATACGCCCTCGGCTCATCAGGGCGCGGGCAACGGCAAGCATCTGCTGCTCTCCTCCGGATAGAGTCCCTCCGGGTTGATGCATTCGCATTTTCAGAACGGGGAACAAAGCAAAGACGCGCTCCAGATCCTGAGGAATAACCTTCTTGTCACGTTGTTGCCAGGTGGCGAGCCGGAGGTTTTCCATAATGGTCAGATTGCTGAAGATACCCCTTCCCTCGGGAACCTGGGCGATGCCCATCGCCACAATCAGATGTGCCGGAATGCTTCGGAGGTCCTGATCCTGATAGCTAATCCTGCCTTGATAAGGGGTCACACCGGAGACGGCGCGAAGAATCGAGGACTTTCCCGCGCCATTGGCGCCGATGAGGCTGACGATCTCACCTTCCCGGACGTCCAGGGAGACGTCGCTGACGGCCTTGATATGACCGTATGATACCGAGAGATTCCGGATGGACAACACGACATCGCCGGACTTCATTCTTCTACCTCCTCACCGAGATAGGCCTCCAAAACCCTGCGGTTTTGCTTGATTTCCCCCGGCTTTCCCGTGGCGATCGTAGCGCCGAAATCCAGCACCACAAGCCGCTCGCAGATATTCATGACCAGCTTCATCTGATGTTCGATCAAAAGGATCGTCAGCTGAAAATGCTCCCGGATCCAGTGGATGAGTTCCATGAGCTGACCGACTTCATTGGGGTTCATCCCCGCCGCCGGTTCATCGAGAAGGAGCAATTTCGGTTTGGTGGCCAGGGCTCTGGCAATTTCCAGGCGGCGCTGCAAGCCATAGGGCAGATTCTGCGCAAATTCCAGGGCATGGTCCTCCAGGTTGAACAACCGGAGGAGTTCCAGGGAGTAATCGGCAATATCCTTCTCCTGCCGGTGATATCGTCCGACATGAAACAGGGCCTCGAAGGGGCTGTAGCGGATCTGTCCATAACAGGCGCTGCGGACGTTGTCCAGGACGGTGAGATTCTTGAACAGGCGGATGTTCTGGAAGGTCCTGGCGATGCCCAGGGCCGTGATCCGGTCGGGCCGTTTTCCGATGATCTCATGGCCATCAAAGAGGATGCTGCCTTCCGTCGCCCGATAGACACCCGATATCAGGTTAAAGACCGTCGTCTTACCCGCTCCGTTCGGGCCGATAACGCCGATCAGCTCCCCCGCCTCCATGGCGAGGTTGAAATCGGAAACAGCCAGAAGGCCTCCGAAATAATGGGTTACGTTCTTAGCTTGCAGGAGGGCCATCGGATCCGCCTTTCTTCGACTGCCACAATCTGCCGAGCCTGATGTCCCGGATCGGGATAAACCAGAGGAATTCCCGCAACCCCATAATGCCCTGGGGACGATAAATCATGAGAAGGACAAGGACGAGGGGCATGAAAACCATACGCCAGACACCCATGGGACGCAAAACCTCGAGCAGAACCGTATAAATGGTCGCCCCCAGGATGGAGCCTGCCAGAGACCCGACACCGCCCAGATAGACCATAATCAGGATGTCCGTTGACTTGATAATATCGAAGACGCGGGGATTGATGAACTGCAGGAGATGGGCAAACAGCGCCCCGGCAATGCCGGCAAAGAAAGACGAAATGACGAAGGCCAGGGTCTTCACCTGCCGGGTGTTGATACTCATCAGATCGCTGGCAATCTCGTCTTCCCTGACTGACAGAACGCCCCGTCCGAACTTTGAATAAACAAGATTCCTGATGACCCACACCGATAAAAATGTCCAGAAGCAAACCCAGGGCAATGTCGTCAGCTTCTCCATACCCAGAAAACCTCTGGGGCCCCCCAGGCTGTCGATATTTTCCAGAGCCGATTTAACGATCATGCCGAAGGCCAGGGTGACGATGGCCAGATAATCTCCCCGGGTATTGAAGGAAGGAAAGGCCACAATCAACCCCACCAGGGCCGCCCCCACTCCCCCGGCCAGCACCGCGACGGGGAATAGCCAAGCCGACATGGCCGCAGGGAAAATCTTTACCGTCAGGGCCGAGGCAATATAGGCCCCAACCGCCATGAACCCGGCATGCCCGACGGAAAACTCCCCCATATAGCCGTTGATGAGGTTAAGGCTCACGGCCAGGATGATATTGATTCCCACATACATGATGATCAACTGCACATACTGATCGAGCAGATCAAACTGCGGGATGACAAAGGACAGCAAGAACCCGGCCGCCAGGATAGCCGGGAGAAGCCATCGTTTCTCCATAAGAGGCTGTGCAAACATAGGCTAAACCTTCTGAGCCTGGGGCTTGCCCAGGATGCCGTAAGGCCGGAAAATGAGCAGCACAAGCAGGAGGGTGAAGGCCACAAAGTCGCGATATGTGGACGGAAAGAATGCCACAACCAGGATTTCCACTGCGCCGAGGATAAAACCGCCGATCATGGCCCCCCGGATGTTGCCGATACCGCCGACAACGGC
Organism: uncultured Syntrophaceae bacterium; assembly: GCA_964492965.1. GTDB lineage: Bacteria > Desulfobacterota > Syntrophia > Syntrophales > UBA8958 > CAZBME01. The sequence continues at coordinate 14,889 of CAZBME010000024.1, read as the reverse complement.
TGAAATGAAGGCCTTCCATCCCACCATGATACCCATATAGGGATCGATAACCGGATAGGCCAGGCCGTACATGACGCCGGCAACGCCGCCCAGACCGGTACCGATGGCAAAGGTGACGGAGATGATGAAATCGACGGGAACGCCCATCAGGGGCACGATCGTTTTATCCCAGGAGATGGCCCTCATGGCCATCCCCACCATGGTACGGCGAACGAGAAAATCGAGGATCACCATCAACACCAGGGAAAGGACAATGACCACGACCTGAAGGGAAGAAATCGTCACGCCGCCCCAAACCCAGGTCACATTCGGAATGAGCGGGGGAATGTGCTTGGGATAAGGGCTCAAGGCCAGGGTAAAGTTTTCGAGAAAAAGACCGACACCGAGGGCCGTGATAATGGCCGATACGCGCGGGGCGGACCTCAGGGGTTTATAGGCCAGCCGCTCAATGGCAACACCAAGCAGTGCGGTCCCGAACATGGCGATCAGGAGAGTCGGAAAGAAAGACAGATTTAAAAACATGACGGAAACAAAACAGAGGAAGGCCCCCACCATGAAAAGATCGCCATGGGCGAAATTGATCATCGTCAGGATGCCGTAAACCATGGTGTAGCCCAAGGCAATCAGGGCATAGATGCTGCCCAGTTGGAGCCCGTTGAGAGCCTGCTGCAGGATATAGGTCATATATCAGGTGTCAGGGGTTGGCATTCGCGAAGAAGACGAACTTGCCGTCCCTGATCTGGAGAATGACGGCACTCTTCACAGGGTCTGTGGAGCCTTCCGTGAACTGCATGTTGCCGGTAACCCCCTCGTACTTCGGAATCTTCGCCAGGGCGTCACGAACGGCCTGACGATCGAGTTTGCCAGCGGTCTTGATGGCCTGCCACAGAAGGCCGAAGGAATCGTAGGTCAGGGCCGCCACATCGTCGGGCATATTGCCGTATTTCGACTGGAACGCCTGGATAAACGTCTTGGCGACGGGCGTGGCCGCATCCGGGGCATAATGGGTGCTGAAGTAATAACCCTCGCAGTCCTTGCCGCAGAGCTTCGTCAGTTCCTGGCTTCCCCATGAGTCACTGCCGACAAAGGGAACGTTGATGCCCAGCCTTTTGGCCTGCTGAATCTGCAAGGGCACTTCACTGTAGTAGTTGGGCAGGAAAATCAGATCCGGACCGGCCTGTTTGATCTTGGTGAGCTGCGCGGAGAAATCCTTGTCATTGGTCGTGTATGTTTCAAAGGCAACAATCTTGCCGCCCTGCTTTTCAAAGGTTTCCTTGAAGAACTCGGCAATGCCCTTGTTATAATCGGAAGCCACATCATAGAGGACGGCCACTTTTTTGGCCTTCAGGTTTTCCATGGCAAACTTCGCCACCACGCGGCCCTGAAACGGATCGATAAAGCAGGCGCGGAAAACGTATTTTTTGGGGGCATTGGTCTTTGCGTCCAGGGTGGTTTTGGGGCTTGTTGACCAGGGACTGATAAGGGTAACTTTGGCACTCTCCGCGATTTCCGAAGCCGGGATGGCGTATCTTGTCGCATTGGGACCCACAATGGCCAGGACCTTCTGCTGGGCAATCAGTTTCTGGGCGGCAGAGGCCGACTGGTCAGCCTTTCCCGCATTATCTTCGATGAAGAGTTCCACTTTATAAGTCTTGTCGCCCACTTTCAGGCCGCCGGCATCATTGATCTCCTTGGCAGCCATTTCCGCAGCCTTCCGGCAGGACTCACCCAGAGCCGGCAAATCTCCCGTCAACTCGGCAATGACACCGATTCTGATTGTGGAGACACTTTTTTCACCACAGGCGGCAAAGGCAAGGCAGACCACCATCAGGATCCCGAAGAACAAGTATGCTTTTTTCATGACGCGCTCCTTTATAGTTTAGATTGATGATCAATACGGCCGGAAATAAATGTGGGCTTCTCATAGCAAACAATACGCCCTGTTGTCCAACATAAGTTGAACTCCGGAATCATTCCTGCCTTAAACGAAGACCGCCAGGTCCCGACAGGCATATTCAGCTTGACAGCCCCGGAGAAATCTGAATTATTGTCACAACATTGAAGCCCCCATGTTTCGTGATGGGCGAACCATAAGGAGACATTTATAATGAGTAAGAAAACGATTCTCTGGTCATTGCTGACCATCTTCCTTTTGTCAGTGGCCGGTGCGGCTGATGCGCAATCGCCGGAGGAAAACCTCCGGAAGAATTTTCCCAAGCTAAAATTTGAAACGGTCACCCCCAGCCCTGTTAAGGGAATGTATGAGGTCCTTACGGGAAACGATGTGCTCTACTATGTCCCGGAAACACAAAATATCATTGCAGGAAATATTTTCACCAAAGACGGCCGGAACCTGACCCAGGAAAAGCGCTCCGAGCTCAACAATAAGCGCCTGGAAATCATCAAGGACAAACAGAAGGATATTCCCCTGGACAAGGGCATCAAGATGGGTTCGGGCCCGCACAAGATCATTGAATTCAGCAATCCCGACTGCTCCTATTGCCGGAAGGCCTCAAAATACCTGGCCGAGCGAACCGATATCACTCGTTATATCTTCTTTTTGCCCTTTTCTCCCCAAACGGAAAACAAGGTTAAATATATTCTCTGCGCAACCGATAAAACCAAGGCCTATGAAGAGGCCATGACGGGCAAGCTGGACGAGCAGAAATTCCCCGTCTGCGACAGTAAAGAAGTCGAGGCGCTTCTTAAGGCCCACACAGAGGCTGCCCGGCAACTGGGCATCGACTCCACGCCATTCTTTTTCATTGACGGCCAGATCGTCCAGGGAGCGGATATGCCGGTCATTGAAAAACTACTCGGCAAGACCGAAGCCAGATAGCCCGCCAGCTATCATTAAAATCACTTTAATCTTCTTGACAGACAGGCTTCATTCTTTGTAAAGTTTCTTTGCAAAGAGTTAAGTATTGTAAATCGAGCCCTCCGGGGCAAGACAATCAAGCCAATAAAATCGGGAAGCCATGCTGAAAACGGAACGCACATGCCTGAGGTTGCCCAGGCTGGAAGATGCTCAGTCGCGCTACGAGTGGTTTAATAACCCTGAATTCACGCGCCTGTACCTGGGACGTTCCCTCCCGGTTTCCTTTGAGCAAACGGAAAATGAAGTGAAGTTTTCCCAGCACGCCACAGCCCTTTCCGGTCACATGGAGCTGTCCATTCAAGCGCTGGATGGCGATCGTTATATCGGTAATACCTTCTTTCGAAAGATCAACTGGCAGGACCGGCATGCCGAATTCGGCATCTTCATCGGCATCCCGGAACTTTGCGGTACGCGCCTGGGGACCGAAGTCACACGGTTCATGTTGGATTACGGGTTCAAGGAGCTCGGGCTTCACCGCATCTGGCTGACCGTTTTTCCATACAACCACAGGGCCATGCGATGCTTTGAAAAATGCGGGTTCAAGAAAGAGGCTGTTTTCCGGGAGGTTATTTTTGGGGAAGGGCAGTTTCACGATGTTATCGGCATGTCGGTTCTCGAAGGAGAAATATGATCACTGACAGGCTTATTTTTTGGGATGAAAGGAGACTTGGTATGAAGCGGAAATATTGGCAGATCGTCATGGGGGTTGTATCAGCTTTTGTGTTGGTGGTTCTTTTTACGACCGGCAACCATGCCTATGCCGCAAAGTCCTCATTTGAGCAAGCGGTTGAAGCCTGGGACAAAAAAGATTATGAGCGTTCCGCCATATTAAGTCAGAAAGCCATTCAGGAAGATCCGAAATCCGGGGCCGCCAAAAAGCTCCTGGGCTGGAATTATATCAAACTGAGCCGAGTAGCGGAGGCAGAGGCCCTGTTTCTAGAGGCCAAAAAAATTAAAAAAGATGATATCGGGGCCGTGCAGGGTCTTGCCTGGGCCTATGGCGAGCAGGGCATGAGCCAGGATGCGGAAAAGGCCTTCAAGGAAGAAATCGCCTGGGCGAAGAAGCTTCTGGACGCTGATTTCTGGATGGATTTGAGCTATGACGATCAATCCTACATCCAATCCATCTACTCCGATGGCCACTATGGTCTTGGACAACTGGCGCAAAGAGCGGGGAGTTATAAACAGGCCGCCGACTTCCTGAACGTCTCCCTGAAAAACAAGAACCAGTTCACACCGGAGGGCGAGCGCTACATGACCCTCGGTGACATATATTACGCCGACGGAAATCTCGACAAGGCCGGGAGCGCTTACGAAAGTGTCCTCAAACAAGACAAGAAAAACCTGCAAGCCCAGTTGAAACTGGCGTGGACCCTCTATTACGCAAAGAAGTATCCCGCGGCCCAGAAGGCCTTCGAAAAGGCCTATGCCCTGAACAAGTATCTTGTGGAGGGCGTCTATGGCCTCGCCTTGAGCCAGTACATGGACGGGAAGATGGAACCGGCCCGCACCAATCTGGCGGCAGCCATAAAAATTTATCCCTACTATGTGGACAATGCCTTTATCCATGGCATCATCGAGAAGAAGCCGGAATGGCGGACCCTGTGGAAGGATTTCGGCATGGCTTACTACGGCCTCGGATATTATGCCGCCGCCGTTTACAAACTGGACGGGTACCTGGGAAAGGTCAAGGCCGATGATTATGACGCCATCGTGGCCGCCGCGTGGAGCTACCGCTGGCTGGGTTATCTCGACAAGGCAAAAGCCACCTTTGAAACAGCGGCCAAGATGAACCCCAAGGCCGACGAACCTTTGGTTGGCCTCGGCTCTACGTTGATGGGTTACGGGAACAAAAATTCGGAATCCCTCGCCGCTTTCAATCAGGCCGTTACCGTGAATCCGAATAGCGCCATCGCCTACAACGGCATGGCTTACCTTTATGTCTATCAGAAAGACGACAAAAAGGCGGAAGAGGCCCTCAAGAAATCCCTGGCCATTTATAAAGACTATTACGACTCCCAGTTCTTCCTGGCCAATCTTCTTTTTAAACAGAAGCGCTACGATGAAGCGGCCGGAGAATATGAAAAGGTCATCAAAATCAATAAATTCATTGTAACGGCCTGGAACAATGCCGGATGGTGCTACTACTACGACGGAAAATACGATAAAGCCATCAAGGCCTTCAATGAATCCAAACTGGTCAATCCTTATCTGGTGGAACCTTACTATGCCCTGGGCCTCGCCTATGCCAAGAAGGGTGATATGGATATGGCCAAGGCCCAGATAAAAACAGCCATCGAGATCTATCCCTATTACGCCCACAGCGCCGAATTGGTGAAACTCATCAAGACAACCCCCGGCTGGGGCGATCTATATTCATCCCTGGGATGGAGCTATTATTATAATCAGCAATACGGCCTGGCCCTGGCCGCCTTCAAGGAATACCTCGCCGTCAAACCCAATGATCTGACGACCAGACGCGGCATCGCCTGGTCCAACTACTGGGTCAGCTTCAAAGATGCCTATGCCTCTTTTCAGGACATCCTGAAAACGGATGGGGATGATGTCGACGCCATGGTGGGATTAGGCTGGGTTCTCTTCTTCCAGAACAAGGACAAGGAAGCCCTCGGTTATCTGCAGAAGGCCGTCAAGAAGGAGCCGAAACTGACCAACGCCTGGCGGACCATCGCGGCGATTCAGTTCCGCAGCAACAATATCGCGGAAGCCGAAGCTATCTATAAAAAGGTGGCGGAGATGGAGCCCAAGGCGCTCGACGTTCGGAACAACCAGGGTTGGGCCCTGTACAAGGAACAAAAATATAAGGAAGCGATGGATAAATTCAATGATTCGCTTCGCCTGAACCGCTATTTCGGCGAACCCCATTACGGTCTGGCCCTCTGCTATCTCAAAACAGGCGATACAGAAAAGGCGAAAACCTCCTTTACGACAGCCATCAATCTCTACCCCGCCTACATGGACGGTAAGGAGCTTTATGGCATGATTGAAGGCAACAAGGCCTTGAACAGCCTGTACAACACTCTGGGGTGGAGCTACTACAACAAATACTACTTTGCGGCCGCCAAGTTTCATTTCAACCGCATGGTGAAACTGGATCCCAAAAATCAGGAGGCCGCCCAAGGCCTGGCAGCCGTAGCCAAGGTATTGGGACCTTCGAAATAAAGTAAGCGATACCGTTTGGTGATTGAACTGACAAACACCCCCTGCTCTTCCGCAGAATAAAAGAAGGGCAGGGGGATTCTTTCGGCCTTTGCTGTTTTACTTTCCTCCGAGGGAGCCCCATTATGCCCAAGAAAAAAGGTGACCTGTTTCCCGACCATTGCGTCTTTGCCGATGAAGAGGCAGACAAATGCCTGCCTATAGAAAACATCGCCCTGCCCATCTGCAAATTTCATCTGGAAGCGTTGGACCGGACCATTAAAGAGATCAGAATCCCTGATCAAATTCGTGCGAACATCATGGAGAAGGGAAATGAGGCCTTTATCTTCAACCGGGAAAGCGGCGCCGTCTATGCTCTCAACACAACAGGCACCTTTATCCTGAAGGAGATCATGTCTGCCAATGATTCCCGTACGATCATCGGAAACATCCAACAGGCCTTTGCCGTGGATTCGACAGGTGAAGCGGCACAGCATCTTCATGCCTTCCTGAATGAACTGCAGGAAACCGACTTGTTGCAGGCATGACATGCTGAAAAAAATGAACCGCATAAACGTCGGCATTACCGGTCTTTCGGCCACGGATAATCCCTATCCCGGTCTCGGGATAGGGCGATGTCTGAAAATGGCAGAAGAACTCCGGGACAAACTATCCATTACCGGCCTTGTTTTTGAACCCCTGTCCACGGGGGTATTTTATGAAAATATTTTTAATCACACCTATATCGTACCTTATCCGGCGGCAGGCCATGATGCCCTCCTGAACCGGCTTGAAGAAATCCATCACAAAACACCCATGGACGTGATCATTCCATCCCTTGATTCGGAAGTTCTGCTGTACGCCCAGATACAGGAACAGCTTGCAGAAATGGGAATCGGGCTTCTTTTGCCGCCTGTGTCCCAGGTAAAGTTGCGGGCCAAGAATCTGCTGTATGAATTCGGGCTGAAAAACGGGATCAGCGTCCCCAAGACCTTTATTCTGAACAGCATGGAGGAGATTCCTTCCAAGGCCGCCGACATCGGCTATCCCTTCGTCCTGAAGGCAGTGCTCAGCGACGCCAGGATATGTGCGACAGCGCAGGAGGGCATGACGCAATACAGAAGCCTTTTTGACTTGTGGGGCTATCCGATCCTGATGCAGCGCCATGTCACCGGAGAAGAATTTGATGTCATTGCCCTGATGGACAGGAAACAGACCCTGATCGGTGCCGTTGCCATGAAAAAGATCGGCCTCACCGCCAAGGGGAAGGCCTTTGCGGGTGTGACGATTGAAAATCAAAAGCTCATCTCATTAACCGAAGAGGTCCTCAAAAAACTCGACTGGACAGGTCCTGCTGAATGCGAATTCATCCGGGACGGCAATGGCACGTTCCACCTGATGGAGGTCAACAGCCGCTTTCCCTCCTGGCTCTATCTCGCCGCCGTGGCAGGTCAGAACCTGCCCCTGTTGACGGTGAAACTGGCCCTGGGCATGACGCTCGCCCCGCTGCCGGATTACAGAACAGGGAAACTCTTTGTGCGAACCATTACGGACAATGTTCTTGATCCCAGGGTACTCAACGAACTGGCCTTAATGGGGGAGGTGGCATTGTGATCATTGCGACCACGGGATTAGACACAGCGAGCGAGACGGCGGCCGGTTACGGCGTCCTGAGATCGCTTCAGGCCAGAAGCGGGATTGACGTGATCGGCCTGGCCGATGAACCTCTCGAAACATGCCTCTATCAGAATAACCTGATGAAAAAGGCGTATCTCATCCCGTTTCCCAAGGAGGACTCGAAGGAAGGGGTAAAGGAGTATCTCAAGCGACTCTCGCAGATTCAGTCTGATTTCGGGCTGGATGTGCTCATCCCCAATCTGAACAAAGAGATTCCTTTTCTGATCCATCATGTCTCCGCCTTGAACAACATGGGAATCAAAACGCTTCTGCCGTCCAGGAAATCCATCGGCAATATTTTGAAGAAGGGGCTCCATCAACGGATGAAGAAGCGCGACATCTCCTTCAGGCTCCCTGCCATGGTCGGCTATGACAGCAAGTTCTATTTATCCTCCCTCGCGAAAGCGCCCGTCCAAAATACCAGCGTGTTCCGGAGCATCGCAGATGATGAATTTTCGATCACCCTCCTGGCTGACCGCAACGGCAGCATTGCCGGACTGGCCGCCGTTAAAAAGCTTCAGACATCCCCGGGAGGCAGCACATGGATGGCCGTGGGTGTTGACGATCAGGCTTTTTCGGGCCTGGCGGATGATCTTGTCAACCAGACCGGCTGGACAGGACCCATGACCATCAATATGACGCGAAACAAAAAGAGGGACATCTGCATTACTGACATTCATCCCGTTTTCCCGGACTGGATCAATTTTGCCGCCGCTTGCGGCGCGAACCTGCCGTCATTGCTGATCGATATCGTTTCGGGTAAAAATGTTTCACGTCCCTGCAAGGCCGCAACAGGCCGGCTGTTTGTTCGCACATCCATCGATATCGTTACGGATATTGAGCGTTTCGGCATCTTTTCACTGGAAGGGGAGCTCACCTATGATGCAAAATAGCAGAATGCCCTACGTCAAACCGTCCATCCGGAAAATATCCTTCACGGACATCGAAAAAGTGAAGGGGCTGTATCTGAAGAACCGCCCCGTAAGGGATATAGAGGGCCATCAGATCGAGACGCTTCTTTCCGAATACGGCTCTCCCCTCTATGTCGTATCTGAAGCGGTCCTGCGCCGTTCCTATCGCAACATGTTCACGGCCTTTTCGAAAAGATATGAGAAGACCGTCATTGCCTATTCCTATAAGACCAACTATCTTTCAGGCATCTGTGCCGTTATGCATCAGGAAGGGGCGTGGGCGGAGGTTGTTTCGGGTTTTGAATATGAAATGGCCAGACGGCTCGGCATCAAGGGCGACAAGATCATCTTTAACGGACCCTATAAAAAACCTGCCGAGCTTAGCCGCGCCTTCACCGACGGCGCTTCCGTCAATCTCGATTCTGTCGATGAATGCAAAATTGCGGAACAGGTGGCGGAAACGCTCGGCCGCAAGGTCAAGGTCGGCATCCGGATCAACATGCAATTGAACTATCCTGCCTGGGATAAATTCGGTTTCAGCCTGGAGAACGGGAAGGCCTTTGAGATCTGCAGCCATATTGCTAGCCGCAAATACCTGCAACTCGCAGGATTACACTGCCATGTCGGCACGTATGTCATCGATCTGGGTGTTTACCGTCGCGCCATAGAGCACCTCGTGGAGCTGGCCGTCAAGATCCGGGAATCCCTGGGGGTTGAAATCGGCTATATCGATATCGGCGGCGGCTATCCTTCCAGCAACACCCTGCATGCCCAGCTCATGCCCAGCGACACCACATCGCCGACACCTGAACAATATGCCGAAACCATCTGCGATGTCTTGACGAAAAACGCAAAACGGTTTGATGAGCCTCCCTTTCTCATTCTGGAGCCGGGTCGTAGCGTCGTTGATGAAAGCATGTCGATTATCTCCCGGGTCGTTGCCGTCAAGGAACGGGACAACGGGGCCCGATTCGCCATCATCGACGCCGGGGTCAACCTGCTGCCCACCGCCTATTATTATAAACACGCCGTATCATCGAACCGCGATCCGGCGGAAACGGCGGAACAGATCGATGTTTTCGGACCCCTTTGCATGCAGATCGACGTCATTCGCAGAGAAGTCATGCTTCCTTCCGTCCAGACGGGTGATATCCTGACGATTAAAAATGTCGGCGCCTATAATTTCTCTCAGTCCATGGCGTTTATTTACCCGAGGCCGGCGGTGGTCCTGGTGAACCAGGAGTCTGTTGAACTTCTGAGGCGCGCGGAAACATTTGACGACCTGAAGGGGCTTGAACGGGTGCCACCCAGATTGATGCCTCATGAGGGTGCATAAAACGGGCGGCCTCATGAAAACATGGCCGGCAATTTATAACACCTGGACACTCGACCACTGGGAAAAACTCTGTAAAAAGGTCCGGCCTTTAGGGTTCGTTGATATTATTCTTCGCTCCTGCGGGCAGATTATCTTTGCCCAGCACCCCATGACCGGCCTCTGCATGATCGTGGCCATGGCCATGCTTTCCTCGTCGTCCTTCTTTTTTCTGCTTGCCGGCGCCGCCATCTCCTCTCTTTGCGCCTTTATTTTGAAGGAGGATCAATTTTACATCCGCAAAGGCATCTTCGGATTCAACGGCGCGATCCTCGGCATTTTCTGGAGCTGGTATTTTATCCTGTCCTTCCCGTCCGCCGTGTTTTTTTCCGGCATGGCTTTCTTAACCGTCATCATGCAATCCGCCATGATGAAGCGGATATCCTACGGGCGTTACAACCTGCCCGTCATGAGCCTGCCCGCCGTCATCATTTTTCTTTTCTCCCTCATTTTGGTCTACTGGCTTGTATACAGCGCCGGCATCATCAATCCTTCCTCTATCTACATAACCGCCGACACGATTTCCGCACCCCTTCTCCAGGTTATGCCCCAAAACCGCCCAGGCCTTATAGGATTCATTGATGCATACAAGCTTCACGCCTGGGGCGTCATCTTTGCCGGGATATTCATTAATTCCCGTATCAGCTTCGCCGTGGGGCTGTTCTTTACGATTCTGGGCATGATTCTTATCACCAGCCTGCCGCAAGGGCGGATCGCCATGGGAACGGGTGTATTCCTGGGCTTTAATGTCCTTCCTTTATCCATCGGCCTTCTGGGCCTGTTCATGATGATCGGCCTCCGGGCGTTTCTATGGACGGTCCTCGCTCTGCCGGCCTGCTTTGGTTTGTGGATGATCCTTGCCCAATTGCTGTCTTCCATGAATTTGCCCTTTTTAACCCTGCCCTTTAATCTGACCGTCATCATGACCCTGATCCTCGCCAAAAAAATGGGAGAAGCCAAATCCGGAATCGCCACCGTCCCTCTTGACATGGTGACAACCCCGGAGCAGATCCTCAAAACCTACATTACCCCCTTCAGCGAGCCCCCAAAATGGGAGAATACCCGGCAAACCCTGAAGGAAGCGGTTTCCCGGCTCATAATTTCCAGACGAGACGTTGAACAGTTCCGGGATCTGGTGGAAGGCGCCAAAAGGATCAGCATCCTCTCCGGCGCCGGGACGAGTACGGAGTCGGGAATACCCGATTTCAGGAGCAATACGGCCTATTGGAGGCAGTTTGGCGCGGAAGATTTTACCTATCAGAATTTTCTGACACGACCCGATATCCAGGAACGCTACTGGATCATGGATCGTCAGTTTCACAAACTGGTAGCGGCGGCCCGCCCCAACGATCTGCACAAGGCGATCAAGAAGCTTGATGATGAAGGAAAAATTGAATGCATCGTCACCCAGAACGTGGATGGTCTCTTTCAAAAAGCGGGGGTTGATCCCTCCAAGGTGATTGAGGTGCACGGTACGGCGCTCAATGGCTATTGTCTGAATTGCGGCGCCATTTACCCGCGGCAGGAAATTGAAATTTCTCTGGCAGCCGGCATTCGCATACCCTACTGCCCGTATTGTTTTGGCTTGCTAAAACCCATGACCATCTTGATGGGTGAAGATTTAAACCAGGCCATCCTTCAGGATGCCCTGGCCAGGATATGTTCTTCCGACCTGCTGGTCATCATCGGCACCAGCCTGCAGGTGGACCCGGTAGCCTCCATGCCGGATGTCGCCTGGCAAAATGGCGTCCCGATGGTCATCATCAATCTGAACCCCACCACGAAGGACCACCTCGCCCGGTTGATCATCCGCCAGGCGGGAGCCCGCTTCCTGAAGAAAGTCATGAGAGACAAGACACGGAGAGGATGATGCTTCAGGATTACTGGATCGGAAATATCTCCGCCTTGGGTGGCGGCTTGAAGTTAAACATGCGGTCGGGAATGGCTGTATTGGTCCTGATGTTCCGGAATTGAATCCGTGTGTCGTTGCCGTAGGCGTCGAAAAAACTGCACTCAAGAATCTGAAACGAATCCTTATCGACGGTCATCTTCATATTGCTGACCCCCAGATCGGCCGCTTTGGCCTTCAATGCCAACCGGTAGTTGCCTTGAGCATCAACGCCACTGTCCGTAGCAAGAGTGATATCGAAATCCTCCCGGAGGCTTCCGATACCGCTTAAGAATCGTACCGCCAGTTGTGATTTGAAAATCTTGTCGGCATCTTGAATATAGACCGCATTGTCCTGGGGGATATAAAACCAGGCTTTCGAGGCATTGATAATGAGCTTTTTGACCTTGGGCTTTGTATAATCCCAGAACATTTGCCGGGGCTTTTTGTAATAAACGGTGCCCTCTTCGCGCTGTTTCTTATTCATGGATTTGATAATCGTATCCTGGGAAAAACCGGCCTTCAAATCCGCCGTTTCATCGTAGACCTCCTGCATTTTCGATATCAATGGGTCCAGCGGAAGCGGTTCCGCCAATACCAAAAGACAGCTGCCCAGAAAAAAGACAAGGCACGCTGCGATAGCGGTAATGCTTTTATATTTATGGAAAACCAAGGCAATCTCCTTACTTGATGTGATCAGGCCCTCGCCTCTATCAAAAAATGTGCCCGTTTATGATTGATGTTCATAAATTTGACGGTCGAAAGGGCAAGTCATCCAAATCAGTGAAAACAATTATATGTTATTGATTTTATTATATATATTCATTGCCCAACTCTTATGCAATCCGGTATATTACTGTGACAATTGAAGACTTACAGGGCTTACTAACACCTTTATCAACAACCTTTTCCACAACCTTGTGAATTCCAGTCCCAAGTCCTTTATCATGGAAGGTATTTTCAATACGGGGGCCTCATTCCGAAATTTTGACACGCCATCCAAAGGGATCTTCCTTCTCCCCGTACTGAACCTGAAGCATATCGTTATAGAGCCTTTCCGTTAATTCACCCGTTCGTCCGCCATTGACAAAGTATTCTTTTTCTCTATAGAACAATTGACCGATAGGCGATACAACAGCTGCCGTTCCCGAGGCAAAAGCCTCCTTTAACGTCCCCCTGTTACAGGCCTCGATAATCTCTTCCATGGAAAGAGGCCGCTCGGAGAGTTGAATCCCCCATGATTTTGCAAGCTTAATCACCGAATCCCGTGTCACGCCCGGCAGAATCGTCCCTCCCAACGGCGGCGTAATCAATTCATCACCGATCAGAAAGAATATGTTACTCGTTCCCACCTCTTCAACATATTTATGGTGAATGGCGTCCAGCCACAGGACCTGGGTGTAACCGTTCCGAATCGCGATGGACATGGCAAAAAGACTGGCGGCATAATTGCCGGCGGCCTTGACGTTACCGATCCCGCCGGGGGCGGCGCGCACATAGTCCTCAACGACATAGATCTTGGTGGGGCTGAATCCTTCCGGATAATAGGCGCCGACGGGTCCCGTAATGATGAAGAACAGATATTCGGAGGCGGGATGGACACCCAACGCTTTTTCGGTGGCGATCATCGTCGGCCGGATATACAGGGACGTCCCCCGTCCCTTGGGAATCCAGTCTTTCTCAAGAAGCACCAGCTCCTTCAGGGCCTCTATGAACAGATCCTCGTCCACCGTGGGCATACAGAGTCTCCGGGCAGAGTTGTTCATCCGCCGGATGTTTTCCATCGGCCTGAACAGATAAATCTCACCGCCCTTACCCCGATAGGCCTTCAATCCCTCAAAAATCAATTGCCCATAATGAAGGCACATGGCCGCAGGGTCCAGGGAGAATGCCCGGTACGGTTCGATTGTGGGATTATGCCAGCCCTTATCCGCTCCGTATGGGAGGGTAAACATATGGTCACTGAACAACTTGCCGAAACCCAGCGTTGATTCATCGTCATACTTGGGTTTCATCTGTTCCGGCGTCGCCCGGATGATTTTGATTTCCATTCCATCCCCCTTCTTTTAAATCATAACCTTATTCACATTTATCAAATATGATGACTTTGTAAAAGGACATATCACTAAATGACCCGCCTATCAAGACTTCTATACTGAATCGCCTCGGCCACATGAGAAGAACTGATGGCCGCCTGACCGTCCAGATCGGCAATGGTTCTGGACACTTTCAGAATCCGGGTATAGGCACGGGCGCTGAGTCCCAGCTTATCCATGGCCATTTCGATCAACCTGCCCGATTGTTCGTCAATCCGGCAGGTTTCCTTGACTTCCCGATCGGTCATGCGGGCATTGAGGGGTGTGCGTTCCCCGGGAAATCTTTTTTTCTGAAGGACTCTGGCCTGATCAATTCTTTCCTTGATACTTTGTGATGATTCTCCGGCGTAGCGGCCGACAAGTTCCTTATAGCCGATGGCCGGCACTTCAATATGGATGTCAATCCGGTCGAGGAGGGGCCCTGAAAGCCGCCCCTGGTATTGACGAATCTGTTGGGGACTGCACCTGCAGGTACGGCGCGGGTCGCCGTAATAACCGCAAGGGCAGGGGTTCATAGCCGCCACCAGCATAAACCGGGCGGGGTATGTCACCGTCATGGAGGAACGGGTAATGGTCACCAGGCCGTCTTCCAGAGGCTGGCGCATCGCTTCCAGAACATTTTTCCGGAATTCGGGAAACTCATCGAGAAAAAGAACCCCGTGGTGGGCCATACTGATTTCGCCCGGTTTGGGCGTCTGTCCACCGCCGATCAGGCCGGCATCGGATATCGTATGGTGGGGAGCACGGAAAGGACGACGCGCCAGCAGGCCTTCCCTGCGTTCCAGAAGACCGGCCACCGAATATATTTTCGTCGTCTCAATGGCCTCTTCAAAAGACATATCGGGAAGGATGGAAGGAATCCTCTGGGCCAACATCGTCTTGCCGCTCCCTGGGGGCCCTATCATCAGGAT
>CAZBME010000023.1:15885-68222 GCA_964492965.1 uncultured Syntrophaceae bacterium | reverse complement strand
CGTTGTTGCCCGTGGCCGACGAATAGGCATAGAGGATCTCGGAGAGGCCGTGGGGCCCCGTATTGTTCAACCCGGCTATCCCCCAGGCACTGACGGCCCCCCAAGCCGCAAACCCCAGGGTGCTGACACAAAGGATCAAAACGGCGAGGACGCTGACCTTGACATCATAAGCCTCGATTTTCTTTTCCAGATACTCCGGCGTGCGTCCGATCATCAGACCCGACAGAAAAACCGTCAGGACAACAAAAATCAGCATACCATAGAGACCGGCGCCGACGCCTCCGAAAACCACCTCGCCGAGTTGTATATTCAGTAAAGGGATCAGGCCGCCCATAGGCGTAAAGGAATCATGCATGGCGTTCACTGCGCCGCAGGACGCGCTCGTAGTGACTGTGGCGAAAAGAGCGGAATTGAAGATCCCGAAGCGCACCTCCTTCCCTTCCATGTTGCCGCCCAACTGATCGATGCCCATAGCGCTCAGGTGGGGATTTCCCGCCGCTTCAGCCCACCAGCAGACCATGACGCCTGTCAGGAAAAGAAAAGCCATGGCCCCCCAGACCACCCAACCGTGGCGCTGATTTCCGACCTTGTGGCCCAGGAACCAGGTCAGGGCGCTGGGGATGAGAAAAATCGAGAGCATCTGGATGAAATTCGAAAGCGGCGTCGGATTCTCATAGGGGTGGGCGGCGTTGGCATTCATGAAGCCGCCGCCGTTGGTGCCCAGCATCTTGATCGCCGCCTGGGATGCCAGGGGCCCCTGGGCGATGGTCTGTGTCTCTATCTTCTTTTCTACCATAACCGGCTTCCCGTTTTGATCCTTGACGGGCGCCCCGGTTGCATCCTGTTTCTGCTCCCGGACCGTGTAAGATTCGACCAGCCTTGCCGTATCATACGTTTTGAAATTCTGAACGGCTCCCTGGGAAATGAGAAAAACGGCATACAGCAGACAGATGGGCAACAAAAGATAAAGATTCACGCGAACGAGATCGACCCAGAAGTTGCCGATGGTTTTAGCCGCCTGCCGGGCGATTCCGCGCACCAGGGCTACCGCCACAGCAATACCCGTGGCGGCGGAGGTAAAATTATGGAAGGTCAGTCCAACCATCTGAGAAAAGTAAGACAAGGTGGACTCGCCGCCGTAGCTCTGCCAATTTGTATTCGTCGTAAAGCTGACAGCCGTATTGAAAGCCAGATCTGGGCTCAGCGGGCCAAATCCCCGGGGATTCAGGGGCAGCAGATGCTGTAACCGCAAGATGGCATAGGTGAAAAGAAGGCCCGCCAGGCTGAAGAGGATCAGGGATATGGTATAGCCCTTCCAGCCCTGTTCCGCTGTCGGGTCCAAACCCATCAGCCGGTAAATAATGCGTTCCAAAGGTTTCAACGCAGCATCCAGAAACGTCCTGCCCGTCGGGTCAAGGACGCGGACCAGGTAAAGACCGAGCGGTTTGGTCAGCAAAGCCAACAACCCTATGAACAGGACCAATTGTATCCATCCGTATAGATCCGTCATATCCTATCTTCCTTTTTTGAACCCGTCATTATCAGAACTTCTCCGGGTTTATAACCGCTACAATAAGATACAAAATCAGGGCAACCCCGATGATGCCGACTACGATTTCCATCATGATCAAAACCTCTCACAGGCCGATGCAAACAAGAGGCAAAGGCCGAAATAAACAACAGCAAACTAATAAACACTATCCGACAACATGATTCATCTCCTTTACGATGACAGATCTGCCCTTTTCAGGGTGAAAGAAAAGGTTGCACCCTGGCCTTCCTTACTTTCCACATTGATATTTCCGCCATGGGCCTCGATGATTTCCTTGGCAATAGCCAGCCCCAAACCGGTTCCCGTCTCTTGCTTCTGATCCGGCACGCGAAAAAACTGCTCAAAAATTCTTTGGAGAAATTGATGGGGAATGCCGCTTCCCGTATCGGCCACAAAAAAGCGCACGAACTTTTCCTCTGTTTCCGCCGTGACGCTGACCCGGCCTCCGGGGGCCGTATAGCGCAGTGCGTTGGACAGAAGATTTGAAAAGACTTGATCCATCTGGCCCGTATCGGCACAAACCATGGGCAGGTTATCGGGAATCACCGTTTCCAGGGCAATACCACTCTCCTGAGCAAACCGCCGGAGCGGTTCAACGGCCTCCCTGACCAGGATATGAGGGGAAACGGAGCGGCAATCCATCCGGACGCGGCCTGATTCAATGCGGCCGATATCCAGGAGTTTTGTCAGGATACGATGGAGCAGATCACTTTCTTCCCGAGCGGCGACAAGCAGTTCAATCTGTTTTTCTGTCAGCGGCCCGACTTTCTCTTCCAGAAGGAGGTGAATCGCCATGCGCATGGATGTCAGCGGTGTTTTCAATTGATGGGATACCGTGGACACCAACCCGCTCTTGAGTTCTTCCACCTGTCGCTGTTCCGTCACATCCTTCATGACCAGAATGACGCCGGTCAGGTGACCTTCACGATCGGTCATCGGCGCTGCATTGGCATGGAAATAACGCTCTTCACCGTTCGCAAAAAGCTGAAAAAGCTTTTCTTCCTCGAGATTTTTCACAGGGTCCTGGTCAATAATAGCATGAAAGAGTCGGCTCAGATGCTCGACAGGGGCATCCTGTACAAACGCTCCGGTCTTCAGATCGAAGAGGGTTTTAGCCGAGTCAGTCGATATCTCTACTTTTCCATCAAGATCGACAATGGCCACGGCATCCGGCAGCCTGCTGAAGGTTTCTCTGGCGGCTTCCTGAGTACGCGCCAGTTTTGCCTGATCGCTGCGGCGAAAAGCGCGAAGGCTCAAGGCCATGTCGTTGAAGGCCTCCGATAGACGGCCGATTTCATCCCGGGAATCCGCCCGGACGACAAGATCCAGATTCCCGTCACGAATGGCATCGGCGGAATGGATCAGGCGATTGATAGGATTCAGAATCCACTTTCCCACAAAGGTCATGAAAGCAACAGCAATCGCGGCCCCGAAGAATAAAAAGATCATCATATGTCTTTGGGCCTTCGCCGCCTGCTTCCTCGCCAGGTCATTTGCCTCGTGCATATTGTTCTGATTCATCTGGAGGATATCATCCGACGTATTTTTGACTTGCTGAAACAGGGGTAGAAGCTCTTTGAAATAGAGCTGACGGCGGAGGTGGATCGGCAGGTTCTGATTTTCCGCCTTGTGAAGCGTTTCCCGATAGGCTGCATAAAGGGCCTTCAAATCCGCAGCCTTTTCCTTTTCCCCGGGAACGGTTATATTGTGGAGCTCTATGTCCAATGCTTTTCCGAAGACGGACTCGTTTTTTCGGATCAGGTCGGTTCCCTCCTTTTGATACCCCAGAAAGGTAAAAAGAATGCCGCTGTCCATACGCTCCAGGGCCTCCTTCATCTCCTGACAGGCCACAACGCTTCGATAATTTTCCCGCAGGATAACGTCAATGGACTGTCCGAGATCCCGAAACTGGATAATGCTCTGAATCCCGACGATCATGATAATCAGGGAAAGACCGCCGAATCCCAGCGATAATTTGTGACGAAGCCCAAGCATGACATACCTCCTTTACGAAAGGATGAGCAACGTGCGTGCCAGAAGGCATTAAATGTCAAATGGTTTAATTTTATTGATTAATTCTTGAGTGAAGGGATTCCCAATCTTGCATGGCGCAATGTCTTGGCCAATTAACATTGCATAATGCAACGCTATCAAAGCGAAGATCGGTGTTTGAAAATCAGGCGAAATGATGGAGCCCGATCTGATTACTGAGATATTCTTCGACCAACTCCAGCATGGCGCTGATCTTAAATGGTTTTGACAGGCAGGGATAGCCGTATTTCATGACATCTTCATTCAAATCCCGTTTTACATTTCTGAGGCCAAAAAATCCGCTGGTGTAGATCACCTTTATTTTGGGGTTGTCCTGGCGAATCTTCCTGACCAGTTCAATGCCGCTCATCTTCGGCATGACCACATCCGTAAAAACCAGATCCGGCCTGAACTGGACATAGGCTTGATAGCCCTCTTCACCATCGACGGCCACGCGCACATCATAACCTTCCATTCGGAACACATCGCGGAAAGTTTCCTGAAGTCCGAACTCATCCTCGACCACCAGAATCTTTTTCTTCCGGCGGCCCTCTTCATGCAATCCCTTCTGCAGCAGCCTGATGAGCTCTTCATCACTGGCCCGGCTGATTAACTCACTGACATGATTGAGCCGCTGCTGGAGACTTTTTGCTTTCTTCTCATTCCCGGGATTCAGATCGGGGTGATAAACCTTGCTCAACAGATGGTAACTGGATTTTATATAGGACAACGCACTGTTACTGCCAAACTCACCATAAATTTCCCGAGCCTTATCCAGAACGCCTAAAAAAATCAATTCTCGTTCAAGCAATATGATCTTTTCCATAATTTTTTCATTGATCCTCTGTTTAACGGAGATTCACACCGGCAACAGTCGCCGATCACGCCTTGATAACTGCATGCGTTTACTTTTATTATTGATTTCATGTCAAGAAAAAAATCTCATAAATGGCCGATACAATGGCCGGGAAAAGCTCCATCCTTGATGTTCCTGTGTGTCGCCACCTGCAACACCGGACCGGATACAGGTCGGCAGATTAAATTCCGTACTGCTTGCGTCGGCGCCAGAGCGTGGCCTGATCGATACCTAAAATGGCGGCGGCTTCCTGAAGGGATGTTGCCGCAGCCAGGATGCGACGGATATGTTCTTCTTCAATTTTGTCTAGAGGCACTGGATCGCCTAATCGGACCGGTGCCTCTCCGGCCTTCAGGTTATCCGGCAGATCATCGGCACCGATAAATTCCGTCCGGCAAAGGATGGCCGCGCGCTCAACCACATTGCGCAATTCCCTGATATTTCCTGGCCAATTATATCCTCTGAGCAATTGCCGGGCCTCGTCACTGAAACCCTTGATCGTCTTGTGGCAGCTTCGACTGAAGAAGGCCAGCAGGCGTCCTGCAAGGGCAATTACGTCTTCGGGCCGCGATCGCAGAGATGGGAGTTCAATCTGAATGACGTTTAAGCGATAGATAAGGTCCTCTCGAAAACGCCCGTCCCGGACCGATTTTTCCAGATCGACATTCGTGGCGGCAATAATCCTCACATCGGCATGCCTGGTCACGTAATCACCGACCCGCTCATATTCCTTATCCTGGACGAACCGCAGGAGTTTCGGCTGGAGCGATAAAGGCAGGTCACCGATTTCATCAAGGAGGAGCGTACCGCCGTCACAGGCGCTGATGCGGCCGGGGTTGTCTCGGACCGCACCGGTAAAGGCACCCTTGATGTGTCCGAATAACTCACTTTCCAGAAGTTCAGGCGATAACGACGGACAGGACAGGACGCTGAAGGGCATGGCCGCCCGGCGGCTCCAGGTGTGAATGGCCTTGGCAAGGACGCTTTTGCCTGTCCCGCTCTCACCCCGAAGGAGGATCGTCGCATCGGACGGGGCCGCTTGCCGGGCCAGTTCAAAGGCCCGTTCCAGGGCAGGGCTTGTCGTTGAAAAATCCTCCTCAAGACGGGAACGTCCCAGGTCTTCTCCGAGTGCAACAACCTTCTGCTCCAGGCTCCGGACCTCAAATACCTTCTGAACGGCGAGAATGATCTGGGCCGGGGTAAACGGTTTGGGAATATAATCGGCAGCGCCCCTTCTGACAGCCTCAATCGCCGTATCGATAGAGGCATAGGCGGTTATCACAATGACCTTGATCCCCGGCGCCGCGGCCAGCAGGGCGGGAATCAGGTCCAGGCCGCTGGCCGTTCCCAGGCGGATATCGACGAAAGCAATATCAAAGGACCGGCGCGACGTCTCAGAGAGAGCATCCTCCGGATTGCCGGCGGCCTTCACGCGATGACCTGCCGTTTCCAGACAAATGGATAGAGTTTTGCGGATATTGGCCTCATCATCGACGACAAGAATATTGAGGGAAGGACCTTCCTGCATGGATATGCTATACTCCTTGCACCCGGACGTTTTAGGTGGCTCATTTATACTCGTAATTTATCACTTTAAAAGCATGAATCAAAGAATTATAATTTGACAATCCGGACATCCTATTCCTCCTCGAATTCTCGGCAATGCTCTTCCTGCTTGTTTTGCTACAATATTGTACCAATGGGTTTATTCATAACAAAACTGTTTGCGTATTTGATCCGCGCCGGAACACCATATAAATTTTATTTCATTATATTAACATCTTAACCTACTAGCGCGTTCTGGCATGCTCTTTGATATTATGAAAGTCATTCGCATCGTCGAATAATATTTGCAGGAGGTGTCTTATGAATACAGGAGATACAGCGTGGGTTTTGGTATCGACAGTTCTGGTTTTTGCCATGACGATACCGGGATTGGCCTTGTTTTACGGAGGCCTTGTGAGGCGAAAGAACGTTCTCTCAGTTTTGATGCAGTGCTTCATTATTATGTGTGTCATCAGTTTACAGTGGGTGCTTTTCGGTTATTCCCTCTCTTTCGGGCCGGACACGGGCCTGGGGATAATCGGCAGCCTCAAGTGGTTTGGTCTGAACTGGGTGGGCGGCCAACCGAATGCCGATTATGCCGCCACGATCCCTCATTCCGTTTTCATGATCTTTCAGTGCATGTTCGCAGTCATCACGCCGGCGCTGATCATCGGCGCCTTTGCCGAGCGGATGAAGTTTTCCGCCTTTTTGATCTTTACCGTTCTCTGGGCGACCTTCGTCTATGATCCCCTGGCGCACTGGGTTTGGGGCACCGGCGGCTGGATGCGATCTCTCGGCGGGCTGGATTTTGCGGGCGGCATCGTCGTCCATGTCAGTTCCGGCGTATCGGCCCTCGTCATCTGTATCCTGCTGGGGAAACGGCTCGGCTACAAAAGCGTGCCCTTCCGGCCCCACAACCTGCCCTTCACCGTTTTGGGCGGCGCCCTGCTCTGGTTCGGGTGGTTCGGTTTCAACGCGGGCAGCGCCCTGGGAGCGAACGAGCTGGCGGCCAACGCTTTTATAACGACCCACGTGGCAACGGCCGCGGCGGGCTTGACATGGGCAATCATTGAATGGGTGCGGCATGGAAAACCTACCGTTCTCGGCGTCACCACAGGAGCCGTGGCGGGACTCGTCGCCATCACACCGGCCTGCGGTTTTGTCAATCCCATGAACGCCATCTTCATCGGCATCCTCGTCGCCTTGTTCTGCTTCACGGCAGTAGCCATCATCAAGGCCAAACTGGGTTATGATGACGCCCTCGATGCCTTCGGCGTCCATGGCGTCGGCGGGATCTGGGGGACCATTGCCGTCGGTCTTTTTGCGGAAAAAGCAGTGAATGATGCCGGGGCAAACGGCCTGTTCTTCGGCGGCGCCCAGCTGATGCCACAATTGATCATGGTTGTGATTACGCCGCTGTTTGCAGCAATCATGACCGTGATTCTCTTCAAGATTGTCGATGCCGTCATCGGCATGCGCGTGGCAGAAAAAGAGGAAACCATCGGGCTCGATCTGACGCAACAGAGCGAAGCCGCCTACACCGTAGTGGACTAAGAAAGGAGATGTGCCATGAAATACATTATTGCCATCATACAGCCCCACAAACTCGACGAAGTTATGGAAACGCTCGATAAGGCAGACGTTCCATTGATGACGGTCTCCAATGTTCTGGGCCGGGGCAGACAGAAAGGTGTGACCGAAGTTTACAGAGGCGCTGTGGAAGTAGGGAGCCTGCTGAAAAAAGTTAAGCTGGAAATTGCCGTGAATGAAGAATTCGTGGACCGGACCGTCAAAGCCATCATCAAGGCCGCAAGAACCGGTGAAGTCGGAGACGGAAAAATATTTGTCCTCGATCTACAGGACGTCATCCGGATCAGAACCGGCGAGATCGGCGGCACGGCGATAGGATAAGCAACGCTGTAATGATGACTTCAAATCAAAGACGCCATCCAGCCGGCACAACCTCCGACATGGATGGCGCTTTGAGATGGACTTGGTTCAAGGTTTTGTAAGATCGGGGGTAATATATGGGAATGAAGGATACATACAATGATGACAATCTCTTAAGGAACAATGTCGCCGATTTCGAGAAACACATCATCGCTTCCGCCCTGAAACGAACCGGCGGCAATCAAAGCGAAGCCGCGAAACAGCTAGGGACCACCAAGCGCATCCTGACCTACCGGATTCATAAATACGGGATCGATATCAACGAATTCCGTAGCACGAACCACAGGCCGGGCGAACACAGGGAAAGCCACGAGTAAACTGTACCCGGCCTTTGTCGTCATGCCGGCGGCAGGACCGAGCGGGGAGAATAATATGGGTTATGAGCTTCTTGCGTACTTCCTGGACAAAGAAAGTCACAGCATGATTTTCCCGATTGCAAAGCTACACAAGTTCACATAAATCATATTTATTGATTGCCGATGAAAAGGGGAGATATCTGTAAATTTGTCGACCCTCCATTCCCTATACGTTATTCAATGGCAATGTCTCTTATCAGGCGGATAGGAGAGAAAATAAATGTCCGGGTTTCGCCACATGATCCCCGGAGATAATCGACCACCTGTGCCGGCAGAAACGGCGTTCCATTGGAAGTCGTCTCGAAGGTTATCTTGAGAAATCAGGATTTAAAAAACCACGCAGGTCTCTCTCGGCAAGATCGACGATTCCGAAGCAATCCGATGAATGGACATCCTACATGGGAAGAAGGATTGTCTGGCAGGAACATTGGGGCCTTTGGGGTTTTCGATAAGGGCCATTACACACAGGAATAAAAGATTCCTGCCATTCTAATTTTATTATCTAATTTTATTTGACATTCACTCAATGTCTTCATATACTTGAAAGAATATCCTCCCAAAATAAAAAACATAGATGACATCATAGCCGTTCTTTCAAATTATTTGGCGATTTCCGCATGCTCACTGCGGTTTTTATTTTTCGCTCATACGGACAGAAGTGATTTGCAATGGTGATTCAGTTTTACTAACTGTTACAAACTTAAGGAAGGAGGATTTTTCCAAAATGAATGCTCTTACTCTGGTGTTTGTTTCATTGTGTGTCTTTGCTCTCGCTTATCGTTTCTACGGACTGTTCATCGCCAACAAGGTTCTGGGACTGAAATCGGAACGGGCCACTCCGGCAGTGAAAATGGCGGACGGCCAGGACTATGTCAAGACCAACAAGTTCGTTTTATTCGGGCATCACTTTGCCGCCATTGCCGCCGCGGGCCCGCTGCTGGGGCCGGTGCTGGCCGCCCAGTTCGGCTATTTGCCCGGAGCGCTGTGGATCCTCATCGGAGCCGTTGTTGCAGGCGCCGTTCACGACATGGTTGTCCTGTTTGCCTCTGTCAGACATAAGGGGCAGAGCCTCTCGAAAATTGCGGAAAGTGAAATCGGGAAAACCGCCGGGCTTGTGGCTTCCTTCGCCTTTCTCTTTATTCTTATCCTGACCCTGGCCGGCCTTTCCATCGCCGTTGTCAATGCCATGTTCGAAAGCGCCTGGGGAACTTTTACGGTTTTTGCCACCATACCCATCGCCTTCCTGATGGGCATTTACATGTACATGATCCGCCCAGGCGATGTGAAGGGAGCCAGTATCATGGGCGTTGCCCTTCTGGCCGCTGCGATCATCGTCGGACCCTACGTGGCGGCAAACCCGACGTTGGCTTCAATGTTCACTTTTTCAAAAAAGCAGATCTCTGTGATTATCCCCATCTACGGATTTGTTGCTTCAGTCCTTCCGGTATGGATGCTCCTGTGCCCCCGTGATTATCTTTCCACCTACCTGAAAATCGGAACCATCATCATGCTGGCCCTGGGCATATTCGTTGTCCAGCCAGACTTCAAGATGGCGGCGCTGACACCCTATATCCACGGTGGCGGCCCAATCATCCCCGGTTCCGTGTATCCTTTCATCATGATCACCATCGCCTGCGGCGCCCTGTCGGGATTCCATGCCATTATCGGTTCGGGCACCACCCCGAAAATGATCGGAAACGAACGGGATGTACTGTTCATCGGTTACGGCGCCATGCTTGTCGAAGGATTCGTGGCCATCATGGCCCTCATTTCAGCCTGCGTCCTGATCCCCGCCGACTACTTCGCCATCAATACGGCACCGGCTGTGTATGCCAAGCTGGGCATGGTTCCCGTCGAACTTCCGACACTCGCCGCACAGGTTGGCGAAAAGATCCAGGGCCGGCCGGGGGGCGCCGTTTCTCTCGCCGTGGGTATGGCCTATATTTTTTCGTCTGTCCCGTTCATGAAGGGACTGATGTCATACTGGTACCACTTCGCCATCATGTTCGAAGCCGTGTTTATCTTGACCGCCGTCGATACGGGAACCAGGGTGGGACGGTTCCTGCTCCAGGAAATGATCGGCAAGATCATTCCCAAATTTATGGAAAAGCGCTGGATGCCGGGCATCGTCATTACGAGCTTCATTTTTACGGGCTCATGGGGTTACCTAGTTTATACCGGCGACATCTCGACCATCTGGCCGCTGTTCGGCATGAGTAATCAGCTCCTTGCCTCTTGCGCCCTGATCATCGGAAGCATCATGCTGATCCGGATGGGAAAACTGAAATTCGTATGGATCACAGCCGTGCCGGGTGTCATCATGGCCGTCACGACGTTGTATGCCGGATACCTGAACATCACCACCAACTATCTTCCGAAGGGAAATTATCTCCTCACAGTCCTCTCCATCATCGTCATGACGCTGGTCGTCATCATATTTATCGCAGCGGTCAAGCGCTGTATCGATCTGCTTCAGATCCGGGAACCGGTCATCGATCCATACGGCGATCTGGTGCTCGAGGTCGTGAAAGAATAAACCGGGATCATCAGGGAAAGGAGAACGTTATGGATATGAAGAAAATTCTCTTCGCTACCGACTTTTCGGCAGGCTCGGCCCATGCCGCCTATCATGCGGCGGACCTCGCCAGACGCTATGAAGCAACGCTTTACATCGTGCACGTGATTCAGGATATGGGGAAAATGACCGAGTGGTATGCCCCGAAGGTAAATCTGAGTGACCTTCAGGCCCGCATGGAGGAAAAATCCCAGCAGGAACTGCAAAAGTGCTGCACGGAGGGGCTCGGGGGATACAAGAACGTCGAATATCGATTACTGACGGGCGTTCCCTACGAAGAAATTCTAAAATTCCAGAAAGAAAACGATATCTCCCTGATTGTGATTGGAACCGGCGGACGGGCAGGCTCCGGAGAAAACGCCGTTTTCGGCAGCACAGCCGACCGCGTGGTCAAGAATTCTCCTTGTCCGGTCCTGACGGTGACACCGTCCGATGAGGAACCACCGGAAAGCACAGACCCCAAATTATGCAGTGACGGGGAGATCCGTCTCTAATATCTATTAGCGTGGAGGGATGTATTGGAATGCATCCTTCCACGCGGCATAATCACCACGGGGGACCGAACACGATACGAAGGCCGCAGCCGAAGAAGGTTTCAGGCTTGTTATCCCCCCAGAGGCCGGAGCCGACTGTAGCATCGATCTGGATCTTTTCGCTGATGAAATGGCGAAATCCAGTCTGGAAAGCGCCACCGGCATCGCCCGCGTAAGGATCGCCGTGGAAGATCTCCCCGACATAATGCAACCCGCCGATAAGCCTTATTTGTGTTCCAACGCCCCAAGTCGTGGCATATTTCCATGAATCATCGGGTTTTGAATAATTGATGCCGATGTTGGCGTGGATCAGGACGCGCTCCTTTTCGCCGAACGATTCCGTAAAGGCCAGATAGGCAAAGTGATTCCAGGATGGGCTGTTGAAATTGTTTGTCCCGTAAGGCGTATTGGCCCCGACCACGAGCGCCACGCCGGGATAGCCGTTCGGCGTCCCTTCCGTGAAGAGGTACTTGGCCTGTCCCAGAGGTCCGGCCACTGAATATTTCCATGAATTCTCGCCCTCGAGAAGAAAGCCGTTCTCGAAGCCAATGGCCAGTTCCAGCTTTTCCGTGGGACCGTAGGAAAATATCGTCAGGTTCGACAAAGCGCTGCTGTCGCGGTGCAAAGATGTTTCAACAAGGAAAAGATTCTTCCCGACCACACGGGCATCGTCCGTGACGAAGGGGCGGACGGCCAAAGCAGGACGGGGAACCAGGATGAAAAACAATAGCAAACCAAGCATGGCCAGTTTTCTTTTAAACATACCTTTCACAAAAACACCTCCGACATTTACATTATGATTGCCAAATGAGCCAGTATAAGGGCAAGCTTGCTGATGATGGCGGTGTGATCTTTTCCCATTTTCAATAGAGTCATAATTCATCTCCTGATGACGATCTTGTCTATCTTAATCCATACCTATCTGTGCTGACAGTCCGGACATATACCCACCAATTCAAGATGATGGCGCTCAAGCACAAAGCCGTGCTCCTTGGCCAGGGCCTCTTGAAGGATTTCAATGGCCGGATAATGAAATTCAACCTTCTTCCCGCACCGTGAACAGATCAGATGGTCGTGGTGCTCATGATCCCAGATATGCTCATACCAGGCGCCTCCGAGCGTGTTGTCCTCTTCGATGGATGTCCGCCGGATAATGCCGGCCTGCACCAGTAGGGACAAGTTGCGGTACACCGTTGTCAGCGATAATTTTTGCCCCTGCCGGTGCAGGAGTTCCTGCAGATGGGCCGGTTGGAAATGACCCTCTATATCGCATACTGTTTTCAATAATGATAAACGCTCGCCCGTCACCCTCCCACCATGCTCTCGGACTACAATTATGTACCTATCTACACAATAGCCATTCGGCGAACAGGTGGAACACGTTGGTTTTAAATATTCTTGTTGCATATGATTTGCAGTATTAAAACAAAGCTGGCTTGTCAAGCATTATTCTTTTTTTTTGCAAAAGGATGTTCTTCCGATTCGGCGGGGTGGGCTGGGCTACGTTATTGGATACTAATTTTCATAGTAAAGCGGCTGGGAAGAAAATGGATGGAGGAACAGATATGATACATTAAAGAAATCGTCAACAAAGAGAGCTTTGTAATGGGCTCATCTCATCAGAATGTCTTAAAAAACCTGACCAGGATAAGGGCAAAAAGAAAAATCAGATAGAGTTGCAGGCCATAGAGGACAATTCGCGTCATTTTGGTCATTTTAGCTCGGGGCATGTTTTTCTCCTTCTTAAATCTTTACACGGGTTTCCACACCCTTCATGATATCATTGTATTGAATGACGCCCAGAAGGTTGTCATGTTCGTCCACGACGGGGAGCATGCGATAATGATACTTGGCAAACATCTCCGCCAGATCATCCTGCACATCGTCCGCCTCCGCCGTCACCACAGGAGAGGCCATAATTTCCCCCAGGGTCGCATGATCCTCTGCCAGGACCAGTTCCCGCAAATCAACCACACCCACAAGAAGCCTCCGGTCTCCTTCGGTAATGTAAATACAGGAGATATCGCCCGGCTCCATCCGGGATTGGCGAATCGTCGACAGGGCTTCTCCGACACTCGTTTCCTTTGACATGGCGAGATATTCAGACGACATCATTCCTTGGGCCGTGGCCTCGCGTTCCGACAGGATAGCCCGGACCCGCTGGGCCTGTTCCTCGGGAAGGAGCCCCATCAGCTCCGATACATTATCATGGGGCAGGACAGAAAAGAGCCCCGCCAACTGGAGAATCGTCATCTCGGAAAAGATGGTTCGCGCCCGTTCCTTCCGGAGGGTGGCGATGATCTGGCGTTGTGCCCGAGGTTCTGCTTCCGCCAGGGTTTCCGCTGCCTTCTCCGAATCCAGGGCCGAGAAAAGGGCCTCCTGTTCCTCTCCCGGAAGCTCTTCCAGGATATCCGCCAAATCCTCGCTGGGAAGCTCCACCAGTTGCCTGTGCGTTACAGAAAGGGATACCTTATCCGTGGCTGTTGCGTCTTCCAGGGACAACGGCTGAACATACTTCCAGGAGATGAAATCATCCTTAACCCAGCGCAGCTTCCCCAAGCCCAGGCGGCGCAGGAATCCACCGAAGGAAATATCGACATGGACAAGAAGCAACCGCCTTCTCGCCTCCAGAAGATGAACATCATTGACCACTTCCACACGCCGGTCATCCATATCGACAATGGTCCGCCCCATCAGATGTTTATCCAGAAGGATCCAGCCGGGCTGGTCCACAAAGGGAGGATAAGACACGCCGTCCGCCAAAGGCTGTACAAAAATGGCATCCTCCTCCACACGGAGAATCTTGCTCCAAGGGATAAAGGTCGTCGGCTTTCCCCAGCCATGCTCGAGATAGATGCCGACCGCTTCGGGATAAGGCTCGGAGACGGAAAAGACAAGGTCGGTAAGTTTGCCGATACGATTGCCTATCTTTCCAATACAGACGGGCCGCTTGAGCAATTCGGAAAAATAGAAGAAGCGATATTGGCCAAGTCCCGCAGGCAGGTCCGGTATTTTTATTTTATGATTTGTCTCTGCCATAACGCAACCTCCTGAATCGTTATTTAAAAATATCCGGAAACAGCGTACCGATCGCCATGAGGGATGATATGACCACCACAAAGATGACGATCCCGATGTTCATGATATTCTGCCATCGCGAGTTGACATGTTCACCCATGAACTGTTCATCATTCAAGAGAATGATCATGAAAATCAACGATGCCGGCAGCAGGGTCACGGCAACCACCTGGACGAACATGGTGATCGTCACCAGCGGCGCTTCAGGAATCAGGACCACCGCACCGGCCGACAAAAGCATCAGGAAATAGATGATATAGAACCAAGGGGCGTCCTTGACCTTCTTGTTCAGGGAGTGGGCCCAACCAAAAACCTCGCCGGCGGCCCATGACGAGGCCAGGGAAATACAAAGGGCGCCCAGGAAGCCCGCATCAAACAGCCCGATGGCAAAAAGCTTCCGGGCAAGATCCCCCTGTCCGGCCGGCAACAGCGGAACGATGGCTTCCGCGGTCTGCCGGGCATCCTCGATCACAATCGGCGGGTTATGATAAAAGAAGGCCGCCGCTGTAGCAATCATGATAAAGGCTGCTACGAGACACGTAAGAAACGACCCGACAAAGGTCTCCATTTTTCCGAACTTGATATCATGAATATCCAGGCCTTTGTCAACAACGGCGCTCTGCTGGAAATAGAGCTGCCAGGGGCAGATCGTCGTTCCGATATTGGCGAGAATCACAAAGAGCAGGTCCGCATTGAACCCTTTCAAATCCGGCGTCATCAACCCCCGGAACGCTTCACTCCAGGGCGGGGCCGATGGCGTATCCATCGCCCAGAGGGCCGCGGGGATGTAAACCAGGTTGAACCCGCAAAAAAGGAGGGTCAGCTTTTCAAAGGTCCAATACTTTCCGGTCAACACAATGGCAAAAAGGACGGCCGTGACCACCAGAAAGGTCACCCACGGCGGTATGCCGAAAAGGCTCATGGCGGCCATCATCCCGATATATTCCGTCACCAGGGTCAACCAGTTGATAATAGTCAGGTCAATCAGGGAAAACCAGCCCCAGAAGGGCCCAAAACCTTCAAATATGGCCTCGGCCTGTCCACGCTTGGTCACAGCACCCAGACGCACAGCCATTTCCTGAACGTAATAGGCCATAGGAAGGAGAATCAGAAAAATCCAGAGGAGGGAAAAGCCATATTTGGATCCCGTGACGGCGTATGTCGAAATCCCGCCGGCATCATTGTCGGCTACCATGACAATAATCCCCGGCCCCAGAACCGCAAGGAAAATCACAAACCGCTGGCGCAAGCGATTGAGAATATGAATGCTCTTGCTTACCCAATACATGGCAAGCCTACCTCCCTCGGAGAAACGATGACGCGCTTGACAGTTGAATAGCCCTTCGGGCGGTTCAGTACTGTATCACGGTATGAGTATGGAGATAGAGGTTAATGAGGCAAGACGGCGATTTCCGGTTAAAATCTCCACCCGGGGAAGCCGCCGATAGACTTACAGGAAAACTAGCAAGGATAATCCGGCATCATTCCAGAATGGAGCGTATTTCTCTTTTTTTACCGCAAACCACGGCCCAGCGACAAAAGTCCCTCTACTACCAGGGTCGTCCATAAAAGTTAATTTCACTCCGATAAAAAAATGATCATTGAGGCGTAAATGAGATCATTCCACGCCCCCCCTCACTCACCGTTCAGAAAGAATTTCCATTACTAACGGCTGGTCCCCCCTACACCCAACGGGAACGACTTGTCAAGAGAAAAAACACCTTATATGACGGAATCCCGCGGTGATAAAGCCCACTTCAAAGGAAGATCAGATGATTCATCCGGTGCTTCGGCCATGAAGAATATCAGCATAAGAGAATATGCTCGGGCTTATTGACATCGCAAGCCTCTTCTGCAATAAAGAATTTTGACCGAGGATGGGTCATCCAGGCTTGATAAGAAAGGGAGGTTTAAAGGCATAACCATGACATCAGCAAATTCCTGTCCCAGCCCGCTCTGGGCGGCCGGGGTTACCGTCGGTGAGTTTCGCGTCCTGCGAGTGGAAATGGTCCCGGAAATCCGGGTGACGGCCTATGAGATACAACACGAAAGGACAGGGGCCAAAATCCTTCATCTACACTGCGATGACCGGGAAAACCTCTTCGCTATCGGATTCCGCACACCGCCCGGCGACTCCACCGGACTGCCCCACATCCTGGAACATTCCGTCCTGGCGGGCTCCGTTCATTATCCCGTCAAGGACGCCTTCAACGAACTACACCGCAGCACACTTCAAACCTTCATCAATGCCTTCACCTACCCGGACAAGACGATTTATCCCGTCGCCAGCCAGGTCAAGGCCGATTTCTACAACCTGGCCCGCGTCTATACGGACCTGGTCCTCCGGCCCCGTCTCCTGAAGCAGACCTTTTTTCAAGAAGGGCACCACCAGGAATTTGCCGTCCCCGGCGATGTAAAGAGTGACCTGACCATTTCCGGCATCGTTTACAACGAAATGAAGGGGGCCTATTCTTCCCCGGACAATCTCATGTTCAAGGCCATCCAGGAAAATCTCTTCCCCGACACGGTCTATCGATATGATTCGGGGGGCGCTCCCGAGGTCATCCCGACGCTGACATACGAGGATTTTGTCGCTTTTCACCGGTCTTACTATTCGCCCGGCAATGCCCGGATCTTCCTTTACGGCAATATCCCGCCCCCGGACCATCTCGCCTTTCTTCAGGAAATGCTTGACGGGTTCGATTGGGTATCCGTGGATTCCGACATCGCCACCCAGAAAAGATGGACGGCGCCCCGCACCATCCGGAGTGATTATCCGATCGGCAGAGAGGAGGATTTGCAGAACCGCTCCACCGTCAATGTTGCCTGGATGCTCTCGGA
This sequence comes from uncultured Syntrophaceae bacterium, assembly GCA_964492965.1. Taxonomy (GTDB): domain Bacteria; phylum Desulfobacterota; class Syntrophia; order Syntrophales; family UBA8958; genus CAZBME01. The sequence goes on along the minus strand of CAZBME010000023.1, from coordinate 50,905 downwards.
AAACACGGATGAGCTGACGTCCCTGCTTCTCCAGATTACGGCGGGAATCCTGGTCGGAAGCGCCGCCGGTCCCCTGCGCAAGGCCCTCATCGACTCCCATTTGGGAGAGGATCTGTCTCCCGTGACGGGTTTCGAGCGGGACTACAAGCAGACCGTTTTTGCCGTGGGACTTCGGGGCACAGAGGCGGATAAGGCCGCCGATATTGAAGCCCTGATCCTCCAAACCCTGGAAGACATCGCCAAAAAAGGCGTGGACAAAGAGTTGGTCGAAGGCACACTTCACCAGGTTGAGTTCGGCGGCAAGGAAATCAGCCGGAGCAGCTACCCCTACGGCATCGTCCTGATGGGGTGGGTCTATCACACTTGGCTCTATGGCGGCGATCCCTTAAACGGCCTCAACTTCCCGGCAATGATCGCCACTATTCGTCAAAAATGGGGGGAGAATCCCGATCTGTTCGAACAGCTCATCCGCACCTGGTTCCTCGAAAACCCCCATCGTCTCCTTTCCGTCATGGTCCCGAACCCGACCTTTCTGGAGGAAAAGGAAAATCAGTTCCGCCAGGCGATGGCCAAGCGTCAGGCCGAATTATCTCCAGAAGATCTTACGGACATCGACCGGGAGGCGACGGCGCTCAAGGCCTTTCAGGCGGAGGCCGATACGCCCGAGGCTATCAATAGCCTCCCGAAACTGCGCATTGACGAAATTGAACGTCAGGTGGAGACCATTCCCTCGGCAGACGGCCTCATCGGGGGCATTCCCGCCCTTCATCATGACCTCTTTACCAACGGGATCGCCTACCTCGATCTGGCCTTCGATATCTCCCATATTCCGGAAAATCTTCAGCCTTATCTGCCGCTCCTCGGCAAGCTGATGACCAACATGGGGGCCGCCGGACTGGACTATGAAGCCATGTCGAAACGTCTCGCCCTGAAAACGGGTGGCGTGAGCTGTTCCCTCATGGCGGGAACAACCATCGGAGGAAGCGTATCCTGGCAGAAGATGGTCTTCCGCCTGAAATCCCTCTACCGAAACATTCCCGACGCCGTCTCTCTTCTCGGCGATATTCTCGCGGACGGGGATCTGACGGATCTGAAGCATATGGAAGATTTAATGGTGGAGAAAAAAAATCGTCTCCATGCGGCGATTGTTCCTTCCGGGCATCTTTTTGCCCGACGGCTGGCCGCATCCTCCTTTTCCACTTCGGCCTGGCGCGATGAACAATGGTACGGCAAGACACAGCTTCAGTTCATTAACGACGTCACGGCAAAGTTCCAGCAGGACAAGGATGTTGTTCTGGAAAGGCTTGCGAGGCTCAAAGAGCTTATTTTGAGAAAGGAAGGATTCATCTTCAATCTGACGGCGGATGAAGAAGGCCTGACAAATCTGTCCGCCGGCGCCGCTCAAATGGTCAAGCGGCTCCGGTCATGCCCGTCAGTTCCAGAAACGGACATACCCTCCCTGAAGCCGGTCAACCGGGGAGTAACGATTCCAGCCCAGGTCTCTTATGTGGCCCGGGCCCTGCCCGCGCCCGGTTACGGGGATCCCGCAGCGGCGTCCCTCCTGATCATGGCAAGGTTTCTGTCAAATGGTTATCTCTACAAAACCATCCGTGTCCAGGGAGGCGCCTATGGCGGCATGTCCCTCTATGATCCCATGGACGGCGTATTTGCCTTCCTCTCCTACCGCGACCCTCATATCATAGAGACGCTGCAGGCTTATCAGCATGCCGTCGATATGGTCTGCCGCGGCGATATGGAAAAAGACGAAATCGAAAAGGCCGTCATCGGGACAGTCGGCATCCTGGACAGGCCCATGGATCCTTACGGGAAGGGATTGGTGGCCATGACCCGCCACTTTACCGGCATTTCCGATGCCTACCGCCAAATCCTCAGGGAAGAGATCCTGACCATGACGGTCGAAAATATCCGGGACACCTGCTGTCGATTCTTTGAATCCACGAAGTCCCGGGGTGTTATTGCCGTCTACTCCGAAGAAGAAAAACTCCGCCGGGCCAATGAACAATTGGGGGGAAAACTGGAGATAGAACCCCTGATATAATCCCCGGTTGTTGAGGACCGCGATATCATGGCCCTCAACAACCATTCCTGATTAAACCCCTTTCAGCTTGGTCCTGATTTCCGGCCTGTCTGCCAGGTCGGTGGTGTAATTGCCGTTTATAAAATCCTCCTCTTCCAGAATGACATGGTGGAAGGGAACCGTCGTCTTGATACCCTGCGTCTCCAATTCCCCGAGCGCCCGTTTCATCCGGGCGATGGCCACTTCCCGGGTTTTCCCTGTGCTCATGAGCTTCAGCATCAAGGAGTCATAGTGAAATGGAAAGTCATAGCCTTCATAAATACCTTCATCAACGCGAATCCCAAGACCGTGGGGAAGACGAAGCTGCCGGATGACACCTGGAGACGGCATGAAATTGCGCCGGGCATCCTCCGCATTGATGCGGCATTCCAGGGCATGCGTATTCATGCGGATATCGTCCTGACTGAAGCTAAGCTCCTCCCCCTGGGCAATCCGGATCTGCTCCCGGACAATGTCGATGCCCGTTACCAGCTCTGTAACGCAATGTTCCACCTGAAGGCGGGAATTGATCTCATTGAAGTAGAATGTCCGTGTCTCGGGAAAATAGAAAAACTCGACAGTCAGGGCGCCGACATATTCCAGGGCCAGCGCCACATCGATAGCGGCGGCCCCCATTTTCATGCGCCAGAACGGGCTGACGATCGGGCATGGGGCCTCTTCAACCAGTTTCTGAAAGCGGCGCTGGACGGAGCAATCCCGCTCGCCGAGATGGGCCACATTGCCGAAGCGATCCGCCAGGACTTGAAACTCAACGTGCTTCATCCCGGAAAGATATTTTTCGATATAGAAGGCGGACATGCCGAAGGCCTTACGGCCCCGTGTTTCAGCACTCTGAATCGCCCGGCTCAGTTCCTCCTCGTTTTTTGCAATGGTAATCCCGATGCCGCCCCCGCCACCGGAAGGCTTGACGATCACGGGATAACCGACTTCCGCGGCAATCTCCGTGGCCTTGCGCATGCCTTCTTCCGTGCCGTTCGTGATAGCCTCGTCACAGCCCGGCGTGACGGGAATATTGATCATCTTCATCAACTGGCGGGCCCGGTTTTTGGGTTTTGCCTTGAACATACATTGGCTCGACGGTCCGATGAAGACGATTTTCCGCTCTTCACAAATCTCAACAAATTCGGGATTTTCCGCAAGGAAGCCGTAGCCGGGATGAATGGCCTCGGCACCGCTCTCCAAGGCAACAGCGATCACTTTTTCGAAATGGAGATAACTCTCCAATGCCTCCGGCGGGCCGATCTCATAGGCCTCATCGGCCAGCTTGACATGCAGTGAATCGGCATCGGCCTGTGAATAAACGGCTACCGTGCGGATGCCCATATCCTTGCACGTACGTATGATGCGAACAGCGATCTCCCCCCGGTTGGCGATCAGTATCTTCTTGAACTTTTCCATTTGTAAAGAGCTCCTGTGGGAATTTATTTTGATTTTGCCGATAGCGCAACAGCACTATCCATGCCACAGGAGCAACAGGGCCGATATGGATGCCGCACAGCGATAATCATTATGGATTTTACGAATGAGCGGACGTCAACGCGTCCATGTGAATGGTCCGGAATGGGTAATCCCGTTCACAGCAGGCATGAATTTACACGGCACTCCAGCACCATGTATCGCATCTATGCAGGGAGGGTGAAGCGAAGCAGTTCCGCCCTGCATAGAAATAAACGTTACAGACCGTCAGCTCCGACAGGCTGAGAAGTTTACAATCTTTCCACCCGTATTTCTTTTGATCCTTCCTTCACTTTCCAGATAGCGCAGGTGAGCGATGGCCTCGCCGGTGGCGAACCATTTCTGGGCGATGGGGAAGAGGTCCCAGCTTTCGCAATCGATATCCCAGGTCATACCTCCGGCGATTTCGTAGGCATTCATCTTCTGCGATCCCACGACATCAAGGACTTCCCTGGCGCGCAGCTCATGGTGCTCTTTTAGCTCGTCGATTCTTCCTTTGAGGTCTGTGAAGAAATTCCGGTGACCGGGAAGGACGATCTCCGCAGGCAGGTTGTAAACCCTGTCCAGGCTGTCCAGGTAATCCTGGAGGGCGTTGACCTGATAGGCCCAGGATTCGATATGGGGCGTGATGTCATAGAGAATATGATCGCCGGAGAAAAGAAGTCGCTTGTCCTCCTCATGAAGGCAGACATGCCCCTGGGTATGGCCGGGCGTTACCAGGCATCGAAGCCGGTAGTCGCCGATTTCAATGACATCGCCGTCATCGAGCAGATGAAGCTCGGGAATCGATTCAGGACTGTATTTGAAGCCGGGGTGATTATGCAGGGCCTTCATCAGTTCATCCGCAGGGAAACCGTTGATTTCCGCATAATCAATCATCGGCTGCCAACTGCCCCCATGGTCGAAGACCTTGGCGTCGATTCTGCTGAAATAGACGGTGCTGGTCTCCGTCGCCAACCGTGTGACCAGCCCTGCATGATCGGCATGCATGTGCGTGATGAGAAAGTCCGTTTTGGCCAGGTCGATATCAAGAGCTGCGATGCCTTTCTGCATGGCCTCAAAACAAACGCTGCGATTGAATCCTGTATCGATGATCAGGTTCCGGTCATCGGCCTTGATCACATAAGAATTGAGCTCCTTCAGCGGGCTGTTGGGCAGGGGAACCTCAATCCGATAGAGCCGGTCCCTTATTTCGTCAACCATTTAATACATCTCCTTTCGTTTTCACATCAATGACCTCATTCATACTCCCTGTCCGGTAGCCTCTGAGATCCAGGGCGGTATAGGCAAACCCCAGGGCCCGGAATTTCTCATTGACCATGTCCATCAGGCCGGCATCAAAAAAACGGCTGCGCTCATCGATCGATACTTCGATCCGGGCCATATCACCGTGATGGCGAACCCGGACCTGCCTGAAACCAAGGTCCAGCAGATGCTGCTCGGCCTGCTCGACCATTTGCAGCTTTTCATGGGTTATCCGATGTCCGTATGGGAAACGGGAGGACAGGCAGGCAAAGGCGGGTTTGTCCCAGGTGGGCAATGCCAGCTCCCTGGACAAGATCCTGATTTCATCTTTGCAGAGACCGGCTTCCCGAAGGGGACTGACGATTTCCAGCTCGCGGATGGCCAGCATCCCCGGCCGGAAATCGCCCAAATCATCCAGATTGGAGCCTTCGGCGACATATGCCAATCCGTTTTGCCGGGCTACTTCCTTAATCTTAGAAAACAATTCATGCTTGCACAGGTAGCACCTGTTCACCGGATTGTCGGCAAAGCCTTCGATATTAAGCTCTTCCGAATGGATGACCACGTGCCTGATCCCGGCTGCACGAGCAAAATCGCTGGCCGCCCGTAACTCCCTTTCCGGATAGGTGGACGACCTGGCCGTGACGGCCATTACACGATCCCCGAGGACATCATGGGCCACGCTCAGAAGAAACGTGCTGTCCACACCGCCGGAGTAAGCCACAACAATGCTTCCCAAGTCTTCAAGCCTCTTTTTGAGGTTATTTAATTTGTTTTTCAAATCCATAGGCCCCGTCCTTAACATAATTTTTAAAAGGATTATAGTGTGAATAAGGGGGGTCTAAGGGGCTTCTCATTATTTTTTTATCGGGAGCAGGATTTTCCTTGACAAACCAGCCAAAATTGCGTAGTTTTCCCCTCTGATTTTTTAATGATTGGTGAAATTATAATGAAAACAACATTTTTCGCGAAAAAAGAAGACATGGTGCAGGACTGGTTCGTCACGGATGCGGATGGCCAGATCCTGGGACGGCTGGCAAGCGAGATTGCCAGACGGTTACGGGGAAAGCACAAGCCTATCTATACGCCTCATGTGGATACGGGTGATTTTGTGATTGTCGTCAACGCCGAAAAGATAGCCCTTACCGGGAAAAAACTGACCGATAAGATGTACTATCATCATTCCCGATATCCAGGTGGATTAAGAGAAACATCGGCTGAGAAGATGCTGAAGGAAAAACCCGAAGAGGTATTGAGAATTGCCGTCAAGGGCATGCTCCCCAAAAACTCGCTGGGACGATCCATGATGAAGAAGCTGAAAGTTTATCGCGGGGGCGTTCATCCCCATGATGCACAGTGTCCAAAAGTACTGGAAATGTAAATTGAGAAGGAGCTGAATATAGATGGGTGCGGCAGAAAAACGCTTCTATGCGACGGGAAAACGAAAAACGGCAGTAGCCAGGGTATACATGAAAACGGGCTCCGGGATCATGGTGGTCAACAAGCGGTCCTTCGACGACTATTTCACGAGAGACAGCCTCAAAATGATCATCCAGCGCCCCCTTGAGCTCGTCGGCAAGAAGGATCAGTTTGATTTTTATATCAATGTCAATGGCGGCGGCATTTCCGGACAGGCAGGGGCGGTAAAACACGGCATCTCGAAAGCCCTGCTGGAGTATGACGTCGAATGCCGTTCGATCCTGAAGAAGGCCGGGTTTCTGACCCGCGATTCCCGCATCAAGGAACGTAAGAAGTACGGGCAGCCCGGGGCCAGGAAGCGGTTCCAATTCTCCAAGCGTTAATCTCGAAGGGGGGCCGGTGCCCCCCTTTTTTTTATTGAGGATGACTATGTTCAACGTTGCCATCTATGGGGCCAGCGGATACACCGGACAGGAATTGTTACGGATTCTCCTGCGCCATGACGATGTCCGGGTGGTCGCCGTCACATCGCGGCGGTATGCGGGCGTTCCCGTATCGGATGTTTATCCCCACTTTGCGGGACTGACGGATCTGGTTTACCAGGACACGTCGCCCGCAGAAATCGCCCGACAGTGTGATCTGGTTTTCCTGGCCCTGCCTCACCACGTTTCCATGTCCGTTGCCGGCGTTTTCTTAGACACAGGAATCAAGGTTATCGACCTGAGCGCCGATTTTCGACTCCGCGATCTGGGCACCTATGAAAAATGGTATGGCCGGCATACGGCGCCTGATGCATTGCCGAAGGCAATCTATGGCATTCCCGAACTCTACCGGGAGCAGATTCGACGAACAACGCTGGTAGCCAATCCGGGTTGCTACCCGACAAGCATCATTCTGGGGCTGGCGCCGATCCTTAAGAAGGGCTGGATCGATCCGGCGACCCTCATTGTTGATTCCAAATCCGGCGTCAGCGGCGCGGGCCGGGATCCTCAGATCGGCTCCCTGTTCTGTGAGGTCGGCGAGGCATTCAAGGCCTACAAGGTTGGCCAGCATCGGCATACGCCGGAAATCGAGCAGGAATTGAGCGCCCTGGTGGGGGGAGCGGTAACCGTCTCTTTTACACCCCATCTGCTGCCCGTTTCACGGGGAATCCTCAGCACCATTTATGCAACACTGAACGGGGATGTTTCCCAGGCGGAGGTGATCGAGCAGTATCAGGCGTTTTACCGAAACGAGCCTTTTGTCAGGATCTGCAAGGCCGGTTCCTTCCCGAATATCGCCTCCGTGAAAGGCTCCAATTATTGTGACATCGGTATTTGCGTTGACGGGCGGACGAAGAGGATCATCATCGTTTCAGCGATCGATAATCTGGTCAAGGGAGCCTCCGGCCAGGCGGTCCAGAACATGAACCTCCTGTTCGGCATTGAAGAGGGGAAAGCCCTGCAAATGATTCCCCTGTTTCCCTGATTTTATTAAATTCTTGTGCATTTTCCGAGGTTTCCATGTCCCTGCGCCTCTACAATACCCTGACGAATAAAAAAGAAGAATTCATCCCCCTGGTTCCGGGAAAGGTCGGCATTTACACCTGCGGCATCACGGCCTATGACGTCTGCCATGTCGGCCATGCCCGGTCTGCCGTGGTTTTCGACGTGATCACGAGATATCTCCGCCGTTATCACGGCTATGATGTGACCTATGTCAAAAACTTCACCGATGTGGATGACAAGATAATCGACAAGGCCAATGCCCTGGGTGTAACCATCACGGATGTCGCCGAACGCTTTATTGCCGAACACGACCGGGATATGGATGCCCTGGGTGTGGAGAGGCCGACTGTGGCACCGCGGGCGACAGAAAATATCGACGGCATGATCAGCCTGATTGAAGCCCTCATCGATAAGGGGCTGGCCTATGTTTCGGACGGCGATGTTTATTATGCCGTGGGCGCGTTCAAAAATTACGGGAAACTGTCGGGACGGAACCTCGAGGATATGATGGCAGGAGCCCGTATCGATATCAACGAGCAAAAGCGGCATCCCATGGATTTTGCCCTTTGGAAAGCGAGCAAGGCCGGGGAACCCTGGTGGGAAAGCCCCTGGGGTCAAGGACGTCCCGGCTGGCATATCGAGTGCTCCGTCATGAGCCGGCGTTTTCTGGGCGAGACCTTTGACATCCACGGCGGCGGCGAAGACCTGATTTTCCCTCATCACGAAAATGAAATTGCCCAATCGGAAGGGGCGACGGGAAAGCCGCTGGCCCACTACTGGATGCACAACGGCTTCGTCAGGGTCAACAGCGAGAAGATGTCGAAATCCCTCGGCAATTTTTCCACCATTCAGGACATGCTCAAGAGCTACCACCCAGAAGTCCTGAGGCTGTTCATGCTGCAAAGCCATTACAGAAGCCCCGTGGATTTTTCCGACGATTCCCTTGCCGAAGCCAGGCTCGGCATGGAGCGATTTTACGCCACATTGAAAGCCATCAAGGATGGCCTTGCCGGGGCTGCCGATCCATCTGCCGTCACGGCCGATGCCCTCACGGGCCGGCACAAGGAAATGATGGATGGACTGTCATCCCTGCGGGAAAGATTTGCCGAGGCCATGGATGACGATTTTAATACGGCCAGGGCGCTTGGTTTTATCTTTGATGCCGTCCGCCTGATCAACGGTTATCTTGCCGATGCCAAGCTCCCCCTGGTTCCGGAGAGGGCTTATGTACTAATACAGGCCAAGGCCGCCATGGCAGAGGTCGGCGGGGTCCTGGGCCTTTACCTGGATGACCCCGATGTCTATTTCGAGCAGGATCGCCTTCGCGAGGCTGTCAAGCGTGGCCTTGATGTCGCTGAAATCGAAGGCCTTGTTCAAGAACGACGCCACGCCCGCGCCTCCAAAGACTGGAAAAGAGCCGATGAAATCCGGCAGATCCTATCAGATAAAAAGATCGTCCTGAAAGACGCGCCTGAAAAAACAATTTGGATGATAGCCTGAGAACATTTTTTTGGATTTCCATATAGCATGGATGTTTTCTATCCATATGGATATGTTGTATGGATAAATATTATGCGAATTCTTCGATAGTAAGGATCGCGGTTTTTCTTCCTTTCCTTCACCTTTTTTAAAATCCTTTGATTAAACAATGCGTTGTTGATGGTTCGCTGTATTGGCGCAATGGTTGCAACGCCTGCCGTGTTGATAAGCGGATTTGCCGGGGGTGAAGCCGCCGACATGCCATCAAATTAAAGTTTTCCAAAGATGCTTTAGTGTGGTAATGGCTTGAAATTATCATATTTTACCAAAGGAATAACCCATGCGTATGCCTCTGCAAAGGTTTTTGATTCTTTTTGTCATGGTTTGCCTGCTCCTGCCGCTTCCTGCCCGGGCGCAAGATACGGTCAAGGCCGGCGATATCCTAAACCTGGAACAGTGCATTCAAATCGCTCTCAATCGGCACCCCTCCATTTTGGCCGCCACAAACACAATCCGCGTATATGAAAGTCGCATCGGCCAGGCGCAATCCAACTATTTGCCCCAGGTAAACTGGCAGTCGTCCTACACCAGAAGTGCACCATATGCTACAAATCCGCGGCTGGGCAGTGCAGGCCAGTATGACCAATACGGAAGTACCGTCGGCCTTACGCAAAATATCTATGATTTTCAGCGGACCCCGACACAGGTCAGGATTGCGAAGCTCAATACGGATTCCACGCGACAGGATCTCGAGAATACGCGGAATCAGATCGTCCTGGGGGTGAAGCAGAGTTATTACGCGCTGGTACAGGCTTTGAAAAATCGTGAAGTGGCCAAGGAGACGGTGTCGCAGTTTGATCATCATCTGTTGCAAGCCAAGGCCTTTTTTGAGGTCGGCACCAAACCGAAATTCGATGTGACAAAGGCGGAGGTGGATCTGAGCAATGCCAGGCTGAATCTTATCCGCACGGAGAACGCCGTCCGGATTGCCCGCGTCAATCTTAATAATGCCATGGGTCTTCCCAGCGCCCCGGAGTATAATCTGGAAGGCAAACTTCTCTTTCAGAAATATGAAATAACCTTGGAGGAAGCCCTGAAGAAGGCCTATGACGCCCGGCCCGATCTCCAGTCCCTTCTTCTGAAGCAGGAATCATTGACCCAGTCGATCGAACTGGCAAAGGCCGCTCACTACCCGTATATTACCGGAAGCGCCAATTATGGTTTCGGGGGAACGGAATTCCCCCTGGACCGGGGTTGGAATGTAGGCGGAACGCTGAATGTTCCTATATTCAGCGGTTTTATGGTCAAGAACCAGATTGCCGAAGCGAAGGCCAATCTGGATGTGACCAAGGCCAACATTGAAGTGTTAAAACAACAAATTCGCCTGGAAGTAGAGCAGGCCTATTCCAACATGCGGGAAGCATCGGATCGGATAGGCACAGCCCAGCTTACGGTTAGACAGGCGGAGGAGAATGTCGCCTTGGCCGAAGGTCGCTATGGATCCGGTGTGGGAAATCCCATCGAGGTGACGGATGCCCTTGTGGTCCAGAGTAACGCCAAAACCTCCTATATATCGGGCCTGACAGACTACAAAACGGCACAGGCGAGCCTTGAGAAAGCAATGGGTATCAAATGAAAAAGAAATTCAAGATCAGAATTGCCATCATTATCATGATCATTCTTCTGGCCGCCGGGGGGGGATTCCTCTATTTCCGGAATGCCGACAACGGCCCGAAGTTCAGGACGGAAAAGGCCGCCCGGGGCGATCTCCTGGCCGCAGTCACGGCGACGGGGACGATAAACGCCGTCGTGACGGTTCTGGTGGGTACACAGGTTTCCGGTTCCATTCAGAAGCTCTATGTTGATTACAACTCACCCGTTAAAAAGGGGCAAATTCTTGCCCAGATCGATCCGGCAACTCTGGGAGCCCAAATGGAACAGGCCAAGGCGAACCTTCTCCAGGCCCGGGCCAATGTGGAGAAGTCCGAAGCGGCCTTGGCCGATGCCAAGCGAATCTTCGAACGAAACAAGACGCTTTTTGCCAAGGATTTTATCGCCAGGAGTGATCTGGATACATCAGAAGCTAACTACCAATCGGCCGTAGCCCAACTGTCCGCCTCAAAAGCCCAGGTTGCCCAAGCCAAGGCGGCCCTCGATTTTGCTGAAACCAACCTTCGGTATACAAGGATCATTTCGCCTGTTGACGGAACGGTCATCTCCCGGAGCGTCGATGTCGGCCAGACCGTAGCGGCCAGCTTCCAGACGCCGACCCTCTTCACTATCGCCCAGGACCTGACAAAGATGCAGATCGACACCAATGTGGATGAGGCGGATATCGGGAAAATCAAGGTTGACCAGCCTGTCTCTTTTACCGTCGATGCCTACCCCGACATGACCTTTAAGGGGAAAGTCTCCGTGGTCAGAAACGCTCCCATTACCGTACAGAATGTCGTGACCTATGACGTCGTAGTCAAGGTGGACAATTCGGAACTCAAGCTCAAACCGGGCATGACGGCCAATGTGTCGATCATTTATTCGGACAAGAAAGGTGTTCTCAAGATCCCCAATGCGGCCCTGCGTTTCCGGCCCTCCGAAAAAGCAAAAGTTGCAGCGGACCAGAAAGGATCAGCCGTGTGGATCCTGGAGATTAAAAAACCGAAGCGCTTCAAGATCAAGACGGGCATCAGTGACGGGAATTTCACCGAAGTCGTGTCCGGCGATGTGACGGAAGGCCAGGATATCATTGTCGAGGCCATCGGTGGCGAGAAAAAGGTTAATCCACAGCAGCCGCTCAGACTCAGGTAAAAAATGGCCCTCATTGAAACCGTTGATCTCTACAAAATTTATGACATGGGCGACAGCCCCGTCCATGCCCTCGACGGCGTATCCGTTTCGATTGACAAGGGGGACTTTGTCGCCATCATGGGCCCTTCGGGATCGGGAAAATCGACGTTCATGAACTTGATTGGTTGCCTGGATCAGCAGACCAGCGGCCAGTACAACCTTGACGGCATTGATGTCGGCAAGATGAGCCGTGATGAGCTGGCCGCCATTCGCAATGCCAAGATCGGATTCGTTTTCCAGGGATTCAATCTTCTACCGCGGACATCGGCCCTTGAAAATGTAGCGTTGCCCATGCTCTATAACAGTACCTCAGCACACGATCGAAAAATACGCGCCCTGGCCGCCCTGAAGACCCTGGGACTGGAAGGAAGAGAGCATCACGCCCCTAACCAGCTTTCCGGAGGACAGCAGCAACGGGTGGCCATTGCGAGAGCCCTGGTCAATGATGCCCCGGTCATCATGGCCGATGAGCCGACGGGGAACCTGGATACCAAAACGAGCGTCGAGATCATGGAACTCCTGGTCCGTCTGAATGCAGAATCCCACATCACCATTGTTCTCGTAACCCATGAACCGGATATCGCAACCTACAGCAAACGGATCATCCGTTTCCTGGATGGAAAGGTCGTCAGCGATGAAAGGCGCAGGTAAGCCATGATCGGCGTGACATCGACCTTCAAGATATCCTTCCGGGCTCTCTGGGTCAACAAGATGCGGTCTTTCCTGACCATGCTGGGAATCATCATCGGTGTCGGCGCCGTCATTGCCATGCTGGCTGTCGGCCAGGGAGCCAGCCGGAAGATCTCCCAGCAGATCTCCAGCATGGGAAGCAATATGCTCATCGTCATGTCGGGAGCCCAGACTTCCGGGGGGATTCGTATGGGAATGGGCACCCAGATGACCCTCACCCTTGACGATGCCGAGGCGATTGAAAAAGAATGCCCGACTATTGTAGCCGTGGCCCCTACCCTCAATGGCGTGGCCCAGCTTGTGTACGGCAACCAGAATTGGTCAACAGGTGTTTACGGATCAAGCCCCGGTGTACTGGAGGTTCGGGACTTGTCGCTTTTCTCCGGGCGGGGCTTTACGGACCAGGATATCCGCAATGCCACCAAGGTCTGCATTCTCGGTCAGACCGTCGTGGACAACCTCTTCGGAGACATGGACCCCGTGGGGCAGATCATCCGCATCAAGAAGGTTCCTTTTACGGTCATCGGTGTGTTGGACCCGAAGGGTCAAAATCCTTTCGGTCAGGATCAGGATGATGTTGTTTATGTTCCGGTAACGACAGCCCAGAAAAAGATCTTCGGGACAACCTTTGCGGGCATGGTCCGTTCGATTGCCGTCAAGGCGAGAAGCGCCGAGGACCTGGGACGGGCCGAATCACAAATTACGGATCTCCTCAGACAGCGGCATCATATCGGCCCCAAGGGAGAGCTCGATTTCTCCGTCAGGAACCTGACACAGCTCATGCAAGCGGCCGAGGAATCCACAAAGGTCATGACCCTGCTTTTGGGTGCTATTGCCTCCGTATCGCTTCTGGTCGGCGGCATCGGCATCATGAATATCATGCTCGTTTCCGTCACGGAAAGGACCCGTGAGATTGGCATCCGCATGGCCGTCGGGGCAAAGACCTGGGATATCCGTTTTCAGTTTTTGATTGAGGCTCTCTCCCTGGCCCTGATCGGCGGCATTATCGGCATCATCATCGGTGTCTCGACCTCGGAAATCCTGTCCCGTGCCGCCGGTTGGAGCACGATTGTCTCTCCCCTTTCCGTTTTGCTGGCCTTTGGCTTTTCGGGGCTGGTGGGAATATTCTTCGGGTTCTATCCGGCCTATAAGGCATCACTGTTGCACCCCATCGACGCCCTGCGATACGAATAATTCCGATTTTACTCAAAGTCAAAGTGCTACCTTAAATCGGTTTTGGCATCATCTCCCCGGCATGCCCTCCTATACACCCCCAACCGTCTCTTCCTGAACGCCCGGGTTTCATCTTTCCCACGAAAATCGGCATCCCGCTATGTAGCCAGCCTTTCAGGGCTGCTTGAGCAAGCAGGGATGAAGCTCTGCACTACATCCGATATGGAGCTTCAACAGACATGGGGTTTGATTTAAAACGTCTTTGCTACCCGTTGCTGCCCCATAACGGAATCCTAATAATGGATTTCCATTCCAATTCATAGAAATCACCATAACAAAAGGAGCCCTTGACAGGATTGCCGCATGATGCTATTAAACTAACAATAGTAGCACGAATAAACCATACAATTAATAAATGTATTACTTAATAGCCCTGATTTTATTTTCACAAGAAACAACAATAGAGGAGGATCTTTGATGCATATACCTGATGGCTATCTGGGACCTGTTACTTATGGCACGATGTTCGTTGTCATGGCACCAATCTTGGCGGTCGCGGCAAAAAAAGTCAACCAGTCCGTCAAGGCATTACAAATCCCCTATCTGGCCATGGGGACGGTCTCGAGTCTGTTGATCATGCTTTTTGTTCTGCCCCTTCCGGGCGGAACATCGGGGCACATGTCGGGGGCCACGCTCGTTGCCATTCTTCTGGGGCCATGGTCCGCCCTGATCGCGGTTTCCATTTCGATCATCATACAGGCGCTCATCATGGGAGATGGCGGGATCACGGCCATCGGAGCAAATTGCTTCAACATCGCCTTCATCGGTTCCTTTATCGGCTACCATATCTATAGGACGACCCTGATGGGGGGCGCATTTTTCTTGGCCGGAAAGGCGATTGACAGCGGTGAACCGGCATCTTTTCCTCTTAATCTGCAGATCTTCGCCGCCGTTGTGTCATCGTATCTTGCCCTCAACCTGGGGGCTTTCGCAGCCGCCATGGAACTCGGCATCCAACCCCTGCTGCATTCCGCATCGATCCAGACGACTCATTACTTCCCTTATCCTCTGAAATATGCCCTGCCTGCGACGATGGTCCCACATCTCACCATGGTTGGCGCCCTGGAGGCTGCAGGCACCGCTTTGGTCCTGATCTGCCTGCACAAGTCGGGGATGTTTGTGCGGCGCATCTCAAAACATGTGGTGATCTGCCTCCTGGCTGTAACCATCATGATGGCAAGCGTCGCGTCAGCCCACGACTACTGGATTGAAAGAAAAGCAGACCACTATCGCCTGATATACGGACACGGAGAGCAGCACGTGCCCTATGATCCCGAGCAGATGAAGACAATCTCCGTGTATAGTCTTGAAGGTAAACCGGTTCCCTTTCGAAGAGAAACATCGGACAAAGGATGGATTATCCGGCCCCAGGGTCCGGCCGCTCTGATCCTTGTGGCGTGTGACAGCGGTTATTGGTCCAAAACCATCTATGGATGGAAGAATCTTCCGAGGCGCAAGGCCTCCCGGGTTGTGGAGGCCATCCGCTCTTACCACTACTCAAAGTCCATTGTTTCCTGGAGTGATGTTGCCCGGAAACCGATAACCGGGATGTCGCTTGACATTGTTCCGCTAAAGAATCCCTTTGATCTGCAGGCCGGAGAGGCGCTCCCTCTTTCCGTGACCTACAGCGGCCGGCCACTTGCAGGTGCGGTGATCGAGGGGGATCATGAGAAAGTGGCCGTCACGGATGGCGAAGGAATCGCCAAAGTACCCCTCAAGAAAGGACGCCGGCTTCTTACGGTTGAGCACAAGGAGCCCATCAAGGGTGATCCGGATGCTGACGTTCTTTTGGTAACGACCACCCTGACTTTTGAGGTGACAAAATGAACCATCGATTAAAACCGGCGCTGATCCTATTTATTATCTTTCTTGACATGGTTGCCGCGGCTGCTATCCATGCCCATTCGGTCAACTATAGTGTTGGACGGCAGGGGATCGCAATCCGGGTCTATTATTCGGAAAACGATCCCGCCGCCTATTCTCAGTATGAACTTTACGGTCCCGGTGATCGGGAACCCCACCAAATTGGACGCATGGATAAAAACGGGTTCTGCGCCTTTGTCCCCGACCGCCCGGGTCGCTGGAAACTCCAAGTTTGGGGCGAATCGACCCACGGTTATCATGGTGTTACCACGGAGATCGATGTGGACGGGAATCTGGGGCTTGGGTCCTTCAGTAAACCTCTCGTCGCGGGTTATACAAAGATTGTAACGGGAATCAGCCTCATTATCGGACTGTTTGGCTTCTATGCCTTCTGGCGTTCACGGAGACGAATACCGGGCTCAGGCGAGGATTTAACAAAAACGTAAGGAGATGATCATGACTAGAAAATGCGCCTTGATAAGATATTTTGCGCTTGCCATTCTGTGCTCCCTTCTCCATCCCCACCAAGCTGCGGCGCACCATGGAGGCGTTGCCCTGGCTTTTGGTCCCGGCAGCCCCATCGAAACCTATTCTCCTCTGACACTCCCTGAAGGTGGCCTTGTGGCAGGCGCCCGCCTGGAGCAGGTGGCATGGAAAAAATTCTATTTTGCCGAGCCGAATAACAAATCCTCTTTCACATTTATGAATGCAACCATGAGTTACGGCTTCACCCCTGCCTTCATGGGCACGCTGATCGTCCCCTACTACATCAAACGTCAGGACGGTTTCGGTGCGAATGAAGGACTTGCGGATATCAAACTTCAGGGGACTTTCGGTTTCCACTATGACCCGGGCATGGGATTTTCGCGGAACCGGGCGGAAGACACGGCCGTTTCACTGGAAGGAAAGAAGCGGGTCTATTTTGCCGTCTCCGGCATGATGAGCCTGCCGACAGGCGAATACCGCAAAATCCTGGGCGGCGAGGTTGATCCGGGCATGCAGTCCGGCTTCGGTGCTCCCTCTTATACGATGACCTTTGCGGCCGCCCGGGCCTTCGGCGCCATAATGTTGAATGCAGATGTTGCGGCTGATTTCTTCACGGCTCGGGATAATTTCCAGTTCGGCACGGAATTGCGGGCAAACCTGGCCGGGGTCTACGAGTTGTATGGGAACGAAAAGGGATTCCTGTCCAAACTGGACGGCATTTTGGAATTAAATTTCCTGCATCTCGAACGGGACAAGGAAAGCGGGATCGGTGTTGCGGCCTCGGGCGGTGATATTCTCTATCTTTCGCCTGGAGTGCGCTTCTCCTTTCCTTCCCTTCAGAACGCCAATCTGGGCCTTCTGGTTAAACTGCCCATATGGAATAACCTCAATGAACAGCATCAGCAGCAAGGCGCCGAGGGACTTGAAAAATACCGCCTCATCCTTACCTTGTCGCTCTTCTTCTAGGAGGATCGAGTGGATAGAATCACCTTATAAAGATTAGGGCTGTCTTTGGTTTAATCGCCTTTCAGAAAACCTTGCGGAGAATCTTTGATAATTCCTGAACCCGGTAGGGCTTTTGGATGAAACCGTTGCCCCCCTGGTCCAGAAGCTGCTGGACCTCGCGATTGATGCTGTAGCCGCTGGCGATAATAATTTTCAGATCGGGGTTGATCTCACGCAGGGCTTCGAATGCCCTTCGCCCGCCCATGCCCGGCATGACCATATCCAGGAGAACCAGATCAATTTGTTTCTGTTTTTCCATGAAAACCGCAATCGCCTCCTGGCCGCTTCCCGCCGTAAACACCCGGTATCCTATATTCTCCAGTATTTGCCTGGTGACGGTAAGATATATCTGCTCGTCATCGACAACCAGGATCGTTTCATGGCCCCTGACGACGATTTCAGATGCTTCATCGTCGGGCGTAACGCCTGTTCCCGTGGCCGGAAGATGGATATTGAAAGTCGTGCCTTGTCCCGGTTCGCTGTAAACGGTAATAAATCCGCCATGATTTTTGATGATGCCGTATGCAGAAGCCAGCCCTAACCCTGTTCCTATTCCCGGGCCTTTGGTCGTAAAGAAAGGTTCGAAGATTCTCTGCATGGTTGCCTGGTCCATGCCGGTTCCCGAATCGGTCACAGACAGCTTCACGTATCTTCCCCCGTGAACCCCGTAAGGCATTGCCTCTGCATCCGTCAAATCGATGTTGCGTGTTTCCAGATCAATCTCACCTTCATCAGACATGGCATGGGCGGCATTGATGAACAAATTCAGCAGGACCTGATCAATCTGCCCCTGATCCGCTTCCACCGGCCAGATATCGTCCTGCAATCTTTTACTGATGCTGACCCCTTTTTTCGTCCGCCCGAACATTTCAGAACTTTTTTCGAGCAATACGTTGAGATCGGTTGACTTGACCTCATATTGAACGCCTCTGGCAAATCCCAAAAGCTGCCGTGTCAGATTGGCCCCACTCATCACCTGCCGGTCGATGCTCTGAAGCTTTTTGTAATGGGGGTGATTTTCATTCAACCCGAAGAGCATCAAGGTAACCTGTCCCAGAATGCCTGAGAGAATATTGTTAAAATCATGGGCAATCCCGGATGAAAGGGTTCCGATGGATTCCATCTTCTGGGCATGGATCAGCTGGCCTTCGATTTTAACCTGTTCCGTGACATCCCGCTTGAGCGAAACATATCCCGTAAGTTGTCCGGCAGCGCCAAGGAGGGGGCTGATGGTCGCATCTTCCTGGATCAGTTGGCCGTCCTTCCGCTTATTCGTGATGCGGCCGGTCCAGATCTGTCCGCCCTTGATCGTATTCCAGAGATTTTCATAGAACGCAGGCTCATGGACACCGCTTTTCACAATGTTCGGCGTCCGGCCGATGGCTTCAGCCCGGGAGTAGCCTGTAATCTTTTCAAAGGCCGGGTTCACATATTGGATAATGCCGTCGGTGTCAACAATAATGATATCCTCAGCAGCCTGCTCGACGGCGACGCTTAAGCGCTTCAATTCCTCTTCGGCCTTCTTGCGGTTCGTGATATCCAGCAACGTGCCGATGATGGCAGGCTGCCCCTGGTACATGGTGCGGGAGCTGTAGATCTCGGCATATTTGATTTTATGATCTTTTGTGAGGATCCTGAATTCATAGCGAAGGGATTTCACAACCCCTGCGATTCTCTGGAGGATGTTTTGTTCCACTAAAGGCCAGTCTTCAGGGAAGATGATATCCCGCGGGGATAATTTGCCTGCTATTTCATCGACACTATACCCGAATATTTCAGCAAATTCCGAATTGACATATTTCAGCAGGTTATCCTGGATCAGGTAAATACCGACGATGGTCTTTTCCGCAAGGTCCCTGAACATGCCCTCCGATTCCCGGAGGGCGGCTTCCGTCCGCTTACGCTCAGTGATTTCCCTGCTCGTAATGACAATGCCTCCGATCCCCGGATCGTGAAGGAGGTTTGTGCCCCGTGTTTCCAGGTAGACCCATGAGCCGTCACTTTTACGGAAACGGAATTCCGAAGGAATCCCGTCATTTAAATTGGCAGCCACCTCGGAAAAGTCGCCTGCGGCTGCCTCCAGATCATCGGGGTGAATAAAGTCAAAGGCTGATTTTCCAATCAGATATTCCGGCGGGTAACCGAAGACAAGCTCTGCTGAAGGTGTATTGTAGAGAAACAAACCATTGCCGTCTAGAATCGTGATCACATCTGCGGATTTTTCGATCAACGAGGTAAATCGCGCTTCCTGCTTTCTGATTTCCGTCAGGTCTTCAATCACGGAAAAAAGTTGAGAAGTCCCTGATAAAGAAAGAATTTTTGATGAAATGCGGATATCTTTGAGTGTGCCATCGCGAACCCGCATCTTCGTTATTACTCCGACACATTCACCCTGTGTTTCCAGAAGGGATAAAAAGCGCTGCCTGACATTCGTATTTCGCCATAGCATGAGATCCGACGACGTTTTGCCGATGGCCTCATCCCGGCGATACCCTGTGATGGCTGTAAAGGCATCATTGACATCGATTAATCTGCTTGTTTCCACATCGGAAAAAGACAACGATACGGGACTCAATCGGAAGGCCGCGGAAAATCGGTCCTGAATGGCGGCCAATCTTTCCTCGGCCTGCGCCCGTTTTGTAATATCCCTTACGTAGCCCAGCGATGCCGGCTCCCCCCGGTAACTGATCAGGGAGGACGATATCTCCACGTAAATGATGGAACCATCAGGCCGGCAGAATCTGCATTCATACTGTATCGGCGCATTCTCCCCCGATTGCCTCCGGCGGATGATCTTTTGAACCATTTCCTGATCATCGGGATGAACGGCGAAAAGAAAGGGCTTTTCGCTGATCTCTTCGGGGCATTTATATCCCGTCAGTTCGAGGTATTTTTGGTTGCAGTAAAGGCGCTGATTTCTGTTGGTAATGATGATGCCGTCATTGGAACACTCTGCGGCAATTCGATAGATGTCAGGATGATCGTCGACGGCTGGAGATTTCGCCGGAGGGTCGCATCCGCCGTTTTTCTGCCCGGCAGCTTGCCGGCGCAGGGCGCTTAGCTCTTCAATTAATTGTTTTTTTGTCTTCCTTGCATCCTGCACGATCAACCTCCATCGAATGAATCACGTCGGGATGAAAAAAACCACCTTCGGGAATGATTCAAATATCGTACCATGTCAACCCCGACATGGTATCTTCGGTGATGAAGCTAAGCCCAATGCATGTTTCCGGGATAATGATCTTGCATATGTTTCAGGAAGTATAGGGGGAAAGACCTGTTCTGTCAATAAAGAAACGCATCGAAAGTCAAATACATGACGATTACGACCCATGAGCCATCGGAATATTGACGTATTTTACGGGACGGCAACTTTCGCAACCGGCATCTGCGGCCTGAAGTTCACAACAAACAGGATCGCAAGGAAAATCAGCCCGCCGAAGGCCATCCAGACGAAACGATAATCCTTCCACATATCGAAGATCCAGCCGGTCAGGGTAGGGCCGATGATGCCTCCGGCGGCGGAAAATCCCATCATGATTCCCATCATGGAACCGAAAACCCTCTTGTCGTAATACTCCCGGACCACCGTTCCCCGCAGGACGGTAATGCCTCCGAATCCGAAGGGAAAGAGGATAAGGAACAGGACAAGCATGATGCGGTTTTCAATAAAGGCAAGGGAAAACATGCCCAGGGCCATCAGCAGGAAGGTCAGGACCATGATGCGCCGTTTGTTAAAAACATCGCCCAGCCAGCCGAAGACAAACCGTCCGACGATGCTGAGAATCGGGATGGAAGCGGCAATAAAACCGGCACGGGAACGCGACATGCCGATCATGCTCAGATGCGGCATAATATGCACGACCACCGAAGCCAGCGCCATGAAGCGAATGGTTTCCGCCAGATTCAGGTATAAAAAGGGTCTGTCTTTCAGAATGGACCAATAGGATTTCCTGGGAGTATCTTCATGGGGGTCTTTCGTGTGCGTTGCCTTGTTGAAAGGGATTCCGTCCGGCGCATAACCGTATTTCTCCGGGGAATCGCGAACGATCAATGTCAGGGGGATGCCGATGACCCACATGGTCAAGCCGAAAATGATCAAGGCCGTTCTCCAGCCGTAGGTGTCGATGAGCATAACAATAAGGGGCAACATCAGCCCACTGGCGCCGAACCCGGACGTCATGAGGGCCAGGGCTTTCCCGATATTCTTACGAAACCATTGGGAAACGGCGGTCATGGTGACCACGCTGGTGCAGCCTCCGCCTCCCAGGGCAATGAGGAGCATGGCGCCGTAGAACATGGGAAGGGATTGGGTGTAGCTCAGGAGAATAAGGCCGGCCCCTACTGTGGCGATTCCGGCGCACAGAATCAGACGGGAACCGAAACGGTCTGCGAGAAACCCGATGAGAGGGGCGAGGATGCCCATCTCCATTCCGCGCAGGCTCGATGCGAAGGATACCTGGGTGTAGCTCCAGCCGAACTCCTTGACCAGCGGCTCAAAAAAGGCGGTAAAGCCGTAAAAGATGACACCGCTCACCAGGAAACCGATAAAGAAACAGGCGAGGACGATCCACCAGCCGTAGAATATCTTTATTTTCATTGTTCCTGCGACATCTTCCAGCGGGCATACTGGGCCATGTAGGCCAGAGACCGGACAGCCTTTTTGCTCGTCAGGTAAAAGGGGATACCCGAACGTTCGGCCAGGGCTCCGAATTCAAGAACCAGTTGCCTCGCCGGCCCGTAACACCAGGAGACGATCGGTTTCTCCTTGCATGATCCGATATAGCGGAGCAGATCGGCATAGTATTCCGGCTTCAATCCGTGGGACACATAGGTATTGAGATAGATGCAATCGATGTTTTCATCCTGCCTGAGGATATCGAAACACTTCTTGTACATGTTGAATATTTCAACACCTGCCGTGGCTGATGCGGGTCCCACATCGACGGGATGTGAACCGATAGTGTCGCTGATGGCGGCGAGTTGGCTTCGGCTTTCGGGGGAAAGCTTCCCGAGAGCAAGGCCGGTGGCTTCGGCCGCATCGATGCACTGGATGCCTATGGCCCCGGAAAAAGTGATGATGCCGAGGCGGTTTCCTTTCGGTAAGGGGAAGCGGAGAAATGGCGTGGCGCAATCGCGGAGATCTTCGTATTCCTCAACCCTGATGATTCCCCCCTGCCTGAAGACGGCCCGGTAGAGTTCGGCGTCGCCCGCCATGGAACCCGTATGGGAGGCCATGGCGGCCGCCGCTCCGGGAGAGCTGCCGGGCATGAGACAAAGGACGGGCTTTTTCCGTGAAACCCGCTGAAGGACATCCAGGAAAACCCGGGGCCGTCGGGTATGCTCCATGTAGATGGAGATGACATCGGTGCCGGCATCATCTCCGAGGTAGTCCAGGCAGTCCGTTTCATCGATATCGCACATATTGCCCAGATCGATGACCTTGTTGATCCCCGCCTCATATTCATGCCATGCCATGGCCTGCGGGCTGTACATTCCCGTCTGCGTGATGATGGAAAGCCGCCCCTGGGTGGAATAGTCGTAGCCCCTGTCGTAAGGGACGGTGGTGAACCAGTTTTCGGCATTGAAGACGCCTATGGTATTCGGCCCCATGATGCGGATACCGTATGATTCTGCAATGCCGATGATTTCATCCTGTCTTAGTTTTCCTTCCGGACCCGCTTCACCGAAACTGTCGGAAACAATGACGGCCGCCTTGACGCCTTTCTTGCCGCACTGGTGCAGGATGCCGGGCACATGCCGGTAGGATGTGACAATGATGGCCAATTCGGGAACGGCGTCAACCTCCCCCAGATCCTTAGAGACCTTTATCCCGTAAACGGATGGCGTCGTCGGGTGAACAGGATAGATTTGTCCTTTATATTTCCATTTCAGTAGATCGCCGATGATGACCCCGGCGCCGAAAAACCAATTCTCCTGCATGCCGCCGAAGAGGGCAATGCTTTGCGGGTTCATGAACGGATCGAGCATATGGGACTTTTCCATCATAGCCTTTGCTTCTCCTTTTGAGGGTTTGAAAATGATATCGATGCGCCTTGGGAGTTCCCCAGACCGGCGCTACCATAATTGTTTCAGGTAAAGAGTTCAAGGAGGAAATTAGAGAGGAATTGAGAGTAATGAATTTTCATGCCCCGTTTTTCTTTTCTTCTTGACATTTGACGCTCCCTCACTATAATCGGTGCCCGTGCCGGAGTGGTGAAACTGGTAGACGCAGGGGACTCAAAATCCCCCTTCCCTTGCGGAAGTGACGGTTCGATTCCGTCCTCCGGCACCAATTTACAATCCAAGAGGTTCAGCGATTTTTCGCTGGACCTTTTTTTGGTGATAATTTTGGCTTGTTAGATGGTGGGTTAGCGGACTTTCGCTTGGCGGGTTTTATTAGATTCGTTGCGTCGAGCAAGGTCTGATGAACGCTATGGGTTTAATTTAAAATATGGCCGGGTATACCGGAGGTCATAAACCCTGAAGATGCAAACGCCAACCCCCTCAATGGCGCCACGCCATTGCCATCTTGATCTGCGATCTTTAAATCAGGGCGCAACCGGGGCGGGTTGTCCCGGCCCCTATCGGATTTGTGGAGCGAAAGAACATGATGTTACGGCTATAGCGATGAACAAAGCGATCCAAATAATCATTGACATAGATTTGTACGTCTTTTTTTGAGGTGTATCAGCATATGCGGCCAAGGAAAACCCGCAACCAAAAACAAATAACGCTATGATCAGGTAGTCAAAATTCATGTTTCCCGGGATCCTCCCTCCCCAATGAGTCTCTCCAGTTCTTCATACGACTGAGCCCCAACGAGGCGCCGCTTTCCGACGCTGAAAGTAGGCACGGCCGTAATGCCCCACTCGCGACAACGTTGCCAGTCCTGATCTACAGCATCCCGGAATCGCCGGGAAGAA
The DNA here is from genome assembly GCA_964492965.1 of uncultured Syntrophaceae bacterium. Classification (GTDB taxonomy): domain Bacteria; phylum Desulfobacterota; class Syntrophia; order Syntrophales; family UBA8958; genus CAZBME01. The sequence continues at coordinate 26,675 of CAZBME010000023.1, read as the reverse complement.
AGGGCTTCCTGTGCCTCATCTTCCGGCAGTCCCAGCCGCCGGACAACTTGGAGCAGGTTCCCAATAAGGGCTATGTTTAGACCATCGACAAAATATGCCCTATAGAGTGCGTTGTGAATGGCATCTCCGCCGGGCTTCGTCTCCGCCCATTTTGCCAGTTCCTGGGCCGACCGGCTGTTGTATGTCATGGACCGCGTTTTATTGTACGGCAGGCCTTCCTCTGCCATCAGTCCGGCAAGACGGGCTCGCGAGGCTGCAATATCAAAGGAGCGACCGGCGAAGAGCTTCTCCAGGGAGATCCCTTCTTCGGGAGTCTCCGGGTGGAGAGGGAAAAGAGTGTAGTGAAACTCGACCTTATAGGCATCCCGCAGTCTTTCCATACGCACGGTACAGAGGTAGCACCACGGTCAGATGTAATCGGTGAATATTTCCAGAAAAGTGGGTGTCATCGTCATTCTCCTTCATAAATAATTCTTTCTATGGGAAAAAGTATAAGAACGAGCGGTCTTTTATGTCAATGAAAGATTGCATCCCTTTTTGAGGGATGGGTCGATTATAATATTTTGTAACTGCCCATCCTCTTCTCGTTCAATTTTATCCAGATTTTTAGGCCGGACTGACTTTCTCTTTGTGAAAGAAAAGGGAGAGACCGTTTGATTGCAATTAATCAGGAAGAAGGATTGCATTGGGGCAAAACTGCATGCCTTCCAGTAATTTGAAGTATTTTTAATGATCAGTTTTAATTGACATACCATTGCGATTTACTTATACTGACCTCTCTAAAAGGAAGTTCTTCCCCCAAACGCATGATCCGACACTGGAGATTTAAAGATCAGTCAACCTGAGGCTGGAGCGTATGTATGAGTATTTAAAAAGAGGTTAAAGCGGCTGCTTTAGCCTCTTTTTTAATCTGCGCTGATTTCATAGCCGTTGTTTAACGAGGGTGTTTTCAATTGGATCAGAGAGCAACCATCATGAACTCAAGAGGTTCCGAATTGTGAAAATGGCCAGCCATGTGGTGGCATCAACTATTGCCGGTACAGCCGTATACGGGTTGACGGGCTCAACGCCTATGGCCGTCTCATTACTCTTGAGCGGCGTCCTGATTGATCTGGACCATTTGGTCGATTATTTCGCTTTATCAGGTGAGAAATTTTCGCTGAGCCGATTCTTCAGCTGGTTCTATGAGAAGAAATGGAAAAGAATCTACGTCATCCTCCATTCCTACGAATTCTATATCCTGCTTGTCCTCGGGGCGTACTGGTCAGAAAATGATCTTCTCCTGGGCGCCACGATGGGAGTGGGACTCCACATGGTGATGGATCAGATAGGCAACAGGCAGATCATGAAGGACACAAGGCTTTCCCCGTGGTTCTATTTTTTGGCGTTTCGATACAGGGCACATTTTGAAAAGAAGCGATTGCTGGACCATACAAACTTGAAGGATTACTGATGATTCAGATACCGGGCCACTATTTCATGGTAATAGCGGCCCGGCATCCTAAATCGGTCCGGTTTATTCGTAAATCTTTTCCTCTTCCGCAAAGGCCTCTTCGGCGTCGGCCTCGACATCCCTTGTCAGGTTGGCAGCCCTCAATTTCCTGTATTCCCGATACCATTCGTGGGCCACAATCATGGACATGACCTCGCTGGTGCCCGTCCAGATGGTCGCCAGGCGGATGTCACGATAAATCCTCTCCAACGGAAAGACATTCGTGTAACCGATGCCGCCGACGACCTGCATGGCATTGTGGACCACCTTCTGGCAGGACTCGGTGATGAATTTTTTACATTCGGAGATCATCCGCCGGGTTCGGTCCATACCCACACCGGCGTCCACGGCCCGGCATGTGGCATAGCCCAGGGCCCGTGCGGCGTCCAGCAGGGTCACCGCCTCGGCCACCTGAAAGCTCACGCCCTGGAAATTGTTGATGACCACACCGAAGGCCTTGCGGCGTGAGGTATAATGCGTGGCAATCTCCAGGGCCGCGCGGGCGGAGCCGATGGTCATGATGGCCGTCCCCAGGCGCTCCGGGATCATCATTGTATTGAACACGTCATAGGCCCCGTTGAGATGACCCAGGACATTTTGCTTCGGCACCCTGACATCCTTAAAAACGAGGCGGGCCGTTCCGCCGCCGCGGCAACCCATCAGGTTATAGAGATATTTCGTATCCACGCCGGGACCGCGATCGACGATGAACGCCGTAATCGATTCCTGGGGCTTGGCGGCAGTATCGAAATTGGTTTTGGCGTAAACGAGGAAATAGTCCGCCCCTTCACCACCGACAATGAAGCGTTTCTGGCCGTTGAGGAGGAAGTAATCGCCCATGTCCTCCGCCTTGGAGGTCGCGCCGAAGAAGTCGGAGCCGCCTCGCGGTTCGGTGAGGCACTCCGCGGCAAAAAGATCGCCCCTAAGCAGCGGCTTGACGTACTTTTCTTTCTGTTCGTCCGTTCCATGCTGAATAATGGCGTCGCAGACAAGTTCCGCACCGACGCCGAAGACACAGGCCAGCTCATAACCGATCGTCCCGATCTCCTCCATGACCATGCCCGTGCTTACCCAGTCCATTCCCCGGCCGCCCCATTCCTTGGGATAGCGGCAGCCCATAAGGTTGCGGCGTCCCGCCTCCCTGAGAAATTCCTTGGGGAATTTGATCACATCCTTGTCCATATCGAGGACCATCTGGCGTGGAACCCACTTGATGAAATCCCGGGCCTCATCCCGGAGTTTGATCTGTTCATCCGTCAATAGAAAATCAAACATATAACCTCCCTAGCTTTGATACTCCTGTCTCAGTTTATACTTCATAATCTTTCCGCTTGGCGTATACGGCAGATTCTCCACAAACCGGATGGTTCTTGGAATCTTGTATTTAGCCAATTTATCACCCAAAAATAATCGGATCTTTTCCTCGTCGGCGCCTCCGTCTTTTGCGGCGACGACAAAAGCCGCCACCGTTTCTCCCCATTCAGGATTGGGGATGCCGATGACCGCTGCGGCAGCGACACCCGGACAAGCCGTGATCGTATCTTCCACTTCTTTGGAATAAACGTTTTCGCCGCCCGTCACAATCATATCCTTGGTTCGGTCCACCACGAAGAGATAGCCGTCCTCGTCCAGCCGGACCACATCCCCCGTTTTGTACCAGTTCTTGTCGAAGACCTCTTTCGTGGCTCCCGGATCTTCAAAATATCCTTTCATCATGCTGTCCGCCTTCAGCCAGATCTCTCCGACCTCGCCCGGCTTTGCGGCTTCCGTAGCCGATTTCATGACGACGATATCACAGCCGGGAAGGCCGGAACGACCGATAGAGCCCGCTTTGCGGACCTGGTCTTTAGGCATGAGGGTTGTTCCCGTGGGACCGGATTCCGTCATGCCGTAAACCTGATAGAACTTCTCGCTCTTGTACTTGCTCATGATCATCCTCGCCGTATCGGCGCCGATAGGGCCGCCGCCGTAAATCCAGGCCCTCATGGAGGACAGATCGAAGGTGTCGAAATTGGGCAGCATCTGCACGGGCATGATATAGGAGATGGGCGCCCCGAAATAGATAGTGCACTTCTCCTGTTGGATCGCCTGGAGAAAATGGAGGGGATGGTATTCCCGGATCAGGACGGTCGTGCCACCCACATACTGGATGCCGGCAAACCAGTTATTCAGCGGAGAGGAGTGCCAGATCGGCATGGCCATCAGGAGCCGGTCATCCTCATCCATTTTGGTGGCAATGACCCCGGTAATCCCGCTCATAACGACGCCCCGATGGGTATGCATGCACCCCTTCGGCTTTCCTGTCGTGCCGGAGGTATAAAGAATCTCCGCCAGATCACCGTCGCCGATCTCAACCGGAGAAAACGGCTGCGCTGATTCGCAGAGCCCTTCAAAAGGTTCATAGGGTGCCGCCGGGCTGTCCATGGCCAACTTATGTGTACTGACGGATAGTTTCTCCGCCACGCCCACGAGAGAACCGTCGAAGAGAAAAATATTCGCCCCGCTGTGAGACAGGATATAATCGACTTCCGGCGCCATGAGCTTGTGATTGACAGGAACGACAACGCCCCCGGCCATCAATGATCCGTAAAGGGCAACGACGAAGCTGACCGTATTCTGGCTCATGATGGCGATACGATCGCCCTTAGCCAACCCCATGCCCTGAAAAAGGCCGGCCGCTTTTTGGGCCATATCCTTTACGGCACGGAACGAATAGCCTTTCCCGTTGGCCCGGAGACAATCCTTATCCGGGTTCTTCCGCGTGTTGCTTTCCAGGATCTCGACAAGATTCATTTTCCCCTCCTTTATTCAGTTTTGCAGGTTTAATAGAACTTTCACATTATTGCCTCGGCAACCAAACATCTAAACGGCTGTCATTCCGGGATTGCTCCGGAATCCAGTCTTTTCCTGTAAGGCTGATGGACAGAAAAAAATATTTTTTACCCATAAATCGTCGGTGCGATTACCGACTTTTGCCCATTACAATATTGCCGACTCACCATCGGCCTCTTTAGCGGGCCTTTCCACCTCCTGTAGGGCAAGATCCTGATAAGCGTGAAAGAGGTTATGGCAAAATGCATCCCAGCGCCTGCACATGTCGATGGTTTTTGCATCCATTTGAAACAAATCGGGATAAGAAGCCAGAGCCATGATTTCATCGGACAACGCCGTAATGACGGATTCATCCAGCCCTTTCAGGATGCTGCTGACAAACGCCGATGGTTTGTACCACGACGCGGCTTGCTGCAGGTCCCGGTGGATCTGGGTCAACAGGACATTTCTCGGGCCTTCCCACAGCTCATTAATGGCCGAATCACGGTAGAGGCGAGGCAATGACGAGAAATCCTCCATGACGCCATGACCGCCGAAGATGGACATGGCCTCGCGGATCACATCGGTGCAGTCCCAGGACGCGGCCATCTTTTGCAACATGATGAGCTCCCGGACATCAAAGCGCTTTCTCCGGGCCGCCTCCGGCTCATTGGCGGACGGGCCTTCCCTCTGCCCGCCTTCAAGGGACAAAAAATCCCGGTATAGCTTGAATGCCCCCGCCGCTGTTCGCTTTGTGGCATTTTCAATTCGGGCCAACTGAACGGCCGTTAAGGGGAACCGGCCAATCATGAGGCCGAAGGCCTGCCTGAATTCGGCATATTTTTTTGCTTCCCGTACGGCCCGCGTCATGAAGGCGGCAGCAGACAGCCCCACGGTCAGGCGGGAGTATGTCAGAACAATGCCGACCACATTGGCGACACCTTTATCCAGGGGGCCGACGGGATACGCCACGGCGCCGTTAAAGGTGAGTTCTGCCGTGGTCAGTTCACTGGTTCCCAGTTTCCATTTGATCCGGTCGATGGTGTAGCCGTTTCTGATTTCCTTTTCTTTGTTTCCGGGCATCCAGGAGGGCACAACAAAAAGCCCCACCTTTTCGGAGCCCACAGGCTTCGCGGTCACAACGGCATAATCGGCATGGGTCGCCGAACAGAAGAATTTCGTTCCATAAAGCCGCCATGCCCCATTTTCGTTCACCGCTTCGAGGACATTGGCCGGGACATCCGAACCTCCTTGAATTTCGGAGAGATACTGGGCGCCGATGGCAAAATCACCGTCCACGCCTTCCTTGCAGTGTCGAAGGATCGCTTTTGTTTCCGGCGTATCGGCGTACTTCTCCAGAAGCATGACCAGTCCCTCCGTGCAGGTGATCGGACAGGCGATACAGGACTCGCCATTCTGGTAAATCAGGAACATCTTGACGAGCTTCACCCAGGGAGAGGTTTTGTCGGAGAAGAAGGCCTCAGAAAAAATTTCCTGTTCCAGAATTTCCGTTCCCCGGGGACGGACAATCCGGTCAATGCGGTGGTGGTGGCCGTCGTAGTGTAGCATGAACGGACGATTTTCCGGCCGGGCGATGCTTTCGGAAAGATCACGCCAGCGAAAAGATGCCTTTCCCGAAACGGTGCGGGCCTGGGCATCAACGGTTTCCCCTTCCACCCCCGAAAAATGGCGGACGACCTGTTGCATGAAAGGGTCATCCCCGTAGTAATCCACGCCTTGCCGCCACGTTAAAAAGTCATTAAAATTGTAGGGATTGTTTCGATCGGGTAAAGACATTTGCCACCTCCCAATGCTTAACCGGATGCTGAAAGGATATGCCACTATTATGACCGATGGTAATGATACAAACCATTGGTTACTGATGTCAAGCAATTTAACTTCAGATAGCCGAAGAATAATTCTCATGTATCAGAAGATTAAAATGTCCGGCAATAATGCAAACGCAAAAATTTTCATCCGGTTGCTGCGTACTGTTTGAATCGCATAGCTTTCTTGTTATCCACAAAACACCAACATGGGCAAATATGCATAATTTCAAGGCGGAATCATTCATGTTGTTTTCTCGGTGTCTATGATATCGTCACAGCGTTATGTGAGGTGACCATGCTGGAATACCATCAACTGTATTGCCATATCTGGGAAACCGGTAATCAAATAAACGGGGGTTCAAAATGAAGGCTTTATTTGGCATAAAAATAACTTCTAAAGCAGACGCAACAGGTATTTTTTTATCGTTACGATCTCTTGTGCCTGTTTTTTTTCTGCTCATCAGTTTCACGATCACTCCTGTGCTGATGCCCGGCTATTCTCTTGCCGGTGAAAAGGCATGGCTTGGGGTTCAGGTGGAGCCTTTCACACTAAGAGAGCAAATGATGCTTGCACGGATGTCCATTAAAAAAAGCGGTGTTTTAGTTTCTGAAGTGACACAGGGAAGCACGGCAGAACAAATGGGCATAAAGCAGAAGTATATTATTTTTTCGGTCAACGGCATGGATATTAAAAACCCCAATGAATTTACGGATGCAGTTTCCGCATTAAACCCAGGCGATAAAATAATTGTCTCCATTCTCAAGAATAATCCCATTGCCCTGTTGACCCTGGAAGGAACGATGGGACAGTCCCAGGGGACTGACGGAAAGGTGCAAATCTCAAACCCTTTAGGGGTTCAGGTGCAGCCTTTCACACTAAGAGAGCAAATGATGCTTGCACGGATGTCCATTAAAAAAAGCGGTGTTTTAGTTTCTGAAGTGACACAGGGAAGCACGGCAGAACAAATGGGCATAAAGCAGAAGTATATTATTTTTTCGGTCAACGGCATGGATATTAAAAACCCCAATGAATTTACGGATGCAGTTTCCGCATTAAACCCAGGCGATAAAATAATTGTCTCCATTCTCAAGAATAATCCCATTGCCCTGTTGACCCTGGAAGGAACGATGGGACAGTCCCAGGGGGCTGACAAAAAGGTGCAAATCCCAAATCCTGCAAAAGATGCCAAGCCAGTGAGTACGACCATCTCTGCTAATGTTTTTGCGCCCAGAGGACACCGCAAAGTATCCTCCGTAGCCGTTTCTCCTGACGGCAAGCATGTCATTGCGGGAGGGGATCGGGGGGGCGTCACACTGGGTGTCGGGGAAGATACGGCCAATTATCTCAAACTCTGGGATATATCCACAGGCAAAGAATTAAGGACGTTTATGAGTAATGCAAGCAGCTTTTACTCCGTATCCTTTTCACCAAATGGCAGATATGTTCTTTCAGGGAGTAATAACAACACCATAAAGCTCTGGGATGTGGCAACCGGAAAAGAGATAAGGACTTTCAATGCTCGCACCAAAGATGTTTTGGTTCAATCAGTTGCCTTCTCTCCTGACGGACTCTACGCACTTTCCGGAAGCACCGATAAAACACTCAAGCTCTGGGATGTGGCAACCGGCAGGGAAATAAGGCAATTTACAGGACATGCGGACTGGGTTAAGTCCGTAGCCTTTTCTCCCGACGGGCATTATGCCTTGTCTGGGGGGACATGCAAACGAACCGAGACGCGCAGCGGGAATACGACGACTATCCAGTTGCAGGGTGCGCAATGCGACAAGAACCTCATTCTCTGGGATTTGACTACCGGCAGGGAGCTAAGAACATTTACCGGGCATACAAATGATGTTTCGTCCGTTACATTCTCCCCGGACGGCAAATATGCATTGTCTGGAAGCTGGGATCAGACTCTCAAGCTCTGGGAAGTGGCAACAGGTCGTGAAATAAGGACATTTGAAGGGCATAATACGGGGAGGGTGAACGCAGTAGCCTTTTCACCCGATGGCAGCCATATAATATCAGCAACCCGAGATAATACGGTTAAACTCTGGGATGCGGCAACAGGCAGGGAGATAAGCACATTCAGCGGACATGAAGGAGATATCAATACCGTAGCTTTTTCCAATGATGCAAAAAGTTTTATTTCCGGGGGATCAGATGGCACAATAAGGCGTTGGGACATAAAAACAGGCAAAGAGATCGCCCAATTCATAAGTTTAAAAGATGGCGAGTGGATCGCGATCACGCCGGAAGGATATTACAACTCATCACCAAACGGCCATAAATACTTAAACATCCGCGTAAGCCCCAAAGTTTACGGCATAGACCAGTTCTATGATGTTTTTTATCGTCCTGATATTGTTGCTGCAAAACTTAGAGGCGATGATATAAACAGCCTTATTACCCTCACCATTCATGATGCAATCAAAAATCCTCCGCCAGCGGTTAAATTCACCTCTGTGCCATCGGAGACTGATCAGTCAACAGCTAAAGTCTGCTACCGTGTTACCGGCACAGGAGGCGGCATCGGTGAAATCCGGATCTTCCAGAACGGCAAATTAATCAAGTCCGATGGGTTTTATCGCGAAGTGGTTAAAAACGAAACCACTGCTCAGATGCAGCTTTCCTCATTGAATAGCAGGGCGGTTTATCAGGATATGCGTTCCTTGACCGTGAAGGAAAAAACATCGTCCATTACCCCACTGGCTTCGCCGAAAGGAAACCTCGTTGAGGAATGCATTGAGATTGAGACCATTGCGGGAGACAATGAAATCAGCCTGACAGCCTTTAATGCTCCCAATACCGTCCAGAGTTTTCTGGGAACAGCCAAGTTCACATCCACGGTAAAACAGGCCGAGCCTCATCTTTACATCCTGTCTGTCGGCATCGACAAATATCGTGATGCCTCCATCAATCTCAAGTATGCGGCCAAGGATGCAACAGATTTTTCAGACCGGCTGTCCGCGAAGGCTCATACCCTCTACAAACCGGAAAACATCCACCTGATCGGATTGGCCAATGAGCAGGCAGGCAAACAAAACATTCTTGCCGCAATAGACAACCTGTCAAAAAGGATAAAACATGGGGATAGTTTCATATTTTTTGACGCCTCCCATGGCCTTCTGCTGCAAGGGCAGTACTACATAGTTACCAGCAGCTTTGACGGGAAGCTTTTCAGTACTGACAGCCTGATCAGTTCCAATGAAATTGTAGAAATCTCGAAGAAGATAAAATCTCTGTCTCAACTGTTTATCTTTGATACATGTCATGCCGGCGGTGTCGACAACATCGTCAGCGGCCTGTACGATGCCCGGATGTCGGTATTGGCAAAAAAGATGGGGCTGCACATTTTTGCCTCGGCAGGCAGTGTGCAGACGGCACTGGATGGTTTTCAGGGGAATGGCTTATACACCCATACGTTGTTGCAGGGAATTGGAAATGGCAAAGAGGTTGATATTGAGAGGGACGGCACGGTAACGGTGACGAAGTTGGGGAGATATTCCAAAGGCAAGACAACGGAGATTTCAACCAAACTGGGGCATCCCCAGACACCATTTATTATTAATTTTGGAAAAGACAATGCATTATTCACTGTACGCTGATTAATACATGAAGCATAATGGGAAAAATTGGTTGCATCCATGAGGGATAGTCTTTCCATCACAGAATCACCGTTTATAACCATTCATGCGTGGCAGCATCTAACAACGGTTGCCAAGAAACAATCAGCGGACTGCTTGAAGATTTTTAAGAAGCTGGGGCGATCTGAGCATTGCAGTGTCAGCTCTATTAGCGTTAGGATGGTGGCGCCACCAGGCGAATAGTTCAAAATGCCTATCGGTTATTATGGAAATGAATGGAAGGTGACATACAACAGATGAGGCAGGTTAGGCTCACAGAGATCCGTACTGACGTTCTTAATGAGTTGTCACACCATGAATCAGAGGAGGCCTTCCACCTGTCAGCGTCCCGATTCTCCGATGATGACGAAGGGAGCCCAGAACACAGGGTGGGCATAAGCAGCCACAATCTTTCCTGTGGCCTCATCCCGCAAGGATTCTTTGTCAATCATGTTAAGAATGGATCTGCGCAACGCTTGATTGCGAGGTAATGTTTTATCTGTTTGCTGTTCCTGGAAAATACCGCTAACAATTTTTTTGGCGGCCGTGGTTTCCACCGGCCACATGGTCACCAGGAGCGCTCTGCTTCCTGCATAAAAGAAGGCATTACCCAATCCGGAAACGACATCAGCGCCTTCCCCTTCCGCCGCACCGGTGTTACAGGCGGAAAGAACCACCCAATCAGCATTAAGCTTCAATTTAAGAATGTCGCTTACTTTCAAAAGCCCATCGTCTTGGTCCCCTGTGATGACCGGGGCAGACAGGGCAAGGGCAGCCCTTCCCCTTTCATAATAAAAGTTGGCGGGACGTATCGGCATTTTCCGGTGGGATGAGCCTTGCCTTTTCCTTGAAGCGAGCAGTAATCGCAACGTCAAACGGACCGGGATGATCAAGAATGGCAAGGATATCATTAATTCTCCGGGGAGGCGGAACAAAGGCCTCGCCACCGACGGAAATGGTAACCTTTTTGGCTTCGTCCAGCGTCATCCTGCCGGTGCATCCCGGGAAATTAACGAGGAGCATCATCAGAA
>CAZBME010000023.1:0-15785 GCA_964492965.1 uncultured Syntrophaceae bacterium | reverse complement strand
ACGTGACCGCTATCCGATTATTTCCATATCAGTGTCTCGCCCACCTTCATGGGCCGCAGAAGGCCGGAAATGCCCAATCTGCCGAGTTCAGCGCGGAACTGATCAACGGTGCCGGTGAGGGCCGGAAATGTACCGAAATGCATCGGCACGGCCATCTTCGGCATGACCATGTTAACGGCCTGAGCCGCACGAACGGGCCCCATGGTGAAGGTATCGCCGATACAGACCAGCATCATGTCCACGCCGCCTTTCAGCAGCATCATTTCATTGAACAGGTCGGTATCTCCCGTGTGATAGATTCGCGGACCATTCTTTACCGATATCAGGAACCCGCCGGGATGGCCGGCATAAATCGGCCCCTTGTCCGTGTCCATGCTGCCGCCGTGGATAGCCGGGACAAACAGCACCCTGACCTCTCCGTCCAGAAGGTTGATCGTCCCGCCGAAGCTTCCCGTCGTGGCCCGTTCAGCCTGTTTTTCCGGATAGCCCTTATACGAAACCATTGCCTTCTGCAAGTCGAAGGTCGCCACCAGCTTGGCGCCGGTTTTCTTTGCAATCTCAACTGCATTGCCGATATGATCGCCGTGCCCGTGGGTCAGAAAGATCAGATCGACTTTTGTAAGACTCTCAACGTCATTTTTGCCGTTGGGATTGGCGGGATTGGTGATCCAGGGATCGACCAGGAGCACCTTGCCGCCGGGGGTGACCACCTTGAATGCCGAATGGCCATACCAGGTAACCTCCGCGGCAGAGGCCGCAAATGCCATAGTCCCGCAAGCCATCATTATGAGCAAAATCAATCCGGAAACAATCCGTTTGCCTTTCATGGTCCTTCTCCTCCTTTTCAGATGATATGGATGGTAATACGGTCTGCCCTGATCCATTATCGTTGAATTTCCTGACCTCCGGGCAATCCGTTGACTTGGCCTAACATGAGGAAAATCTATGGAAAAATGGCTTTTCTGTCAATCATTATCTTTTAAAATGCAAGTCGCCGGGCGAATGTGATATAGAATAGCAGAGGGGCGGGCATGACACAGAAGAATACTTTTGCAGATCTCAAGAACGATGAAAAAAAGGCTCGGCAGGACATCATCATTGAGGCCGCTGAACGTGTTTTTGCCGTGAAGCCCTTCAGCAAGGTCAGTATTCGCGATATTGCCCGCGAAGCCGGTATTTCTCATGCATCCATTTATCGATACTTCCCCGATCAACAATCGCTTTTTGTGGAAGCCTTTCTCCACGGCGCCCAGGAGATCATTCAACGCCTGAAGCAGATCATCAAAGACAAAAAAAAAGGAAATATCCAAAACATCAGCGAGGCCTATATTACCTATCTGATCCGGAATGATCAATATTTCAGGATGATGACCCATTTTATGCTCGACGGGTCGCTTTCTGCGGAGATGATCGACAAGCTCAACGCCGCCGAACGCCTGATCCTGGATCAGTTCGATATCCTTTTTCGTGAAATGAGAGTCAAAGAACCCGTCAGGCCCTTATCTCACGCCTTGTTCGCCGCGCTGAACGGGGTTCTGATCACCTTCCGGAATTACCCCGGCAGAAGCCGGGAGGCCGTCCATCAACATATGCTCAAGATGGTTGGAATCATCGCGACAAGGTTCATGCTCGATGAACAATCGGGAAAAGTATTCTGCATTGACACAAGGGCAAACCGATGATAGGTCATTCAATCATGCCGGATTGTATGGCATATTTCAGATACGGACCAATTGAATAACGGATTTGCAGCGAGCAGGTTATCCCATGATATTCAACACCGGTAATGGAAAACCGAAAAACGGCATGATGCGTAAATTCAATATCATCGGCATCCTCATTGTTATCCTGCCCATATTGACCTTTGTCTATATTATTCAACACAGCAATATTCTCCTGGATCACTCCCAATATATCCTCCTGGCCATGGTTCTTCTCCTCATTCTTGGCGGGTTGGCGATTCTCCGCTACGTCTTTGACAGCGTGCGTATGATGATCGATTTAATCAAGAAGGCCGATAAGGGCAATGACGCCGTCTCCGCAGCCATCGAAAAAGATGTTTCCGACCTGAGCAAGATTTCCGCTTCTTTCGGAAACCTCATGGACCGTTTCGAGAGATCCACGGAAGAATTAAATCAGAGGATCATCGAATTGAATGCCATCAAGGAAATGACCGAGGTGGCCAGGGAAACCCTGAATGTGGATGAACTGTTGAAGCTCGTTCTGGATAAGGCCATGCAGGCCGTTGGGGTCATTAATGGTTCCGTGTTCCTGGTGGACCCCGCGGAAGCGGAAGGATTGCGCTTTGTTGCCGCCAAACCCGGGAATGAAAATGCAAGCGAAGAGGCCGCTCAGGGAGAACGGGATTATTCTCTTATCAAAAGCGTGATTGCAGACGGCAAACCCCTCATCATTCAGGATATTGAAAACGATCCCCGTACACATAAGACTAATAATCCCAAATACGGTGCGCCCTCCTTTCTCAGCATGCCGATTTACAGCCATAATCGGATTTTAGCCGTATTGAACCTGGCGAACAAGGAAAAGGGAGGGCTCTTTACCGATAGTGACGAACGCATCCTGTCCATCATGTTGGGAGAGATCGGTTTCGCCCTGGAGAATTCGGTTTTGCACCTGAAGGTTAAAGAACAACTGACGGAAATCAAGAACCAGAACGTCATGTTGGAAGAGGATGTCCGGGAACGCAAGCTGGCCGATGAAAAAATGAGAAAGATTAATGAGGAACTGCAAGAGGCCAACCAGAGCCTGACCAAGGCCTATGAATGGATGCGGGACAGCCGGGATCAGTTGAGGAAGCACTACTTCAAGGAGGAAATCGGATTTTTAGTGGATCGGGAGGGCGTTATCCAGAGCATTACGGAAAGAACCCTGGAATGCACCGGCAAATCGCGGGCGGAATTGATCGGCGCAGACTTCACCACACTCCTGGATGATACATGCCTGATTGATTTCAAAAATGAGCTGCGCCAGGCCTGGATGGGAATTACACGCAATATTCCCGTGGAAATGAACTGCCTTGGCGAATCGGAAAAGGCCCTTGAAGCCACTCTCACACGATTGACCTCCGAGACGAAACGGGAAATAATGGTGATCCTGAGATAGACAAGGAGGCGGAAAGGAAGAAAACATGGAGTATCGGCCATTCGGCAAGCTGGACTGGAAAGGTTCCATCCTCGGATTCGGGGCCATGCGTTTGCCGGTGATCAATGGCAAGCCGGCCGACATCAATGAACCCGAGGCCATGCAAATGGTCCGTTACGCCATTGATCATGGCGTCAATTATATCGATACGGCATTCCCCTATCATGAGGGGCAAAGCGAGCGCTGCATCGGACGAATCCTGAAAGACGGCTATCGCGATAAAGTCAAACTGGCGACAAAACTACCCTCCTGGCTTATTCAAACCCCCGATGAACTTGACCCGTTTCTCGACAGGCAGCTGGACCGCCTGCAGACGGACTGCATCGATTTTTATCTTCTGCACGGGTTGAACCGGATTTTCTGGCCCCACCTGCAGGACATGGGCGTCCTCAAATGGGCGGAGAAGGCCATGGCGGATGGCAGAATCGCACACCTCGGCTTTTCTTTCCATGATGATTTTCCAATGTTTAAAGAAATCGTGGACGCTTATGATCGCTGGGCGATGTGTCAAATCCAGTATAACTATATGGATACCGATTTCCAGGCGGGAACGGCGGGACTCCGGTATGCCGCCGACAAGGGACTGGCCGTGGTGGTCATGGAGCCCCTGCGGGGGGGCCGGCTGACCAAGAAGCTGCCGCCGCAAGCGGCGGCGATTCTGGAAAGAGCACCTAGAATCCGAAGCCTTGCCGAGTGGGCGCTTCAATGGGTATGGGACCATCCTGACGTTTCCGTTGTGCTGAGCGGCATGTCATCGATGATGCAGGTTATCGAAAATGTTGCCTGCGCGGAATCCTCTGCGGAGAATGCTTTATCGGGCGAGGAGAGGAAGCTTATCGATCAGGTGCGGGAAATCTATCAGGCATCCGCTCCTGTTGCATGCACGGGTTGTCAATATTGCATGCCCTGCCCGAACGGCGTGGCCATTCCCCGCATTTTCGAGCTTTACAATGAAGCGGTGATGTACAACGATTACCAGTCGCCGCGCTTTTTTTACCAAATCAGTGCGGGCATGAAACCCGCGCAGCGGGCAGATCAATGCACCCTGTGCGGCGAGTGCGAGGCATTGTGCCCGCAGGACATCCCCATTCAGGAGTGCCTGAAAAAGGCTCATGCATTACTGGGCGCCGGGTTATGACCCTGTAGGTTACGCCTCTGCCGCCGCTCGTCTGAGCGTCACCTTCTGCCAGATGACCACCAGAGCGATCAGAGCCATGCCGACGGCATCAAGGATTAACGACGAATAGACAAGCAGAAGCCCTCCGACGATCAAAGCGGCCCTTTCCCAGAGGGTCGTCCGGCGTAAAAGCCAGGTGCTGGCGCCGCCGGCAATGCCGACAATACCAATCATGGCGGTAATAAAGGACCAGATCATATTCGGGATCGATCCCTCCAGGAGGAGTCCGATACCGTCAGGCGTCAGAACAAACATAAATGGGACAATAAAGGCCGGAATGGTATACTTCCAGGCCATCATCATGGTTTTGAAGGGATTCCCACCCGTCAATGCCGCGGCCGCAAAGGGCGAGAGGGCCGTGGGCGGCGATACTTCGGACAGCACGGCATAATAGAAGATGAACATATGAGCGGCAAAGTCCGGCACACCCAGTTGGACCAGGGCGGGTGCGGCAACCACGGCGCCGATGATGTAAGTCGCCGTAACGGGAACGGCCAGGCCGATGATCCACATCAGGATGCCTGTATAAACGGCGGTGAGGAAGAGATTTCCTCCGGCATAACCGATGATGATGCTGGAAAGCTTGAGTCCAAGGCCGGTCAAGGTGACGACCCCGACAATAATGCCGGCGCTGGCGCAGGTACAGGCGACACCGAGAACACCGATAGACCCGCCGCTCAGCGCGGCGATGGCTTTCTTGTAGGTCAGCGCCGTCTCGGGACGCAGGTAACTGGCGGCAAAGGCCAGCACAGTCGCCCAGAACACAGCCCAGATGGGGCTGAAACCGATCACCATCAGGACAATGATGCCGATCAAAGAGGAAAAGTGATACCAGTAAGTCCTGGTGAGCATCCAGACCGATTCTCCGTGACTGGAATCGATGTGTTTTGCGCCGAATCTCTTGGCATCAAATTCCACCATGAGAAAGATGGACCAGTAATAAAGAATGGTTGGGACTGTGGCCATTTTAATGACATCGAGATAGGACACTTTGAGGATTTCCGCAATCAGGAAGGCCGCCGCACCCAGGACCGGCGGTGAAATAATCGCTCCGATACCGCCCGCCGACAGCAGCCCGCCTGCGGACTCCTTGTCGTAGCCTGCCCTGGCCAGCATGGGATAGGCGACGGACCCCAGCGTCACCGTCGTGGCCACGCCGCTTCCCGACGGTCCTCCCAAAAGAAAGGACGCCATTGTCACCGTCCGCCCTGCCGAAGAGGGTTTCCCACCCATCAGACGGAAAGAAAAATCGATAAAGAACTTACCCGCCCCCGAATGCTCCAGGACCGCGCCATAAATAGTAAAGAGAATAATAAAAGTTGAGGACACGTCGATGGGGACGCCGAAAATGCCTTCCAGTGTCATGTACATATGCCCGACGATCCGCTTGACAGAGTATCCGCGATGGGTCCAGGGTGTGGGGAGCTCGGGACCGATATAGGCGTAGATCAGGAAAATGATGACCACAAACGGCATGACCCAGCCCGTGGAACGGCGCGTGGCCTCCATGATCAGGACCATGAGGATGACGCCGAAAACGAGGTCCCAGGTGTCAGGCGTGACGGCCCGATAGATAAAGTCCTCAAAATCGACGAGCATGTAGAGGATGGTGGCCGCGCCCAGCAAGGCCAGAATAATGTCGTACCAGGCAATGGAGCCGACCTTTTTCTTGGACGGGGGAAACACAAGAAAGCTCAGGAATAGAACCATCGCCACATGGGCGCCCCGCAGGACCTGGGTTGTGATGGTGCCCACAGCCGCATACAAGTGATAGAAGGTCATGCAGACGGCAAAATAGATGACAAAGTGCTGTTTCCAGCCTGACAGGCGCCGTATAACGCCTTCCTCTTCTTCAATAAACCGCTGCGCCTCCTTCAGACGCTCTTCCGAAATCTCTTCTATGGGTTCGTTTTGTTCCGACATTATGGACTCCCGCCGATGTGTTGCGGTTTGCAGCGATCTCCCGTCACGATTCTTATGATCAGGGGCTTCCCGTTGCCCGCGAATTCTCTCAGATGAATTTGTTTATCTCCTATGATGAGCATATGGTTCTCATAGTTGTGGCTCAGCAACCTGATTTCACCTATAGGCCGGAATAGATTTGCGATGCCCGGCTTATCCGGCGTCAAGGCATAATACTCGAACACCCCGTAAGACGGACTTTCCACTCGAATCAGTGAAATGCCGCCTTCGGGGTTGAATGTAAACGATTCCCGAACTCTTGCCAGATAAATGGAATTCAGAAATTCCAGGTGGAATGTTGCTCCCGCCTCAATCGGCAGGGAATAAAGAACTCGCTCAGGCTCTTCTGCGGCAAGGGCCACGCATGCGCCCGGCCAGGCAGGGCGAACGCTAAACAACCATGCCAGTACTGCCAGCAGAGCGATAAAACGAGCCATCCCCATCAGAATGGCGCTAGAATTTCACACCCTTTTCCTTAAAATACTTCACCGCTCCAGGATGATAGGGCACCACGGTCTTGATGACGGCATCCTTGATGTTCAGTTCCTTTGCCTGCGCATGGACGGCAACCAGATCACTCTTATGGTCAAACATGGCCTTCAGGATCTTGTAAATCAGATCCGGGGAAGCGTTTTTATTGCAAACCAGCACATTGGGAATGCCTACCACGCCAACATCCGCCGTCATTTTGGGATAGGTGGCTTTGGGAATTTTGGCATCGACATAAACGTGGCCATATTTCTTGTAAATGCCGGGAAGCGATGTATCGGTCGGGATAAGCTTCATCGAAGTTCCCGGGCTGGCCGCCAGATCCAGAATGGCTGCCGTCGGCAGGCCGCCGACCCAGAAGAACGCATCGATCTTGCCGTCCTTGAGGGCATTGACGGATTCAACAACACTTAAACGATCACGCCTGACATCCTTGTCCGGATTAAGGCCGGCCGCTTCGAGGACGCGAAAAGCCACAATCTCCGTGCCACTGCCCGGCGCTCCGGTGGATACCCGCTTCCCTTTGAGGTCGGCAACGGATTTCATCGGGCTGCTTCCCAGGGTGACCAGATGGAAATAGCTGACATACAGGTGGCCAACCATTTGAATAGGGAGCTTGCCCTTGAACGCGCCCTTTCCTTCAATGGCGTCATAGGCCAGATCGGGATAGGCATAGCCCAGGTCCGCCTCGCCGGCGGCCACGAGCTTTATGTTATCCACAGCAGCGGCTGTCACTTCAGCAGTGGCTTCCACGCCGGGAATGTATTTTGAGATGACATTGGCAATGGCGCCGCCATAGGGGTAATAGACACCTCCCGTCCCTCCCGTGGCTATGGATATCCTTGTTTTCTTCTGCGCCCAGGCCATTGATGTGCTGAAAATAAAACAAAAAGCCAGAATTAAAATAATAAAACGTTTCATGATGATACCTCCTTAATTGATATCCGGATGATCTCGTTTGGGGTTAATCCAACATAATATTGTCGGAAGTACTACAATTTTGAGTAAGTTGATGTCAAGATTAATATTAATGATTTGACATGTTTGGTAAAAGAAGGTAATTCAGCCGATAATTGAAAGAGGTGGCTTCTGAACGAAAAATTCATCAAGGTCATCGCGACGGGTTTCGGCAGCGGATTTGCACCATTTGCACCCGGTACGGCAGGAACGATCATCGGTATCCCGCTTTATTTTATCTTTTCCCCTTTTTCCTGGCCGGTATATCTGTTGACGATCCTTGCCCTCTCCTGTCTGGCATGTTATGTATCCCAAGAGGCGGAGATTCTCTTTGGCCAGAAAGACCCTTCGGCGATCGTTATTGACGAAATCGTCGGCTTTCTTTGGGCGATGCTTCTCATCACGCCGACCCTTGTCCATGTCGTTTTGGCATTTGCTCTTTTCCGGGTTTTCGATATTATCAAGGTATTCCCCGCCAAGTTATGCGAGCGGCGCCTGCCGGGAGGATATGGCGTCGTGACGGACGATATTGTGGCGGGCATTTATGCGAATATTCTTCTTCAGGTTATGGCCAGGGTCTGGGGTATATAAGAATGGCCTGCCCCCCTTTGAAAAAGGAGGATTCATCGTTCCCGCAGGGATTTAAGGATATGATATGAAACTAGCCATCCTCACCATCGGTAATGAACTGACAAGCGGCAGAACCCAGGATACCAATACGTCCATGATCGCCCGGAACTGTCATCTCCGCGACTGGCCCGTCACAGTTGCTATGTCCGTCGGAGACGATGCAGAAACGATCAAACGCGCCCTGGCGTTTGTCATGGCGGATGCCGATGCCGTAATCGTAACGGGCGGCCTGGGACCCACAGCAGATGACATCACTACGGCCGCTATCGCCCGTGCCTTCGGCCTTCCCCTTCATACCGATGAGCATGTCCTGACCTACCTGAAGGCCATGTTTGAAAAATTCCACCTCACCTGGACGGAGAATAACGCCAAACAAGCCGTTTTCCCGGAAGGCGCCGAGGTTATTCCCAACCCTGTGGGGACGGCGGCGGGTTTTGCCCTGAAGCAGGGCGGCTGCATCATCATCGTGATTCCCGGCGTTCCCAGAGAAGTCAGCCGGATGCTGCCGGAAGGGGTCATTCCGCTCCTTCAGCAGGCGTTTCCCGAAGGGAACTCCCATGTGGTCACAGGCACGATCAAGACCTTCGGACTGTCCGAAGCCAGCGTTGATGAGAAACTATCGGATGTCGATTTTGCCGGCGCCGGTGTCGGAATCGGGTTTTATCCGAACTTTCCGGAAAACCATATCGTCCTGACTGTCCGGAGTAAAGATGAAAACACCGCTGCAAAAACGCTTTCCTGGGCGGAGGGCGAAGTGGTGAAGCGCCTGCATCCCTATATTTTTGCATACGATCAGGATACGCTGGAGGGGATCATCGCCCGGCATTTGATGGAAAAGGGGCTGACCCTTGCCGTGGCGGAATCCTGCACGGGCGGCTTGGTTACAGACCGGTTAACGGATATTCCCGGCAGTTCCGTTTATCTGGAACGGAGCGCCGTGACGTACAGCAACGCATCCAAGATCGACCTGTTGGGCGTTCCCGAAGATGTGATCCGGGAATACGGCGCCGTGAGTGAGCAAACGGCTCGCCTCATGGCGGAAGGAATCAGAAAAAAGACCGGTACAAGCCTCGGTTTGTCCACCACGGGCATCGCCGGGCCGGCGGGCGGATCGGAAGCCAAGCCCGTGGGCACCGTATATATCGCCCTGGCTGACGGATCGCAGACGATATGCCGCCACTATGCCTTCCGCTGGGATCGTCGGCGGAACAAGATCATCTCGACCCAGGCGGCCCTGATGCTGCTCAAACGCTATCTGGCCGGGGAAAAAGAACATGAGTGACGGGAAGGATATCCGCGCTTTTCTGGCGATTAACCCTCCGGAATCAGTCCATGAGGGAATAGCCCATATCCAGTCTCAATTGAAAAAGAGCATCCAGGGCGCGATCAGCTGGACAAGACCGACGGGTATTCACCTGACCCTGAAATTCTTCGGCAACGTGGGCCAGGACGATATTGACCTCTTTTCGGAAATCATCGATAAAAGAGTGGCCGGCGTCGAACCGCTGGAACTGGAGGTTAAGCGCCTGGGCGTCTTTCCGGATGCCCGGAGGCCCCGCGTCGTCTGGATGGGAACGGTCGGTGATGTGGAACGGCTCAGCATTCTCCAGAAAAACCTGGACGGGGATTTTGCCGATCTCGGGTTCGAACAGGAGCATCGCCCGTTCCGGGCTCATTGGACCCTGGGACGAATCAAGTCCCCCCAGGGGCTGACCGGTGTCGGCCAGGCTATTGACTGGGGCGCCAACGTTTCCGCAGGCACCTTTACAGCCAGGGAACTGATCCTTTTTCGAAGTGAACTGAAACCGCAGGGTGCCCTTTATACCCGGCTGGCGGAATACGCCTTCAAAGGGTAAGGCATGAATGTCAGAGCAGATATGAACACCCCTCTTTTCTAAAGAGGGGACGGGGGAAGATTTTAAGGAATACCTAATAAGTTCCCCTTTAATGCTCCTTTACTAAGAGGAACGGGCATGTGCTATAAATTAAAGCTGCATAAAGAAATCAAAAAATAAATTCAACATAACGGAGGAAAGTATGGCGATGGATATGGACAAATCAAAGGCCGTTGATCTGGCAATCGCCCAGATCGAACGTCAGTTTGGAAAAGGGGCCATCATGCGGTTGGGAAGTTCGGAAAAAATCGATGTCCCGGCCATTTCAACGGGCGCTTTGAGCCTGGATATCGCCCTGGGCGTGGGCGGCGTTCCCCGGGGAAGGGTCGTGGAGATATTTGGCCCCGAATCGGGCGGTAAAACAACCCTTGCCCTCCATATTGTTGCCGAAGCCCAGAAGACCGGAGGCCAGGCGGCCTTCATCGACGCGGAACACGCCCTGGATGTCGCATATGCCAAAAAGATCGGCGTCAATACGGACGATCTCCTGATTGCCCAACCCGATACGGGAGAACAGGCCCTGGAAATCGCTGAGACCCTGGTCCGCAGCGGCGCTTTTGATGTACTGGTCGTGGATTCCGTCGCCGCCCTGGTTCCCAAAGCGGAGTTAGAAGGGGAAATGGGCGATGCCCAGATGGGTCTCCAGGCGCGCCTCATGTCCCAGGCCCTGCGAAAGCTGACGGGCACCATCAGCAAATCCAAGACCACCCTCATTTTCATCAACCAGCTGCGTATGAAAATCGGCGTCTTTTTCGGAAACCCGGAAACGACAACGGGTGGAAACGCCTTGAAATTCTATGCCTCCATGCGCCTGGATATCCGGAAGGGCACCTCCATCAAGCAGGGGCAGGATGTCATCGGCATGCGCACCCGCGTCAAGGTCGTCAAGAACAAGGTGGCGCCGCCCTTCCGTGAAACGGAATTCGACATCATTTTCGGCGAAGGCATTTCCAAGGAAGGCGACCTCCTGGACCTCGCCGCGGACAACAGCATCATTGAAAAAAGCGGCGCCTGGTATTCCTACAAGGGGACCCGCATCGGCCAGGGCCGGGATAATGCCCGGCTGTTCCTGAAGGAAAAACCGGAGATACTCGGGGAGATCGAAACCGTCCTGCGGGCAAAGTTCGGCGTGGTGCCGAAGGCGGGCGACGAGAAGGCTTGATGCACGAGGATTCGAGAGCGGACAAGGCGAAGCAGTCGGCCTTGCGGTTCCTGGCCCTGCGCGACAGGAGCGAAAAGGAATTAAGGAAAAAGCTGGCGGGAAAGGGTTTCGGAGACGATCTCATTGACCCACTGCTGGCAGACTTCCGGGAGTTGGGTTATATCAACGATGAAACCTTTACGGTCAGGCAGGTGCGTTATCTTGCCCGCGATAAATTGTACGGTAACCGCCGCATCGAGGCTTATCTGCTCGAAAAGGGGTTTTCCAGAGAGGGGATCCGGCAGGCGATAGCAGGCATCAGAGAGGAATTCCCGGAAAAGGAAGCCCTGCAAATCGTCCTCTCGAAGAAGTTGAAAGGACAACCGATAAAAAACGACGCCGGGGAGAAAAGACGTCTGGCCCAGAGCATGATGGGAAAAGGCTTTCCCCCGAAATTGATTTATACCATGTTGGAGGAACACAGGAATGACAATGACGGCAAGTGAAATCAGAGAAAAGTTTCTTAAGTTTTTTGAAGGCTACGGGCATACGATTGTCTCCAGCTCAAACCTTATTCCCAAAGATGATCCGACGCTTTTGTTTACCAATTCGGGAATGGTGCAGTTTAAAAATTGCTTTTTAGGCCTGGAGGATCGGGGATATACCAGAGCGGCAAGCTCGCAGAAATCGGTCCGGGCCGGCGGCAAGCACAACGACCTCGAAAATGTCGGGTACACGGCACGCCATCATACTTTTTTCGAGATGCTGGGAAACTTTTCCTTCGGCGATTACTTCAAGAAGGAATCCATCGCCTGGGGTTGGGAATTCCTGACGGAAGTGATGAACATCTCCAAAGACAAGCTCTGGATCACCATCTATCAGGACGACGATGAAGCCTTCGAGATCTGGAATAAAATTATGGGCGTTCCCGCTGAACGCATCGTTCGCATGGGAATGGAAAGCAACTTCTGGATGATGGGCGATACAGGTCCCTGCGGCCCCTGCTCGGAAATCCTCTACGATCAGGGGTCCTCCGTCGGCTGCGGTCGTCCCGAATGCTCCGTCGAGTGTGACTGCGACCGCCATCTGGAGATCTGGAATCATGTCTTCACCCAGTTTGAACGGGGAAAGGACGGGACCCTGACGCCTCTTCCCAAGCCGAATATCGATACGGGCATGGGTCTCGAACGGCTGACCGCCGTCGTCCAGGGTGTCGTCAGCAATTATGATACGGACCTCTTCGCGCCTATCTTCCGGACTATCGAAAAGATTACCGGCAAAAAATACGGTCAGCGCGAGGAAGACGATGTCTCCATGCGGGTCATCGCCGACCATAGCCGATCCGTCACTTTCCTGATCGGCGACGGCGTCATGCCCAGCAATGAAGGCCGCGGGTATGTTCTGCGGCGCATCCTGAGGCGGGCGGCGAGGCACGGCAAGCTTCTCGGCCTGACTCACCCCTTCCTGAACGAGCTGTCCTCCGTTGTCATCGGCGCCATGAAGGATGCCTACCCGGATATGGTGGACAAGGAATCCTTCATCAAGAAGGTCATCATCAACGAAGAGCAGCGCTTTATTGAAACCCTGGACACAGGTTTGAGAATTCTGACCGATGAAGTGGAATCCCTGAAGAAGACCGGCCAAAGCGTTGTTCCGGGAGGAGTCGTCTTCAAACTTTACGATACCTTCGGGTTCCCCGTGGACCTCACAGCGGATATCGTGCGCCGTGACGGCCTGACCCTGGATACGGAGGGCTTTGAAAAGGCCATGGAAGCGCAGCGCGAAAAGGCGCGGGAATCCTGGAAAGGCAGCGGCGAAGAGGCTATTGGAGATGCCTATAAGGTCCTCTCCATGAACGGTGTCTCTACTACATTCATGGGCTATCACGGCATCACGGGCCTCGAGACGCAGGTACTGGCCATCCTGAAGGGAGATCAGCAGGTACAGGAGGCTTCGGCGGGCGATAAGATCGAGCTCTTTGTGTCGGAAACACCCTTCTACGGCGAAAAGGGCGGCCAGGTCGGCGATACGGGTATCATAACCGGAGCAGATTTCCTTTTCGAAGTCTGGGAGACCCAGTGGCCGCTGGATAATCTGCTGACCCATATCGGAAAAGTCGGGAAAGGGTCCATCAAGGTGGGGGACACGGTGACCATGCAAGTGGAAGAGAAGGCCCGCCGGGCCACCGAGGCCCATCACTCGGGAACCCATGTCCTGAATGCGGCCTTGAAAGTGGTCCTGGGCGACCATGTGAAGCAGTCGGGATCACTGGTGACCCCGGAACGTCTCCGCTTCGACTTCACTCATTTTTCCCGGATTGAAGACGATGAACTGGACAGGATCGAGACCCTGGCCAACGACTTTATCCGGGGGAACTGCGAGGTGAGCACGACGATCATGGACAAGGATGATGCCGTGCAGACAGGCGCTGCGGCTGTATTCGACGAAAAATACGGGGATACGGTACGTGTGGTCAAGATGGGCGACTTCAGTATGGAGCTCTGTGGCGGCACCCACGTAAGCAGGACGGGCGATATCGGCGCCATCAAAGTTGTCGGCGAATCGGCCGTGGCGGCAGGTGTCCGCAGGATCGAGGCCCTGACCGGCGAGGAGGCCATCAAGTATTTCAAGAAAGTCGAAGGGGAGCTGAAAAAGGCCGCGAATCTCCTCAAGGCCAATCCTCTGGAACTTTCAGAGCGAATCGAAAAAATTCAGAAACATCAGCGGGACCTGGAACGGGAGATTGAGGCGCTGAAGAGCAAACTCGCCGCCAAGGATTCCGAGGATCTGATCAGCCGCGCCAGAGATATCAAAGGCGTCAAGGTGCTCGCCACAGTGGTGGATGCCGCGGATGTGAAGACCCTGCGCGATTTCGGCGACAAGCTCCGCGACAAGATCCAGTCGGGGATCGTGCTCCTCGGCAGCAAGGTGGACGGCAAAGCCATGCTCCTGTGCATGGTGACAAAAGACCTTGCCGGTAAATACCATGCGGGGAACATCATCAAGGCCATCGCTCCCGTCGTTGGCGGCAGCGGCGGCGGCCGTCCCGACATGGCCCAGGCCGGCGGCCCCCAGACGGAAAACCTGGATCAGGCAATCAACAAAATCGAGGATTTGATTCAGGGCGCATGAGACAACGCCTCTCAAGACGGCCCATCCCTTAACAAAAGGAGGCCTGTGTGGATTTTTTCTGCGGGTTCAATCGTTAAGATTGAACCCGCAGTGCATTTATAGAGATGAAAGCGCCATGTCGATAATGCAACAGATTGACCATCTCCATTTCTTCATAAAATCAAGGATTGACGGATCTTAAGAACCATGAGAGAGAAAAACGGTAATGCTTGCAGTACAGTAGAATCGCCGGGCAACCCACCGGTCCAATCGGTTCAAACAAATCGAATGAGGAGAGAAATGAATGAAAAAGCTTTTTTTTGCATTTATTCTACTGTCCGGTATGGCATTATCGGCAACAAACCTGGAGAGTATGGGGTCTATACCGACTAAATGTAAAAAAACATGGGAGAACCAGCCAAAACATTTTTATATCGACTGCGGCAGCAGCAGAGATTTCGATATCTCAAAATGGAGAATGCATTGCTATCAGAACGGGACCAAGTATTACTGCGAGAATTTTTACACGCATTGGCGATATGAAGCAAACTCAGATACGGACCCCGGAGCATGTGAAGCGGCTTGCGGCAAAGGGGCGACGTGGCAATAGAATAAACGCCATCGGTCATATCGATGAAAGCAGATGATATTTCAGAGAGCAAATGCAAGTCGCAACTTTCAATTGGCAGCCTGATTATGGTCCTTTTCATCAGCAGCTGCGCCGGTATAAGCCATGGCCCAGGCAAAAGCAGCGCGGAAGAGGCGAAGGGAAGGATTCACAGCATGAGCAGGGAAATTATGCCCACACTGGTTGGTTCCTGGAAACTCATATCTTTCCACAGTCAGGACCCAAGCGGGCAGATTGCTTACCCCTTCGGGAAGGGCGCCCAGGGAAGGCTCATCTATGAAGCGGATGGGCGTATGGCCGTCCAGCTTATGGACACCAGCCGTCCCGGGTTTATGTCGGATGACCCCCTTGTCACATCAGAGGCTGAAGTTCGGGCGGCGTTCGGCGGATATACGGCCTACTACGGCACCTACTCAGTCAATCCCTCTGAAAAGACCATCACACATCACATCGAGGCCGCCCTCCTGCCTAACTGGGTGGGCACAGATCAGCAGCGCCATTTTGAATTCGACGGGAAGTATCTGACCTTGAAGGGCCCCCTGCGCCTCGGCGGCGTCCAGGGTGTTGTCAGCCTGGTTTGGGAACGCCTGCCCTGAAGCGGACACGGCAGGGAACCGGCGAGCTATTTTACCA
>CAZBME010000022.1:30745-69016 GCA_964492965.1 uncultured Syntrophaceae bacterium | reverse complement strand
GGGATTGGCCGTGAGGAAGGAACTTGATAGAAAATAGTTAGCAGGCTAATAGGGGGACACCATACCAATTCTTTTGGTAAACAGCACGGGTTAAAGGCGGGTTAAAGGGGGCGGTTCTCTTTGGTTGATCGACAACGAGACTGGAGGGAATGTAACTAGAACCGTCGCCTTTAAACTTAAAGCGCCGTCCAGGGGACCGGATATCCTTGAACAGCGGGCCTATCGGATGTTGGATAAAATGATTGAAGAGATGCTGGGTGATCCGGAGTTTCAAAAATCGTTTTTCCAATAGACTGGATTCTGGTCTTCACCGGGATGACGGTTATTCATGCCATCTCCACCCACCCCTACCTATGAACGGGAGGGAATTTTGGGGAACTCGATGGACAATTTCCAGATTAAATCAATAAATGCGGGAAACGTCCCCATAATTTTAATCTCCTTGATGCAGAAATCTTCGCTCCAATGTTGCACAAAGTCATAATATTGACCTAAGGGAAAGAAACTTCAGGCAAGAATCTCTTTCAGGACTCGTAGCACTTGACCAATTGATCAGTGCAGCTTCCTCAATGGCTGTCTGGCTATTCGATAAAAAAACTTTTCTTCGCTACACAGGGCTACTAATCTCACCGCTGGCACCTATTGTAGCTCATAGATTGCCAAGCATCATCACAAGGGTGAAGGCATATTTAGGGTTTCATAATTAACCCGTGAGTCAAGAATATTGTCAATCTAAAACAGAATAATGCTGGACACTTCCCGTATTATTGAGCCCTCCTTCCTGAAAGTGTGTTTTCGCTCCATTCATTCCCGTGTCACAGTACATCCCGTAACAAATGCATCTAGAATTTTCCATTCCCGTGTGGTAACGAATTGCACACATAAGAGAAGCCTTTGCGTTGCCTGCCAACTAATCAGTCATGAGTGCCCACTTGGTTGGCAGGTGTGAGCAGGCGGGGCGAAGAATAAGAACTTGCAAACACGCGGCAATGCTGGTTATTATCAAATGGCATGCTGATTGCTATGCAGGAGTATAGCGTAAGGAGAAGTTCCGTTGAAAAGAAGAATTAGTAGGAAGAGCAATAACGCAAGGTGAAGTCGGCCTATGCCAGTAGATTGTTATTGAACTTCCGCTTTCATAACAAAATATTTTATTTCTCAAGAGTGTTAATTATGAAGAATCGTTTTCGGGTAACTATTTTTTCTTGTGTCCTGTTGCTTTCTCTGTCGACAGCACCGGCGCAGGCCGGATATGTGACAATCGTCAACGAGAGTAAATATTGTTTCAATCTGTGGTTTCAAGGGTATTTTTTCGGTTATCCAACGAGTATGGAGACACCTTGCGCTTTGCCTGGCAAAACAGAATGGACTCATACCTCGCTTTCGGTAGGTAAGATAAAGGCCTTTTGTTACATGAAGACTCAGTGCGGCAAAGGAGGTATAATGGTAGGTGAACAATACGATGTGCCCGGGACATGGCTTCCCCATCGCAATTTCAAAGTTAAGATAAGTAAAGATTTTCAAATGACCGTTACGGAAGAAGCGCCTTAGCGCTAAACGGAGGGAGCGGTTTGGGCAAGGAAGTTCTTATCAAACATATATTAAATGGCCTATAGATGTCCCCAGATTATTACCGACTGCGACCTGAGCGGCGGCAGGATAAGAATAAATACTTGAACCGGAGGAGTTGATCTCGATGAGAAAGACGAATAAGCGGGACGGTTCTATTTATGGAGGCAAGACTATGAAAACAATAAGCAGGATATTCCTCTCAATCATAGCGGTTCTTATTATGGTTACGGTGTCTGTAAGCGGGGCGTATGCTTATGATGAGACGCACTTGCAGAGGTTAAAGAGAACAAATGCATGCCCCGGCTGTGACCTGGCCGGAGCAGACCTGAGCGGTGCAAGACTGACCCGTGCAGACCTGAGCGGAGCATACCTGACCCAGGCAAACCTGAGCGGGGCAAATCTGCACAAGGCAAATCTGCAAGGGGTGCAACTGTATGGGGCAAATCTGAGCAATGCTAACCTCAGCAATGCGAACTTAAGAAATGCAACTCTGACCTATGCAAACCTGAGCGGTGCAGACCTGAGCGGTGCAGACCTGAGCGGTGCGACATGGATAGACTGGTCAACGTGTAAAACAGGCTCAATTGGAAAATGCGAGAAATAGCGATATCCCGAGGGAGACTTTACGCAAAGGGTCCCCATTTCTCTCGGTAATCGTTGTTTTTCAGAAGATTCGGCATTGAACAGTTGTAGATACCGTTCTTGTCAAGCGAGAACTTGATTAAAGTTTGGGTCATACTTTCTTCCGGATTTCAGGACACCTAATCGTCATCGTTTCAAACGGCATTCATTAATTATTTCCATTTGCATTTCTGAAGCTCTGTATGTGTTGCCAATAACCAGCACATGTTTTTCTGGGTGATTATTGCGGGTTGAACTCTGCTACAAAATCAAAACGACCTTCCTCACTGACTTCAATTAAATAAGGGATAATCTCCCGGTACAGTTCAAGGCGCATAGGTAGATGAAAGAAATGGTCGTCCGGAGGGGATTTCCTTCCCGAATAAATAGTATGTATCAACTGGATAACCTTATTTAAACTGCTTTTTTTAAGGCAGCCACAAGGCATCCCTTGATCCCGGCATATGATTTTAACAGGTCAAGTCAGGCGGTGGTTATCGTCCCCCCGCGATATGACGGATATCACGGTCACATCATCGGTATCAGGTTGATCCTGCCCTTTGAGCATAAAATACTCCGGAAAGAAGAAAACAGGCGGGGAAGGGAACTCTGTGATGTTGCCGTTCACAAGTAAAGCGACCGGAAATGGTCTGTAATTGACTGGCAAGACGGCATATGTTATGGGTACGGCGTAAAATAAACATCCGGAGTTGTATATGCCAATTGCAGCCAAGATTGAGCGGTTTATTTCCCATTCCTCCATGATAAGGCGTATGTTCGAAGAGGGGATCGAAATGAAAAAACAGTTCGGTTCGAACAATGTTTTCGATTTCAGCCTCGGGAATCCCGATGTACCTCCTCCACGCATCTTCCAGGAAGAGCTTCGCCGGATAGTGGCGGAAGACATTTCCGGGAAGCACGCCTATATGCCCAATGCCGGATATCCGGAGACACGCCAAGCTATCGCGGAGTATCTGTCGGATGTTCACGGGAAAGCTATCAAGCTCGATCATCTTGTGATGACTTGCGGCGCAGGCGGCGCCCTCAATGTCATCTTCAAGACCCTTCTTGATCCCGGAGATGAGGTCCTGGTTCCTTCCCCGTGCTTTGTCGAATATGCCTTCTATGTGGATAATGCCGGGGGAGTGATAAAATTTGTCGCCTCGAAAGACGATTTTTCTCTTGATCTTCAGGCTTTGGAAAACGCCGTCACCGAGAAGACCAAGGCGGTGCTGATTAATTCACCGAATAACCCTACAGGAAAGGTTTATAACGCTGAGGCCATTGCCGGGCTGGCCAGGATCATGGGAGATAAATCAAAACAGTACGGTAAGCCGATCTATCTTGTTTCCGATGAGCCTTACAGCGATATCGTCTATGACGGCATTCGGGTGCCAAGCATCTTTCAGGCATACCCTGACAGCATCCTTGCATCGTCCTATTCAAAGACACTGTCCCTGGCAGGGGAACGCATCGGCTATATAGCCGTTAATCCTGACATCGGGGATGAAAAGGAAGTTGTGAGCGGTCTGGTGCTCTGTAACCGGATGCTGGGATTTGTTAATGCCCCCGCCCTGATGCAGCGTGTTGTGGCAAGGCTTCAAGGGGTCAGGGTTGATATTGATGTCTATAAACGAAAGCGTGACCTTCTTTGTGACGGTTTGACCGCGTCCGGTTATGGCATTGTGAGGCCGGAAGGCGCCTTCTATTTGTTTCCCAAATCGCCTATTGCTGATGATATGGCTTTTGTCCAAACGCTCAAGAAGCACAAAATATTGACAGTCCCGGGCAGTGGATTTGCCGGCCCGGGACACTTTCGGATTGCGTATTGTGTGCAAGATGAAATAATAAAAAATGCTCTTGAAGGTTTCGATAAGGCCATGCGGGAATACAGGTGAGGCAAAGCCTTTCCTTCTTCCCCTGCCTTGAAGCAAGGGGAAGAAGGAAAATTGATTCATTTAAAGCTTGAGTGATTTCTTGATTTTGTTCAGAATGTCCTTTTCCGCTTTCGATACCTTATCGCTCGCTTCAGCAACCCTTACGGCAATATCGAACAATTCCTTCCTCTTCGCCGGGTCGGAAACCATATGACCGAGTGTTCTAATGGCCTGTTCACGATCGGTATATACGATATGTGCCTGTTTGCGAATGATCTCTTTTAATCTGGCCGGCAGGACATGTCGGAGTTCGGCATTAGACCAGACGATCTTTTCCGCTTCGGCAAATTCTTTGCGATCGTAACCGCCATCGGCGCCGCAAACAAGATTGATGATTCTGTGCGCTGCGTCCGGGAACCCACCAGCCTCAAAATCCTCTTTTGTCAGGTGTTTTCGTTTCGCTTTGGCAATCTTTTCTTCAGCGGCTCTGGCTGCTTCTTTATTGATATCCTTAGGGAGGATGCAATCCATGCAGACCGATCCGTAAATGCTTCTGAAAAGCATTTCATCGAATCGATCACGGGTGTCGCGATAAACGTCAAGCATGTTTTCGATGCCTTCGGACATGATCCTTTCCATTTGCACAAAGGGGTTATCCGCCGTAGTCGGTTTACGGTTTTTCCTGACATAAGGAGCTATGAAATTGAGAGGCAGCATGGCAAGGTTGATATCCGACATCATATATCTCTGGGCACGCATCGGGTGACGCCTTCTTTTCATTTCGGCGGTGAATTCATTGGTACAGAGTTGGATCCACGGTTGTACAAAGGCCTGATACATTTTATCGTTAATTTCCGAGAGATCCGAAACGCGGCGGAAGTCGCCGCCTTCCTCGCCCTTTTTGTCAACTTCAATGCCACCGACCTGGGTGAGCATCTGTTCAATGGTCCTCCGTTCGAAATGGGGCTCAAAGTCCGTTTCGCCAAGCTTGCCGGCCTCTTCATTAATCGTCATTTCATAGAGGCCTGGGGCAAGGTACTCGACCAAATCAAAGTTGCCGATAATTTCGGTGTGTTCCTTCTTGGCTATGCTGCCGGAAACGAAGATGCCAAGATGGCCGATCGTGTCATGGATGATATAGACAATCACGTGGCCCAGTTCAATGATTTCATCTTCGGAGGCATATACCTTCGGGATCCAATCCAGAGCCTGTTGCGGCGGGGTAATGTTATCTCCCTTTGATGCGAAAACAATGATGGGATGTGTGATGTTTTTAAGATTGACGCGGCGTCCGGACCTGAGTTCCAGTTCACCCTTCTCCAGCTTGTCTCCGATGAAAAGATTTTCCACGATGTAATGGATTTCGTCGGCAGTCATCAGATAAAAACCGCCCCACCATTTTTCAAAAGCGAGGTAACGATTTTCTTCTGTGTCAATTTGGGAGTAAAGGTTGTATTGCTTGGTCCAGAGAGTATTTGACGGGTTTAAATTTTCAAAATTATCAACAAGATTGACGCCGTCGAATTTGCCGTTTCCCAGATCGCTCAGGAGCGAATTGACCCATACGCCGCCCAGCAAACCACCACGGTAACGCATCGGATTGGCGCCTTCAACGCCTGACCAGTAGGAAAGGGGGGCGCCGTTCAGAACAAGCATGCCCGTAAGGTCCGGCCTGTCTGCGCAAATCAGGGCCGCAGCCCAACCGCCCTGGCAATTCCCGATAAGGGAGGGATGTTCCGATTCCGGATGTCTTCTGATGATCTCTTCTATAAAGCGGACTTCTGCTGCTTCCACATCGGCGATCGTCTGTCCCGGTTCCGGGGTTGGGAAAAACAGGGCAAAATACACCGGATGGCCGTTATTCAGGGATACACCGATTTCAGAATCTCTTTTAGAACCGCCGATGCCCGGCCCATGGCCGGCACGAGGATCAAATATAATGATCGGTCTCTTCGGAATCGAGGAGCCGCTTCGATGCTTGCTTCTCCGATCTTCTTCTTCTTTTTTTATCTGTTCGGCCGTTTTGCGGCGGTCAATGATCCTAACCAGTGCATAGCCTACCGGGCGTTCAAAAGTCCGGCCATCCATAACGATCTCGTAGTTGAAGGTCATGACCGGAGGCATGCCGTCCTGGAGATACTCCAGGTAATTATTCCCTCTTTTTCGCATAACATCCATGAAAATAACGGATCTCTGCATGGAGTCAATCCAGTAATCATACGCATTCTGCAAGATGGGCAGATCCTGAAGCATATATCCTCCTTGGTGTTTTATATGAGACGATTAGTCGTTTCATTCAAAAGCATAAAGAATACAATAACAATGATCTTAAAAAGAATAAATGTCAATAAAAAATGACTGCAGATTTAACGATGAATTAAGCAGTGGAAGGGTGGGTTGCAGAAAGGGCTATTTTCGATACGATCAGTATAGAATATCAAAAGTGGCATAAGCCCCAGAGAAAGGCTCTTCATGAGATTCAACATGACTGACGCGGGCAAGAGAAGGTCCTTGATGGCACCAGTCCAACATAGCCTTGACGGACGGTTCATCGCCTTCAAAAACGGCTTCTACCTCTCCGTTTGGCATGTTCTTCACCCATCCCGTCAAACCCAGTAAGGCCGCGGTTTTCTTGGTATTAGCCCTGAAGCCGACACCCTGGACACGCCCGGCTATGATCACATGACGTCGCTTGTTCATCTTTCCATCCACTGAAGAAATTCATCTTCATTGAGAATAGCGATTCCTAGTGCTTTTGCCTTCTCCAGTTTGGATCCGGGCGACTCGCCGGTAACCACAAATGATGTCTTTTTTGTAACGGACTCTGTCACGGTGCCACCCCGCGATTCGACCAGTAGCTTTGCCTCGTTTCTGGTCATCTTTTCGAGAGAACCTGTGAACACCATCGATTTGCCGGAAAAAATGCCAGACGCTGCGGTTGATTGGCCATTTGTCCGCATCTGGGGAGTGACGCCTGCCTGCCTGAGTTTATCAAGTATGTTCAGGTGATAAGGTTCAGAAGAATACTGAACGATGCTTCCAGCCACTTCCGGACCGACATCACGGATAGCCTTCAATTCATCGGTTTTTGCGACCATGAGGGCATCCATATTTGTAAAGTGTCTGGCGAGAATTTTTGAGAGATTATCCCCGACATGGGGTATGCCCAGGGCGAAAATGAACTTATCAAGAGGGGGGCGTTTTGATCTTTCGATGGCCATTAAGAGATTATCCGCAGATTTGTCGGCCATACGTTCCTGGCTGATAAGCTGATCGCGGGTTAAATAATACAAATCGGCCATATCCCGGACCAGTTTGTTATCCACCAATTGAGCAACAAATTTCTCTCCCAGTCCTTCGATATCCATACCGCCCCTGGAGGCAAAATGGGTGATCTGCTCTTTAATTTTAGAGGGACATAAAGGATTGGTGCACCGATGAGAAGCTTCGCCGGCTTTTCGTATCACGGTGGCCAGACATTCCGGGCAGATGTCAGGTAATTTGAATATTTTCTCCGAACCGTCTCTCTTTGATAAAATGACCTGGACCACTTCAGGAATAACGTCGCCGGCCCGCTGAATCAGTACGGTGTCGCCGATACGGATATCTTTCTTGTCGATTTCATCCTGATTGTGTAATGTTGCCCGCGTCACCGTCACGCCGCCGACACGAACGGGCCGCATAACGGCGACAGGCGTCAATGCTCCGGTACGGCCGACCTGAACGATGATATTTTCTATGACTGTCGTTTCCTGATGTGCGGGAAACTTGCAGGCAATCGCCCATCGTGGGCTTCTGGACAGATTTCCCAACTGATGTTGCAAAGGGATGGGGTTAACCTTGATAACGACACCATCAATTTCATAAGGCAGTTCATTTCTCTGCGAATTTATAATCCTGAAATAGTCGATACATTCCTGAATACAAGGAACCTTTTTTACATGCGGATTGACCTTGAATCCCCAGGCGGCAAGTACCTGTAGAATTTCCCATTGGCTGGTGAAATCTATCCCGTTGGCCGAACCGACGGCGTAGGCAAAGAAATCAAGCGGCCTTCTTGCTGTAATGCGCGGATCGAGCTGACGCAAGGAACCGGCGGCGGCGTTGCGGGGATTGGCAAAGGCGGTTTCTCCCTCCTTGGCACGTCTGCGGTTTAATATTTTTAAAGCTTCTATTTCAATGACAATTTCACCGCGGATTTCAATGCTTTCCGGTATCGGGTAAACGGGGAAAGCCTCTTTGTCAAGGCGGTCCGATACGGAAGTTAGAACCCATGGAATAGAAGAGATCGTTTTGATATTTTGGGTTATGTTTTCGCCGTTTTCGCCGTCACCACGGGTCGCTGCCGTTGTCAGGACTCCATTTTTGTAGATAAGATTCACGGCAACGCCATCCAGTTTGGGTTCGGCGACATAGCTGATATCACCCTGAGTATCCAGGAAGCGGTGGATGCGCTCGTCAAAATCGAGGATGTCCTGATCGGAGAAGGCATTGGCAAGGCTTAGCATAGGTGACAAGTGGGAAAACGGGGCGAATTTGTCAAGAGGTGCGGCGCCGACACGTTGCGTAGGAGAATCGGGTTGAAGCAGTTGCGGGTACTGCTTTTCAATCTCCGCCAACTCATTCAAGAGGCGATCATATTCGCTGTCGGATATCTCGGGATCGTCCAATTGATAATAGCGACGATTATGATAGGCAATGATATGTCTGAGTTCTTCAACACGCCTGGCTGGATTAAAAAGATCCGTCATCATAGGAAACTATTTGTCCGGTTTTATGAGTCGAAACTTCGTGTTTGGGCTTGGTTTTGGAGGTGCACCGGCTGATTCCGATGGCTTGTTCCTCCGGGTTAAAATTTGTTCATTAAAAATCTCATTCTTGGCACGCACGGCGTTTATAATGAAAAAAATGATGACGGCTTGCTCCCAATCGCGGCTCATATCGGCCTGTTCCATGCGTAAACGGTATTTATCCCACAAGTTCACCAGAGATGCCTCATCCAGGTGAAGAATTTTATCCGCCATTTTAACCAGTGTTTGTTCAATCATCACTCATTTCTCCCATCAAAACCATATATATTCATCCCCTGAAAGTCAACCATAGAGAACCGGACCTTTGGGGCAATTCACAAGACGTATAAAAATCACTTGTCTTTTTGACGTATATGGATATAATTCGGCGCATTTCGAAGCGAAGAGCAGGGGAAAGTGATGAAGGCAATTTCGGCGCCATGGCGTATGGAATATATAAAAGGTGAAAAACCCGAACGGTGCGTTTTATGTGTGGAGAATGATTCCTGTAAAGACCTGGTTCTCAAGCGAGGGGAGCACGCCTTCGTTATGATGAATCTTTATCCTTACACAGCAGGTCATGTTATGGTGATTCCTCTTCGCCATGTCGGGCGGCTGGAAGATCTCTCCCCGGAAGAAAAAAAAGAAATGTTTGATTTTGTAACTTTCTCCGTTAAGGTTATGAAGAAAGTCATAACGCCTGACGGCTTCAATATTGGCATGAATCTGGGTGCAGTTGCCGGCGCCGGGGTGGAGGATCATGTGCATGTGCATATCGTGCCGAGGTGGAACGGGGACACTAATTTCATGAGCGTCATCGGGGATGTTCGGGTCATTCCCGAAGATGTTGCCAAAACATGGCAGAAACTGGTATCGCATTTCATGAAGGTTGATGAGGAGGAATGAAATGAAGGTCGTCTATACTGTAATCGTTGTTCTGATCGTTCTATTTATCATTACATTTTCCTTAACGAATACATTGCCTGTGCCGTTGAAATATCTCGATGTGATAAACGTCACCTTGCCCGCCTATATGCTTATTTTTATCTCTTTTCTTGCAGGCGTCATATTTACGGGTTTTATGGGGATTGTCGAACGGTTCCGATTGAATCGGACCATTAATCAACTTCACAAGACGATTCGAGAACTTAGGAGAGAATTAAGATCGAACGAGCCCCCCAAGATTATCGAAGACAGTCAAATAGCAGGAGAATAATCAAAAAACCGATTCAAGTCAGAACAGCGCAGTCGGAAAGGTCGCCTTGAATCTTTTCGATGGCATGTCGCAAGGCCGGCAGAATGATTTCGAGATTTTCTCTGGCCCCCTTGGGGCTTCCGGGCAAATTTGCAATGAGGGATTGCTTTCTCAGGCCGACGACGGCCCGTGACAGCATGGCATGAGGTGTTTTAAGAGCGCCTTCCCGTCGCATGGCTTCAGCCATACCTGGGATCGTTTTATCAATAACAAGAAGTGTGGCGTCAGGCGTGATGTCGCGTGGACTGACCCCTGTGCCGCCCGTTGTCAGGATAAGGTCGCATTTTATCACATCGGCGCATTCAATAAGAACGGCCGTGATCCTGTCCGGTTCATCGGGGATCACGGCCGTGAAAACAACTTGCGCGTCTATTGTTTCAAGAAGGCGCTTGATTGCAGGACCACTGAGGTCTTCTCTTTCACCCCTCGATCCCTTGTCGCTAACCGTGATGACGGCTGCTCGAATCACTACTTTTCCGCTTCTTCCTTTTTCTTGTATTCCGCAATAATCTTGTCAGCAGCATAAGGCGGCACTTCCTCATAATGAGAATTCTCATAAGTAAAAGTTCCGCGACCGCTGGTCATTGAGCGCAAATCAGGAGCGTATTTGAGAATTTCCGCAAGGGGAACCTGCCCCTTTATGATCTGAATTGCTCCTTTGGTATCCATCCCCAGGACTTTCCCGCGGCGGCTGTTGAGATCGCCGATGACGTCGCCCATATATTCATCCGGCACTTCAATGAAAATATTGACAATGGGTTCAAGCAGCGTTGGCTGGCACAGCATGACGCCTTTTTTGAAACCCAGTGAACCTGCAACCTTGAAGGCCATTTCAGAGGAGTCGACTGTATGATAGGAACCATCGACCAAGGACACGCGGATATCTACGACTGGGTATCCGGCGATAACCCCTCCTTCCATGGCTTCGACAATGCCTTTTTCAACGGCTGGACGGTATTGCTGGGGAATCACGCCGCCGACGATTTTATCTAAAAATTCAAATCCGCCGCCACGGGGCAGTGGTTCGATATCAATCCAGCAGTCCCCGAATTGCCCGCGACCGCCCGATTGTTTCTTGTATTTCCCCTGGATGTTCGTCTTGCCTTTAATGGTCTCCTTGTAAGGCACCTTGGGAACATTCAGATTGACTTCTACGCCGAACTTACGTTTCATTTTTTCCACGGCTACTTCGATGTGAATCTGCCCCATCCCCGAAAGAATCATCTCTTTCGTCTGCTCATTGCGAGAGAAATGAAGCGTGGGGTCCTCCTCGAGCAGGCGGTGGAGGGCCGTCGTGATTTTTTCCTCATCGCCGCGGCTTTTCGGTTCAATGGCAAATGTCATGATCGGAGGCGGAACGACCATCTTTTCGTAGATGATGGGAGCCTTTTCCTGGCAAAAGGTATCTCCCGTCGTTGTCTCCTTCAGTTTGGCGACTGCGACGATATCTCCGGCAACGATTTGCTCCGCCGGTTTCTGTGACTTGCCTTCCAGGAAAAAGATATGACCGAAACGCTCGGTAATTTTGCGGGACGCGTTATAAATACTGGTATCGGAAGACAACGATCCGGAATAAACACGGAAAAGGGTGAGGCGTCCCGCATAGGGGTCGGCGATTGTTTTAAAGACCAAGGCTGAAAACGGCGCCGATTCATTCGGCGTTCTTTCCTCCAAACCGCTGCCGTCGGGTTTTTGTCCGATGACCGTACCGAGATCGACAGGGGACGGCATATAGGCAGCGATCATGTCCATTAACGTTGAAACCCCCATGTTTGTGACTGCGGCACCACAGGTTACAGGGATTAACGTGCCGGATGTAACGGCATTTCTCAGTCCGGAGACGAGATCTTCATCGCTTAATTCGCCTGCTTCAAGGTACTTTTCCATCAGAGATTCATCGGATTCTGCTATGTCTTCAACCATCGTTTCCCGGAACTCCTCAGCATCAGCCATCAGCTCTGCGGGAATATCGGCTGTCTTATAACCCCCCTTGGGACCATCATGAAGATACGCTTTCATGGTCAAAAGATCAATAACCCCCTTGAAGGCATCTTCCTTGCCGATGGGCAAAAAAATGGGTGTTGCTTTGACTTTCAGTTTCTCTTTTATACTGTCTAGTGCATTGAAGAAATCCGCGCGTTCACGATCCATACGGTTGATGAAGACTATGCGGGGGAGCTTATATTCGTCGGCATATTCCCACACTTTCTGTGTCTGGAACTCCACACCGCCGACAGCGTCAATAACGACGATGGCGCCGTCCACAATACGGAGGCAACTTTTTGTATCAAAGGCGAAGTTGGAATCGCCCGGAGTATCGATAATATTGATTTTACATTTATTCCAGTCGAAATAGTTGTTTGCAGAACTGATAGAGACATGACGTTTCTGCTCTTCAGGTTCAAAATCCATACAAGAAGATCCATCGTCAACCCGACCTAAACGGTCGGTTTTACCGGAAACGAAAAGAAAAGATTCACACAGTGATGTCTTGCCGGTTCCTCCGTGTCCGACAATAGCTACGTTCCTTAGTGCCTTCGATTCATACTTTGCCATGAAAGCTCCTTTCTGCTATAAATTCTGC
This sequence comes from uncultured Syntrophaceae bacterium, assembly GCA_964492965.1. Taxonomy (GTDB): domain Bacteria; phylum Desulfobacterota; class Syntrophia; order Syntrophales; family UBA8958; genus CAZBME01. Next base: position 56,317 of record CAZBME010000022.1, on the reverse strand, counting down.
ATGAACGCGGTGTTTATCGTAATCGGCGATTCAAAGTCAAGATAATTTTCGGCGGATTTCCTTTAATAATCTTATTGACACTGATCCTTAATACCAGTATGAAAATCAGTTGAAATTTTTTATTGGAGGGGCTTTCGACTGTGAGGCCCCATCTTGCAGAAGAAAAGAAATACTGGGAAAATTCAGGAAGGTAACCAATGGAAGTGAAAGAGAAAAAGATAAAAAAAGTCCTGATTGCCAACCGTGGCGAAATTGCTCTCCGAATTATGCGCACCGTTAAGGAGTTGTCAATGAATGCGGTGGTCATTTATGAAAAACCAGATTCGGACGCTTATTACGTTCGATTGGCAGATGATGCCATCATGATTGGCGATGGTCCGCGCAAGGATTATCTTGATATTGAAAAGATAATCTGGGCTGCCAAGAAAAGCGGCGCAGATGCCATTCATCCAGGCTATGGTTTTTTGTCCGAAAACCCCAGCTTTTCGGAAGCCTGTGAAAAGGCCGGCATTATCTTCATCGGCCCGCCGCCTGATGTCATAAGAAATTTGGGCAATAAAGTCACCGCCCGTAAGATTATGGAAAAGGCCGGCATTCCTTTTATCCCCGGAACGACGGATCTCGTCCAGGGAGGCGAAGGCATCAAGGTTGCCTTTGCTTTTGCCGCTTCCTTCGGTTATCCCGTGATGTTAAAGGCATCCTCCGGAGGCGGGGGACGGGGTATCAGAAAAGTAACGGATGACGCAGATCTGATGGTTCAATTCCCCTTGGCACGAGCCGAAGCTATGTCTGCCTTCGGCGATGAAAGCATCTACATGGAAAAATGCATAGAGTCGCCACGGCATGTGGAGATTCAGATCCTGGCAGACAAGCACGGCAACATCATGCATCTGGGGTCGCGGGACTGTTCCATCCAGCGGCGGCATCAAAAACTCCTGGAAATTGCACCGGCAGACCTTCCGGAAGATGTACTGGAGGCGATGTACAGTTGTGCTGTCGGGGCCGCCCGTGAGGCCGGTTATGTCAATGCGGGAACTGTGGAATTTCTGGTTGATTCCAAAACCAACGAATTCTGGTTCATGGAAATGAACACCCGTCTTCAGGTTGAACATACAGTCACGGAAGAGTTGACGGGGGTTGATATTGTGAGAGAACAGATCCGGATTGCTGAAGGCAGCGCCCTGGATATTCCCAAGGAGCGTGTCCGGCTTTTCGGTAAAGCTGTGCAGGTCAGGATTAACGCGGAAGATCCGAAAAACAATTTCATGCCCGAGGGTGGCAAACGTGTGGAAGTATATCAATCGCCCGGCGGTCCCGGCGTTCGCCTGGATGGAGCCGTGTATCAGGGTTATAAGATTCCGACGGAGTATGATTCCTTGCTCGTAAAAATGACCGTCAGGGGTTACAATTGGGAGCAGACGCTCCAACGGTTGAAAAGAGCATTGAAGGGTTTTGTAATCGTCGGCCCAAAAACGACCATTCCGTTCTATCTGGCCGTCTGCAATGAGCCGGATTTTCAGGCGGGACATTTCGACACCGGTTATCTGGAAACGCATTCCGCCATATTCGAATATCCGGAATCAGAGCGCGAGATTGCCAAACTGGGTAAACTCATTGCCGAGATACATGCCAATAAAACCAATAAACACGCCTTTTAATAAAGGGCGCCAAGAAGATATAACTGCTTAGAAAACAAGGAGTGCAGGCTCATGATGAGTAATGATACCAGAATTACACCCCGGGATTTAAAGGAAAAAGGGGCATCCCATATACTTGACAAGATTCGACAGAACAAAGGTTACTATATCACCAATACGGAACGGGATCTGTCTCAATCCGATTTCAAGAACCGCATCATGCCGCATACCCAGTTGTTGGTGGCCAGGGAAAGGGATGATGCCGGATTTTTTTCCATTGAAATAACGGGTGGCGCATCGGTGCATGTGGATATGCTCCGCAGACAGATCAACCCCCTGGAGAAGCTGCAGGTATTGAGCGAAAAGATGCCCAATACGCTTTTTCAGACCCTCTGCCGCGGGATCAATCTCTTCGGATATCGTCCGTATCCCGAGAATGTGGTTCGGCTGACGGTCAGGACATTTGCCCCTTATGTCCATGTTTGGCGCGTATTTGACTTTCTGAATTATATTCCGAATATGGTTCCCGTATTTGAAGAGGTCAAAGCTGCCGGATGTATTCTGGAGCCGTCCATCTGTTTTTCCACTGGGCCTGAGCATACCGATGAATACTATGTAAAAAAGGTTGCCGAGCTGATTGGGGTTACGGGGCAGGATATCATTCTGGCAATCAAGAATCACGGTGGCCTGGGTACACCCAAGAGGATTGGGGAACTGGTTCGGGCCATCCATTCAAGATTTCCTGATCTGATCATTCATTACCATGGTCACAATACCGATGGCGCCGATATCGGCCGGATCGTCCATGCGGTGCAGAACGGCGCCAAGATTGTCGATGCCAGCGACCATGCCTTTACCGGTTTTTATGGACCGCCGCCTCTCCTTTCTGTTGTAGACATCCTTGATGATTACGGCTTTCAGGCACCAGGCCTGAACAGGCAGGCGATCATTGACACATCTAGTAAATTACGATCGGAAAGGGAATATTATCGAGACTTCGAATCCCAATTCCTTGGCTTTGACCCCTCCGTACAGATTCATAAGTTACCCGGCGGTGCAACCGGATCGAGTTTCGAACAGGCCGTGAAAGGGAATTTTCTGCATCGGATGCCGGAGATCCTTCAGAAAGAGCTTCCGAACGTTCAGGTTGAACTGGGCAACTGGTGGAGCGTGACACCGGGCTCACAGATCCTTTGGACGACCGCTGTGAATAATGTATTAAAGGGGGAACGTTACAAGGACGTATCGGACGACTTGAAGAATCTCCTGCTCGGGCGGTACGGAGAATTTCCTTTTTACCGACCGGCGGACGAAATTTATCAACGGGTATTTGGCGACGAGTGGAAAAGCATTGTGGAATGCGACACATGTTACCAGAAGATTGAAGATATCGATCTCGATGTGGAAAGAAAGGTTCTCGAGCACCGGTTGGGACGAACGGCCTCGGATGATGAACTGGTTTTGTACCTCCAGCACCCGAATGATGCCGTGGATTTTTTGAAATTCGAGGCGACCTACGGCAAGACTTGGATTCTGTCACCGAAAATATGGTTTCGTAAAGGCGGATTCAAACTGGGCGAGAAATTTGACGTGCCCGATGCCTTTGGGAAGCTCCATTCCATTGAAATCGGACCGCAGAGAAAAACAAGTTCCGGCGACACGACGACATATCTGATCATTGATCATCACCTGGAACCAATTGTGACCGAGCAGGAAGATGATGGCGATAAAGGCTTTAAAAAGAAGAAAACCATGTCGCCCAAGGAGATAGATGCCGCTTGGAAGGTGGGAGATATCCGTGCCCATATCACAGGAACGGTGAATGAAGTATCCGTGGCGGTTGGTGAAGATGTTTCTTTCGGGCAGGTGCTTCTGGTCCTGGAAGCCATGAAGATGCTCAATAACGTATCCTCTGAAGTGAATGGAAAGGTTTCGGAGATATATGTGGCGCCGGGCGATAAAATCGTTGTTGGTGACCCGCTGATGTTCATTACCAAGGAATAATCGACATGATTGGCTCACTGTTAAAAAAAATTATCGGGACTAAAAACGACCGGATTATCAAAGAATTATCCATCATCCTCAATGAAATAAATACGTTTGAACCGCGCATGGCCGCCATGCATGATGCCGAGCTGCAAGCCATGACGGGCAGGTTCAAGGATCGCCTGCAAAATGGTGAAAGCCTCGATGATATCCTTCCGGAGGCATTTGCGACAGTGCGCGAAGCTGCCCGCAGAACGGTCAACATGCGGCCTTTTGACGTGCAGATTATAGGCGGGATGGTCCTTCACCAGGGGAAGATCGCTGAAATGAAGACGGGTGAAGGAAAAACCCTGGCGGCAACTATGCCTTTGTATCTCAATGCCTTGGCGGGGAAGGGCGGTCATCTGGTGACTGTCAATGACTACCTGGCCCGAAGAGACTCGGAATGGATGGGGCCTATCTATAATTTCCTCGGCCTCTCGGTAGGTGTTATTGTTCATGGTATGGATGATGACGAGCGTCGTGCCGCTTATGGCGCCGACATTACCTATGGAACAAATAACGAGTTCGGATTTGATTATCTTCGCGATAATATGAAATATTCCCTTGAAGACTACGTCCAGAGGGATTTTTACTATGCCATCGTGGACGAAGTGGACAGCATCCTCATTGATGAAGCAAGGACTCCGCTGATCATATCAGGACCATCGGAGGAATCGACAGATAAGTATTATCGCATCAATCAGATCATTCCCCGGTTAAGGCCGACGCAGGATTACTCGATCGATGAAAAGAGTCGTACCGTCGTGTTGACAGAGGAGGGCGTGGCCCGTGTCGAGCAATATTTGAAAGTTCAGAATCTCTTTGAGCCAAAGAATATTGAATTGCTCCATCATGTGAATCAGGCCCTCAAAGCCCATACCCTGTTCAGGCGCGATGTCGATTATCTCGTGAAGGACGGGCAGGTCATTATCGTCGATGAGTTTACTGGCCGCGTCATGCCGGGAAGGCGTTACAGTGATGGATTGCATCAGGCTCTTGAGGCAAAGGAAAAAGTAAAGATTGAGCGGGAAAATCAGACGCTGGCTTCGGTCACTTTTCAGAATTTCTTCCGTATGTATGACAAACTGGCAGGTATGACCGGTACGGCAGATACGGAAGCAGAGGAATTCAAAAAGATATATAATCTGGAAGTTGTTGTAGCGCCTACCAATATGCCCATGGTCCGCGATGATCACCAGGATGTCATTTATAAAACGCAAAAAGAGAAGATCAACGCCGTTATTGAAGAGATAAAAGTCCTGCACGAACAGAACCGCCCGGTGCTGGTGGGCACTATTTCCATTGAGAAGTCGGAATTGCTCAGTAAATATTTGACCCGTACCGGCATCAAGCACCATGTATTGAATGCCAAGAATCATGAACGGGAAGCTGAAATTGTGGCTCAGGCCGGTCAGCCAGGCATGGTGACCATCTCTACCAATATGGCGGGTAGAGGAACGGATATCAAGCTGGGAGAAGGGGTGGCATTGCTGGGCGGGCTTCATATCTTGGGAACGGAAAGGCATGAAAGCCGCCGGATTGACAACCAGTTGCGAGGCCGTGCCGGTCGCCAGGGGGATAAAGGATCGTCGCGCTTTTTCCTTTCACTGGAGGATGATCTGCTGCGGATTTTCGGCGCGGAGAAGATTGCTACCATCATGGACCGAATCGGCATTGAGGAAAATGAGCCCATTGAACACCGTCTTGTGTCAAAGGCCATCGAAAACGCCCAGAAACGGGTTGAAGGCCAGAATTTTGACGTTCGCAAGCATCTTCTTGATTTTGACGATGTGATGAATCATCAGCGAAAAGTGATTTATGAACAACGACGAAAAGTATTGATGGGTGATGACTTATGGTCCGACCTTGAAGAAATGGTTGAGGAAATTGTGGGGGAGGATATCCCCGATTATCTCGATGAAAAGAGCCATCCTGAAGATTGGAATCTCAAGGGGCTCGACGATATAATATATAAGCGATTCACACTGAAACTTAACCTGGCGGAAAAAGGAAAGGATCTGAACACACAGGCCCTGGAGAATACAATCGTTGAAGCAGCAAAAGCACATCTCCGGAAGAAGGAAGAGCAATTCGGCAAACCCCTGATGGATTACCTCATCAAGATGATCATGCTTCAGTCCATTGACAACCATTGGAAAGATCACCTGCTCGGGATGGATCATTTGAAGGAGGGCATCGGTCTTCGAGGTTATGGTCAGAAAGACCCGGTCCGTGAGTACCAGAAAGAGGGCTATGAAGAATTTATGGGGATGACCCAGCGAATTAAGGAAGACACGATCGAAAAGCTCTGCATGGTACAGGTGCGGAGCGAGGAAGATGTCGATGAAATAAGAGACCAGGCCGAAGAAGACTATATTCTAAGCCGGGGTGACGATGAAACGGCCTCAGCGCCGGTTCGCCGTGAAAAGGAAAAGGTGGGGCGGAACGATCCCTGTCCCTGCGGGAGCGGCAAGAAATATAAGAAATGTTGCGGCCAGTAAGAAATTGATGACCCATCTTTAAAGGATCATTAGGTGAAATGAATGAACAATAAAACTGAATCTGTTTCCGTTCCAGGTTACCTCGCCAATGGGATCCATGCAGGCATCAAGACCAACGGCAACAAGGATTTGTCTTTAATCTATTCCGAGAAACCGGCAAAAGCGGCTGGTGTATTTACAACGAATTGTTTCAAAGCGGCTCCGGTTCTTCTTTCTATGGAAAGGATACGGAATGGGTTGGCACAGGCTATTGTTACCAATAGCGGCAATGCCAATGCAGCAACAGGTGAACAGGGGTATGAGGATGCAAAGACCATGGCCCAAAATGCTGCAAGTCAGCTCAAAATCGATGAGAGTCTGGTGCTTGTATCATCGACAGGTATTATCGGTCATCCCCTTCCGATTGAAAAGATCAAGTCAGGTATGGAAAGGCTGGTTGGAGGGCTAGGGCCTGACGGCATCATGAAGGCTGAAGAGGCGATCATGACTACAGACAAATTCCCCAAGGTGGCTTTCAGGAAGCTGTCTATAGGAGGAAAGGAAATTTCCATCTGCGGCATGGCCAAGGGGGCAGGCATGATTCAGCCGAACATGGCCACCATGCTGACGTATATGATAACGGATGCCGATGTTGATGCCTTAAGCCTTCAGAAAGTGTTCAGATATGTCACCGATCGGACGTTTAACGCCATTTCCGTCGATGGATGCATGAGCACCAATGATACAGCGCTGATTCTGGCAAACGGCATGGCGGGAAACAGACCTATCAAAGAAGGCACAAAAGCATCCCGGCAGTTCTGTGATGCCCTGATGGATGTGATGGGGACACTGGCAAAATCCATTGTTAAGGATGGCGAAGGTGCGACGAAGGTTGTTGAAATAGTCGTCGAAAATGCGGCTTCGCTTTCGGAGGCCAGAAAAATTGCTTATGCCATCGCCAATGCCAATCTGGTCAAGGCGGCTTTCTTTGGCGAGGATCCAAACTGGGGGCGCATTATTTCAGCCGCCGGTTCTATTGGAATTCCACTGCCCGTCAATGATGTTCAGTTATATTTTGAAGAGGTGCTCTTATTTGCTGACGGCAAAGGTCAAACCGGGCAAGAGAATCGGCTATCCCGGATCATGAAACAAGACCAGATCCGTATTGTTTTGAAGGTGGGCAGAGGAAGGAAATCGTGGCGTGTCTACGCCTCAGACCTGACCTTCGATTACGTGAAGATCAATTCCCATTACAGTACATAGCTCGATGATCAGTTTGCAATTATCAATCACCAACCATCCATTAAGGTATAACCTCTGTCCATGGATCATTTGAAATGAATACATGATTTTATCTTGCATATTTAAAAGCATCGTGATAGATGCTCGCGGATTTCGCACATTTCCGGATTGACGGTGTGTTGCTTTCCCAAGGGAGAGTTGACCGTCAAAAAGATGGAAATGGAGGAAAAAACACAAATAAGAAGGAGAATGTTATGGCTAGTATTTCAATGAAGGCGCTGCTTGAGGCGGGTGTCCATTTTGGTCATCAGACAAACAAATGGAACCCGAAAATGAAACCCTATATTTTCGGTGCGAGGAACGGTATTTATATTATCGATCTTCAGCAGACCGTTGTGCTTTTCCAGAAGGCCTATGATTTCGTCGTGGACATGGTCGCGGATGGCGGACAGCTTCTGTTTGTCGGAACGAAGAAGCAAGGCCAGGAATCCATCCGCGAAGAGGCGGCCCGTTGCGGGATGCCTTATGTCAACCAGCGCTGGCTGGGAGGGATGCTGACCAATTTCTCAACCATCAAGAAGAGCATCGATCGTTTGAATTATCTTGATGGCATGTTTGCCGATGACAGTATCCGGGCTTTCCCGAAAAAAGAGATCTTAATGCTGCAGAAGGAACGCGACAAGATGGAAAAAATCCTGGGCGGCATCCGGACCATCAAAGGATATCCCGGCGGGCTTTTCATTGTCGATCCCAAGAGAGAAGATATTGCCGTAAACGAGGCGAAGAAATTGAGAATACCTATTGTTGCCATGGTGGATACGAATTGCAACCCCGATGACATTGACTATATCATTCCTGGAAATGACGATGCCATCCGGGCCATCAAATTGTTTACCTCAAGGATTGCCGATGCCGTGCTGGAAGGGAAGAAACGATTTGAAGAGAAGATTCAGGCAGATAGTGATAAAGAGTCGCCGGCTCAGGAAATTAAACTGAAGGACCAGGATGAAATGGACGTCCCTGACAGCGTTGAAATGAAAAATGATGCCGGCGAATATGAAGCATAAAAGGAAAGCTATAGACCAGAAGGAGGCATAAAATCATGATTATAACATCGGATATGGTTAAACAACTCAGAGTGAAGACGGGTGCCGGCATGATGGAATGCAAGGAAGCCCTGACTTCATCTGAAGGAGATTTTGACAAGGCCATTGATTATTTGCGAAAAAAGGGTCTGTCGGCGGCAACGAAAAGATCGTCAAAGGCGGCCAAGGACGGGAAGATCTGCTCCTACATTCACATGGGCGGTAAAATCGGCGTAATGGTGGAACTCAACTGTGAAACCGATTTCGTTGCTAAAACCGAAGATTTTCAGAATCTGGGCAAAGACATCGCCATGCATGTGGCCGCGTCGAATCCAACGTATTTGAAGTCCAGTGAAATTCCGGCTGATGCTCTGGAACGTGAGACGGATATCTACAAGGAGCAGTTGAAGGCTGAGAAAAAACCGGAAAAAATTTGGGACAAAATTATCGAAGGCAAACTGAATAAATATTATGAAGAGATTTGCCTTTTAAATCAAAAATTTGTTAAAAATCAGGATATTACGGTAGAAACCCTCATCAACAACATGATTGCCAAAACAGGTGAAAATATTGTTCTGCGACGCTTTGCCAGATTCCAACTGGGTGAAGAAATCAAAGCATAAAAATGAAAAAGGGTAAATATCAGAGGATTCTGCTTAAGCTGAGCGGTGAGGCCCTCCAGGGGAAAAAAGGGTTCGGGATAGACTTCAATATCCTTGACAGTATCTGTGCAGAAATCTGCAAGGTTGTTGAAATGGGAGCCCAGATCGGCATTGTTATCGGCGCCGGAAATTTCTGGCGAGGGCAGGAAGCCGCAAAAGTAGGCATGGACAGATCCATGGCCGACTATGCCGGTATGCTGGCCACCCTGATCAACTGCCTGGCTCTTCAGGATACGCTGGAAAAGAAAGGCCTGCAAACCAGGGTACAGTCGGCGTTGGCCGTGAAGGAAGTGGCTGAGCCCTATATTCAGCGAAAAGCCATTGACCACTTAGAAAAGGGCCGTGTTGTCATCTTCGCGGCAGGCACGGGCAACCCATATTTCACGACAGATACGGCTGCCGCCTTGCGGGCTGTTGAGATTCATGCCGATGTATTTTTGAAGGCGACCAAGGTGGACGGAATCTATGATCAGGATCCTGTGAATTGTCCTGGCGCCATCAAGTATGATAGAATAAGTTACACGGATGTATTGTCGAAAAATTTGAGGGTTATGGATGCCACGGCAATTGCTATTTGCCGGGAAAACAGACTTCCTGTTGTGGTTTTTAACTTATTAGAGCCGGGGATTATCCAGCGTGTTATTTCCGGCGAAACTATCGGATCCATTGTGGAGGATTGAAGCATGAAAGATGAGATCTTTGCTGAGCTGAAAGACAATTTGGAAAAATCAATTCAATCCCTTGAGAAATCATTTAACAAGGTCAGGACAGGCAGGGCATCGACTGCCCTGCTCGACGGGATCAAAGTAGACTATTACGGCGTTCCCACACCCCTGCAGCAGGTTGCCAGCCTATCTACGCCCGAAAGCCGTCTGATTGTCATATCCCCTTGGGATACCGGTATTATCGGCGCCATTGAAAAGGCTATTCAAAAATCTGAATTGGGTTTGATGCCGTCGAACGACGGGAAACTTGTCCGCTTGTCCATTCCTCAATTAACGGAAGAGAGAAGAAAAGAGCTTGTTAAAGTGGTCAAGAAGATGGGTGAGGAATGCAAAGTTAAATTGAGAAACGCCAGAAGAGAAACAAACGAGCGCTTCAAAACCCTGAAGAAAGATAACAAGATATCGGAAGACGAGTTGTTCACCCATCAAGAAGACGTTCAGAAGCAGATGGACAAGTACATCGAAAGAGTTGATGAGATTCTCCGCGGTAAGGAAAAGGAGATTATGGAAATATAACAGCTGCTAGTTGTGTCCATATTCGAACACAGACGGGGAGCCACAAAAGGACTCCCCGTCTGTGTTTATGCCAAAAGCCGCCTTGCTTATCGCTAATCAATATGCTACAGATTGAACATTACAAAACTGTTTAATAGAAGCATTTGCAGACAAATATATGAAAAATATTCTCTCTGGGAATTTGCCTCAGCATATCGCCATCATTATGGATGGAAACGGTCGCTGGGCGCAGATGCATACGTTGGGGCGCGTTTCAGGACACCAGAAAGGGGCAGAAGCTGTTCGGGCGACTGTGAAGACTTGCCGGGAGATCGGTATAAAGTATTTGACCCTATATGCCTTTTCTGTCGAAAACTGGTCGAGACCTGCGAAAGAGGTCAATGCCCTGATGAAATTGCTGAGTGAGTATATTCGTGCTGAACTTGTGGAGATGCTCGATAATGGTATCAGGCTTACCACGATCGGCAATATGAATGATTTAAGCGCACCCCTGCGGAAATTGTTGACGGATGCCATGGCCGATACGGCCGGGAACAAAGAGATGGTGCTCAATTTGGCATTGAGTTACGGTAGTAGGGACGAAATCATACGAGCGGTTTCCCGAATTGCCGAGGATGTAAATGCCTGCTTGATTTCTGTAAAAGACATCTCGAAGGAGCTCTTTTCCCGCTATCTTTATACCCAGGAGATGCCCGACCCTGATTTATTGATTCGCACCAGCGGCGAGTATCGCCTGAGTAATTTCCTCTTATGGCAATCGGCATATACGGAATTGTATTTTACGGATGTTCTCTGGCCGGATTTTTCAAAGGACGATCTGTTGGCGGCAATCGGCGCTTATCAAAAGCGTGAACGAAGATTTGGCCTGATCAGTGAACAATTACGGAAGGATAAAAGCAATTGAATGCCCATGCGAAAAGATGGCTGACGGCCCTTGTGGCTGTGCCGACTCTGGTTGCTGTCATAATTCTAGGCTCCGATATCCTGTTCAGTGCGCTGATTCTTCTTGTTATCGTTTTGGGAATATTTGAATATAACACACTGGTTTTCGGCAAAGAATTCTGCTGGGAAAAGATCGAAGGTCTAGCGATGGCTGTTCTCGTCCCCCTCGCATTCTACTTCGGCAATTATGTCACGGTCCTTGGCGTTATAAGTCTGGCCGTCCTGACCGTGTTTCTGCTATATATTCCAAAGATTAAAAATGAACAATTTGACGTTCTTCCCGTCATGAAGGTAGTCTTCGGCTTCATGTATGTGCCCCTGATGATGTCTTATCTTATTTGGTTAAGGCAGGCAGAGGGAGGCATTCTGTGGATATTTTTTGTGATCGTCCTGGCCTTTTCCGGCGATGTCGCCGCCTATTATGTGGGCAGGGCCTTCGGAAAGAAAAAGCTCATTCCTCTTGTCAGCTCAGGAAAGACAATCGAGGGAACATTAGCCCTTGTCAGTTGCAGTACTATTTGTTGCATCGTCTATGGGTGGTTTTTTCTGCCGGGAATTTCTCCCATACATGTGGCCGTTCTCGGGTTTTTGGGAAGCGTTCTGGGCCAATTGGGGGACCTGTGCGAATCCATCATTAAACGGGCTTCCGGCGTCAAGGATTCCGGTGTCATCCTGCCCGGACACGGGGGTATCCTGGATCGGCTGGATTGTCTTATTTTTATCGGACCGTTCACTTATTATTATAAAGCATTCGTCATTTCATGAAAAATATCTCTATCCTGGGTTCAACCGGTTCAATCGGCGTCAATTCCCTTGATGTCATTTCTAAGAATTCGGACAGGTTTAATGTTGTAGCACTGTCGGCCGGGCGGAACATTGAGCTGTTGAAAGCACAAATCAAGACCTTCAGACCCCTTATGGCATGCGTCATCGACGAAGACTATGCAAAGGCTCTGCGCAACATGTTGGAGCCTTCCATCAAGGTGAATATTCTCTCAGGACAGGATGGATATTGCTCGGCAGCGACGTTTGAAGGGACGGATCTGGTTATATCGGCGATGGTCGGTGCTGCGGGACTCCTGCCCACGATAGCAGGTATCGAGGCGGGTATCGATGTGGCCTTGGCAAATAAGGAAACCATGGTCATTGCCGGTGAAATCGTCATGGAAAAAGCCAAAAGCAGAGGCGTCAGGATCTTGCCCGTCGATAGTGAGCATAGCGCTGTCTTCCAATGTCTCGAAGGTCAAAATCGTGCAAGTGTGAAGCGTATCATTCTGACCGCTTCAGGGGGGCCTTTCTTGCATATGCCGATTGAGGAAATCCGGACTGCCGGGCCTGAGCAGGCGTTACGGCATCCCAACTGGAGTATGGGCAGAAAGATCACCATCGACTCAGCAACCATGATGAATAAGGGTCTTGAAATCATCGAGGCGCGCTGGTTGTTTGAGATACCGTTTGAAAAAATTGATGCGCTCATCCATCCCCAGAGCATCATTCATTCCATGGTGGAATATAAGGACGGTTCAGTAATCGCCCAGCTTGGACAGCCCGACATGCGAATCCCTATCGCCTATGCCCTTTCATATCCTGACAGAATGGCCAGGGAAGGTTCTTCCCTGGACTTTTCGTCCATGGCGGCATTAACCTTTGCAGCGCCAGATGACGAACGGTTTCCATGTCTTGAACTGGCGAAGCGTGCCGGCAAAATCGGGGCGACCATGCCGGCCGTATTGAACGCCGCCAATGAAATTGCCGTCGAACAGTTTTTAGAGAGAAAAATAGCGTTTTCAGATATTCACCGGGTTGTGAAAGCCATTATGGAGGAATCGCCGCCCTCCACGTTCTCGCCTTCCATCCAGGACATATTGGAAGCTGATCGGGAGGCGCGAAAAAAAACAAGAGACTATATTGAGGAATTGGTGAAATGAAATGATGGGTTCAGACGTCTTATTAAGCATTGCATCAGTAATTGTCTTACTGGGTATTCTCGTCTTCGTACATGAAATGGGACATTTTCTTACGGCAAAATACTTCAATGTCGGCGTTTTAAAATTCTCTCTCGGTTTTGGAAGAAAAATATTCGGGAAAAAGGTCGGTGAAACGGAATACCTGCTCTCTCTTATCCCTCTTGGCGGATATGTAAAGCTCCTCGGGGAATCCGAAGGCGAGACGCTTTCTCCGGAAGATGAAAGACGCTCTTTTGTAAAGCAGTCTGTATGGAAGCGAATGGCCATAGTGGTTTCCGGGCCTGTGTTTAACTTTCTTTTGGCCATCGTTATCTTTGCTGTCGTCTATATGATCGGTGTTCCCGTCCTGACCAATCAGATCGGGGCTGTACCGAAGGGCGGGGCTGCTTATGAGGCTGGCCTGAAAGAGAACGACATTGTATCGAAGGTTGACGGAGTCGCCATTGAACGTTGGGATAAAATGGCCGATAAGATCAACAAAAGTGATGGGAAAACGCTAAACTTCACTATACAGCGTAACGCGCAGACCCTGGAGATTCGTATTACACCCCGCTTGACTAAAAGCAAAAGCATTTTCGGAGAAGACACCAACAGCTATAAAATCGGAGTTGGGCCCGCCCCGAAAACCATAATCGAGCGCTTGAATCCCATTGACGCCATGATTGAGAGCCTGCAAAAAACATGGTTTATTACAAAAATGACATTGATCAGTATCTACAAGATATTTGAAGGTGTAGTGTCCCCGAAAAGCCTGGGAGGACCTATCTTGATTGCCCAGATGGCGGGAGAGCAGGTTAAAGGTGGGTTCGTTCCATTCGTTTTCTTTATGGCGCTGCTTAGCATCAATCTTGGCGTCTTGAATCTTTTGCCGATTCCGGTGCTGGATGGCGGGCACTTATTTTTCTATATCATTGAGGCCATCCGTGGAAAGGATATCAGTTCGAAATGGAAAGAAAGGGCCCAGCAAGTAGGATTCATCCTGCTGATTGCCCTGATGATATTTGTGATGATCATGGATATTGACCGTTTGAATATCGAATCAGTGAACGATATTACGAAGATATTTACCAAGTAGAGATGAAAATCCTGGCCATCGATACATCGGGAAAATCAGCCAGTATCGCGATACTGGAGAATGAGTCCGTTTTAAACGAAATTCTTTTTAACGTGGAGAACCGTCATTCGGAAATACTGCTGCCTGCGGTGGAGTCCCTTTGCCGGTCGGCAGGAGCCAAGGTGAAGGAGATGGATCTGTTTGTTTGTACGATAGGCCCTGGTTCCTTCACGGGATTAAGAATCGGGGTCAGTACGGCAAAAGGACTGGCATTGGCGACGGGAAAACCGGTCGTAGGGGTGTCAACTCTTGAAGCTTTGACGTTCAACGCCACCCCATCCCCATCTAGCCTTTGTCCAATGCTGGATGCGAGAAAGGATCAAGTCTATGCAGCCATTTTTAAAAAAGAGCCAGTTGGAGATGTCCTGCGACTTTGCCCTGATGTACTTTCAAATCTGGATGACTTGTTGGAGAGGGTTATTGAAAACACCTTATTTTTAGGGGATGGGGCCGTCAGGTATCGACAAAGCATCGAAACTGCGCTACCCGGACGATGTCACTTTGCTGATCCTTGCTGTAATCTGATTAGGGGCGCTGCTGTAGGAATTTTGGGTTATCAGAAATATGTGGCGGGAGGAGGCGATGATGTCTTGTCATTGGCGCCGCGTTACTTGAGAATTCCGGAAGCAGAGGAAAAGATGAGCCTGAAGAAGGCGCCAACAGCGTCAGACAAGTATTGACAAGCCCTGGAAAGTGATATAGACAATACCATCACAATATTGATGGAGGGGAAACATCAATGAAGGGGAAAAAGAATAAGGACCTGTGGCAATGAGCCATAATAGTCTGATAGCCAAAGAAGGCATACCCTTTATTATCCCTCCTGCAATCTTTACCATAGGCGCTATCTTTCTGAGCTGGAAAATAGCAGCCCTACTGTTTGGTATGCTGTTTTTATTTGTCATCTGGTTCTTCAGAAACCCGGAAAGAATAACCCCTGAAAATCCCAAACTCGTTATATCTCCAGCTGATGGTCGTGTTATACGCATTGAGGACATCATGGGTCACGAGCTCCTCGACGGGCCGTTGAAAAAAATAAGTATTTTCATGAATGTCTTCAATGTGCATGTCAACAGAATTCCCTGCGACGGTAAAATTGAGGACATTCATTATTTTAAAGGGCGCTTTTTATCAGCCAATCTCGATAAAGCGTCCAAGGACAATGAAAGAAATGCTGTATTAATCAGAATGCCGGACGGCAGGCGAATTATGGCTATTCAAATTGCCGGATTGATCGCCCGGAGAATTGTCTGTTGGGTAACCCCAGGCATGGATGTCAACAAAGGTGAACGGTTTGGGCTTATTCGTTTCGGTTCACGTCTGGATGTTTTCTTGCCCCGGGATACGCAAATTTTGGTCTCTATTGGCGACACAGTAAAGGCAGGCGAAACGCCTTTGGGAGGACTGTCATGAAAAGCAGGGATGCGTTTAAAAAAGACAATATGAAAAAAGGGATTTATGTTTTGCCGAATCTCTTTACTTCTGCGGGGCTTTTCTCAGGCTTTTATTCTATTATTGCTTCGATGAAGGGTAACTATAAAATAGCCGCTATCGCGATACTTGTTGCGGCTGTATTGGATGCCCTTGATGGCCGTATCGCCAGGATGACCAATACGACCAGTAAATTTGGTGCGGAATATGATTCCCTGGCGGACGTCATTGCCTTTGGTGTTGCTCCGGCCCTGATGGCTTATACATGGTCTCTGGCAACGTTCGGCAATTGGGGGCTGGTGGTATCTTTTCTTTTCGTCGCTTGCGGTGCGTTGCGGTTGGCGAGATTCAACATCCAGATCGGGATCATTGAAAGCAAGGTATTTAACGGCTTGCCCATCCCCGGTGCTGCTGCTGTTGTTGCCTCGTCGGTGTTGATATTTTACAAGCTTGGCGGCGAAGGAAAATTTGAGAATTTCACAACACTCATCGGTGTATTTGTACTGGCCCTTTTTATGGTCAGCAGCATAAAATATTACAGTTTCAAGGATTTGAACTTTTTTTCACGGAAACCATTTACATCTTTGGTTATTCTAATTTTAATCCTGGTTGTTGTGGTTGCCGAGCCAGAAATTATGCTGTTTACTTTTACTGCCGGATACAGCCTGTCCGGACCTGCATGGCAGGTTTACAAAATATGCTACAAGAAGATAGTAGAGATGCGGGGCGGTAATACGGAGAAGAAGTATAGTATTCTATAAACGAAAACAAAAGGGTTACCTTTTAATATATTGCAGGAGATACAGATCATGAAAAACTTTAGTGTAGCTGTCGTGGGCGCCACGGGGGCTGTGGGCAACGAAATGATCAGGGTTCTTGAAGAACGTGAATTCCCTGTCGGTCAGATCAAACTTTTGGCGTCGGAACGATCCATCGGCAAGTTCATTGAATTCAGGGGAAAGTCAATACCAGTAGAGGTATTGGATGAAAATTCATTTTCCGGAGTTCAGATCGGACTTTTTTCTGCAGGCGGGAGCACCAGCGAAAAGTTTGCGCCGATTGCCGCCAAGGCCGGCTGTGTGGTGATCGACAACACGAGCGCCTTTCGAATGGTTCCAGATATTCCGCTGGTTGTGCCGGAGGTGAATCCGGAGGCCATCGCCCTGTACAAGAATAAGGGCATCATTGCAAATCCTAATTGCTCTACGATCCAGATGGTCGTGGCTCTGAAACCTATCCATGATGCCGTCAAGATCAAGAGGATCGTCGTTTCGACTTACCAGGCTGTTTCAGGAACCGGTAAAAAGGCTATTGAGGAACTTGCAGAGCAGACAAAGGCTTTGATGAATTTTCAGGAAGCAAAGGTGAAGGTCTATCCCCATCAGATCGCCTTCAACTGTCTTCCCCAGATAGATGTCTTTGTTGACAATGGCTATACGAAGGAAGAAATGAAAATGATCAACGAAACGAAGAAGATCATGAACGATTCTTCAATGAGAGTGACCGCTACGACCGTCCGTGTGCCCGTTTTCTATGCCCATTCCGAATCGGTTAATATTGAAACGGAACGAAAGATCACAGCCGATGAGGTCAGGAAGCTTTTATCCTCTGCGCCCGGTGTCTGTGTTGTGGATAATCCGCAAAATCGAGAGTATCCCTTGGCCATTCATGCTGCAGGGAAAGATGACACCTTCGTCGGAAGAATCAGAGAAGATGATTCTATCCCAAACGGCATCAATATGTGGATTGTGTCCGACAATATTCGCAAAGGTGCGGCCCTGAATGCTGTTCAGATCGCGGAGATTCTAATAAAAGACTATTTATGAGGATCACCGGCGGCGAAGCCGGAGGCCGGACAATCCTCTCGCCCAAGGGGATGAAAGTCAGGCCGACACCGGATATGATCAGGGAAGCCCTTTTCAATATCTTGGGATCCATGCAGGAAACGACTTTTCTGGATCTCTTTGCCGGTACCGGCAGCGTCGGTCTTGAAGCCCTGAGCAGGGGCGCTCCCAGGGTTGTCTTTGTAGAAATAAATGCACAAATGGCATTTCAGATAAGCGACTTTATCAGAAAAGCGGATTACGTTGCACGTGCGGAGGTCTTGGCTTTGGATGTCAGGCAGGCTATAGCAAGGCTGGCGAAAACGAATGAAAAATTTGATATCGTATTCGCCGATCCTCCCTATGAAAAGGATCTGATAGCGAAAGCAGTACAATATTGCCTGGAAAGCGGATTGATGGCTGACGAGGGGCTTATGATTTTGCAGCATTCCATAAGAGAACCTTTAGATCAGCTGGCCAAAAATAATTCCTATAAACTGGTTCAGGAAAGGCGCTATGGTGATTCGTTAATATCATTTATGCGTTATTCCTGTGAGGAGTATTGAATCAAGATGAAAAAAATTGCTGTTTATCCCGGTTCCTTCGACCCCATCACCAACGGGCATATGGATATTATTACCCGTGGATTGCGTATGTTCGATGAATTGATTATTCTCGTAGCCTATAACCCGAACAAGACCTCCCTGTTTACCGTTGAAGAGCGAATGAAATTGATCCATGAAGTCGTTGGTAAGGAACACGAGCAAGTAAAGATTGATTGCTCAGCAGGATTACTGGTCGATTATGTTCATAATAAAGGTGCAAACGTCATTCTGCGCGGGTTGCGTGCCGTTTCAGATTTTGAGTATGAGTTTCAGATGGCCCTGATGAACAGGAGATTAAACAGGGATGTTGAAACCGTTTTCCTGATGACGGGCTATCAATGGTTTTATACAAGTTCCAATCTCATCAAGGAAGCCGCTGGCCTTGGCGGATCGGTAAAGGGACTGGTTCCGGACATTGTGAATGACCTATTGGTTGAAAAATATAAAAAATAAACAGGATATGAAATGATGACGCTAACAAAGAGAATCTCAGCGATAAAGCCTTCACCGACCTTGGCAATTACGGCCAAAGCCAATGCGCTCCGTGCTGAAGGCCGTGACATCATCAGCTTCGGGGCTGGAGAACCGGATTTTGACACACCGGAAAATATTAAAACGGCGGCCATAAAGGCAATCGTTGATGGATTTACAAAATACACCCCCGTCGGAGGAACGGACGAGCTCAAAGATGCGATTATCGGGAAGCTGAACCGCGACAATGGATTAAGCTATCGAAGAAATGAAATCGTCGTTTCCTGCGGCGCTAAACATACCTTGTACAACCTTGCACAGGTTCTTTTCGAAGAAGGAGATGAGGTCATCATCCCGGCACCATACTGGGTTTCCTATTCGGATATCGTCATCCTGACAGGCGCCAAACCCGTTATTGTGCAGACTCTGGAAAGTGACGATTTTAAAATTCAGCCCTTCCAGCTTGAGGCTGCAATCACGAGCAAAACAAAAGCTTTCATCCTGAACAGCCCCTGTAATCCATCAGGCGCGACCTATAACCGTCCTGAGATTGAGGCCTTGGCGGAGATTCTGGTTGAGAAAGACATCCTTGTGATATCGGATGATATTTATGAAAAGATCATTTATGACGATCTGGAATACTTCAATATTGCTTCATGCAGCCAGGCGATGAAGAATAGAACCGTAGTTGTCAACGGCGTATCCAAAGCCTATGCTATGACAGGGTGGCGTATTGGTTATGCGGCGGGTCCTGAAGAAATTATTGCGGCTGTCACAAAGCTGCAAAGCCAGAATACGTCCAATCCGACATCCATCTCGCAGAAAGCTTCTGTAGAAGCCCTCAATGGTGACCAAACCGCCGTAAAAACCATGGTTACTGAATTTGAAAAACGCCGGAACGTCATCGTGGCTGGTTTGAATCAAATAAGAGGCCTGACTTGTCGAAATCCCCAGGGGGCCTTTTATGTCTTCCCGAATGTCGAAAGGTTTTTCGGCATGACATTAGGGGGGAAGCAGATCACCGGATCATCGGATGTGGCTTCTTATCTTCTCAATGAAGCGAATGTTGCCGTTGTTCCCGGTTCTGATTTCGGTGATGACCGATATATGCGCCTCTCATATGCCACATCCATGAAGCTCATCGAGGAGGGCATTAAGCGAATCAAGATCGCAATCGAAAAGCGGCCATAATGTTGTCCTGACCCGTTAATATTTATCCCGGCAGTCCCGATCGGTTAATCCGAAATCGATAACTAGTTAAATTCATAAACCCGCACTGGAGCCTTTCCCAAGTGGATGGGAGTATAATCAGGAAAATAACGAAACCTCTTTTCATCGGGCCCGTTCAAATTGGCGGAACGGCTCCCGTCAGCGTGCAATCCATGACTTCCACGGATACACGTGACATCCGGAAAACGGTTGCTCAGATATTGCGACTCGAGAAGGCCGGATGCGAAATTATCCGTGTCGCCGTTCGTGATGAAGAGGCGGCAGCGGCGATTATGAAAATAAAAAGCCGGATTAATCTGCCTCTGATTGCTGATATTCATTTTGATCATCACCTTGCGTTAGCAGCCATTCGTCATGGTGCCGACGGAATCCGAATCAATCCCGGGAATATAAAACCCGAAGGAATCAGGGATATTATTCAGGCGGCGAAGAAGAACAAAACTGCCATCAGAGTGGGGATTAACGCAGGTTCACTGGAAAAGGACCTGTTGCAGAGATATGGCAAGCCGACATCTGAAGCGCTGGTGGAAAGCGCCGTGAGACATATTCGCCGGATAGAAGACATGGGATTTGACAGGATTAAAGTTTCCGTAAAGTCGTCTGACGTGCCGACAATGATTGCGGCCTACCGCGGTCTGTCCGAACAGGTCGATTATCCGCTGCATCTGGGCGTTACGGAAGCAGGCAGCCTTTTGAATGCGGCGGTTAAATCGTCCATCGGGATAGGGGCATTGCTCTATGAAGGCATAGGGGATACCATACGATGTTCTGTGACGGGAGACCCTGTCCGTGAAATACCAATTGCCTATGGGATCTTGCGAACATTGAATATTCGTAAAGTAGGGGTTGACATTATCTCATGCCCGACCTGCGGGCGTTGTGAAATCGATCTGGACAGATTGTCAAGGGAAGTGGAACGTCGATTGGCCGGGGTTCGGTCTTATCTGAAAATTGCCCTGATGGGTTGCGTGGTCAACGGACCGGGAGAAGCCGCAGAAGCCGATATCGGTATCGCCGGCGGTCGCGGATACGGCATGCTTTTCAAGAAGGGCAAGACTGTACGAAAAATTAAGGAAAATGAATTTGTTGACGTTTTGATGAAAGAAATTAGTACGATGCTTGATCAGAACAAGGAGGTTTAATGCGATATTCAGAGATGTTTTTACCCACAGGGCGCGAAGTTCCTTCCGATGCGGAAGTCGCCAGTCATCAACTCATGTTGCGTGCCGGACTTATCAGAAAGCTTACTAGCGGCATTTATACCTATTTGCCTGTGGGTTACAGGGTTATCCGGAAAGTGGAACAAATCATCCGCGAGGAGATGGACCGGGCCGGAGCGCAGGAATTGCACATGCCTATGGTACAACCGGCAGACTTGTGGAAGGAATCGGGGCGATGGGAATTCTATGGCAAGGAATTATTGCGATTCCGTGATAGACGTGATGCGGAATGCTGTCTCGGTCCTACCCATGAAGAAGTCATCACGGACCTTGTGCGTAACGAGGTCAAATCATACAGGCAGCTTCCCCTCAATCTTTATCAGATCCAGACGAAATTCCGGGATGAGATAAGGCCCCGCTTCGGCGTTATGCGCTGCCGTGAATTCGGAATGAAGGACGCCTATAGCTTTGACGCCGATGAGGCCGGGGCAGAAGAAAGCTATAAGAAGATGTTCGACGCCTATAATAGAATCTTTGAGAGATGCGGGCTCCTGTTTCGTCCCGTAGAGGCAGATACGGGCAGCATTGGTGGCAGCTATTCCCATGAATTCCTCGTTGTCGCTGAATCGGGAGAGGATGCGATGGCGTATTGCAGCAGCTGCGGTTATGCTGCAAACTTGGAAAAGGCCGAAGTCGCGAGACCAAAAGATGACATCAGCGATGAGAAGCAATTTCTGCCGATTGAAGAGGTGTTGACGCCTGATGTGAGGACCATTGAAGAAGTTTGCCGTTTTCTTAAGGTGCAACCCCACGATGTGATTAAAACACTCATCTACAGCGCAGACGGGAAGGCTCTGGCCGTACTGGTCCGCGGTGATGAAGAAGTAAACGAGATCAAGGTGAAAAATCACCTGCGGTGTGATGTTCTGGAGATGGCCGTGGATGATATGATCAAGGACGTAGCCGGCTCGCCTCGTGGATTTGTCGGCCCTATCGGGATTAAATGTCAGGTCATTGCCGATTATTCCTTGATGAACCGGATCAATATGGTTGCCGGAGCGAACAAGGAAGACCATCATCTCAAGAATATCAATATCAACCGGGATTTCAAGGTGGCTGAATACGCAGATCTGCGTGTTGTCAGGCAGGGAGACCTATGCCCGAGATGTACCGGAGAAATTAAATTCGCCAGAGGGATCGAAGTAGGGCATGTCTTCAAACTTGGGACAAAATACAGCAAGGCCATGAAAGCGTTATATCTGGATCGTAACGGCAAAGAACAGCTCATGGTGATGGGATGTTACGGCATTGGTATCGGACGGACTATGGCTGCCTGTGTCGAGCAGCACTACGACGAGGACGGCATTATCTGGCCTATGTCTATCGCGCCATACCATGTCATCATCACACCTGTTAATATGAACGAGGCCTCTCTTGCCGAAGCCTCACAGCACCTGTATCAGTCATTACAATCAGAGGGGATCGACGTCATCCTGGATGATCGGGATGAAAGAGCGGGCGTTAAATTTAAAGATGCCGATCTGTTGGGCATTCCCTTGCGTATTACCGTCGGTCCGAAGCGACTGGTGGAGGGAAAAGTAGAAGTCAAAATACGCAAATCCGGTGAAGTCCTGGCCCTGTCGCTGGATGAAACCGTCAAGTTTGTTGTCAATACGATTAAAGAGGGATAACCCGCAAAATGTTGCGTATTACCGACATCCTCGATAAAACCCAGTCTTATCTGTCCAATGAAGATCTGGAATTGATCGAAAAGGCATACGTGTTTTCCGCAACGGTACACCAGGGACAGTTGCGCCTGTCCGGTGAACCCTATTTGACCCATCCCATGGAGGTAGCGGGAATCCTGGCTGATATGAAGCTGGATGCCGCCACGATCATCACGGGTCTCCTCCACGATACCGTGGAAGATACATTGACGACTCTCGAACAAGTGGAAAATGCCTTTGGCAAAGATGTTGCGCAACTCGTCGATGGTCTGACAAAAATCAGCAAGATTACCTATGCAAGTCAGGAAGAACGGCAGGCGGAGAATTTCAGAAAAATGATCCTGGCCATGTCCACGGACATGCGGGTCCTCCTTGTCCGCTTGGCAGATCGTATTCACAACATGAGGACTCTCCAATACCAGTCGCCGGAAAAGCAACGATTCATTGCCAAGGAAACCCTGGAACTTCATGCCCCTCTGGCCAACCGTCTCGGGATCAATTGGATGAAGGTTGAATTGGAGGACCTTGCTTTTTTCTATCTGGATAGTGAAGCATACTCAGAGATTGCCAAACGCATAGACAAGAAAAAAGAGCAAAGGGATCTCTATACGGACGAGGTCAAGCGCATCATCTCTCAGGAAATCGAAAAGTACGGCCTGAAAGGTGAAGTGGAGGGACGGGCAAAGCATTTCTACAGCATTTTTTCCAAGATGAAGGCACAGGGCATAGATTTCGACGAGGTGTATGATCTGATTGCCTTTAGAATCATCCTGGACACGGATAAGGATAAGGAATGCTACGAAGCTCTGAGCGTTGTCCATGCCCTCTGGAAACCGGTGCCGGGGCGTTTTAAAGATCGAATTGCCATGCCGAAGGCAAATGGATACCGGTCGCTCCATACGACGGTCATCGGCCCTTATGGCGAAAGAGTGGAAATTCAGATCAGAACAACGGCCATGCACGATTGGGCAGAAGAGGGAATCGCTGCACACTGGCGTTATAAGGAAAAGAGATCAAGCCCCGCCACGGATGATGAGCAGATCAGAAAAATGCGTGAATTGCTTGAAGTCCAGCAGGATTCGGAAAATCCCCGGGAGTTTATGACCAACCTTAAAATGGCCCTTTTTCCCGATGAGGTTTATGTCTTTACCCCTGGCGGTGATGTAAAATCCTTTCCAAAGGGGGCAACCCCCATCGATTTTGCTTACAGCGTCCATACGGATGTGGGAAACCAGTGCATCGGCGCCAAAATCAACCGGAATATTGTGCCGCTGAAATATGAACTCCGTAATGGCGATACTGTGGAGATCATCACCCAGGCCGGTCATCATCCCGGAAAGGATTGGCTCAAGTGGGCCGTTACCTCCAAAGCCAGGGCAAAAATAAAAACATGGATTAAAACAGAGGAACGCAAAAAAAGCATTGAACTGGGTCGGGATATCCTGGAGCGCGAGCTCAAGAAGCATCACCTGAAGCTGTCCAGTATTTTGAAGTCAGATGGAATGGAAAAGGTTTTCGAAGAGCACATGCTGAATTCCGCAGAAGACCTCATGGCGCTTATAGGCTTCGGACGAGTATCCGCCAAACATATTACCAATCATTTTCTTCCCGAAGATGCGAAAAAAAAGGAAGATCAGCACCAAGAAAAGGCAAAGCACAAAGAAACGGCTCCATCAACGGTCGGTATTTCCCTGACAGGCGTTGAAGATGTCATGGTAAAATTTGCAAAATGCTGCGAACCGATTCCAGGCGATGATATTGTCGGTTATATCTCAAGAGGGCGTGGTATTACCATTCATACAGCGCAATGCTCCAATACGCAGGAGCTGGATTCCGAGAGGCTGGTAGATGTACAATGGAATGTGAAAAAGAATCAGACATTTTCCGTTCTGATGCGGGTGATTTGCCGTGATAAGAAAGGTGTTCTTGCGGAAGTAAGCGCCTTAATCTCTTCGTTAGACGTCAATATTACCCATGCCGAGGTCGATACAACACCCGACCTGAAGGCTACGTGTACCTTTAAAGTGGAAGTGCATGACCTCAATCAATTCAATCATATGGTTTCGGCCATCAAAGGCCTGAAAGCCGTTGTGACGGTTGAACGATTAAGAAGAGGGTGATACTCCTGTTATGAATTGACATAAATATATAAATTAAGATATACAACCCGATCAAACTAAGAAATACGACATTATGGAAATATGTATAATCTATTTATAAAACCTATATTTTATTGCTTCTTCGCCTGCTTGGTATTTTTCGTAAGCCCGGTTTACGCCCAATCTCAAACGGCCAAAGTGACGGTGATTATCGATCCGGCCCATGGTGGGGCGGATTCCGGCGTCAAGATAGCGGATAAGTTGCAGGAGAAGGAGATCACCCTGAAATTAGCGCTTCTGGTTCACAAAGAGCTGAGCAAAAGCGGAAATCTTCAGGTTGTTCTCACTCGCGATAAAGATGTTGATGTCTCCGTTGCGGATCGAATTAAAAAAATCAATGCCATCCAAGCCCGCGCCATGGTGAGTATCCATATTAATACCGGATTTTACAAGACGGCAAAGGGATTTGAAATCTACTTTCCCGGCTTTAAACCAGGCAAAAAAGCCAAGGACGAGTCTTCGGCCATTATTGGCGACATGACCAAGAATAAATATCTGAATGAAAGTGTCCGACTGGCGCAGAATTTACAGAAGCAACTCGAATCCGTGTTCCCAAAGGAAAGCAGAG
>CAZBME010000022.1:0-30645 GCA_964492965.1 uncultured Syntrophaceae bacterium | reverse complement strand
CTGGCGCAGAATTTACAGAAGCAACTCGAATCCGTGTTCCCAAAGGAAAGCAGAGGATTGCGGGATGCGCCGCTCCAGCTCCTTGAGGGAATCACGATCCCGGCCGTCGTTGTCGAAATCGGCTTTGCCGGTAATGCCGAGAATAGAAAAAAGTTAACCGATGAAAAAAGTCAGGCGGAAATCGCACGGGCGTTGAGCAAGGGTATCAAGGATAGTTTGTAACCATTTATGTTACAGGGAAATGAAGCAACATGAGAGCCGATAACCGCAAGCCGACAGAGTTGAGAGACATTCATATCTTCAAGGATTATCTTAAATATCCCGAAGGATCTGTCCTTATTGAAATGGGGAATACGAAAGTCATCTGCACGGCAACTCTTCTGGACGAAGTGCCGCCGTTCCTGAGAAACACGGGGAAGGGCTGGTTGACCGCTGAATATGCAATGTTGCCCATGGCAACCGAAAAAAGATCATCACGGGAATCCTCGCGCGGGAAAGTGGGCGGCAGAACCCATGAGATTCAGCGCCTGATCGGCAGGTCTCTTCGTGCGGTAACGGATTTGAACGCCTATGGCGAAAAAACGATCCATATCGACTGTGATGTCATCCAAGCCGATGGCGGAACGCGAACCGCATCCATTACCGGCAGTTTTGTCGCTCTCATGGATTTGTTCATAAAATTGAAAGCATCCGGCAGGATTGATAAAATTCCTGTCGCGGATTTTGTTGCCGCCGTCAGCATTGGGGTTGTGGCTGGCGATGTGCTGCTTGATCTTGACTATAGCGAAGATTCCCGCGCTGAGGTCGATATGAATGTGGTTATGACCTCACAAGGCCGCTTCATCGAAGTTCAGGGAACGGCGGAAGGAAACCCTTTTGATCGCAAAAGCCTTGACGAGATGCTTGAACTGGCTTCCAGGGGTATTATTGAACTGACGAACATGCAGCGGGATATCCTGGGAACAACATGCTGAAAAGAATTGTTCTTGCCTCCAGGAATCAGGGCAAGGCGAGAGAAATCGAGGCGATCCTGTCCGATCTGCCCGTGGAGATCAAGTCTTTAAGAAATTACCCGGAAATACCGGATGTTGTTGAAGACGGGTTGACCTTTTTTGAGAATGCTTATAAAAAGGCCAAAGCCATCTCGGAGCAGACGAATGAAACCGCCCTGGCCGATGATTCGGGGCTGGAAGTGGATATTTTGGGAGGTGCTCCTGGAATCTATTCCGCCCGTTATGCCGGAGACAACGCCTCGGACGAACAGAACAATATAAAGCTCCTTGATGATATGCGGACTGTGCCGTCGGACAAAAGAAAGGCTGCATTTCGGTGTGTCATTGTATTGTATGAACCTGATGGCGCTTATCATTCATTTGAAGGACGCTGGGCCGGTATAATAAGCGAAAGCTGTTGCGGTGATGGCGGCTTCGGTTATGATCCCGTCTTTTTTCTGCCTGATCAGGGCGTAACCGTAGCGGAGTTGCCACCTGAGATGAAAAATAGCCTGAGCCACCGGGCTCAGGCTATGAAAGAATTAAAACAATATTTACAGCAAAAAGGTACAGCCGTCGGGGCGTAGCGCAGCCTGGTAGCGCGCCTGCTTTGGGAGCAGGATGTCGGGTGTTCAAATCACCCCGCCCCGACCAATAAAATAAAAAAAGCCGGGACAACGAAAAATGTCCCGGCTTTTTTTATTAATTATGCGAAGGTTCTATTCACCCCAGCCGTTTTTCCCCTTGCAACGATCCAGCTTCTGATCCATCCAGGGGAGAACCTTGGCTGCAGGAAGCACAGCTGTCGGACCGTAGGAGGATGATCCCTTGTACCAGTAGTAAGGCGGGATATTGAATGACACCTTCTGCTGTTCCCAGGGAACAAATTCGGAAACGGCAAGATCCTGTATGATCTTGTGATCGCAGGCTCTCATCTTCACCTTTTTCCCATTGACGAATTGATAGGTATCATTCTCCCATATGGCGATAATCTTTTCCGGATCCGTGCTCTTCGCCCGTTCCATAACACTCAGGAACCAATAGGTAACCCCTGTCCAGGAACCGTAATTGCCGCCGTAAATTTCAAAAAGCCTGCTGTTGTAAGGCGCCGTTTTCCACTTGTTCTTCCATTGGTCATTCCAGGCCTTATACATCTTTATGTGTCCCGGCAGCTTGAATTGCGGGTTTGCCGTGTTGAAGGTGCTGAGATTGGTCAATCCGTTTGTCCCCTCGACACCGACTTCATGCAAACTGTTGGGCTCGTCCATATAGATGTTGGCCACGGGCAGCATTACCTTCATCTGTCTGGCCTGCTTGAGAAGATTGCCGGCGTCTGGAAGCCAGTCGCCGGTGTAGATGACTTCGGCGCCGGAGGCCTTGACCTTCTCGAGATAAGGGGCGTAATCCGTGAGGAAGAGTTTGTGGAAATCTTCACCAACGAGCTGTGCCTCGGGGTAGTATTCCTTCAACCCCTTCCTGAACCCCTCAGCCATCCCGTGACCGAAGGAGTAATCCTGACAGAGGATGTAAAACTTCTTCTCCTTCTTCCGGATTTGACCGTAATAATAGGCCAGGCCGCGACCGACCTGTTCGGTAGAAAAAGCGGTATGGAAGGCATAACGGGAGAAGTTGGATGCATCCATGAGGTCATCGGACAGGCATGTGGCATTTATGGCAATGACCTTATATTTGTTCGCAGTTTCATTGATGATTTTCATCAGATGACTGCCGTCGGTGCCCCAGAGCGCATGAACCTTCTCCTGAAGAATCATACGTTCACAGATCTTCTTGCACTGGTCCGCCTTGCCCATATGATCGGCCTTGATAATCTCAATGAGCTTTTTTTTGCCGTCCACAAAGATGCCGCCTCTTTTGTTGATGTCATGGGCCACCCATTGCGTTACCTGCCAATAGAGCAACCCGTTTAATGCCGCCGGCCCGGAAAAAGAGGCAACAACAGCGATCTTAATCGTATCGCCCGTGGGAGAAACAACGGTGGCCGGATCATAGCCAGACATGTCCCCCATTTTGCCGGCGTCATAGGCTGCTTTGGCTTTTCCTAAGTTGTCGGCGGGTTCGGCTTTGGTTTTTTTATCCGCTTTTTGAGCCAGGGATGTGGCAGGAATGACGGCCCACAGGAATAGAAACGATAAACTACAGATCAGAAGAAATACGCTCTTTTTGAATCCTCTCATTTAGACTCTCCTCACTTTTTTTAAATTTTGAATATCCACCCCAGTTATCATTACGAGATATCATAAGCCAATGAAGCCAGATGACGTTAGATCCCTCCTTCCTCTTTCTTTTTTTAGATAAAAATAACCGACCTACCCTTCAGAAAAAGATGAAAAGTTGTGCTGTAAGATTTATAGATAAGAATTGAAGTTGAAAAAAGAGTATTTCATCTATAGGCAATCAGGCATGAGATGTCAAAACATATTTGCGATAAGAAGGAGCCTTTGGATCTTCTCACACCGCCCCGCCCCTGGAATAAAAAAGCCGGGACAAAGTAAAATGTCCCGGCTTTTTGTGAATCATGTGATGGTTCTATTCACCCCATCCGTTTTTCCCCTTGCAACGATCCAGCTTCTGATCCATCCAGGGTAGAACCTTGGCTGCCGGGAGAACGGCTGTCGGACCATAGGAGGATGATCCCTTATACCAGTAGTAAGGCGGGATGTTGTATGATACCTTCTGCTGCTCCCAGGGGACAAATTCGGAAACGGCGAGATCCTGTACGATCTTGTGATCGCAGGCCCTCATCTTCACCTTTTTCCCATTGACATATTGATAGGTGTCATTTTCCCACACGGCGATGATCTTTTCAGGGTCCGTACTCTTTGCTCGTTCCATAACACTCATGAGCCAATAGGTAACGCCTGTCCAGGATCCCCAATTTCCGCCAAATATTTCAAAAGTCCGGCTGTTGTATGGCGCTGTCTTCCACTTGTTCTTCCACTGGTCATGCCAGGCCTTATACATTTTAATGTGCCCCGGCAGCTTGAATTGCGGGTTTGCCGTGTTCCAGGTGCTGAGATTGGTCAAGCCGTTCGTCCCCTCGACACCGACTTCATGAAGGAAGTTGGGCTCGTCCATATAGATGTTGGCAAAAGGAAGCATCACCTTCATCTGCCTGGCCTGCTTGAGAAGGTTGCCCGCATCGGGGAGCCAGTCGCCGGTGTAGATGACTTCGGCGCCGGAGGCCTTGATTTTTTCCAGATAAGGGGCGTAATCCGTGAGGAAGAGCTTATGGAAATCTTCACCGACAACCTGCGCCTCGGGATAATATTCCTTTAAGCCTTTCTTGAACCCTTCTGCCATCCCGTGACCGAAGGAGTAATCCTGGCACAGGATATAAAACTTCTTTTCCTTCTTCCGGATCTGGCCGTAATAATAAGCCAGACCGCGGCCGACCTGCTCGGTGGAATAAGCGGCGTGGAAGGCATAGCGGGAGAAATTGGTGGCATCCATGAGATCTTCGGACAAACACGTGGCGTTCAGGGCGATGACCTTGTATTTGTTGGCCGTGTCATTGATGACCTTCATGAGATGGCTGCCGTCGGTACCCCAGAGAACATGAACTTTCTCCTGGAGAATCATGCGCTCACAGATCTTCTTGCACTGGTCCGCCTTGCTCATGTGGTCGGCTTTGAGCACCTCGACGAGTTTCTTTTTACCGTCAACCAAAATGCCGCCTCTTTTATTGATGTCATGGGCTACCCACTGCACAACATTCCAATAGAATGCCCCATTGGCTGCCGAGACGCCGGAAAAAGAGGCCACGACGGCGATCTTGATGGTGTCCCCTTTCGGGATGATGGGGTTGGATGGATCATAGTCTGACATATCCCCCATCTTGCCGGCGTCATAGGCTGCTTTGACCTTTCCCAATTTGTCGGCGGGTTCGGCTTTGGCTTTTTGAGCCATGGATGTGGCGGGAATGACGGCCCACAGGAATAGAAACGATAAACTACAGATCAGAAGAAATACGCTCTTTTTGAATCCTCTCATTTAGACTCTCCTCACTTTTTTTAAAATTTTCAATGAATAGCTACCCCAGTTAACCTTCTGAGATACCATAAGCTAATGAAGCCCGATGACTTGAGACCGCCCCCTTTCTTTTCTCTTTTTTGAATGAAAATAGCAAACCAATATCCTGTTCCCCCTTCAGAGAAGGATAAAAAAGCTGTGGTAAGATCTATTGCCGAATATTGCCTGTAGATAAAACGCTCGTTTTACCTATAGGCAATCAGGCATGAGATGTCAAAATATTTTTGTGATAAAAAGGAGCCTGTGATTCTGCATGTTCCATTCGATTGACAATCTCTTCCATCTTTAGTAATTCAGAAGGCAAGAGATCGCGCTATATAATTAATGCATCCATTTGTGAATCAACTTTGCTGTTCATCCGGAAGAAGCACATATGATAGGGAAATTATGGCGCGTATTATGACATCATTTGAGAATGAGGAAGGTTGCCATGGCTGAAGATAATAATGAACCGAAGGAAGAGCAGAGCTTTGCTGAGATGTTTGGAAAAACCGAGGTACGGAAGGATTTTTTAAACCCCGGCCATAAGATCACCGCAACGGTAGTCAAAATAACCCGGGAATGGATTTTCATCGATCTTGGAGGAAAAAGCGAAGGGTATCTGGACAAGCAGGAATATATCGACGAGGAAGGCAATGTAACGGTAAAAGAAGGAGATACGGTCACAGCTTACTTTTTGTCTTCAAAGCATAATGAAAAATTGTTCACCAGCAGGATAGGCGCCGGGGACTCGGCAAGAAACTATATGGAAGAGGCCTGGCGAAATGGGATTCCGGTTGAAGGTACGGTAGAGAAAGAGATCAAGGGAGGGTTTGAGATCAAACTGTCCGGTGATATGCGCGGATTCTGCCCTTATTCCCAGATGGGCCTTCAAAGAATAGAAAATGCTCCGGATTATGTCGGTCGTAAAATGACTTACAAAATCATTGAATATGGGGAAAAGGGACGCAATATCATTCTTTCGGGCCGGGCCATCCTGGAAGAACAAAAGAAGATTGATGGAGAAGCCCTGAAGGGAACGCTTAGCGAAGGTATGTTAATAACCGGGACGATCGTTTCTGTGAGGGATTTTGGCGCTTTTCTGGATATCGGCGGTTTGCAGGGGCTCCTGCCGATTTCTGAAATCGGTTGGGATCGCGTAGAGGATATTAAAGAGCATCTGTCCATCGGACAGGCACTGGATGTTGTCATCACAAAACTGGATTGGGAAAATAACCGGATCAGCCTGTCCTTAAAACAGACGCTGTCTGACCCCTGGAAGGAAGTATCGGCGAATTATCCTGAAGGATCCCTGCATACAGGCAAAATTGTTCGCTTGACGACATTTGGGGCCTTTGTCAACCTTGGACCGGGGGTGGATGGACTCATCCATATTTCTAAACTGGGTAAGGGGAGAAAAATTGCCCATCCGCGAGACGCTGTGAAAGAAGGCCAGGTGATAGAAGTCCGGGTAGATGCGATAGACAGTGGACAAAAAAGAATATCCCTGTCCATGCCTGTGTCAGAGCCTCAGGAAGCTGAAACGGGCAGGACGTCAAAAGTACCCGAAGATGACTATAAAGAATATATGGAGAAAGGAACGACATCTCTGGGTTCCTTCGGTGATATTCTAAAAAAGAAGATGGAAAAAAAGAAGAAATAACGGGGTATTAAACCTATTGATGACGAAGTCGTTGGTGATAGTTGCGGAGCTTGGTCTGCAACGAATCAAAGTAAAGATAAACCACCGGGGTGATGTACAGCGTCACGACCTGTGAAAAGATAAGTCCGCCTACAACAGCCAGACCCAGGGGTTGTCTCGATTCTGCGCCGGCGCCCAGCCCGAGGGCAATCGGCAGGGTAGCCATAAGTGCCGACATGGTCGTCATCATGATCGGGCGGAATCTGATGACAGCACCCTGATAAATGGCTTCCGCCGGTTTTTTCCCTTCTTTCCTTTCTGCATCCAGAGCGAAATCGATCATCATGATTGCATTTTTCTTCACAATTCCAATCAGCATGATAATACCGACCAAGGCATAGAGATTCAGGTCGAGACGGAAGATCAAAAGGGTTAAAAGGGCTCCCAGGCCGGCAGAAGGCAGACCGGACAGGATGGTGAGCGGGTGAATGAAGCTTTCGTAGAGAATACCCAGGACAATGTAAATCACCAGAATGGCCACGAGAATGAGGATGCCCATGCCCACCATGGACGATTCAAAGGCCTGTGCCGTCCCTTGTGCGCTGCCGGTAATAGTTGCGGGCAGTACCATTCGGGCCGTTTTTTCCACTTCTGTGACGGCATCTCCCAGGGATTTTCCCGGGGCCAGATTATAGGAAATGGTCACAGACGGAAGTTGGCCGAGATGATTGACAATCAGCGGACCGACGGTTCGCTCCATCGTCGCCACGGTGTTGAGGGGGACCAAATTGCCTGAAGATGAGCGGACATAAAGCATGGAGAGGGCGGCCGGGTCCATCTGGTATTCGGGGAGTAGTTCAACCAAGACCCGGTATTGATTTGTCGGGGCATAAATTGTAGAAATCTGCCTTGCTGAGTATGAGCTGGCAAGGGCGTCTTCTATCTGTCCGGCGCTCAGTCCGAGGGCTGATGCCTTTTGCCGGTCAATATTGATTGTTACCTGTGGGTTTTTGATCTGAAGATCGCTGGTTACATCCTGAAATCCCGGCAGTTCTTTGAGCTTCGCTTCCAGGATCGGGGCATGTTCATAAAGTTCACGGGTATCGGAACCCTGGAGGGTGTATTGGTATTGGCTTTTCGTCAAAACGCCGCCGATGCGTATGGGCGGCATATTCTGCATAAACACCTGGATTCCCGGAACCGTTGCGAATTGCGGCCTCATTTTCTGGATAAATTCATCCACGCTGAGAGACCTCTCGTCACGAGGTTTGAGTTTGATGAACATGCGCCCCGAATTGGCCGAGACGTTTGGGCCTGAGGGGCCGATGCTGGACATCACTTTCTCGACATTGGGATCGCGCGCGACAATATCGGCGACCTTCTTCTGGTGTTCTGCCATAGACTCAAAGGAAATCCCCTGACTGGCCTCTGTAAAGCAGAAAACCTGAGAGGTGTCTTCCAGAGGGAGGAAACCTTTGGGCGTAATCATATAGAAACAAATCACGCCGACGATGAATAGAACAGACATGGCAAGCACCATGGATTGATGCTTCATTGTCCAGGTAAGGCTTTTTTCGTAGGCATGGCGCATGCCGTCGAAAAATTGTTCGGACATCCTGTAAAGGCGGTTGTGTTGACCTGTGCCGGGCGGGCGCAGGAAACGGCTGCAAAGCATGGGTGTCAAGGTTAGGGAAACGAAACCGGAAATGAGAACGGCAACGGAAATCGTGACGGCAAATTCGTTCATGAGCCTTCCGACGATCCCCCCCATGAAGAGAACAGGAATGAAAACGGCGACAAGTGAGAGCGTCATGGACAGGATGGTGAAGCCAATTTCCCTGGAGCCTTTCAAAGCGGCCTCACGGGCACTTTCGCCATGCTCCATGTGCCGGACGATATTCTCCAGAACGACAATGGCATCGTCCACGACGAAACCGACGCTGAGGGTCAGGGCCATGAGGGAGAAGTTATCAAGGCTGTAGCCGCCGAGATGCATGACGGCGAAGGTTCCCACGAGGGACAAGGGCAGGGCAAGGCTCGGAATAATCGTGGCGGAGATGTTGCGCAGAAAGACGAAGATGACCAGAATGACAAGTATCAAGGCTATCAGCAGCGTGATCTGAACATCTCTGAAGCCCTCCTTGATAGAGATGGATCGGTCATAAAGAGTATCGATATTCAGTGAGGCAGGGATTTCCGCACGTAATTTAGGAAGAAGGTCTGTAATGGACTTTACAACCTCAACCGTATTCGTACCGGGCTGACGCTGAATGGCCAGAATAATAGCCCGGGAGCCATTGAGCCAGGATGCCACCTTGTCGTTTTCCACACTGTCGATGACCTGCCCCAATTCCCCGAGACTGACCGGTGCGCCGCCTCGATAGGCTACGATGAGGGGGCGGTAGGCCGCAGCGTTTGTGAGCTGGCCCTTTGCCTCGATAGTGAAGGCCTGATGTGTTCCCCAGAGGGTACCCGTCGGGAGATTCACATTTCCTGCCTGAATCGCACTGACCACTTCATCAATGCCCAGGGATTTGGCTGCCAGGGCCCGTGGGTCAAGGCGGGCGCGGACGGCATATTTTTGCGCCCCGTAAACCTGTACCTGGGCGACACCGCTGATCATGGAGATCCTTTGTGCGAAAAGCGTCTGGGCATATTCATCTACGTTTGACAAGGGCATGGTTGCGGAACCCAGGCCGAGATAGATAATCGGTTGATCTGCCGGATTTACCTTACGGAAGGTTGGAGGGGTAGGCATGTTGGGTGGCAGTTGACTGGCGGCAGTGGCTATGGCCGTCTGGATGTCCTGTGCTGCTGCATCTATGTTCCTGTTCAGGTTAAACTGAACAGTGATCTGTGTCACCCCCAAGCCGCTTATCGATGTCATGGAATCGATACCGGCGATTGTTGAGAATTGCTTCTCCAGGGGCGTTGCCACGGCAGAGGCCATTGTTTCGGGGCTTGCGCCGGGGAGGCCGGCGGAAACAAGGATCGTTGGAAAATCAACATTGGGGAGATCACTGACGGGAAGGGCACGGTAGGCGACAGTCCCGAAAAGAAGAATCGACATCATGACCAGGGTGGTCATGATGGGACGGCGTATAAAGAGCGCAGAAATGTTCATGCAGTCAATTCCAAGTTAAGATATCAGGGTGCTGTTTTAATGGCCACTTTTGCCCCGGGGGTCAGTCGCATCTGTCCATCCGTGACCACTCGTTCTCCTGCCTGGAGCCCGCTCAGGATAATAGTTTCACCGTCGATGCTGATACCGGTTGTGATGTTTCTGATCTCGACCGCAAGGTCGGGTTTGATGATGAAAACGAATTGACCGGACTGGCCGGTCATGACGGCCTGTGAAGGAACGAGAAGCGCATTCGGTTCCACAGCCAGGGTCAGGACGACATTGACAAACTGGCCCGGCCAAAGCCGCCGCTCAATATTTGCAAAGGTCCCTTTGAGAATGATCGTGCCGGTAGCTTTATTGACGGCATTATCAATGAAGGTCAAGACGCCCTTTTCGGGTCGATTGTCTCGGGATATCTGGGCTTCCGTCTTAAGAGGGGATAGGGCCTGGAATTTCTTGACCAGCGGCAAGTCCTTTTCAGGTATGGCGAAAGTGACGTAAATAGGCTGAATTTGATTGATGACAACCACTTCGATATCGCTAGCCTTGACGATATTGCCCTGATTAACCTTGA
The DNA here is from genome assembly GCA_964492965.1 of uncultured Syntrophaceae bacterium. Taxonomy (GTDB): domain Bacteria; phylum Desulfobacterota; class Syntrophia; order Syntrophales; family UBA8958; genus CAZBME01. The sequence continues at coordinate 20,284 of CAZBME010000022.1, read as the reverse complement.
TGGTTCCCGTTCGACCGCTAATGGGGGCGCTTATGGAACAGTATTCGGTCTGGACCCTGCAGTTTTCGACAACAGCCTTATCGGCTTTCATGGTTGATTGTAGGGCCGCCCAGTTTGTTCGTATCTGATCATACTGCTGTTTTGTGACATACTGGTCTTCCAGAAGGGCCGTGTAGCGCTGCAAATCGGCTTCCACATTCTTTGCCTGGACAGTGTCCCTTGCAAGATTGGCCTCCGCCTGTTTCAATGCCTCTTCATAGGGGCGGCAATCGATTTTAAAGAGAAGATCCCCCTTCTGCACATCCTGGCCTTCCCTGAAAAAGATTTTCGTGATGGGTCCCGTAATCTGTGTTTTGACGGATATGGTCTGACAGGACTCAACATTCCCGATGACCTTCAACTGGACAGGGATGGCCTTTTGCAAGACTAAGGCCGCCGTAACGGGAATGGGTGGCCTGGCGGGAGGCTCTTTTTTTGACGAACAGGCGCCCGTTAAGACAAGGGATGAAAAAAGAAGGCATATTATTAGATATGAGACGGGATATTTCAATGAAATAGGTGACATGCCAGTTTCCTGTCCTGATCGATATAGTTTTAATAATTTGCTCGTGATTAGCTTACTTATCACAGTTTATTTTAGAAATCTGCGTTTTTAAGATAATTCAAGAGGAATAATTTTACATGGGACGGGTGATAAAGTGAACTTTTGAAACAGGTTAAGGTCCCGTGATAATATCTTGACAATTGGGTTTTATTCCATTAGCGTACGCGTCTAAAAATATAAGCCGGAATGAGAAAACGAACTGCCTTGATCCTTAGGCGGATAAGCTGAAGGGGCATCACCGGCAAGGATGGAATATGATAGGCGTACTGATAACGACCCACGGTGAATTGGGGAGTGAATTGATCAAGGCTGCGGAGCTTATTAAAGGGTCGATGAAGGGGGTTCTCCACATCTCCGTCGATCAGACGAAGGGCCTTGAAGAAATACGAAAAGAGATCAGTACGGCCATCAAAAAGCTGGACCAAGGGAAAGGCGTTCTTATCCTGACGGACCTCTTCGGGGGGACTCCCTCGAATGTATCGCTTTCTTTTATGAAGGAAGGTAAGGTTGAGGTTGTTACAGGCGTTAATTTGCCGATGCTGCTGAAAATATCAGATGTAAGGGAAAAGATGCCGCTCAAGGAATTTGCTCTTTTCATCCGGGACTATGGGATAAAAAATATCTGTGTGGCCAGTGAAATACTGAATAAAAAAGTTACCTGAGCAGAACCATCCTGTGACGGATATGAATCTATGAATATTGCCCTGGTCCGCGTTGATAATCGGTTGGTTCACGGTCAGATAATAGAAGGATGGGTCCCGTACATAAAGGCGGGTTGCATTTTTGTGGTCGATGATGACGTAGCCAACGATTTTTTCCGGGAAACAGTCATCAAAATGGCCGTTCCGCGAGAGGTTGATGTTGTTGTTTACAGCGTAGAAGCCTTTGCCGGCTCGGTACCTTTCAAGCAAGGATTTGGAAAGAAGGCGATTGTCTTGTTTTCAAATATCACTGATGCGTTGCGCGCCTATAATATGGGATTCAAGTTCAACAAGCTCAATGTAGGCAATGTTTATAACGAAGCTTGCCGTCATCAGCTCTCAACCTGTGTTTTGTTGAGTGACCGGGATATGGAAAGCATCAAAAGCCTTCTGCATCTGAACGTGGAAATTGAATTGCGGCGTGTTCCGCGAGAAAAACCTACCAATGTACTGGCGTTGCCTGACAATCCGGATCTATAGAACGTTCACCAACCAAAGAGGGTATGGCAAATGTTAATCAAAATCATTCTGATTTCATTGCTGGGCTCTTTTCTCTGTCTTGACCGGATATGCCTGCAACTGATGATCTCGCGTCCTATCGTTACCGCACCGATCATTGGGCTGGTACTTGGAGATATAAGGACCGGGCTTATCATTGGCGCCTTTCTTGAGCTTCTATGGGTGGACCGTCCGGCATTGGGGAACTATATCCCACCCAATGATTCCCTTCTGGCCGTCTTTATAACCGCCGCTGCTATTCTGGCCGGTTTTCAACTGGGCGATGCTTCCCGGAGCCTTCTGGCATTCTCGCTCCTCCTTTTTCTACCCATGTCTTATGTGACGCAGATAATCGATACCCGTCTGACGGCCAGTAACGACAAGCTGTCAGATGGCGCTCTGGAAGATGCGAAAGCAGGAGACATTCGAGGCATAGAAAGAAAGCATTTGCTTGCCTTACTGAAGGCATTTGTCACGTCTGCGGCCTTTATCTTTGCCTGCACAGCACTGGGAGCCATGCTCCTCATATATCTTTATCCAAAACTGCCGGTTTCTGCCATCAATGCCCTGAACCTCGTCTATTTCGCTTTTCCGGTCCTTCTTGTGGCCGTAGCCCTCAATACAATCAAAATGCGCAGAGACTTTTTGATGTTTTGCGCCATTTTTATTGCGGCGTCGCTGCTGTTCGAAATATTCTATGGCTTTTAATAATAAGCTTTCGGGTAGCGTCCGTATTGCAGCCATGACTTTGGATGATGTGGCTGAGGTCATGCGTATTGAGGGTGAATCGTTTTCGAATCCCGGATCGGAAAATCTCTGGGCCCGTGAACTGGAAAGCGAGATGGCCCGCAATCTCGTCGCTAAAATTTGTCTGGGAGAAACGGAAGCGGTTGTAGGCTATATAAATTGCTGGGAAGTGGCGGGAGAGGTGCAACTCAATAACATCGCGGTTAAAATTGATTTCAGACGATCAGGAATAGCGTTGAAGCTGTTGAGCGCCATGCTGTTCATGGCTGAAGACGAAGGTATTTCGGCAGTCACGCTGGAAGTCCGTTCATCCAACATATCGGCGATTAAACTGTACGAAAAATTCGGTTTTGTGATAAAAGGAACGCGAAAAGGCTATTATGATCATGAGGGCGAAGACGCTCTCATCATGTGGGCCGATATAAGAAAAAAGTAAGGAAGAACCTATGCATCGCGGGAAAGTGATCTTCAACCGGGAGGTGTCACCCGGTCATTTTATCATGTCGGTATTGGTCCCGGAGAGCTTTGCCGTGCCTGATCCAGGCCAGTTTGTCATGATCAAGTTCCGGGACCGGTTGGACCCTCTCCTCGGTCGGCCTCTGAGCGTTTATGCTTATGAAAGACGGCGCAATGGCGGCGTATTCGAAGTTTTGTATCGGGTCGCAGGGAAGGGGACGAGCGTTATGTCGCACTTGCATGAGGGTGACGAACTCGAGGTCCTCGGTCCCCTGGGGACGGGGTTTCATACGCCTTCTTCCGTATCCCGTGTCGTTCTCATTGCCGGCGGCCTCGGGGTGGCGCCAATCACCTATCTGGCCTACCATTACCGATGCCGTATCTCTTCTTTCCTCAAGATCACCTGTTATCTCGGTTCAACAACAGCTGATACGCTCATCGGCCTGGAGAGATTGAAGGATCTTTGTTCCGATGTTGTCATCACAACGGATGACGGTAGCCTGGGGACCTGTGGTTTTGTAACGGACGCCTTTTGCCGGGATATAGAATTCATTAATAGCGAAGATACCTTTATATACGCTTGTGGACCTCATGCCATGATGAAATGCCTGGCCGGCCAGATCGGGGACAGTGCCACGTCATGCCAGGTATCGCTGGAGGAGAGGATAGCGTGCGGTGTCGGGGCTTGCCTCGGGTGTGCCGTTTCTCTGAAAAACCGTATGGGTAAACGATACTACGGGAGGGTTTGCAAGGATGGGCCGGTCTTCAATATCCGGCATATCAGTTGGGATGAGTGAACAAGATGGACTTAAGCAAAGATCGTAAACCGGGGTCACCGGATCTAACTGTAAAAATAAAGGGATTGATGATTCAGAACCCCGTCATGACGGCCTCGGGGACGTTTGGCTACGGGGAAGAATACGCCCGCTATCTGGATATTAGAAGATTGGGCGCCATTGTGGTCAAAGGATTGTCCCTGGAACCGCGTGCAGGCAATCCGCCACCGCGGATTATGGAAACCCCCTCGGGGATGCTCAATGCTATCGGTTTGCAGAACATCGGCGTCTCAGCGTTTGTGAACGAGAAACTGCCATGGCTCAGGCAGCACGACATTCCTATTATCGCTAATGTATATGGTGAAAGCATTGAGGAGTATCGACAGGTATGTGAAATCCTGACCCGTGCTACAGGTGTCAGTGCATTGGAGATCAATATATCGTGCCCTAATGTCAAAAAAGGTGGTGTTGCCTTCGGAACTGATCCGGCCATGGCGGCGGAGGTTACGTCGCAGGTGAAAGCCGTGACGGATTTGCCAGTGATTATCAAGCTGACGCCAAATGTCACGGACATAGCCGTCATTGCCCAGAGTGTTGAGGCGGCGGGAGCAGACGCCGTTTCCCTGATCAACACTCTTACAGGAATGTCCATCGATATCGAGACCAGGCAGCCCCATCTCAAAAACATGACAGGAGGTCTTTCAGGGCCTGCCATTAAGCCTGTCGCCTTGAGAATGGTCTGGCAGGTAGTGAGGAAGGTAAATATTCCCGTCATTGGGATCGGAGGAATCATGAGCGCGTCCGACGCCATCGAGTTTCTTATCGTCGGCGCACGGGCGATACAGGTTGGTACAGCTAACTTCGTTGATCCCATGACGACGATCCATATCATAGACGGCATTACGGATTATTTACGCCGGCATGAAATGGAAAGCGTGAATGAATTAACCGGATCGCTTCGTGACGACGATAATGCGGATCTTAAGTCACGGGAATAATGTGATTATATGTAATCCATTACATGATATTATTAATTTAACCGATGGGTAATGCAGAGATAATAACTAAAGGGATATACCTGGTCGGCGGTCCCGGGATATCGCGATCAGATGACGCCACATCCTTTATCATCGATTTCGACAACCAGCTAATCATGATTGACTCCGGCGCCGGTGGCAGCACGGCGGCCATTATTCGCAATATTGAGGATGTCGGCCTGGACCCGCAAAAGATAAACCACATCATCCTGACACATTGCCACATTGACCACATCGGCTCCGCCCCGATGTTACGTGATCGTTTTGGATGTCAAATCGTGATGCATGAGCTGGATGCCGGGGCCGTTGAGGACGGAGACGCCATACGGACGGCCGCTACCTGGTATCAGACGGCGTTTCCTCCGACCCGGGTCGATATGAAGTTGACCGGAGATCATGTCGTAATGACCTTTGGCAATGAAGAGCTCCACTGTCTCCATACGCCCGGCCACACGCCGGGCTCCATCTCAATTTATATCGATCGCGAGGGGACGCGCACCCTTTTCGGGCAGGACATCCACGGCCCGTTTCTGCCTGCTTTCGGTTCCGACAAGGCCAAATGGCGTCGTTCCATGGAAACGCTCTTATCCCTGGACGCCGATATCCTGTGTGAAGGCCATTTCGGGATCTTCCAGCCCAAAGAGCGCGTACGGTCCTATATCAACAAGTATCTGAGGATGAATGAGGCATAGGCTTCAATCTCAACTTATTCCATCATTTCAATTTCTTTAATTTTCTCATCAAGACGTTTTTTTGAAATAGGGTAACGGGTTTTCAATTCCTGGGCAAACAGGGAAACCTTGTATTCTTCAATCATCCACGAAAGATGCGCTGTTGCGGCTTTTCTTTCCTGTGAGGAGAATGCCGGGAGATTTTCACGCAAATCTCTCAGCTTGTCGGAATAGATTCGGGCCTCGGCCGTTTTGCCCATGGCCTTTTCGAGATGAAGCAAACCGCGTTCCGCCCGAATCGTATGGGCACGCAGATAACGGATGATATCCGAAAGCCTTTCCTTATCATAGATTTTGAGAAAAGATGGGGGGACGAGCTGCCCGATTTCTTGCCTCACATCCGATATAAACTGACAGGCTGAGCTGCTTTTGATATTGGCCTTCTCCAGGCGGTCCAGGACGGTATGGACGGCGTACATTGCTTCCACGACGGGTGTTGCCTGTCGTACAACTTCCTGCCCGTAAGGAAGAAGCTTTTTCCTGACCGTTTGACCATGGGCGCGCCATTCGGCTTGTGTACGGACGGGGAGGGCCAGCAAATCGTGGACAACCTTCTGATAGAGTTGTTTTTCCAGATTTTTTGCGCCGCCCAGCGCTGAGGCCCATTCTTTCATCTTTCCCGACATGGACAGGCTTTTGCGAAGATGCCTCAATTCTTCAGTGAAAAAAATTTCATAAAGCCTGCCGACACCTTTTGAATGCTTGTCCAGGGCCTCGGCATGCGTTTTGAATAATCGCAGATCAACGCCGCTTTCAACGGGATTCAGGCCCGGGAAGGCATATCCGACAGGTGAATCGCAGGATTCAAGGGCAATGGTTTCAGGAAGATCACCGAAATTCCAGTCCGTGAGGCCTCTTCTTTCCCACAGTTGGCGGGCATTTTCGAAAGCAGCCGATTCTTCTTCAATGACGCTCTTCTGAAGATCCTCGATTTTACGACTTGAAGAAAGGACCTGATCCTTGCCGTTAACGACCACCATGAACATTTTAAGATGATCGGAAATCTGTTCCGATGGCCAGGCGGCGACAGGGATCGCGATGTCGAAACGATCCAGAATAAAGCGGCCCATAGCAGTCAGGAGCGAGCCTTCACCACGTTTCATCTCTGCCATCATGATATCGCAAAGGTGCAGCGCCGGGGGGAGTTTTTTCCTGAACTCCTTGGGAAGGGATTTGAGGAGGCTGTAAATCTTTTCCCGGAGGATACCGGGTACTGTCCAGTCCAGGCTGTTGACCGAGAGGTTGGACAGCAAGGCGGAGGGAATCTTTAACGTAATGCCGTCATGGATTTGACCCGGATCAAAATGATACGTGAGGGGGAGCGCTATCCCATTGATGATGGCATGGTCCGGGTAAGCCGACAGGGCATCGTAATCCGGCATTCGCAGGAGAATGTCGGCCTCCTTCATGTGCAGAAAATGATCACCGCCCCTCCTGTGGATTAACTTTCTGAGACTGCTCGTGTTTGCAACGCCGGCAAGCCGCACCGCATAAAAGTGGAAGATGGATTCTTCGTCAATCAGGTCGTGACGACGGGTCTTGTTTTCCATCTCCTGCAGACGTTCAATTAACGCAAGATTATTCTGCAGAAAGGGGAAGCGGCTTTTTAACTCCCCCGGCATCAATCCCTGGCGGATGAAGAGCGTTGAGGCCTCCTCAGGATTGATCCGGCTAAAGGAGACGGCCCTTCCGGGAACGATCGTAAGACCGAAGATGCTGACTTTTTCGGAGGCGACAACATCTTCCCGATTCTTTTCCCAGTGGGGGTCCGAATAGGTGTAGCGACAAAACTCTTTCCCGATTTCCTCAATCCAGTCGGGCTGAATATTCGCGACCACACGGGCAAACAGGCGTGATGTTTCGACCATTTCTGCGGCGACGATCCACTGGCTACCGCGGTTTAAAAGGGCGGAACCGGGAAATATCATCGGTTCTCTGCCTTTCGCGCCGTGGTAGAGATTTTTTTCCTTTTTCTCGGCGATATTTCCAAGATAGCCGCTGAGGATAGACTTATGTATTGCCGTATGCTTGTCATCGGGCTTGCCGACCTGCAAATTGGTTTTCGATAGGACATTCTCGCCTTTTTCCTCGGCAAGAATGTCCGTAAGCTGTTTATGAACATCGCGCCACTCACGTATGCGCCTGTAGGACAGGAAGTGTTCCCGACAGAATTTTCTCACCCGGTTCTGGCTTTTCAGGCTTTCCAGTGTCGTATGGAATTTGTCCCATATTCGCAGCAGCGTCATGAAATCGGATGTCGGATCCTTGAAGGGTGCATGCATCTGGTCGGATTGGGCCTTTTTATCTGCCGGCCTTTCCCTGGGATCGACGATGCTCAGGGCCGAGGCAATCACAGAGACTTCTTCCGCGCAGCCTCGTTGTCCCCCCTCAATAAGCATTCGGGATACCCGGGGGTCAATGGGCAGGCGCGCCATAATCCGGCCCCGGCTGGTCAGCATATAGGAATGAGGTTGATCGAGGAGGGCGTCCTTGTCCGTTTTTTGAATGGCGCCCAACTCCAGCAGAATGTCGATGGCATCAGTAATATTTTTTTTCAGCGGCTGATCGATAAAGGGGAACTCAAAGATCTCGCCGATCTGAAGATAGAGCATCTGAAGGATAACGCCCGCCAGATTCGCCCGCATGATTTCCGGTGCCGTATAAAGGGGCCTCTGAAGATAGTCCTCTTCGCTGTAAAGGCGGATGCAAAGGCCGTTTGAAACGCGGCCGCAGCGTCCCATTCTCTGATCGGCACTGCTGCGGGATACGGGACGGATAGGAAGGCTTGTCGAGCGTGAACGGGCGCTGTACTGGGACATCCTGGCCAGACCCGTATCGATGACATAGCGGATATCGGGGATGGTCACGGACGTTTCGGCAATATTAGTCGCCACAATAATCCTGGACTGAGTGGCCGGCTGGAAAACCCGACGTTGCTCGTGCCATGGAAGGCGGGCAAACAGCGGGAGAATAATGGCCTGATCGCCGTGACGTCCCTGAAGGATTTCGCATGTTTCCCAGATGTCCTGTTCCGTTGGCATAAAGACAAGAATATCGCCCCTCTGACGTTCTTCCCGGATTGTGGTTATGGCGTCCACCGCCGCATCGATATAGGTTAATTCGCCGCTTTCTTCCTGTTCCGGATCGATGGGATGATAGCGGACTTTGACGGAATACATCCGGCCCGATACCTCGATAATGGGCGCCTTATCGAAGGACTGGGAGAACTTTTCCGTATCCAGGGTCGCAGAGGTAATGATCACTTTCAGATCCGGACGCTTCAAAAGAACAGACTTCAGGATGCCGAGAACAAAATCGATGTTCAGGCTTCTCTCATGGGCCTCATCAACAATAATGGTGTCGTATTGACGCAGCAGACGGTCCCGCTGGGTTTCAATCAGAAGGATACCGTCGGTCATGACCTTGATGAGGGGAGAGGCCCCCATCTTTTCATCAAAACGGATCTTGTAGCCTACGCTTTGTCCGATATTTTCCCGGAACTCCTCGGCGATGCGATGGGCGACCGTGACGGCGGCGACGCGCCTGGGCTGGGTACAGCCTATGAGTCCCCGTGTCCCTCGCCCGGCTTCAAGGCACATTTTTGGAAGCTGGGTCGTTTTACCTGAACCTGTTTCTCCAGTAATAATCGTAACCTGATTTTCCTTTATGGTCCGGACAATGTCATCCTTTCTGCTCATGATAGGCAGTTCCGGGTTATAGCCGAGGTCGGGAGGGAGAACAACACGGCGGTGCAATATTTTTTTCGGATAAGAAGCAACTCTGGTCATGGGGAGTCCTATTTCATAAATATCGATATACTGTCAATGGTTGACAATTCATCTCACCTTCGAGTACATTATGTCGTCATTTCATAGAAAGGGTCCAATCCTATGCCTTTGGTGACTTTCTATTTCCAATTGCACCAGCCATACCGACTCCATCCTGACCGGGACAAGTTTCTCTGGGAGGAAATGAATCGTTCGGTCTTCCAAAAGGTCGCCGAAAAATGTTATCTTCCGGCGACGCGGATGTTTACCGAACTGATTGAAGCCTATCCCGGGTTTAAGGTCACCTTGAGCATGTCGGGCATCTTTCTGGAGCAGGCGGAGCGCTATGAACCGACATTGATCCGGGCGCTTCAGGATCTCCTTGATGCCGGACAGGAACGCGGGCAGGTGGAATACCTTGATGAGACATATTATCATTCGTTGACCAGTCTGTTTGCCGATCCGGAAAAAAAGGAATTTCGCGACCAGGTATCCCTCCACCGTGAGAAAATGCGCAGCATTTTTGGGCTTTTCCCTACGTCATTCCGGAACACGGAGTTGATGTACAATAATCATATCGCCGACGTTGTGGATGATATGAAATATGCCGCCATGCTCTGCGAAAAGCGGGACGATATGTTTATGAACGGGGATAGTCCCATCTCACCGAATGCAGTTTTTCGTGCCAGAGGATCCAACCTGATCGTCATCCCGCGAAACCGGGAACTGAGTGACGATATCGCCTATCGTTTTCCCATAAGCCCCATATCCCCGGATGTATATGCTGCCTTTTTGGCCAAAATCGACGGGGAAGCCGTGCTTTTGGGTTTCGACTATGAACATATCGGAGAACACATTTGGGAAGACAAGGGCATATTCGAATTTTGGCGGGGATTGCCGGCTGCCCTGGAAAAATATTCTTCCGTTGTTATGGCTAATCCCTCTGAAATTGCAGATCATTTCCGTGAAGCTGATTGCCCGGTCATCGATATCCCGGGCATGGCGACGTCCTCCTGGGCTGATACAGGCCGGGACACCTTCGGCTGGCTGGGAAACCCGACCCAGTATGAACTATTCAAGGACATTCAAAACCTGGAGTTGGAGTCCCGTCGGGTTGGAGGGGAATTGTTCACAAAATGGCGGCAGCTGACGACTTCCGATCATGTCTATTTCCTTCACGAGCATTTTGGCGAGGACCATGCCGTCCATGCCTATTTCAACCCTTACGGCGGTTCCATCGCCCAGCCGACGTATATTTTGACCCGCAAAATCGATTACCTCCAGATTGCCATCAATCGTTTTGAAATCCTGAAGCGGCCGGAGAGAACTGCCGTTCTCATTTTAACACCGGAAACAGGAAAGCTGCCGGAGGAAATGGGGGCCTTGGCCCGGTATATATCAGGGAAAAGCGGAGGTCAGGGAGAGGTCGTCTCCGCTATTTGCGAAGGGTTGCTGGAGCGGGGAATCGACGTACATCTGGCAACCTTGAACCTGAAGAAGCGGTTTCAACGGGAAAGTATGCTGGGCGAGACGGAATGGCGCGAGATTCGCTATCGAGTTGATCCCGACCGCATTCACCTTATCAGTTCGGCTGTTTTTGCGGAAAACATGAGCGCCTATAGCGGCGATCCCCTTCATACGGCGGCTGAATTCCAGCGGGAGATCATCAATAACATCATGAAAAATGTTCGCGCCCAGCACCATGGCAATCTCATCATCCACAGTCACGACTGGATGGCGGGGGGTGCCATTACGGCTTATGCAAAGGCCACGGATCTTCCCGTCCTTCATACCGTTCATAATGTATTTACCGCCAACCTCCCAATCGATTACCTGGCAGGCGTTCATATGCCGACGATTGAGAACAATCTTTTTTATGCTGTTGATAGCGGTCGGGTTTGCATAGACTGTCAGGCCACAGCGATTAAGAATGCCACGATGATTAATTTTGTCGGTGAACAATTCCTCCGGGAGGTCGTGGATGACTATTTCATGGATCGACCACTTGTGCCTGTCAGCGTGCGCCAGGAAGTCAAGGCGAAGTACTATCACGATTCGGCCAAGGCCATCATAAACGCGCCGGCCTCCGCCATGTATCCGGAGTATTGTGAATATATTCTTTATCCCTACGGCCCCGATGACGATTTCATGACTGCAAAGCGTGACAATCTTTTGGCTTTCCAGAAAAAGACGGGCCTGACGATCAATACGGAAGCCATCCTCTTTTATTGGCCGTCACGCCTGGACCCGTCACAAAAAGGGGTAGAGCTCCTGGGGGCCATTGCCCAGGATTTTGTCAATGCCCATCCCGAAGTGCAGATCGCCGTCATTGGGGATGGTGTGGGTAACGACCGGACCCACGTGGATATATTTGGAAGAATTGCCTATGCCTCTCAGGGGCGCATTGCCTATCATCCCTTTTCCGAAAGCCTGTCCATGTTGGGATTTGCGGCAGCAAACGACGTTTTTGGCGCATCGCTGTATGAACCGTGCGGCCAGATCGACCAGGTCGGGAATCTTTTTGGGGCAACGGCAACGAACCGGGATACGGGCGGATATCATGACAAGATCAGGGAATTGAGACTCAAGGAGGATGGCGCTCCCCAGGATGTAGGAAACGGGTTTCTGTTTCGGGACTACGATGCCGGCGGCCTCTGGTATGCCCTGGAAAAGAGCCTTGCCTTTCACCGTTATGCCCCGGAAATAAGGGAGCCCCAGATCAGGCGCATCATGAAGGAGGCCCGGGCTCGTTATGATCTGGGCAGCATGATCGCCCAGTATATCAGGATCTATGAGCGGTTGAACGGCGGGCAGCCACTGAGCTGAATTAATCGGAAGATACGGGAGATATATGCATCAAAAAGGCTGGTCAGGTAAAAGATGTTTTTCTTATTTGTTGTTTTTCACATTCTTTTTAGTTTTATTTCAGGCTCCGGCATTGGCCGATCCTGTACAGATAAGAATTCTTCACGTCAATGATTTTCATGGTTATGCAGAGCCCTACCGGCCTTATGGTTCCCGTGACCTGTTGGGTGGTGCGGCTTATCTCGCCGCTCGTGTGGAGGCGCTGAGGGCCGACAGCAGAATTCCGACCCTTTTATTGGCTGCCGGAGATATGATTCAAGGTAATCTCTGGTCGAACATGAATCAGGGTAAGGCGGTCATTGAACTCATGAACATGATGGAATTCGATGCCATGGTGGTGGGTAATCATGAGTTTGATTTTGGTCAGAATATCCTCAAGGAAAGAATCTCACAGGCAAATTTCCCGATTCTCGGCGCCAATGTGGCAGGCATATCCGGCGTGAAGCCTTATGTGATACGGAACATAGGCGGCGTCAGAGTAGGGATTCTAGGCATTGTTACCGAAAAAACACCCTATCTGACTCACCCGGACAATGTCAAAAACCTGATATTTAAACCACCGCCTGAGGCTTTACGGGAATATCTGGATGAGGTGAGAAAACTTTCCGATGTGGTGATCGTTCTTTCCCATATCGGTTTTGCAGAAGATCAACGTCTGGCGGCAAACGTCATGGGTATTGATGTCATTATCGGCGGCCACTCTCACACGAGGGTCGATAAGCCGCTTGAAGTCGGGAAAACCATTATTCTTCAAGCCTGGGAACACGGCAAGACCCTGGGTGTCATCGATCTGACCGTTGAAAATGGGAGAATAATTAAAATCCGGGGACGTCTGGTAGAAATCAAGCCCGATCCTGAGCATATGGATAAAGGAATGGCCGTTCTGGTGCGAAGATATGCGGCGGATGTTGATCGCGATATGGGGCAGGCGATTGGAAGTGCCTGTGTTGATCTCGACGGGGAACGCGTACGCTCCGGGGAAACCAACCTGGGAAATATGGTTGCCGACGCCATGCGAGAGGGTTCAAGGGCCGATATCAGTCTGATTAACGCCGGCAGTATCAGGACGAGTATCAAACAGGGGAGCATCTCTATAAAGGATGTTTATCGTGTCCTGCCTTTTGACAATTATCTGATCGTCATGAAGCTCAAAGGCCGTGAGATCGTCAGGGCCGTGGAGCAGGGGCTGGCTCATGTCGAAGAAGGGCATGGGTCGTTTCTGCAGGTGTCCGGCTTGCAGCTTGTCTATGATCCCTCGGGGGCTCCGGGGAAGCGTCTCAAAGAGATCAAATTCGCAGGCCTTGCCGTCGATAACGAAAAAATTTACACGGTCGCCGTGAATGATTTCATGGCTGCCGGTGGTGACGGATTCGCCTTCATGAAAACATTGCCCCGTGAAGACGCCGCCCTGAGAGGGCAAATTGTCCGCGATGTCGTCTCCGATTATATCAGGATGCGCAAAGAGATTTGTCCGCAGACGGAAGGAAGGATCATTCAGTTTGGTAAAGATAGAGGTATTCGTTAATGATGCGGCCTTCATGCTCATGTCCGACATGAATGTCCGTCATGCCCTTGTAGCGGCGGGTTTGTGGCCGCTACGGGAGCAATTGCGAATAGTGGATGAGTGGGGTAACCAGATCGGTTTGGATGGCGCCATCCACGCCGGTATGAGAATCGTGACTGAAAGGGGAGAATCGACATGAGGAATATGCTGTTAGATATTGAAGACATAATGCTCATGGGGCCGGGACCTTCTTGTGTTCCGCCTCAGGTTTATCAAGCGCTGGCAAGCCAAACGCTGGGGCACCTGGATCCGTACTTCCTGTCGATGATGGACGATCTGAAGGAGATGCTGCGCCGGTTGTTGAATACGGCCAATAACCTGACGATCCCCATATCCGGGACCGGTTCTGCAGGCATGGAAGCCTGTTTCGTCAACCTGGTCGAACCGGGGGACAAGGTTTTAATTCTGGCAAACGGCGTCTTCGGTATGAGGATGCAGGATGTGGCCGCCCGGTTGGGCGCCCAGGTTGATGCCCTGGAGTTTCCATGGGGAACGCCGGTTGTGACGGAAATGGTTGAGCAGAAAATCCGGCAGGATTCTTATCGCATCGTCGCCGTCGTTCATGCCGAGACCTCTACGGGGGTGATGAATCCCGTTGCTGAAATTGGGGCGATGCTCAAAGGGAGCGATACCGTCTATCTGGTGGACACGGTTACAAGCCTCGGCGGTATCGAGGTGGCGATGGATCGATGGAACATCGATGCCCTTTATAGTGGGACGCAGAAATGCCTGTCTTGTCCCCCTGGGCTGGCGCCCTTGTCATTTTCAGAAAAAGCGATGTCGAAACTGAAAGATCGCAAGACAAAAGTTCCCAACTGGTATCTCGACCTGTCGCTCATAGCCAATTATTGGGGACAGAACAGGGTATATCACCACACAGCGCCGATCAACATGATCTATGGCCTGTATCAGGCGTTGCAGCTGATTCTGGAAGAAACCCCGGAAGCAGCATTCCAGAGGCACAGGGAAACCCATCTGGCTTTGGTTGAGGGATTGAAGGCGCTGGACCTGTCAATGCTGGTCGATGAGCCTTACCGGCTTCCCATGCTCAACGCCGTCCGGGTTCCCGAAGGGGTGGATGAGGCCTCTGTTCGCAAGCGTTTAAGAAATGAGTTCAAAATTGAAATCGGCGCCGGTTTGGGACCGCTGGCCGGAAAGATCTGGCGGATCGGCCTTATGGGGCATACGGCGCGCAGGGAAAATGTTGATAGATTCCTGGCGGCTTTGGGCAAGATTCTTCGGGAGTAATTCATAATCGATCACTAAAATATTTAACGGATCGATTTATTTCATTCAACTCCCCATTTATAAAGGAGAATACAGGGGGGTATTAACACTCTTTAAAATCTCCCCCAACCCCTCTTTATAAAAGAGGGGGCTATCGTGCTTAACTCGAAGACATCGAAAAGTAAATTGCCAAAGAATCTCTCAAGGACGAGGGAGAAAAAATCTTTTCAACCATTATGACCCATCGCCTCTTGACGGAGAGGGACAGATCCGGCAATACCTAAATGCCGGAACCGCTAGCGCCTCCACCCGAGATCCAACTGAAGATCCCTCGGCGCTTCGATGGCGACGCCGGTCAGGATTTTGCGTTTTTCCAGGGCCGGTACGTCGATCACCCATGCATGAATGGCATCAACTTTCTCCGTCGGTTGGGGATCGTGTTTTAAAGTGATTTTGATTCGTTCATCCCGCGGAAGGGGAACAGGTTCTTCAATGCGCATTTTAATTGCGTAATTTCGATTGTTTTCAAGATCTATGCGCCAATCCCAGACATAGGTCTGTTTATCCTGAAAGATGGTTTTCTCTCCCGATTTCTGTGAAATAAGGATGGATTTGGCCTTAAGCAGAGGATCGGTGCCGAAGAAGACCGCTTCTTCCCTGCTGCTGACTGAAAAGGAACGCTTCCCGACGATGGCCCCATCAATAAGGTAGATGGCACTGCCCTGGGGGATTTCTCTTGAATCGGCAAACTTGACCAAGGCCCGGACAAATACCTGTTCCCCCTGGCTCGGCCGTGAAAGATAGGTAAATTCCGTAGGCCAGGATTCCTCGAGAACCTTTACCCGCTGTTTCGTTCCGGCGGAAATAAAACGTTTTCCCAAGGCCCAGGAGGTGTAAGTCCCTTCACTGGTCAAAGTGGGAGCTGAGGAAGCCATTTCGGCATTACTGTCCATCTCCATTGAAAGCCTGGATTCGGCCAATTGGGCAGACTTTGCCTTTTTGTAGGCTTTAACCGGGGCCGGAGCAAGAACAGGGCGAGGCTTGATGATCCAGTCCGGGATGTCCCGAGGGATCAAAACAGATTTGGGCTGTCTATTGGCGAGGTTGACGACGACCTGAGTCCAATCCTGACCGGAACTCTGCCAGATTTCTCCTTCCCATGAAAAAAGGATCTGATTCCCGAGCGGCCGGGCCTCAAGACGATAGAGGGGGGTCCACCCGCATCCGGCAAGGGAGTATGAATAAGACAAAGGCATTTCATTTCCAAGAGCTCTTGACAGTATAACAGTGACTTCCCAAACCGTTTCTTTTTTACCGCCTGCGGCGTTGAGTTCGTCTTGGAGCTGTCGGATCTTTTTGTCTAACCTTTCCAACTCCGGCTCTGCAGCAAGTTTATCCATCATGGCTTTTTTAATATTCTTGCCCAGAGCCACGGACATATTGGTCGCATCCATGAGAGTCTTGAATTTTGCCTTTGTCTGCATTTGCCAGAATTGAATCTGCGTTTCCAATGACTTGATGGACGACTCTAGTTTGATTCTTTCCTCCTTGAGATCATCCATCTTTTTTTTCAGATTCCTGATCACCTCTTCATCCTGGCTCGAAACCTGACGCCATGTCTGATCTTCAATAACGGCGCCCGATTTCGGATCGATCCGTGTGACCAGGGAATCCGGATCAGCCTGACCGGGGAGGGTAAAGACGGCCTTCTTCAAATTGTTCGTCGCCGGCTGCAGACGAATTTTGCTGATTTCTTTCACCTGGGCGGCATTGGGAAAGAAAGTGACTTCGACAGGGGCGGCAAAGGTGAGTGAACAAAATAACAGGAAAAGGAAAAGAATCATAAGCCCCGATTTTGATACCATTCCGGCGGTGACTCTGAACATAAAGACCTCCCTCGATGTAAATGTAGGATTGGTCTAATCTTTTAGAGAACATGTGTCAAATATTTCTTGCATAACACAATATGTTGTGGTAAAGCTCGCCGATCTGATTATATATTGTGTATAAACAAGTCATGTTGAAAAGGAGGAAAGCATGGGCAAAACGATGGAGTTTTTGCAGGGGGTTTATGATCAAGAAGGTGCGCAGGAAATCGAGTTTAAAGGGACGTGCCATGATTGCGGCTGTGACGTATCGCTCCTGACAAAGTTGTCTGAAGACGGATCATTAAATATTGAGGGCGGCGCCTTGTGGTACACCGGTCGAGTATTCGCCAAATGTGAAGACTGCTTCGAGAAAGAGCCGATCCTGCAGAACTGGCAGGCCTGTGAAGTATATAGCCGAGTCGTGGGCTATATGCGCCCCGTAGGACAATGGAACAAGGGAAAGAAAGCAGAATGGGATGTCCGGGTTCCCTATAAAACGAAGCAATAAAAAGTGATCTTATAAGAAGAGATAAAATAAAAATCCCCTTGTTGATACCAATGAGGGGATTTTTGTTTTAAGCATGCTCCTTAATAAGCCGGGCCAGCTTACGCACCTCACCCAGAACGGACTGAAGATCCATGGTTGTCAACTTCCCCTTCTTCATGACCACTTGACCATGAATAATGGACGTTGAGACATCGTCGCCGGTGGCGGCATAAACGATCTGGGAATAGGGGTTGTAAAGAGGCGTCAGGCGTGGCTTGTCCGTATCCAGAAGAATAATATCCGCCAGTTTTCCTGTTTCAATGGAGCCAATTTTCTTGTCGAGGCCGAGTACTCTGGCGCCGTCAATCGTCGCCATTTTCACAACCGTCTTCGCATCCATCACGGTAGGGTCCATGTTAATCAGCTTATGGACCCTGGCGGCCGTTCCCATTTCTCCAAACAAATCATGATCGTTATTGCTTGCGCAGCCGTCCGTCCCCAGGCCGACGACTACGCCGCGGGCCATGAGTTTTGGCACAGGGGCCATGCCCGCCGCCAGTTTCATGCCGCTTTCAGGATTGTGGGATACCTTCACGCCGCGATCGGCCAGGATGTTTATTTCATCATTGTCAGGCCAGTTGCAGTGAACCGCAACGGTGCTTTCATCCAGTACACCGAGAGAATCAAGATGTCTGATGGAGGACAGGCCATAACGCTCACTGATCGTTTTGACTTCATCCCGGGTCTCCGCCAGATGCGTAATAAAGGGGATATGGTTTTCCAGCGCCACTCGCTTGATTTCACGGAGCGTGCCTTCTGAACACAGGTATGGAGAATGGGGAAAGAGGGCAGGGCTGACGAGGGGCGATTTATTTCCCACTTTCTCTATGAAGCGGTTCGCCGTCTGCGTATGCAGCTTTATCTTCTCAGGATCTCCCTGAGGGTTGTCCAGATCGAAGAATCCCAGGCAGCAAACCGCGCGAATCCCCGTTAACATGGCCGCTTTGGCCACTTTTCCTGCGAAAAAATAGGCATCGCAAAATGTCGTCGTTCCCGATTGAATCATTTCTGCAATCGCCAGCATAGCGCCTGTATAAACCATTTCGGGGCTGACAAACTTTTTTTCCAGAGGGAAGATATGATCATGGAGCCAGGACATCAGGGGAAGATCATCAGCAATGCCTCGAAAGCAGGTCATGGCGGCATGGGTATGGGTATTGACCAGTCCCGGCATTATCAAACAACCGGTGGCATCGATTTTCTCACGGGCCTGGTAAGATCCGGCTTCTATGGAATCGTCCTGTTCGACGAAAACAATCTCTCCACCGCGAATGCCGATGATGGGATTATCAATAACGGCCATATCGTCATTCATCGTCAGCAATGTGCCGCCGGTGATGAGAATATCGAGAGGTGCGTAGTTGTCGTGCATGTTTATCGGCTCACTTTCCAAGGCTCTGTTTGATCGTCTCTGCAATGGCGTTGACGGCATTTATCGCGTCCTGTTCGTTAATCGTCGTTAATTTTCGTCCCGCCATGACAATTTTCCCGTTGATCATGACCGTATCGACATCGGCGCCGCCGACGGTATAAACGACGTGGGAATAAGGATGATAAAGGGGCGTCAAATGAGGCTTGTTGAGGTCAATCATCACGATGTCGGCGCTCTTGCCAGCCTCCAGGGAACCGGTGATATGGTCTATTCCCAGTGCTTTGGCGCTGCCGATCGTCGCCATCCTAACGACCTCACGGGCCGGCATGGCTGTGGGGTCCAGATTGGCGACCTTTCCCAGCTTTGCGGCCGTATCCATCTCCTGGAACATATCCAGATTATTGTTGCTCGCGCAGCCGTCCGTTCCCAGACCGACGGCAATGCCGCGGTTCATCATGTCCTGCACAGGAGCAATGCCGGATGCCAGTTTCATGTTGCTCTCGGGATTGTGAACGACCTTGCAACCACAGTCAGCGAAGATCTTCATGTCCTCCTCGTCCATGCAGACAGCGTGGAAGGCAATAAAACGCTCATCAAGGAGGCCCAGTTCCTTGAGAAATGCCGTCGCTTTCTTGCCGATTTTATCCTGAAGCTGTGCGACTTCCGCCCTGTTTTCGAGAAAATGGGTTCCGATGGGTGCTCCGTAGCGATCGGCCAACGTTTTGGACTTTTTCAGGAGGTCGGAAGAGCAGGTATAAAGGGCATGAGGTTCCACGATGATGCGGACAAGGGGATCATCGGCCCATTTTTTTAGAAGCATTTCCGTGTAGGCAAGCCCTTCATCGGGTGTCTTGAAATTGGGTGAGGGAAAATCGAAGAGGACTTCCCCGAGAAGGCATCGCATGCCTGCGTCTTTGGCCGCCTTGGCCGCTTCATCCTCAAAGATATACATGTCACAGAAGGCGGTTGTTCCCGATTTGATCATTTCTGTACAGGCAAGGAGCGAGCCGTGATAGGCCAAATCCGGATTGACGTTCCGGGCTTCGGCCGGGAAAATATAATGATTCAGCCAGTCCATCAGGGTCAGATCATCCGCCATGCCCCGAAAGCAGGTCATGGCGGCATGGGTATGGCCATTTACAAGTCCCGGCATGACAAGCATATGGGATGCATCGATTTTAGTCCGGCCAATGTAGCGTTTCGAGATTTCACCGTCATTTCCCAGCGCAAGAATCTTTCCCTGATCTACAACCAAAGATCCTTTGCTGTAAATGGTGTCCTGTTCGTCAACGGTTAGAATCAACCCCTCTGAAATGACAATATCCGCTTCCTGCATGCATGCAGCCCTCCATCTTCAAATTGTAAGACTGGGGATTTTACATAACTAATAATAAATATCCAGAAAATACTTCAGGCAATACTAGATGAAGACGAAGTCCTTGACAGGACGTCTCCGACATAATATAAATTCGACCTTCAAACAAGCCTGGGTGGCGGAACTGGTAGACGCAAGGGACTTAAAAT
>CAZBME010000021.1:39096-70901 GCA_964492965.1 uncultured Syntrophaceae bacterium | reverse complement strand
CCACCAATTTAACCGTATAATTTCAATATCTTACATTCTTGTTTCTGCAGCTCCCCCGGTTGTAAAACAGTTGCAACTTTTCGGGGAACCGCTTCAGGATCTCCACATCCTCGGGGACCGGGGCCACGGCCTTCCATTATCTTCTTCCGGATCAGGGAAGAAAAGATGCCCGGTGCCCAGGTTCATATCACCCTCTTTGAGGGATAGCAACTCAGTAGGACCCGCCTTGATGTAGGTGCAGAGCCATTTTATGCTCAGGTAGATTTTAGGATTCACGGAACAGGAAATACTCTTTACTTTTTCAGGGATATCGAGCTGGACATCCTTTGAGACAAGCTTCCGGCAACCGATTCTTTGTAGTGCTTATAATTTTTCTTCGTTCCAGGTTTGATCTTGCGTTCTGTTTTGCCATTCCGGTTGACACTCTCGACCATTTTGTCATCATACCATTACTGCATCAGCTCCGAGAACCCTAGCGGATTATCCCGTCGGTAGTCACGCGGATCATAGGACCCTTCATCGGCCTCTAATATGTAGCGTTCGGCTTCCTTGAACTCTCTGAAATTCAGGTATGTCTTCTTGAATTTAACGATGAAGCGTGATGCCCTGATCTCTGGATGACATTGACAAGCAATCCCGTCCTGCAGGCGATGATTAAGGACAGTGCTGCATAATGGGCAACGTTGCCGCGTGTAGATTCCTCCCTCCATATTGTCACTCGGTTTTTTAAAAATTGACAAAAAGGAGGCAAGACAATAAAAAAGGCCCCTCATAGGCAGGGGCCTTTTTTATTAGAGATGAATATCGGAAGGCTCTTACTTGCCGGCACCTTCCGGATCATTCTTGTCGGTCTTTGCGCCAGCCTTCTTCTCTTTCTTGGCTTTCTTGGTTTTCTTCGTCTTCTTTGCCTTTTTCGCCTTTGCAGGGGCCTTCTCTTCGGCCTTTACGGTCTCAGAAGCAGGCTTTGCGGCCGGAGCCTGGGCAAACACCAAACCTGACGCGGAAAGTGCGAAAAGGATGGAAACTATAATGGACATTAACTTCTTCATGTTTTGTTACTCCTTTCAGTTTATAGTTGTATTCAGCTATTGCATTTGGTGTGCCATTATCTTTACTGTCAGATATTGAACAATAAATCAGTTGGTTATAAACTTGGTCTGCTTGAGGCCGGTATTACTCAGCTCATAACTGGGGAATTGGAGACCACATCATGAGGAATAATTCCCTTGATTGTGATCCGGGGAGGATAGGCGGACGGTTCCGGTCGGGCGAAGTCGATCTTCCCTTTGTTGTCTGATCCGGTTTTATTAGAATGACTTTTAATATCTTAATTTTATCTCAGTGGACTGCCGGATGATCCCTTTAAAAACAAGCTTGATTTATTTGGACGATAGTGTATGAAAGTATCAAAAATGATAAGAAACCAATTACTTTGCAACGAGGTTCTGTAATGACATCTAGAAAAAGTCACATGATTGCTCTGGTCGTTTTGTGCTGTCTGTTTTCTCTCTCCGGGTGCAGTCTCCTGCGATATATTGATGGTAGTTCTCAGGAAGATATCGAGAAAGCCGGTAACCCCCTGCTTTGGAAAAAGGTGGAAAATATCGAGCAGCAGAATCAGTCCCTTAAAGAAACGGATATATCAACAGCCAACAGCATTTCCTCCCTCCAGGGGGCCTTGTCTAAAGTAGATAATTCCGTTCAGCAGCTTAAAGCCCAGATCCAGCAGGTAACCGACGGCTCGGGGGCGGAAGCGGTGGAGCTTCAAAAAAGACTGGGAAAACTGGAAGAGGACAGCAGGAAGATTCAAAGTGAACTCGAAACAATGAAGACCGTTGCGAAAAAGCCTGCGATCAAAGTGCTGAGCGGAACGAGCAATCGCGAATCGGCTGTGAAAATGGTTGCGCGACTTTCAAAATGGGGCTTTACGGTTGAGCAGATCGATATGGCCCCCCGAAACAATTTCAAGAAAAATGTCGTTTTCTATGCGGAGCCCCACCAGAAAACGGCTGAAAATATCTCTTCGCGTATTGGCGGAGAAACGATCGCCAGGCCTTTGACGTGGAATTCTCGATATGGGATTATCATCGTTTCAATCCTGAAGTAAGTTTCCATCTTGCTTCAGTCTGAAATATTTGAGAAAGACAACACCTACACCCTCGAGATAAGGGATAAGTGATTTCAAGAAATCGGATGTGGGTCGCTGGCTCACTGATGCGGTTTGCAGAAAGTGTTCCCTGTGGCTCGGATCGGGAAATCGGATGATCCTGCCGTCGAATATGCAGGATCATTTCCAGCCCGTCGGGCAGGGTTTGCACAATTTAGTGCACCGCAGGCGGATGTCCTGCCAATTCTTTCCCTCAAACTCGACTGAACGCAGTTTTGCTGTTCCACCACGGATCTCGCACCGGACACCACCGGCGTACCCATGACATTCCCATATCCTTTTCCAGGCTTGCATCCCCGACTCATCTTCAAGGCACCACAGTTTGAATGGCGCTTCCGGGAAATGATCCGGGGCATAATCAGGGGAATAGCAATAATTCTGAAAGAGCTCTCCTGTTTCTCCCTTTGAATCGCAGGTCATCTGGCCTGAAAAAGCCGTCCCGCCAGACACGATCAAAACCAGACCCGCCAATAATCCTAAAGATGGCATCAGAAACCTGCTCGTTTTCATTATGTTCCCTTACTCATATGCGCGTGCGTCATCATGTGCTGAAACATGCCCCTGTTGCGGTCAGGATAATGCGGACATGGTCAGATCCTTGCTTCGATCCATTGATGAATATCCTCAATGACGGTTTCTTTCTCCGGTTCGTTGAGAATTTCGTGGTAGAGCCCCTCGTAGATTTTTATTTGCTTGTCTTTTGAGGCAATATGCTCATAGAAATATTGGGAGGCATCGGCGGGGACAATCTGGTCCGAGCCGCCATGGAGGATCAGGCAGGGGTAATTATAGGTTTCCATATCCGCCATCAGGCGCTTTGCACCGGTAATAAAGACCTCGCCCATGAGCTTGGTGGTAAATTCTCTAAGGACAAGCGGGTCTTCCGCATAGGCCTTTACGACCAGGGGATCGCGGCAGATCAGCTCGACCAGGGAATTCGGAATGGGGGCCAGGGGGGCGGCATTGTAATCAAAAGCCTCCAGATCCTTGAAAAGGGGAAGGAGAATAACGGCGGCTCCCGAGAGTATCTGGCCGGAAAGGCGCCCGGGATAGGCAGCGCCGTAGGAGGTGGTTATGAAGCCGCCCATGCTGTGCCCCAGCATGAAGATGGGCGAATCAGGGTTTTCCCGTTTCGCAGTACTGACGACCTTGTCGGCATCGTCAATGAAGTGTCTGTAATCATCGATGAAGCCTCTTTGGCCTCCGGAACGGCCATGACCGCGGTTATCGAACCGATAGGCGGAATAACCGAAGGCGTTCAGCCGGGCGACGACATCATCGTAACGTCCGGCGTGCTCGCACAGGCCGTGAACGATAACCACCACCGCCCTGGGTTTGTCCACAAGACTTTTCGACATCCAAAGATCAACACCCTCACCGACATTTAAGCGACTTTCCATGGCCATCGGATTCATGCTGCTCCTCCTTTTGCATCTTTTAATATGGCATAAATTGAGCGGATAAGCTGTTGCTCTTGACCGCGCTGAGTATAGGGGCGCCCTCTTTATGTGTCAAGGGATAAACCTTTGGTTGATGGAAGTTGATATGGAGATTTACTTTTTCTGATCGGCTTAACAAGATAACCCCGCAAAAAATGATTGACACTGATGCCTTATCAGAATAAGTTTTTCCTTGCTTTTTTTGTAAGGTGCATTAAGCGTTGATAACATTGCGAGGTGACAATATGCCGGGATCAACCAAAAAATATGTAGGCGCTATCGATCAGGGTACTACCAGCAGCCGTTTTGTCATTCTGAACCAGTTGGGAGAGGTGGTCTCATCGTATCAGCTTGAGCATACGCAAATCTATCCGCAGCCGGGCTATGTGGAGCATGATCCGATTGAGATATGGAACCGCACGAGTGAATGCATTCTGGGCGCCATGCGTCGGGGAAATGTCTCCCCCCATGAAATTGCCGCCATCGGCGTCACCAATCAGAGGGAAACCATCGTCATATGGAATCCGAAGACCGGCGAACCTTACCATAACGCCATCGTCTGGCAGGATACGCGAACCGCCGACATCTGCGAGGAAATGGCGGCACAGGGCGGTCAGGACCGCTTTCGTGAAAAAACAGGTTTGCCTCTGGCGACATATTTCTCGGGACCGAAAATCAAATGGCTCCTCGATCGCTACCCCAATATCCGAAAGGCGGCGGACAAAGGGGAGGCCATCTTGGGAACCATGGACACGTGGATCATCTGGCGCGTTACCGGTGGGTCAAGGGGCGGCGCTCATGTCACGGATGTGACCAACGCCAGCCGGACCATGCTGATGAACCTGGAGACGCTGGATTGGGATGACGGGATTCTGGATTTAATGAATATTCCCAAGAAGATGCTCCCAGGGATACGCCCATCAAGCGATCCGTCGCTGTATGGCCATACGGCGGCAGACGGACCTTTCGGCGGGGAAATACCCGTCAGCGGGGATCTCGGCGACCAGCAGGCCGCCCTGTTCGGTCATACCTGCTACAGCGTGGGTGAGGCAAAAAATACTTACGGAACGGGATGCTTTCTCCTGATGAACACGGGAAACAGCATCGTTCACTCCCGGCATGGCCTGATCACGACCGTGGGTTACAAGATCGCCAATGAGCCGGCTGTTTACGCCCTGGAGGGTTCTGTGGCGATGGCCGGATCGCTGGTGCAATGGGTAAGGGACAAGCTCCAGCTTATTAAAACGGCGCCGGAGATCGACAAACTGGCTGAAACGGTCCCTGACAATGGCGGCGTCTATTTTGTGCCCGCTTTTGCCGGTCTGTTTGCCCCTTACTGGCGGAGCGACGCCAGAGGTGTCATCGTCGGTATCACCCATTATGTCACCAATGCCCACATCGCCCGGGCTGTCCTTGAGTCAACGGCCTATCAAACGCGGGAAATATTTGAGGCCATGGAAAAGGATTCGGGGATCAACCTGACGACATTGAAGGTCGATGGCGGCATGGTGGTCAGTGAGCCGTTGATGCAGTTTCAGGCCGATATATTGGGGGTAACGGTTACACGGCCCTTTGAAACGGGAACAACGGCTCTGGGTGCGGCTTACGCGGCGGGGCTGGCCGTCGGCTTCTGGAAGAATATCAATGAACTGAAGGAATACTGGCGCGTTTACAAGCGTTGGGAACCGCAGATGGACCCGGCTAAAAGAGAATCCCTGTATGGCTACTGGAAGAAAGCGGTAGAGAGATCATTTAACTGGAGTGAATAAGGGATGGGACCTTTGAAAAATGCCGCACTTCGGCCATTTCCATGGAAGCGGGAATCTGGGCAGTTGGTGGATGCGAAAAAATGATCTTACGTGGTATGAGCATGGATAGTCGGTCATGAAAACGGATGTCATCATCATAGGGGGCGGCGCTACGGGCTGCGGGATTGCGAGGGATCTGGCCCTCAGGGGTATACCCCATTACCTGCTGGAAGCGGGGGATTTTGCCCGTGGAGCGACTGGCGCCTGCCACGGGCTCCTTCACAGCGGGGCGCGCTATGTCGTCACCGATCCTGAGGCGGCAAGGGAGTGTATCGAGGAAAACAAGATTCTCCGCCGCATCGGCAAGAAATGTATACAGCAGACCGGCGGTTTGTTTGTCCGGTTGCCCGGTGATTCAAAACGTTTTCGCGACAAATTTCTCAAAAGTTGTGATACCGTGGGCATCGCCACACAGGTCCTGTCTTCGACGAGGGCTCTTGAACTTGTTCCCGGCCTGAATCCAGCCCTTGAAGAGGCCATCAGGGTTCCCGACTGTTCCATAGACCCATTCCGGCTGTGTATGCTCAATGCCGCATCATCGAGGCAACGCGGCGGCATTGTTTTAATCCATCACAAGGTCATTGAAATCGTTAAGGAGCATGGGCGCTGCGTCGGCGTCAAGGTGGAAGACCAATATACGCAACAGGTCAAGGAGATCAGGTGCAAGGTCCTGATCAATGCCACAGGGGCCTGGGGAGGCAAAATTGCCAGGATGGCCGGCAGCGATGTTCCCATGACCCTTTCCAAAGGGAGCCTTATCATTACCGATCATCGCTTGACGAATATGGTGATTAACCGGCTCCGCCCCGCTGCGGACGGCGACATTATCGTCCCGAATGAGGCGGTTTGCGTGGCCGGTACGACCTCGGTGACGGTGGAAGATCCGGACATGGCCCGGTTGGATACAAAAGAGATCGATGTCCTGATTAACGAGTCGAGCCAGATGATCCCGGCCTTCAAGACGGCCAGAATCATCAGGGCCTATACGGGAGTCCGCCCCCTTCTCAAAAGTGACGGCGAAGACAGCAGAAAGATCAGCCGGTCCTTCAAGATTATTGATCATCAAAACGGTCTGTTCAGTATCCTGGGGGGAAAGCTGACCACGTACCGCTACATGGCGGAAAAGATGGTGGATGTTATTACGGGCGAGCTGGGCGTAAAATCCCCCTGCATGACGGCGCAGTATCCCCTCGACGGGCAGGATGAACTGAGCGGCTACCCGCTGTCAAAGCGACTGGACAGCTTGAACAATATCGTTTGCGAATGTGAATTGGTTACCAGAGAAGAGGTCGAGCGGACGGTCAATAAAATCGGGACAAAATATATCAGCGATATCCAGCACCGCACAAGGCTCGGTATGGGGCCTTGCCAGGGCGGATTCTGCACATATCGTGCCCTGGGGATTATTCACAATATGGGAAGGGTGTCCGCTGAGGACTCCATGCATATCCTCCGTGATTTTTTACAGCGGCGCTTCCGGGGTATCAGGCCGGCTCTCTGGGGGGCTCAGCTCCGGGAGGAGCAACTCGTTGAGGGCATCTATCTGCGCATTCTCAATATGGAGCAAGATAATTGAGCGAATCGGAATATGATGTAGTGATCATTGGCGGGGGTGTTTCCGGCCTTATGGCAGCCATATATCTTGTGGAAAACGGTTGCAGTGTTGCCGTTGTTTCCCAGGGTGATCCTGTGGCATGCCTGTCTACAGGCTGTATCGACCTTCTGGCCCATGGTGAGAATCCGTTGGAGGCCATAGCAGACCTTCCCGACGCGCATCCCTACAAGCTGGTGACAAGGGACGCAATTCTTGCCGCCTTCGAGCTGTTCAATGAGGTAACCGCTTCCGTCGGTCTCGATTATGTCGGGAACCCGGAAAGGAACAGGGGCATATTAACCCCTCTCGGTACCATCAAGACCACATGCCTCGTGCCTGTTACGATGCAATGTTCGCCCGTCAGGAAAGACGAACACCTGCACATCATCTCCTTTGCGGGCTTAAAGGATTTCTACCCCAGCTATATTCAGGCGCGCTTTCGCAATGCCGACTTCTCGATTTATGAGGCCGGCGTTTCATCAACCATGTCATTAGCACAGCAATTTGAGATGGAGGCCTTTCGGGCCGGTTTCATCGCCTGGCTTAAGGGGATCGACATCATCGGTGAAAAGATCGGCGTCCCGGCTGTTTTGGGTTTGGAAGATCCTTCATCTATCGTAAAGGAAATTGAAAGCCAGATTGACCGGCCCGTTTTTGAAATACCCACCTTGCCGCCCTCCGTTCCCGGCACCCGCCTGTTTCGTTCTTTGAAGCGCCGTCTGCAGAAATCGGGAGGGCAATTATACTGGGGCAGACCCATCTCGAGCGTGGAAAAATACGGCAAGGTGGTGGAGGCAGTGACGATCGCCACAAAGGGACGAGCCACGCGCGTCAACGGCAAGGCTTTCATCCTGGCGACCGGGTCGTTTGTCAGCGGAGGCCTCTATGCCAATATAAATGCGGTTGAAGAGACGGTGTTCGGGCTGCCGGTTTATGCGCCGTCATCCAGGGAATCCTGGTTTGGTCCGGATTTCTTTCCCCCCGACCATCCGATTGAAAAATCAGGCATTGTCGTAGACAAATCATTCCATCCAGAAGGGGTGCAACTGGAGAATATTTTTGCATGCGGCAGCATTCTGGCTTTTTCAGAGTGGATGAAACACGGATGCGGTCACGGGATGGCGATCGTTACCGGGATTGCCGCCGCAAAATCATGCCGCTCGTACTTAAAAACCTGTGAGGCCGATTCTCAATCATGTTCCAGAATTGTATAAGATGCACGATCTGTGTGGAGAACTGCTCCGTCTTCGGAATTAATCCCCTTTTCCCGGGGCCGAAGCAGTCCGGACCTGATGCGCAGCGTTTCCGGCTCGATGGCGAAGTAGCCGTTGATGATTGGGTAAAATATTGCTGTCAATGCAAGCGCTGTGAAATGTCCTGTCCTCATGGCGTCGATATCGCCGAAATCATCCTTCACGCCCAGATCAGACAGCGGGAGGGTAAAAAAGGCACTCTGGCTTCCACCCTTTTTACCCATAATTATCTGATGGGGAAGTTTGCGTCCTTCTCTGCGCCGATCGCCAACAAGCTGGCCGCCACAAAATGGGCCAGGAATCTTTCGGCAAAATTCGGGATTTCGACTTATCTCCCATTTCCGGAATTCAGGTTCTTTTCCCTGGAGCGAGGATTGCGGAAAAGCCTGAACCTGTTTGGCAGAAGAAACAAGAAAGTCGCCTTTTTCTACGGCTGCTTTCTGAATTTCAATCGTCCCGATATCGGCAGGAAAATACGCAATCTTCTGATTGCCATGGGACTGGAGGTTGTGTTGCCGCCCCAGACCTGTTGCGGTTTGCCTGCCCTCGGGAATGCCAATCTGGGCGCTGCGAGACGATATGCGGAACGGAATGTGGACACCCTCTCGCCCTATATTGACGCCGGTTATGACATTGTCTATTCCTGCACCTCCTGTGGGCTGGCCCTGACCAATGATTATCCCGGCATTTTGAATATTCCGGGGGGTAAAAAAATTGCCGAGAACAGCTACAATATTTATGAGTATATGCTCAACCTGGTGGAAGAGGGATCCATTGTGTTGAATCTGGGCGACCTGAAGAAGAAGGTCGCCTATCATATCCCCTGCCATCTCAGGGCCCTCGGGATTGGATACCCGGCCTCGCGGATTCTTTCATTCATCCCGGGCCTGGAAACCACGATTGTGGATGACCACTGTTGCGGGTTATCGGGGAGCTACGGCTTTAAGAGCATCAATCAGAGTACGTCACAGGCGATCGGAGAAAAAGCGGCTAATGCCGTCATAAGGACGGGAGCTGATGCCGTCATCGCCGACTGTGGCGCCTGTCGTATGCAGCTTGCCCACATGACGGGTCTTCCGGCCCTCGATCCCGTTGAACTTCTCACCGAGTCTTTACAGAATGCAGGCATCCCTTTGACGACGTCATCACTATTCATGAATGATATAAAGAATTTACAGCAAAAAATGAAGAATGCCATATAGGATTTGCCGTACCGGTAAATATTATCAACCCCGCGAATAATGAACCAGGGATCGTGTCCATGACCAGAAAGAATGCTTTAGCAGGGCAGAGAGACGACTGGGTTTCCTCGGCTCTCCGGGTGAATCTCGAGAGGACCGCCGTCACCGTAGAGATACCCGATCAATATGCGCCCCTTCTGGCCGTGGCGGAAGACCATTACGGCCTCCAGAAGAAAGCCCGGGAGCTGTTGACCGAATTGAACCATCCCTTCGTCAACTGGGAATATGTCCTCAAGGAGCTGAAATCCCTTTCCATCGGTGATTTCTATCTATACAATCGACATAAGGACGGGGTATCCGCCCTCTCCATCCTCCTGCAAATCTATTTCGACATCATCAAATTTTCCCCGAACCCGGAGATAAGAGAAAATGCGGTGCGCTTTCTCTTTGATTATATCGATACCGTCCTCTCTCAGAGCCATGAATCCCTGGCCGTGAATTTATCTTTATTTCCGGGCATCGTCGAGGCTCTGCTGGATGTTTCGGATGCTGGAGAGGGACTCTTCAGTAAAAGTTCAACATATCTTAAACGCACCCTCAAATATGCGGTTGACCATAAAATCGATTTGCCCGGAGACCTGCTGGAGCCTCTGCTTTACAGGATGTTCAGGATTACCTATCAATTCTGGCTGACGCAACCCGATCCGGTCGATTGGTTAGGCGCAGATGGCAGAGGTGACGATGCGTCCGTTCATCAATACAGGCAATTTATTCATCCTGTCAGCCACCAGCATCTGCGCGTTCTGCTGGGGGACCTGGAAACCCTGCATCAGGGCAGCGCAATAGCCGGTGAAGGCCGGCTGAGTCGTTATCTTAAGATGCCTGATCACTTCCAGATTGTAAACGGCTATTTATTGCTGGCCGACCAGCTGGAGTCATCGGATTTATACCGGGGCCGCCGGCACCTGGTTAAACTTGATTTTCTCTTCAATATCATGGGTGTGCCCGGTCTTTCCGATATCCATGGGGATAGCCTCCGGGAAATCAACCGGTGCCTCAAGCTGGTTTTTCAGGAAGAGAAACAGGAAAATTTGAACGAGTTTGTGAGAAAGATCTTTGGCCTTTTGAGGAAAAGCCAGTCCCATTATGAATACAGAGGCGCTATCATCGATTGCATTTCGACGACGGCCCGGGAGGTATTCGATCAAAACAGCCATCCCCTTGTCGAAACCTTCATCGATGAACTGATCGCTTACGGGTTTCAGTATCCGGAAATCACGGGATCAACAACGGAATGGCAGGTACAGGCCAACCCGGCTCACCTGTTGAATATCCGGTCGTGGCTCGAGATCATTGCCATGAAGCCCCGATGGACAAAGAGGCTTCTGTCCGCCCTGATCATCAATTTGAAAATCGGGGGGGTCTTCGTTCGCGATACGGACCTCATGCAAAAAGATATCTCGGCTCTTCTTGCCGCAGATATCGCGCCTGCATACAATCTGGTCAAGCAGCTCCTGCGTATTTTCCCCGTCTATTTCAGCGAGATCGGCGCAGAAGGTGAATTGCGGGATATCTCCACAAAGGTCGATGAACTGTCTTTCCGCAAGGACAAACTCGTCAATTTTCTACGCAAGCAATCGCACGTGGACAGCAACAGCCTCCTGGTCGGCTTTATCGAGGATATTTTCCGTTACTGGTTTTCCGGGGACAATACCTATGTAAAAAAGCATCTCCCCGATGAGGTGTATGAAAAGGTGGTCAACACCGGCGAATATTTTGACGGTATGCACCGGGCCTTTCAATTCTTCTTCCCCAGAATTCAGCATGATCCCCGGAAGCTTCTCGATTGGGACAAGGCCAAAGTGCAGAAAGTTCTTGGTCTCATTGAGCGTCTGAATGAACGGGATATGGAACGGACCCAGTTGATGATCCGCCTTTATCAGTTGCTCTATAAAAAGTATTATCCTCAGTATGTGGATTTGATCAAGGATCTGGAAGGGGCCAACGCCTTCCCGAAAGCCGAGATCAAGTCGCTCAAGGAGGCCCTCGGCAGAAAGAATCATTACCGGAGCATTTCCATCATCATCAAATTCCTGGCCATACTCAAATCCAGGATCCTTTCTTCCCATCAGACGACGTACGTCGAAAATATCTACTACAAGCGGCATATCGCTGCCGGGATACCCTCCATGTACGGGACCTATAATGAGGAGAAATTCGAGGCCCTGGGCCTATCCCTGCGCCTGGAAAGCCTTACCACGATGCTGTTTGAGGAAATGATTGAATCGATGAATCTCAAATTCATCACCAAACGAACCATTATCAAGATTCACTCCTATCTGTGGCTCTATATCAGGGCTCTCGAACTGGAAGGCATTTCCATCGAAGGCCTGGTGGCCCGGGTCAAATACGTCACAAGTGCGCTTCCCATCAAACAGGTCTCCATCGACCAGTATATCGATATCTTCCGGTTCATATCCAAGGGCATTCAGGACATCATCCGCGATTATTATATAGATGCCTATAGCGCCAACCTGCCCGTTATTATCAGGCAGGTTCCGGGGCAAGACAGCGGAGAGAACGGTCAATCTCCGTCCCAGAAGAATGAAGAGGCCATTTATCAGCATTCGGAGAATTTTATCCGGGGGATGATTTCTTCGGCCTTCGGACTTCAGGTGCTGGATAATTTTGTCAATGCCGTTATCAACACCCTGAATGCGGAGGTTGAGAAATTCAAGGATAACAAACAGATTCTCAATCTCGTCATGGCCTACAACCCCGAGCTGGCCATTTCTCCTATTTACACGAGAAATAAGCGTCTGGATAACCAGATTCTCCTGGGAAACAAGGGGTTTTTCCTTAAGGAACTGGTCACCTTTGGCTTCCGGGTGCCGCCGGGATTTATTATTACGACGGAGGTCTTCAGGGGGTTCGATGCCGTTTACGGCTATAAATATATCTTCAAGGACCTGGCGGTCAGGGTCAACAAGGAAATATCAAAGCTTGAGAAACTGACAGGCTGTAAATTCGGCGACCGCAACAACCCTCTGTTGCTGTCCGTCAGAAGTGGCGCGACCATTTCTTTGCCCGGAATGATGCAGTCCTTCCTGAATGTGGGCATCAATGAATCCATCGCCGAGGGGCTCAGCGGAGACGAGAACTTTCGGTGGGCGGCCTGGGATTGCTATCGCCGGTTCCTGCAGACATGGGGAATGTTCCAGGGGCTGAATCGTGATTATTTCGATGTGATTATGGACAGCTTCAAAAAGAGATATAATGTCGCCAAGAAGATCCGGTTTCTTCCCGACCAGATGAAGCAGTTGGCCCTGGCCTATAAACAGGGGCTGGTGGACAACGGCATTGTCATCATAGACGAACCCGTCGAACAGTTGCGTCATGCCATCCGACAGGTCTTTGGGTCGTGGCATTCCACGCAGGCCAGGATCTATCGTCATCAGATGCATCTCTCAGACGAGTGGGGAACGGCCGTTATTGTCCAGGCGATGGTGTTCGGAAATCTGAATGAGCATTCCGGGTCAGGCGTCATCTTTACGCGGGACCCCAAAGGGTTGTCGTCCGATGTCGCCCTGTCCGGAGACTTCATCTTCGGCGTTCAGGGGCATGATATTGTTTCCGGTCTGGTGGAGACTTACCCTATTTCGGAAAAGCAGCGCCTGGGGGAACACAGGGATTCGGGCATCTCTCTGGAAGCAAAATTTCCGGAGATTTATGCCGAGTTGGTCAGGCTCTCCGAGATCCTGGTCTATGAAAAAGGATTCAACCATCAGGAGATCGAGTTTACCTTTGAGGGTCCGGTCAAAGAGAAACTCCATATATTGCAGACACGGGATATGGTCCAGATAAAGACGAAAAGACTGCGGCGGTTCAAGGACTCGGCGAGTCTGGAGACATCCATGCTGGGAACGGGCATCGGTGTAAGCGGCGGAGCTCTTTGCGGCAGGGTGGTTTATTCCGAATCGGATATCAAGCGATTTCGCGGCGACGAGCCGGAAACGCCGCTCATTCTCGTACGGCCGGACACCGTTCCGGACGATGTCAGCATGCTCCTGCAGGTAGAGGGTCTTTTGACCGCCAAGGGCGGGGCTACCTCCCATGCGGCGGTGACCATTCCTCAGCTCAACAAGGTCGGTGTCGTCGGTTTCAGCAAACTCAAGGTCTATGAGATGGACGGTTACGCCATCATAGACGGAAGAACCATCCGGGCGGGGGATTTCATCGCCATCGACGGCTGGAGCGGCGCGGTCTACTCAGGCAAGCTGGAGCCCGAAGCGGAAGCGTCCTATAGCATAACCCTATAACAACTGCTTGTGGATATAGACCGTCAAATCTCCCATCCTGTTAGTATAGCTTCCGTATTCGTTATCATACCAGCCGAAAATCTTTGCATGTACCACCGGCACCTGCATTTTGTTTTCGGAAACGGCCTGGAGCAGGCCGGCCGGCAAATTCGGAATCTGGGAAAGGTCCACTGAAATAAAGGCCGTCCGGGTATGGTTGAATTGCCCTTCGATGATCACCGCCGCATCCACGCCGATCAGGTCCGTTGAAACGTTCTGTTCCATCGAGAAAATCACCAGGTGTTCCGGGTTGTTTTCAGCGGCCCGGCGGTAAATATCGTTAATGGCCTTTGTGGTGATGGCCGAGGCGATGCCGTCCTTGTTCAGGCGTGTCTGGAAGGTGGCATTCAGAACAATCAGGGACATGGTGTTCGTGGGAATCCTGATGGAGTCTGCCATGAACCCGATATTTTTCACCTCCGGGATGACCTGTCCCAGAGCCTCTGCGGCATTTGTGGAGGTGAGGATGATGTTGTTCAGGATGCTTCTATTTTTCCTCATATCCTTTTCACCGGCCTTCGGCGTGTTATCCAATACGTTCTGAGAATTCGTCACGGCATGGATCGTCGACATGGAGGCCGTCAGAATCGTATTGGTTTCCTCATGATCCAGAAGAGGCTTGATCATATGGGCAAGCCCGGTCGTCGTGCATGAC
Source organism: uncultured Syntrophaceae bacterium (assembly GCA_964492965.1). Lineage (GTDB taxonomy): Bacteria > Desulfobacterota > Syntrophia > Syntrophales > UBA8958 > CAZBME01. The sequence goes on along the minus strand of CAZBME010000021.1, from coordinate 56,446 downwards.
GCGGCGGAAACCACGATGTGTTTTTTTTGGTCAAAGGCGGTATGGTTGATGCCGTAGATGAGCGTTATGGCGTCATCAGGTCTGGATAAGGCCTTGTTCCGGATCTTGAAGGCGGAAGAGTTGATGACCGCCTTGGCGCCGGCCTGCAGGTGCCCCCTGAGAGAGCCTTTTTTATCGTCCGGCTCGACAGTCGGGTCCGTGAATTTTCCCGTGCAGTCCACGATAATATCGGCGCCATGACGGCGCCAGGGGATATCGGCCGGGTTTCTTGCCTCGCGGAGTATCTTGACGGGTACGCCGTTGATGAGCATTTCACCCTTTTTTTCGTTCGTAATCTGAATGACGCGTTCTGATTTTATACCGTTCAGGAACCGGTGCAGCAATCCGTATGTGGCATCCTTCTCGATGGCGGAGGCGATGGCATCCAGTCCCGTTCCCGCTTCCCTGCCGAGATTGACAACGATTTCCTGAAAATACTTCCTTCCCACATGATGCCACAAGGTTAGCTTTCCAATACGTCCCAGGCTGTTAATCCCGAGAACGGGGGGTCGATTTTCGAATACTGAAGCCTTTGCCATGGTGCGAATTCTCCTCATGCACGGTCTCTATAAAAGCACCCGTTCATATCAAATCTGCCCGGCAAAGTCAACAAGCGGCAGGGGGCCGTGGGGGGTATGAAACATGTTGACACAACAGATAAATTTTCATTATCATCCAAGAAAAATAGAATGGAGGTTCTTATGGCTATCCGGGTCGGCATTAACGGGTTTGGCAGGATCGGGCGGCTTGTCTTCAGGGCAGGCTATAAGAGTGACCAACTGGAATTTGTCGCTGTGAATGACCGGACTGATGCCGGGACCTTGGGGCACCTCCTGAAATACGATTCCATCCACGGCATCCTGAACGGCGAGGTTAAAACGACGGACAATTCGATTATTGTTGACGGAAAGGCAATAAAGGCCCTTTCAGTGAGCGATCCGCAGAATCTTCCCTGGAAAGAGCTCGGTGTGGATGTGGTCCTTGAAAGCACCGGCCGTTTCACGGACAGGGCAGGGGCGGAAAAGCATATCAAGGCGGGTGCGAAAAAGGTCGTGATCTCGGCCCCGGCAAAGAATCCCGACGTGACATTTATCCTTGGCGTGAACCAGGATGTCTATGACAAGACGAAACATCATGTCATTTCGATGGGTTCATGTACGACCAACTGCCTGGCTCCGGTTGCCAAGGTGCTGCAGAATGAATTCGGAATTGAATACGGGTTGATGACCACGATACATGCCTTTACGAACGACCAGGTTGTCCAGGACGAGCCTCACCAGGATCTCCGGAGAGCAAGATCGGCCTCTCTTTCCATGATTCCAACCACCACAGGGGCCGCCAGGGCCATATCCGAGGTGATTCCGGAACTTAAAGGGAAGCTGGACGGCCTTGCCATACGGGTGCCTGTCCCCAATGTTTCCATTGTCGATTTTGTGGCGACCCTGTCGAAGCAGACCACCAGGGAAGAAGTCAACGGAAAGCTCATGCAGTATGCCGACGGGCCGATGAAAGGCATTCTTTATTGCTCCAATGAAGAGCTGGTATCCCGAGATTTTACAGGGAATCCCTATTCCTCCATCGTTGACTTGCCGAACACAACCATCATGGGGGGCAAGCTGGTGAAGATCCTCTCCTGGTACGACAATGAATGGGGTTTTTCCAGCAGAATCGTTGAACTCCTCTCCTTCATCATGAAGTAAGGTGTTTTAATGCCGATGAGAAACATTACGCAGATCGACCTGGAAAATCAGCGGGTTTTTATCCGTGTCGATTTTAACGTGCCCCTTGACGATCAGGGCCGTATCACCGACGACATGAGGATAAGCGCCCATTTGCCGACCATCCGGTATGCCCTGTCAAAAAACGCCAAGGTCATTCTGGCGTCCCATCTGGGCCGGCCCAAAGGTAAGCGGTCCGAGCAGTATTCCCTCAGGCCTGTTGCCGAAAGGCTTGCAGAGCTGGTCGGTCAATCCGTGACTTTCCTTCCGGATTGCATTGGTGAAGCTGTAGAGGCGGCCGTTTCCGCCATGAAGGCCGGCCAATTGGTCCTTCTGGAAAATCTTCGCTTTCATCTCGGCGAAGAAAAGAATGATCCGGAATTCGCCGGGCGACTGGCCCGCCTTTGCGATGTTTATATTGACGACGCCTTTGCCGTATCCCATCGGGCGGCGGCGTCAAACACGGCAATTACGCATTTTGTAAAGGCATGCGCAGCGGGCTTTTTGCTGGATAATGAAATAACCTATTTTCACAAGGCCGTCAGCCACCCCCAGAGGCCGCTGGCGGCGATCATCGGCGGGGCGAAGGTCTCCGACAAGATCGGCCTCCTCGAAAAGCTGATTGAAAAGGTGGATGTCCTGATTGTGGGCGGCGCCATGGCGTTTACTTTTTTGAAGGCCAAAGGTTTCGAGATCGGGAGGTCCCTTTGCGAAGATGATATGTTGACGCTTGCAACGGACATTATGGAGAAAGCCGCGAAGGGGGGCGTGACACTCTACCTGCCCGTCGATGCCGTTATTGCCGGACGGGCGACGGCCGATGCCGAGGTGAAGGCATGCCGTATCGAAGCGATGCCGCAGGACTGGATGGGACTCGATATCGGGCCTGAGACAATCGCCTTATTTTCCGAAGCGGTTCGGACAGCCGGAACGATCGTCTGGAACGGTCCCTTGGGGATGTTCGAACTGGAACCCTTCAGTAAGGGCACGTTCAGCCTGCTTCATGCCGTAGCCGATTCAGGCGCCCTGACGATCATCGGCGGCGGGGATACGGATACGGCAGCGCATCAGGCGGGTGTGGGTTCAAAAATCTCCTATATTTCAACCGGGGGCGGCGCTTTTCTTGAGTTGCTGGAAGGTAAGATTCTGCCCGGCGTTGCCGCTCTCGAGGCTTGCAGCAACAATCCATAGTACAGGCATGCAGGGGCAGCGGAACGTTATCGGTTGTTGCCCCGCAGATTATTTTAGAAGGGACTCATTGATGTCCATCCATGATGAAAAGCTCTACATCGTTATGATGGGCCTGCCGGCCAGGGGGAAATCGACCCTTGCCATACGCCTGCAGGATGCCTTCCGGAAAAGCCGGATTTCCACCAGAGTATTCAACAACGGCAATCTCCGAAGAATTTATCGGCCTTTGCATGAAACGTCACTGTCCGAATTCTACCATCCGGACAACACTGCCGCTGCGGAGTTGCGAAAAAGATTTGCCCTCATCAATCTGCAACGGGCGAAAGCCTATCTGCGCAAGAGAGGCCAGGTCGCCATTCTCGATGCGGCCAATGTCAGCCGGGAGCGACGGGGCGTTATAGAAGAATTCCTGGATGACCATCCGATCCTTTTTATCGAGTGCATCAACGACGACCAGGATATCCTGGGGATGAGCATTCATGAAAAGACCAAGCTGCCCGAATTTTCCCGATTCGACCGCGAGACGGCGGAAGCGGAATTTCTGAAGCGCATTGATTACTACCGAATGATCTATGCCCCGCTGAAAGAGGAAAGAAATTATATACGCATGGATTCCCTCCAACACACAATCATGGAGGAAAAGCACATCGATTCGATTCCTCTTTACCTGTGGGTCCGGGACTTTCTGGTGACGGACATGGTCAAGAACCTTTTCCTGATCCGGCATACGGAGACGGAATATAATGTGATCGACTGCATCGGCGGCGATCCCTCCCTGACGGAAAGGGGGCTATCACAGGCCCAGGCCCTGGGGCGTTTCTTCAGCCGCCGGAAAATCTCCTACATTTTCACAAGTACTAAACAAAGGACGATCCAGACGGCAACGCCCATCGCCGAAATGCAGGCCTCCTGCAACATCATTCCGATCAAGGAGCTCAATGAAATTGATGCCGGGGTCTGCGAGGGGATGACCTATCGGGAAATCGAGAGAAAAATGCCCGACGTTTTTCATGGACGAGAGGCGGATAAATATCACTGTGTGTATCCCGGTGGTGAAAGCTATGAAACCATGAAGTCCCGCATCGAAACGGGGATCAAAAAGGCCTTCTTCTTGAACCGCCATGCCGACAATATCATGATCATCGGGCATCAGGCGGTAAACCGGATGATCCTCTCCCATTTCCTGTACCGGCGGGAAAACGATGTGCCTTATATCTATATCCCCCAGGACCGCTTCTATCACATCGTTGCGACACAGGATAAAAAACTCTTTGAATTGAAGCTTTTTGCATAAGAAGAGCGGCCAAAGCGCCCCTCTCTTCTAAAGAGGGGCTGGGGGAGATTTTAAGTAAAGCCATAAAAATCCCCCTGTATCTCCCTTTATAACGGGGGACGTGAATGATAAAACCGTAAGTCAATGATGTTGGAGGTACAATAAACAAGGGTGTATTCAGGGCCATTCCGGAAGATGCTCCGGGATGGCCCTGAATGTTTCAGGTGAGAAATCTTTCAGGGGAAGGGGAAATGCGTTGCCTGACCGGCGACCACGATCCAGGTGACGAGCATGGCGCTGAGAAACGCCCCCGTGTATATGTGCCCGGTTGCACGGTAGAAATACGTTGAAACGAGCCCCACGATGGCAAATATCGGGAAGAACTGGAACATGACGATGAAAAACAGGGAGGCCTTCGGGATTGCCAGGGTGCCGCCGCCAAACAGGGGCATATATTGGAATGCCTCAAATAGGGCATATCCGATGATCAACAACAGGATATTGATGACCATTTCCTGCCACATCGTCAATTCGCCGCTGGCCTTACCCGGACGCAACTGTCCGTGCAGGCACAAGCCCAGAATGAGGAAATAAACCATAAACGGAATAAGATATCCCAGGAAGATGCGGAAATGGAAGAAAGACATGGGTTTGATGGCGAATACCCAGAGGCGGTAGTCGGTCTGGAACGCCCAGTCGGAAAAGGCCAGGGTCAGATATGCCGCAAAGCAGATAACCGCTGCCAGGAGGAAGGATTTCCATATCTTGATCCAATCCAGTCCTTTTTCTTTCCATGTCACGCCGTAGTTGACGAAGGTGGCGTTGCTCTTCCGGTTCAGAAGGAAGTGCCAGATAAGAAATAACACCAAGGATACGGCACCGACGGCCAATGCCCAATACATGATGGTCGTTGTGATATTTTGCGGCCAGCAGGCACTTGGGGCCTGAAATCCTTTCCCATGTGAACTGATCACCCATAAGAATAAGGGAATGGGGATCGCGACGGTTAAAACGGCTCCTACCCACCAGCTGATGCCTGATGAGGATTTTCTTTCTGCCGGCGCTTCGCTCAACCCTTTGAAGAATCTTGTTTGCAGCAGCAGTTTCCCGACCGGGAACAGCAGAAGTATCATGCCGATCATGGCGATGAACGTTCCCAGTTCCTTCCAGTACCATGTCTGATTGGCCGGCGGTATTTTCTTGCCGCCTTTGAGGGTCTGCTGCATCCACTCGATGGCGTAACCGATGGCCTCGGTGGAGAAATGAACGCGGGGATGGATCATTTCCGGCTGGTAAAGTTTTCTGGCCGTTCCCTCTTCTATGGAGCCGTAAAGCTTGCCGGGTTGAATGGTGTCGGTTGTATTGAACACTTTTTTCAGCTTCTCCGATTTTACGATGTCCCTTGGTACGGGAGACGCCCACATCAGTCCGGAGAACTCATCGTAGGTGCTGAAGATGAGGGCCAGATTTCGCGGAAAGGTCGGTGTGCCGTCCGGGGCGCCATAGGTTCCAGTTGAAGAGCTTGCCAGAATGAACGATTGATACCCGCCCGGGTTGGTGGCGGCAGCGACAACGGATGCCCAACCGCCCATGGAATGCCCCTCAAGGCCGATATTGGCGGGATCAACGATATCCAGGGTGCGGAAGTATTTGAGCGTGTCCATGCCCCCGAACCCGTTGCTGAATGCGGGTGGGCTGCTGAAACCATGCCCGGACTGGTCCGGAGCCATAACCACATAGCCGCGGCGCGCAAATTCAATGGCAAAGCCATCCTGGGTTTCCCGGGAATTGATGTAGCCGTGGGTGGCCACGATTCCCGGAGCGGGATTCTTCTTGCTGACACCCGGCGGGATGTATAATAACGCGCTGTTTATTTTGCCGTCGGATCCCGCGAAACGGATATCCTTTATTTTAATCGTATTCCCGTCCGTCTGAACCCAGAAGGCCAGAAGGCCGCCAACAAAAATAAGCAATAGAGCCAAAAACAGAAGCCACTTCGAATTTTTCAACGAGTTACTTGAAGCCATTTTTCCTCCCCCTCTTTTGATTATTTTATGACACTCACCTCTCGGGTGAAATTCTCCCGGAATAAAAGAAATTTGAAAAAGGGATAATGACAGGGTGGTGCCCGGCAGGAAAACCTCCGGATGTCCGGGTGATCGAAATGAATGATCTGAATTTCAATATGTGGGAAAAGTGACCGCCTGTTGAGTGGTCCGCCTTGAATGCTTACGACGATTTCATTAATTTTGACGATTATCATTGAAAACCACCCGAAACGTCTATCATTATATCGTCTTGCCGGTAAAAAATCATAGGACGATAATAAAGTCAAATACTATTCATTGCCAAATTGATTAATTCATGGCCACGGCATTAAAAAATAGTTTATTGTTCCATAATATGAGAAAATAGAAGATCAGTTTAATCCGATCAACATCCAAAGGAGGGCAGCACGCTATGGAAAAGAAATGGGTATATTTGTTTGATGAGCTCGATCAGGCAACGACGTATGCCACGCCTGACTGGGAAGATGTTTGTCGTTTGCTGGGCGGCAAAGGCGCCAACCTTGTGGAAATGACCCGCATCGGGTTGCCTGTTCCTCCCGGGTTTATCGTCAGCACGGAGGCATGCAACGCCTATCTGGCGGCAGGGATGAAGTTTCCTGAAGGGATGTGGGAACAGGAGCTGGTGGCCCTGTCTGAAATGGAGAAAAGAACTGGCAGGAAATTTGGAGATCCCGCCAACCCCCTTCTTGTTTCCTGTCGTTCGGGCTCCAGGTTCTCCATGCCCGGCATGATGGATACGGTTCTCAACATCGGCCTGAATGAACAGACCGTTCAGGGGCTGATTGATGTCTCCGGAGATCCTCGCTTTGCCTACGACTCGTATCGCCGCCTGATCCAGATGTTCGGATCGGTGGTCATGGGGGTTCATGACGAGGCCTTTGAGGAGGTGATTGCGAAGTTTCGGAAAAGCCGGGGCGTCAAGAGCGACATGGAATTGACGGCGGAGGACTGGAAGGCCGTCGGCGAGCAATTCAAGGATATTTTCCGGCGCTTCAACCGCATTGATTTCCCCGATGATCCCTATGAGCAGCTTCGCTTGGCCACGGAAGCCGTTTTCAAATCCTGGAACGGCAAGCGGGCATTTGATTATCGCAATGCCGCCAAGATTTCCCATGACCTGGGAACAGCCGTCAACATCCAGATGATGGTCTTCGGCAATATGGGCGACAACTGTGCCACGGGTGTTGCCATGACCCGCAATGCAACATCGGGCGAGAAGCGCGTGGAAGGCGACTATCTGATCAATGCCCAGGGCGAGGACGTTGTCGCGGGTATTCGCATTACCGATGCGCTGGAAAACATGGCCCGGACCATGCCCGACATCTGGGGACAGTTTATCGGGATTATCGGGAAGCTGGAGCGGCATTACCGGGACATGCAGGATGTTGAATTCACCGTGGAACGCGGCAAGTTGTGGATTTTGCAGACGCGTGACGGAAAGCGCACGGCTCAGGCCGCCGTCCGCATTGCCGCGGATCTCGCCGAGGAAGGGCTGATTTCCCGCGAAGAGGCCGTCATGCGCATTACACCGGAACAGGTGGACTTTTTCCTCCACCCCCAATTCAACCCCATCTCGAAAAAAGCGGCTATCGCAGAAGGCAGGCTCCTCGCTGCAGGGTTGAACGTTTCACCCGGTGCAGCAGTGGGTGTCGTGGCCTTTGATGCCGATCTGGCGGTAACCTGGGCTAAAAAAGAGGGGAAGAAGGTCGTCATGGTGAGGCCCGAAACAAAACCGGATGACGTCCACGGCATGCTGGCGGCTGAGGGAATCCTTACCAGCCGCGGAGGCCGTACGAGCCATGCCGCCCTTGTTGCCCGCCAATTTGGAAAGCCGGCCGTGGTCGGTGTCGCGGCTCTGGAAATCGACATGATCCAGAACCAGATGACGGTACGGGACCAGGTTATCAATGAAGGCGACTGGATATCGATTGACGGATCGACAGGCGAAGTATTTTGCGGAAAAGTGGATACGATGGTGCCCGACATATCCGATCCCTGGTTAATGAAGCTTCTGGGATGGGCGGACGGTTTCCGGCGTCTGGATGTATGGGCAAATGCCGATTATCCCCATGACGCACGCCGGGCCCGTGAATATGGCGCAGGCGGGATCGGCCTTTGCCGGACCGAGCATATGTTCTTCGAAACGGAGCGCCTGCCCTTCGTGCAGAAGATGATCATGAGCAACCAGGCCGCCGAGCGGCGCGAAGCCCTGAACGCCTTGCTGCCCTTCCAGCGCGACGACTTCATCGGCATTTTCCGGGCCATGAATGGCCTGCCGGTGATCATCCGCCTGATCGATCCGCCATTGCACGAGTTTCTGCCGGGCTACGAATCCCTGATGATCGGTCTTGCGGATAACAAAATCCGCCTCATGCATGCCAGGAACCTCCGGGAAATTGACGATCTCCTCCACAAGCTTGAAGAAGACGGGCATGTCCTCTCGCGGGTGGAGGCCTTGCATGAGTCCAACCCCATGCTGGGCCTGCGGGGTGTTCGTCTGGGCATCATGATGCCTGAAATTGCGCAGATGCAGATGCGGGCCATTCTGGAGGCCGCCTGCCAGTGTATTCGGGAAGGCGTGGATGTTCATCCCGAAATCATGATCCCCTTGACCTGTCATGTTAATGAATTGAAGATGCATCGCCAGGTTTTGGAGCTGGTTGCCGCCGAGGTCCTGGAGGAGCAGGGGATTACTGTTGATTACAAGTTCGGAACGATGATAGAGATTCCCCGTGCAGCCCTCACGGCCGATGAGATAGCCGAGTATGCGGAGTTCTTTTCCTTCGGGACCAATGACCTTACCCAGACGACCTTCGGTATCAGCCGCGACGATGCGGAGAAGGGCTTCCTTATCGACTACATCCAGCGAGGACTCCTGGCGGAAAACCCCTTTGAAACGATCGACGAAAAGGGTGTGGCCAAATTAATGGAAATCGGCGTGGAATTAGGGCGAAAGGTGCGCCCGAATCTGGAAGTGGGTATCTGCGGAGAGCATGGCGGTGATCCCAAGTCTATTGCCATCTGTCACAGGCTGGGACTGAATTATGTCAGTTGTTCGCCGTACCGTGTGCCCATTGCCCGTCTGGCGGCGGCCCAGGCCGCCCTCAGAGACCGGGTGAAGATAAAAAAAGACTTGTAGGGCAATGCATTTTTCTGCAGTATTGAGAAGGATACATGATGAAGGGCAAAAGAAAAACAGAACATATGCATTTCAAAGAGCAGAGCGATCGCCGGTCTGTTCCGGAGGATGAAGCGGCGGAGAAAGCGGACCTTGAAAAACTACTCAACAAATCCGAAATCAAACCGCTGATAGATGATTTCTATACACTTACCGGTATCGGCGTTGCCATTGCCGATTTGAAAGGTAAAATTCTGTTGGCGACAAAAGGGCAGGACATCTGCACGAAGTTTCATCGTACCCATCCCAGAACACTCATGAATTGTATCGAAAGCACGACCTATCTCACGCAGCATGTTAAGCCGGGCGAGCATCTGGTTTACAAGTGCCGGAATCACATGTGGGATGTCGTCACGCCCCTCGCCGTTGGAGACCGGCACATAGGGAATCTGTTCCTCGGCCAGTTCTTTTATGAGGATGAAACCCCGGATCATGACTTATTTCTCAGGCAGGCCGAAGAAAACGGATTCGACACGGATGCTTATATGAAAGCCCTTGGCCGTGTGCCCCGCTGGAGCCGCTCAAAGATCGATACGGCCATAAGTTTCAGCGCCCGCTATGCCTCCATGCTTTCACACATGGCGTTCATTAACCTGGAACTTGCCGGATCCCTCAAGAAGCAAAAGCTTGCGGAGAGCATTGTGACGGCCCAGCGGGATCTTGGTTTTGCCTTGGAAAGGTCGACGACGCTGGATGAGTCTTTGCGCTCATGTCTCAATGCCGCACTGCAGATATCCGGTCTTGATGCCGGCGGTATTTATATCCTGGATCAGGATACGGGTATGTTGAAGCTTCTTGAGGCCGCGGGCGTTTCGGATAGTTTCAGAATCAATGCCGGTCGATCACCCGCCGACGCTGAAAGAACGCGACTGGTCATGGCCGGGGAGCCGATCTATTTAAACGCGGACGCCATCGTTGCGATGCGAAACGAGGATCTCTTAACTGAGGGAATAAGATCCACCGCCGTCATTCCTCTCAGCAACCAGGGAAAGGTCATCGGCTGCCTGAATATTGCGTCCCGTGTTTATGACCAGATCCCGCATCAAAGCAGCGAAGCCCTGGAAATCATCGCTCGGCAGATCGGCGTATCCGTTGCCCGGATTCAGGCGAATGAAGCCCTGAGATTGAGCGACGGGAAATATCGCGCATTGGTGGAGAGTGCAAACAGCATCATCTTAAGAATGGACGGATTCGGCAACGTCACTTTTTTCAACCGGTTTGCAGAGAAATTCTTCGGTTATCAGCAAGGGGAAATCATCGGTCAAAATGTCGTCGGGACAATCGTTCCCGTCAGGGACACCGCCGGTCGTGATCTCCGGAAGATGATTCTGGATATCGGCGCGAACCCGGACAGATACATCAGTAACGAAAATGAAAACATCACCAAAAGCGGCGTCCGGGTCTGGATTGCCTGGACGAATCGACCCGTTTATGACGACAAGGGCAATCTTGTCGAGGTCCTCTGTATCGGGAATGACATATCGGAACGGAAATTTGCCGAAGCGGCCTTCACGGAATCGCGGCAACGGCTTGCTGATATCATCGATTTCTTGCCCGATGCGACGTTTGTCATTGATAAGGAGGGCAGAGTCATCACCTGGAACCGGGCCATGGAGCTCATGACGGGGATTAAGTCTGAAGACATGGTTGGCAAAGGAAATTACGAATACGCTCTGCCCTTCTACGGGGAAAGAAGGCCCATTCTCATCGATCTGGTCTTTCAACCTCACCAGGAGACGGAATCCCTTTATACGAAGACGGAGAGGGACGGCACATCCCTGACCGGCGAAGCCTATATGCCTGCCCTTCGCGGAGGCGAGGTTTATTTATACGGCAAGGCCAGCGTCCTTCGTGATTCGCAGGGGGGCATCATCGGCGCCATCGAATCCATCCGGGACATTACCGACAGGAAACAAGCGGAGGAAAAATACCGGAGCATCTTCGAGAACGCCGTGGAAGGCATTGTTCAGAGTACGCCCGATGGTCGCTATATCGGCGTTAATCCTTCAGCAGCCCGCATGTTCGGTTATGAATCGCCCGATGAAATGATGCATGCCGTGACGGATGTGGCCAAACAACATTATGTCGATCCTGCGCAACGGCTTAAACTGCTTAAGGAACTGGAAGAGACGGGCCGGGTGGACAACTTTGAAACCCATGTCCGTCGAAAAGACGGGAAAAAGATTTGGCTTTCTTACTCGGCGAGAACCGTCCGGGATAAGGATGGTCGCATCCTGTATTTCGAAGGGACCCATCAGGACATCACAAAGCGAAAAAGGGCTGAAGATGCCCTTAAAGAAAGTGAGGAAAGGTTGCGCAGCATCATCGAGGCCTCAAACGCCGGCATCATGCTGCTGTCCGCGGGTGGCAAGATCCTGTTCGCCAACCCGCATATGTCGGAAATGCTTGGATACGAATACAAGGACTTCATCGGGACCCATTATGTCGATTATGTTTATCCTTCCGAAAAGGATCAGGTCTCGGGCATTTTAAGGAGATTCAGCGAAACCGACATCGATAAATTATCTTCCGAACGCCGGTATCTGCGCAAGGACGGCAGCGACCTGTGGGGCTATGTCGGCGGCAGGCGCCTCAGGACAGCCCGCGGCGAAGACCGCCTGATTGTCGTTGTATCGGACATGACGGAGCTTAAAAAGGCTGAAAGCGAGAAGAAGATCCTGGAGGACCATCTGCGTCAGGCGCAAAAGATGGAGGCCATCGGCACCCTGGCGGGAGGGATTGCCCATGACTTCAATAATATTCTTGCCTCGGTGATGGGTTTCACCGAATTATCCATCAAGGATGCAAAGGACGAAAAACAGCGCGGGTACCTGGCCCAGGTTCTCAAGGCATCCGAGCGTGCCAAAAACCTGGTGAATCAGATCCTCGCCTTCAGCCGCCGGCAAGATCAGGAGAGGCATCCCGTTGACATTCGAAGCATGGTCAAAGAAGCCCTGAAACTGATTCGCTCGACCATCCCCACAACCATCCGGATCAGGGACGTGATTGGTCCCGAGGCTGCCGTTGTGTCGGCGGATCCGACACAGATACACCAGATCATGATGAATCTGTGCACCAACGCCGCCCATGCGATGCGTGACCAAGGGGGCGTTCTGGAAGTCAGCCTTTCCAACATCGAGGTTACCCGGGAACTGCTTATTATCCATTCCGATCTGAAGGTAGGGCCTTATGTCATGATGACGGTCTCCGATACGGGGCACGGGATCGATCCCGCCATCAGGGAAAAGATATTCGATCCCTTCTTCACAACAAAAAGGTCCAGGGAGGGTACCGGTTTGGGGTTGTCGGTGGTCTATGGGATCGTCAAAAGCTACGGAGGGGCCATTGCCCTTCAAAGCAGCATCGGCGCCGGTTCCACATTCAGCATTTATCTGCCCAGGGTCAAAGGAAAAGGGCCCGTCGTTGCGCAGGAACAAATCGCCGAGTTGAAAGGGGGTCATGAAAAGCTTCTTTTCGTGGATGATGAAGAATCCCTGGTGGACATGGTGCCCGTTTTTTTGAGGTCTATGGGGTATGATGTTGTCGCAACAACGAGCAGTATGGAAGCATTAAGCTTATATAACCAAAATCCGCAGGGATTTGATCTGGTTGTTACGGACATGACGATGCCCTACATGACGGGACTGGGCCTGTCACGGAAAATGCTCGCCATCAGGAAAGATCTTCCGATTATTCTGTGTACGGGTTATCACGAATCGATTACCGCCGATGAGGTGAAAAGGACGGGGATCAGAAAACTGGTCATGAAACCCATATCCTTGACGGATCTTGGCGTATTGATCAGGCAAACGCTTGACCGATGATTAATGAAGAGAGAGATTAAATGGATAGAATCCTGATTATCGATGACGATGAAATGTTCTGCGATCTGCTGGCCAATGCCCTGACCGACGAGGGATATGAAATCCTGAGTGCCTTTACTCTGGAAGAGGGAATGGGGCTTGTCAAGGGGAGCCCCTTTGACATTGTCTTTCTTGACGTGAAGCTGCCGGATGGAAACGGCCTGGAAAAGCTTGCAGAAATCAGAGATACGTCTTCATCTCCCGAAGTGATTATTCTGACCGGCGCCGGAACGGCCGACGGCGCTGAACTGGCCATTAAGAGCGGTGCCTGGGATTATATCCAGAAGCCTTCTTCAATCAGTGTCATGACTCTGCCCCTCATCAGGGCGCTTCAATACCGGCAGGAGAAGCGGAAGAAAGGCGCTCTGTCCGCCCTGAAGCTGGAGGGAATCATCGGTGACAGCCCCCAAATGAGGGCTTGCTATGACCTTGTCCGGGAAGCGGCGGCAAGCGAAGCGAATGTTCTCGTTACGGGTGAAACGGGTACTGGCAAAGAGCTTTTTGCCAAAGCTGTCCATGAGAACAGCCGCCGTGGGCGCCGCAGTTTTGTCGTGGTCGATTGCGCCGCCCTCCAGGAAACCCTCACGGAAAGCACGCTTTTCGGGTATGAAAAGGGCGCTTTCACCGGGGCTGATCAGCGTCGTGAAGGATTGATCAAGCAGGCCGATGGCGGGACCCTGTTTCTGGACGAGATCGGGGAGCTTCCCCTTTCCATCCAGAAGGGCTTTCTCCGGGTTCTCCAGGAGCGCCGCTTCCGCCCTTTAGGCAGCGCCAAGGAGATCGACAGCGATTTTCGCCTGGTTGTCGCCACCAACAGAAAGCTCGATCAGATGGTTGAATCTTCCCAGTTTCGTGAAGATCTCCTTTTTCGGGTTCGATCCATGACCATTGAGTTGCCGCCGTTGCGGGACCATGCCGAGGATATCCCGGAGATTGCCATGTACCATATCACCAGGATTTGCCGCCGGATCGGAGTTGATGTCAAGAAACTCTCCCCCGATTTCCTGGAGGCCCTGTTTTCCTATCATTGGCCGGGCAATATCAGGGAATTGGTCCAGGCCGTCGAGCGGGCCATTACCGCCGCATTATCTGGGGCGACCCTCTTTCGGAAACACCTTCCCAGCTCGATTCGTGTCAAATTGGCCCAGACCGGGGCCGCCAGCCTGGCCGGGAAGGCGGGCCAGCAGGCGATGGAAATGATGCCTGCCAACCTTCCCCGGCTTAAGGAACTCAGAGACGCAACCTATGCCAGCGTCGAAAAAGACTATCTCCATGCCCTGCTCAAGGTCACAGACGGCAATATAGCCCAGGCCTGCCGGATTTCAGATCTCAGCCGAACACGTTTGTATGAATTGCTGAGAAAACATCATATATCCATGCCCGGCTGATTCCTGGCGGCGATCAAGAGATTCCCCTCGACGGTCTTGTTGCCTTTTTTACATCTTCATCTTTGGGATAAAAACCCAAGTGCATAACTTCCACATGCCATTTACGTAATGCTTTTCTTTTTCAAGTCTCCCTTTGTAAAGGGGGGATACATGTTGTTGTTATTGGCCTTCTGTAAAATCTTCCCCAGCCCCTCTTTAGAAAAGAGGGGGGTTAAAGAATCCTGAAATCCAGCGCCTTCCCCTTTTATGAAAGTGACCTATTTCAAGGACTCCCCGGTTCCAACGGTGAACCTGCCGATCATTCCCCCTTTTCTAAAGGGGGACACAGGGGGATTTTAAATATTTTCATTCCCGAAAATCTCGCCCCGGCCTCTCCTGATAAAAGAAGGGAGTTGTCGGGCTTAAGTCCATGACGCTGAATATCAACCCCTGCGAGAATCCGTGTGCGGAAAAACCGTATCGTGTGCGGTATTTCCGTACTTGTCCGGTATTTTCGCACACATTGCGAGCCTTCCACTGGACAAAATATTTATAACTATTCGTAATGATGGCTAATTAATTATTATCCCCCTGATGGCACGGATGTTGGAATGTCATATTATAAAAGGCGGGAATATATCCATACATTTTCGGGAAGGATTTTACCTATGGCGCTCATGTTGTATCTGCCGGAAAGAGAAGGGCCTGGAGCTCGCCTCCTAGCAATCATCGAGACGGTCCTTCCCCCTCGGAAAATGGAGATATATGATTCCATCCAAACGTTATCGGAACGGCTTCACAAGCCACTCTTTGATGTGAAAGTGGCGGTTCTCCTGGCATCCACGCGAGGGGATTTAGCAGCCCTTCTCAAAGTAGGCGATTTCATCTGGAACTTGAGGATCATCATGATACTTCCCGATTCGGACCCGGAAACGATCACCCGGGCGCATATGTTGCGGCCGCGTTATATCGCCTGGACAAATGATGATTTTTCCAATGTCGGCATCATGGTGAAGCGGTTGTTGGATCTTCATGACCGGCCGGTTTCAGAGGGAACAAAAAAGTATAATGATTATGAATCAATAGGGGGGATAGAACCATGAAAAAAAGAACGCTTGGATTTAAACTGGTTGCGGGAGGCATCATGGCGGTCTTGATTCCGCTGCTTGTTGTCGGGCTATTTGCCGTCATAAAGGCATCCGGTGCGCTTGAAACAGTTGCCAAGGAACGCGCCGTGGGAGGCGCCGCCAAACTTGCCGATCTGGTGCAGGAAGTGTTGAGTGCGGAGCTGAAGGTTGCCGGTGAAATTGCCGTCAGCAGCGATGCGCAGAGCGGGGCCACGGGAGCAAATGTGGATGTTATGGGCAAAAGGCTGACCGATGCCATGGCAAAAATCGGCAAAGACTATGAAGCGATGCTGGTAACCGATGCGAACGGGGCGGTGGTCGCTGACGGCAACAATGGCGACTACAAGGGTATTTCTTTGACAGACCGTGATTACTTTCAGAAGGCAAAAGAGGGTAAAGCAAACGTGGGCAATGTCGTTAAATCGAAAAAATCGGGCAATCCCGTTGCCACCATCTGTGTCCCCATTATGAAAGATGGCGCATTCGTCGGTTCCGTCGTCAACGCCCTTAAAATCGATTATCTTGCCGACAAGGTTACGGCAAAGCTGGGAAAGACCGGTTACGGTTTCATGGCGGATCAGACGGGACTCTGTATCGCCCACCCTGACAAGAAAAATATTCTGGCCTTGAATTTTTCGACCGTGGGCGGCATGGAAGAGATCTCCAAGAAAATGCTGGCGAAGCAAACAGGGGTTCAAGACTATGTCTTTAGAGGGACCAAAAAGATTGCTGGATTTGCCCCCGTCGCCCTCACCGGGTGGAGCGTTGTCGTGACACAGGATACCGATGAATTCCTGGCCGCAAGCCGTTCGATCCGTAATTTTATCGCCATCATCGGCGTTGCCTTTCTTGTTATCACGATCATTGCGGTCACTTATTTTGCCCGGAGTATTTCCTCGCCCATTAAAAAAGCCGTAGAAGAAATGAGCGAGGGCGCAAACCAGGTTGCGTCAGCATCGAGTCAGGTTGCCGCCGCCAGTCAGTCCTTGGCCGAAGGGGCCTCCGAACAGGCTTCAGCCCTGGAGGAGACCTCATCTTCCCTTGAGGAGATGGCTTCCATGACGAAGCAGAATGCCGGAAATGCAACAGAGGCCGACGGCCTCATGAAGCAGGCCAACCGGATTGTGGAGAACGCTAAAGAAACCATGGACAGCCTGACCCGATCTATGACGGAAATATCAGCGGCCAGTGACGAAACGTCAAAAATCATCAAGACGATCGACGAAATAGCCTTCCAGACGAATCTGCTGGCTTTGAATGCTGCCGTGGAGGCGGCCCGGGCCGGAGAGGCAGGCGCGGGCTTTGCCGTCGTGGCCGAGGAAGTGAGAAATCTGGCCCGGCGGGCGGCTGAGGCGGCCAAGAGCACGTCCGGTCTGATTGCAGGCACGGTTAATAAGATAAAGGTAGGCTCAGGCCTGGTGGATAAAACCAATATGGCATTTGCCGAGGTGTCTGCCAGCGCATCAAAAGTGGGAGAGCTGGTAGGTGAAATTGCGGCGGCCTCTCAGGAACAGTCTCAGGGGAT
>CAZBME010000021.1:0-38996 GCA_964492965.1 uncultured Syntrophaceae bacterium | reverse complement strand
GAATAACTTTTGAAAGCAAGGGTTCTCTCAGGAAAGGATATCCGAAAACAGAGCAAGGAGGATGAAATGATGAGTGATGAAGAAAACGGCGATTTGAATGCCATCAAGGGGTTCACCAATGCGTTAGGGATGAAACCACCGGTCTGGGCATGACGGTGTAATAGATTTTCTCTGGAAGCGCAACGATCCGCCGGAGGCATCATGGACATGAATGAAGATTCCAAAAGCAAAGATCAACTTATAAGAGAGTTAGCCCGGCTTCGACTGGAAATCGGAGAATTAAAGCGAGAGGCAAAGGCGCTCCAAAAAAGAGAGGAAGCCTTCCGGGAAGCTTCAATCCTCGGCAAGCTGGAATCGACAGGGATTCTGGCCGGCGGCATGGCCCATGATTTTAATAATCTGCTGACGACCATTCTGGGCAACATCGAATTAGCCGGGATGAAATCCGTCGGAGGCGATGGTGGTTCCCATTATCTCGCCGCTGCACAGAAGGCGGTGCGTTCAGCCCAGGGATTGACCCGGCAGCTGATTACCTTTGCAGAAGGCGGGGCTCCGGTGCAGGAAAGCCTGTCCCTGCCTCATTTGCTTCAAGAGCAGTCCTTGCTCGCCTTGAGCGGATCGGCGATAGATTGCAAATTCGACATGCCCGATGACCTTCTGCCGGTTTGGGCGGATGAGATCCAGATCGGGCAGGTGGTTCGCAACCTGGTTTTGAATGCGTGGGAAGCGATGCCCGATGGGGGAACTGTAACCGTGACGGCCCAGAATGTTGTTGTGGAGGCGATGCCCGATACGGCCCTGCCTGCGGGAGAATACGTCAAGATCAGTGTCGCCGATCAAGGCAGCGGGATTCCTGAAGAAATCCTGACAAGAATTTTCGATCCCTATTTCTCAACAAAAAACAGGTGCGATCACAAGGGAATGGGCCTGGGATTGTCCATCTGTCATTCCATATTGAAAAAACACCGGGGGACTCTTGAGGTGAAATCTTCTCCGGGTACAGGAACGACCTGTCACTTCTATCTTCCCGCCATACGGAATGTGCCCGAACCCCAGAAAATAAAGGCCCCGGAAACCCTGACCGAACCTGGCAGAATTCTGGTAATGGACGATGAGGAGAATGTGCGGGAACTGACCCAGGCCTTACTGCAACATTTCGGATACGACGTGGACCTTGCCGAGGACGGAGAATCGGCCTTAGCGCTTTATGCACAGAAGAAACAAGAGGGGAGGCCCTTTGATATCGTCCTTCTCGACCTTACCGTACGAAGGGGCATGGGCGGTCATGAGGCTTTTGGTGAAATGTTCAAGATTGACCCGGAAGTGAAAGCCATCGTGATGAGCGGCTACTCAAGCGATCCGGTCATTATGGATTACGAACGTTACGGTTTCAAAGGTGCGTTGGCCAAACCTTACCAGGCAGGGGATCTGAGAAGGGAAATTATTCGCATTATCGGGACATGATCCGAGACTGCCCGGAAAAAGAATTATAATGACGGGGCGGGGGCACGCTCGTTTACTTATATGGCAGCCTCCGTCGGCTGGTTGCGGAAAAACTGTTCACGCCTGTAGGGATCATTGCCTGCTTCAGAATCGATATAAGTCGGATTGATGGCGTGAATGGAGGCCCAGAAACCGTTCACTTCCGCATTTTTTATGGATGCTGCGACATTATCCGGGATGGCAATAAAAACGGGTTGCTCTCTTAAGAGCCATTTAAGCCCCTGATAGAACCCTTTCCAATAAGCGCGTTCGGCATCGCTCACGGCATTGCAATGCAGCATGACCGTGTAAGCCCATATGTTAGGTTTTTTGTCTCCTTCAAATAAAAATGAGTCCATGGCGTTTCATTTCCCCTTGTTGTTTCACTTTCAAATCCCCCCTGTGCCTCCTCGGCATAGGCGTTGATTTGAAATCGGAATCGGAATCAGCAATTTTCCTGATGCTTATTATTTTTATCGGATAATTTTTGAAAATGTTTAATGGAAATATTGAGATTTTATAGATGAATGGGGGGCATGCAGAATAACAAACCCTGATCTGTCATCCTTGAACTCTTTGCCACGCTTTTAGCGTTTTTCAAGGGCCGCGATCTGGCCGGGCTTGAGGATACCGTAAGCGACGCGCATGAGGGGCGTGGGGACACCGATTTCCCGTCCCGCCTGCACGACATAGCCGATCATGGATTCGAGTTCGCTCATTCGTTTCGACTCCACATCGCGTTGCATGGATGGCTTCATGCCGGGGGCGCTACCATCGAAGAAAGTGAGCGTTTTCCCCACGATGTCGTGATCCAGCGCAACACCCCGGGCGCGGCCGACGGCAGCCACCTCCTCCATGGCTTCGGCCAATAGGGGGCGTGTCTCCGGGACCTGCCGGTAATCGCCGGACGGGACGCGCGTCAGGCTTCCCATGGCGCTCACCGCTGAGATGAAGACATATTTGGTCCAGAGGACCTTGTGGATATCCTCTGCCAGTTCGATGGTAATACCGCTTTTAATGAGTGTATCGTAGATTTTTCGGGTACGAGGGGTGATTTGCCCGTCCAGTTCACCGAAGACGATGCGGCGAAACTGGCTGTACTGCCCGATGATTCCCGGCCCTTCAATGGCTGCCGAAAGCCAGGTCGTCCCTCCGATCAGGTGTTCCATGCCGATAACGCTGCCAATGCGGTCGGCGGCATCCACGCCGTTCTGAAGGGGCATGACAACCGTTTCCGGGCCGATGACAGGCAGGATGGCCTCCGTCGCCTCTTGTGTACCATAGGTTTTCACGGCCATGATGATGAGATCTGCTGAACCGATATTGGCGGGATTATCCGTCACCTTGGCAGGCGAGACCATAAAATCTCCGAAGACGCTATTGATCTGCAAGCCTTGATCGCGAATGGCATGGAAATGGGCGCCACGGGCGACAAACGTCACGTCCTGTCCTTGGTTTGCAAGCAGGGCTCCGTAATATCCCCCGACGCCACCGGTACCCATGATGACGATCTTCATCTTTGCGCCCTTACTTTCTTCCGTCTATGATGATATTGTTAAGCATCTTCCAGGCCTTATCCACTTTCTCCTGTTCTGCGGCATCGGGTTGGCGTGGTTTGGCGCCCGTCGAATAAACAGTGACGACATTGCCGTCTTTATCCTTTATCTCCCGCATGCCTTGATTATCCTGAGGATTTTCTTTAGTCGCCATGTCCTGCTGAATCATCAGCTGAATGGTCTGATCGCTGACGCCGGCCTTTTTCAGCGCCAGGACCTGTTCGCTGGAGAGGGCCATGGCGAAATGCCCGGATAATCCGATGAAAAAGAAAGCCATTACTCCGATCAAATATTTGCACATATACGCCCTCCTAACGGTTTCTACGCCTTAAGCCTGTGTTGCCCCCCTATCTATGAACTTTTTTCCAGCGCGATCTCTTTTCAACGGCATTTTCAACGGCCTTATAGATGGCATCAATTTGCAGGGGTTTCGTAAAGTAGTCGTCAAAACCCGCTTCCCTGCATTCCTCAATTTCAAACAGGCCCGTCCATCCGGTCATGGCATAAGTAATGACCATGGGCTTTCTTTTGCGGATTTCTTTGCATAGCTCGATGCCGTTCATGCCGAACAGTTTAAGGTCGAGAAAAACGACCGCCACCTCTTCCTTATCGACCATTTCCAGGGCCTTCTCTGATCCATCCGCCAGGAGGACTTCGTAGCCGCCTTCCCCCAAGGCGTGATACATCATGTCTCGCATTGAAACCTCATCGTCGACAACGAGAACCTTTTCGCCCATATTTAAGTCTCCTCTCGTATAATATTCGCAAGATTATTCTGAAATGACCATACAATCAAGCTGATTTTTCAAATAGACGCCGAAAATGGTGGATAAAATAAGTTATAGCCACATGACCGTCCTTATGTGATGACGCCCCCCTTGTCATTGACTTACCGGATAAAATTGCTGTTCGGGCTGAAATACAAACCCAATTCCGCCATTAAATCCCAACAGGTTGCCATGAATGCGATTCAGCCTCATCTGGAGAAAATCGGAAATTAACTGAGCATTGCAACGCTCAATGTGAGGCAGGCTGTCCCGCCTTAACGGGGGATGAACAGCTTGACGAACTTTTCGAAGAGGTCTTTTTGCAGGTGATTAGGGATCATCTCGTCCTTCATGATCTTTAGGGCGGCAAAGGAAGGCATTTCTTTCTTGTAAGGACGTTTGGAGGTCAGGGCGTCGAATATGTCGGCAATAGCGCAGATGCGGCCGTAGATGTGAATATCATCACCCTTGATCCCACCCGGATACCCCCCCCCGTTCATTTTTTCATGGTGCTGAAGAACGATCAGCTTCAGCTCCTTTGTCATCTGTTTCGCTTCCTGAAGGAGAAAAAAGCCCAGAGAGGGGTGGCGCTTCATTTCGTTCATCTCGTCATCGGTCAGTCTGCCGGGCTTATTGATGATGCCCAGGTCGATATTGACTTTCCCCAGGTCGTGGAGAAAGAATCCCGCTCCCAGGGCGTGAAGGTCGTGACTATCGGATTGCCCGAAAACGGCTTTTGCCAGGGCAACAGCCAGAAAGCCGACGTTCACGGAATGGGTGTAGGTGTAATAATCATGATCGGTGATGTTGATAAGGTAGAAAGTCGTGGCATCGTCCCTCAGGATCAGGTCAACCAGTTCGGAAGTGCCTTTCTTGACATCCTTGATATTTTCGGTGGTTGGATGTTCCAAGAGATTCTTCATCATGGTGATGGAGTGTTCCTGGACGAGGGCGGCCTTTTTTTCCGGTGATAGATGCTTGGTGTGGATAATTGCGAGGAGCTCATCAGGAATGATAGATGAGTCTGTTTTTACAGCCTCCGCCTCTACGCTCGGCCCTTTTTCAGCAGGTGTTTCGGGAGCCACGGATATTTTGCTCTTTGCCGGATCAATCTGGACGGTTTTCAGACCCAGCCCCTTGATCTTCTTGATCTCATCTCCGGAGGAAATGATAAATTGGCTTTTCAGAAAGGGATGTTCATACCAGGCCAGATTCAGGATGATGTACATTCCGATCTTCAATTCGCTGACAGGAATGGTTTTTGTCGTCATAAAAATACACCGTCTTGCCTTATCCGGCCTTTCCCGCTCCGCGCCCTTTTAGGCGGGGAACGGGAGCTGGTTTGCAATTAAACGATAACCGTTTCTAGAAATTCTTGAATTCTTTCTCATCAAAGGGGATGACCTGGTCGGGTCTGACGGCCTTTGTTTTGAAATCTTTTGCTTTGGGCGCCGGCAATGCTTTCCGGGTTGCGGGTTTGTGCTTTATCGGCTGCGTCGCCATTGGCTTGCCGCTTCGCCGGATCGGCGCCGCCGTTGTTTCCTTCGCTGTTGTTTTGATGCTGCTGCCGGTGACCTGGGCCAGTTCCCCGACATAGATCTTGATCTTTTTCGCCTGGGCATTCATCTCTTCCGCGGCGCTGGCCGATTCTTCCGCACTGGCGGCTGCCTGTTGAACGGTCTTGTCCATTTGGGCCACAGCCGTGTTGATTTGGCCGATGCCATGTGACTGCTCCTGCGATGCCGTGGCAATCTCGTCGATCAGCTGCCCGATTTTACCCGAGATGGTCATGTTCTCGCGGAAGGCCTCCTGGGTCAGTTGGGTCAGTTCATTGCCGTTCCTGACGGCCTTGATGGTATTTTCGATGAGATCGCTGGTGTTTCGGGCAGCCTCCGCTGATCTCATGGCGAGATTTCTGACCTCATCGGCCACAACGGCAAACCCGGCGCCGGCCTCACCTGCACGGGCCGCTTCCACGGCGGCATTGAGCGCCAGCAGATTGGTCTGAAAGGCTATCTCATCAATGGTCTTGATGATCTTCCCTGTTTCTTCGCTGGATCGGGTTATTTCATGGATGGCCTGGGCCATTTGCTCCATATGATGATTGACCTTTTCCACGATCTGTTGGACTTCCGCCATCATGGACTTGGCCTGATTGGCATTGTCTGCATTTTGTTTGGTCATGGAAGAAAGTTCCTCAAGGGAAGAGGATGTTTCTTCCAGAGACGATGCCTGACCGGAAGTTCCGTCCGCCAGATGCTGGCTGGCCGATGCGACCTGTGCGGAAGCCTCTGCCACCTGTTCCGCGCCGTCGCTCAAGCCTGTGACGACACTGTGGATCGGGCTGGTAATCGCCCCGGCCAAGAAAAATCCCAGGAAAACGGCAAGGACAACGCCGATCAGGGTTGAAATGGCTGCGCCCAGAATGGTGCTGATATCCAGGAATCCCCCCACGACAACCATGATGATGGCCAGGACCAGAAATCCTGCAACCAGTTTAGTGCTAATTTTCATATCTTTCATTTTACGCCTCCAGGCTTGAAAAAATTATGATGCTCCGGGGTTTACCTTCTCTCTGGTTAAGCAGCGACCTGAAGCATGGCGACATCTTCGGTGCTGAGTACCTTGTCGATATCGAGAAGAATTTTAACGCCGCCACCTGTTTTGGCCATGCCCAGAATGTAGTCCGTTTCCAGACGGCTTCCGAAATTGGGGGTATCCTCAATGTCGCCGGACTTGATATTGAGGACTTCCGATACGGAATCCACGACAATGCCCATGGGGATTTTTTTGGTTGCGCCCGTGATTTCAACCACGATAATACAAGTCCGTTCATTATAGTCTATCGGTTCCATCCCGAACTTGAGGCGAAGATCGATGACCGGGATCACTTTGCCTCTGAGGTTGATGACGCCTTTCACGTAGCCCGGGGTCTGGGGTACGGGCGTGATGGCGATCATACCGATGATCTCCTTGACCTTGATAATGCCGATACCATACTCCTCATTATCCAGTGTAAAGGTCAGGTATTTGCCTTCACGGTCAGAGAGGATATGTTCTCCTTTTTTGAATTCTTCACTTGCCATTGTCCCTCGTCCTCCTTATATAATTATGTGTTGCTGACATCGCATTGTTAATTCTTTTCGCTGATCGAAAAAAGACCTTCCGCATCCAGAATCAGACCGATCTGGCCATCACCCAGAATGGCGCCGCCGGCAATCCCCTGAATATTCTTCAAGCCTTCACCCAGGCTTTTAATAACGACTTCCGCTTTTCCGAGAATCTCATCGACGAGCAGGCATTTGG
This sequence comes from uncultured Syntrophaceae bacterium, assembly GCA_964492965.1. GTDB lineage: Bacteria > Desulfobacterota > Syntrophia > Syntrophales > UBA8958 > CAZBME01. Next base: position 31,885 of record CAZBME010000021.1, on the reverse strand, counting down.
CGCGGTTCTCCGATTCAATGACCACGGCGATCGCTTCCCATGGCTCCCGTTTGGCCGTATCGATATCAAAAAGTTCATCGAGTCGCACAAGGGGCAGAAGATTGCCCATGACATTCATGAGTTCACCCCGGCCGATGACATTGGTGTAAGATTCCTTCGAGGGGCGAAGGGCTTGGCGGATAGCGGTTGTCGGCAGGATGAACCGCTGTTTCCCCGTTCTGACGATCATGCCGTCGATAATGGCCATGGTCAGGGGAAATTTGGTGGATAACGTCGTTCCCTTGCCGGGAATGCTCTTGATGTCGATTTTCCCCCGGAGCTTGTCGACCGCCTGCTTGACAACGTCCATGCCGACGCCGCGGCCGGAGACATCGGTGACTTTCTCTGCGGTTGAGAGGCCGGGAAGAAAGATGAGGCGATAGATTTCTTCATCAGACAACTCTTCTCCCTCCTGGATGCGGCCTGTTTTCACCGCCTTTGCCAGGAGTTTCTCCTTGCTGAGGCCTTTGCCGTCATCGGATATTTCGATCACGATGTTTCCTCCCCGATGGGAGGCCCTTAACTGGATTAAACCCTTGTCGGATTTGCCTGTCCGGATTCTTTCCTCCGGCGTTTCCAGGCCATGATCCACGGAGTTCCTCACCATGTGAACGAGAGGGTTGTAAATTTCATCCACCATGTTCCGATCGATTTCCGTGTCTTCGCCGATCATCTCGACAGCGATCAGCTTCCCGTGGCTCTTGGCCAGATCCCTGACAAGTCTTGACATCCGCTGGAAGGTCTGTTTGATGGGGACCATTCTCAAGATGGTGGAGGCCTGCTGAAGCCCGGCGGTGATCCTTGTGAGCTGCCCGATATCCCGCAGCAGGTTTCGATCCGTGGCCGCCTGGTTGGCAATGTCCTGTTGGATAATGGAATGGGTGATCACGAGTTCTCCGACCATATCGATCAAGTCATCCAGTTTTCTTGTATCCACCCGAATGGTTGATGCGTCGGTGACTTGCTCCGCCTGTTTCCGCAATGCCTGAGAGACTTGCCGAGGCGTGGCCGACCCTTGGTCGATCAGGACTTCGCCGAGTTTCTTTCCCGGAGGGGTGGTCGCCACCTTCAAGCTCTCATCCAGAACGTCCTTGGAGATGACGCCGCCTTCGACAAGGATTTCTCCGACCTTTTTGCGATCCTTGACCGGCTCCAGCCCGTTTTCCACCATGTTGATCCGTTCTTTGAGAGGAAGAAGATCAAAGGAAGATTGTGGCGGGCCCTTGCCTTCCATGTTGTCCTTCAAGGCGCCGATCATGGATTTTAAGGTATCCGCACCATCAAGAACGGCATCGATCATGGGCGGTGTCACCAGCAGGTTCCCGTTTCTTGCCTTGTCGAGAAGATTTTCGAGACAGTGCGAGAGGTCCCTGATTTCATCGAGGTTGAGGAACCCGGCGACGCCTTTGACGGAATGGAAGGGCCTGAAAATCGTGTTGATGATTTCCTTGTCTTCAGGGTTCTGTTCCAGATTCAGGATATTGACCTCAATTTCTTCGATATATTCCAAGGCCTCCGTGATGAAATCCTTCAGGAGGCTTTCATCCTGAACCTCTGTCGAAGCTTCCGGTAGCTTTTCCGGGGCCTTGATCTCTTCGGGCGGACGGACTTCTTCGGCCATGGCGGGTTCTTCAGAGACGGGTTCCCCCGATATGGGTTCCGCCGCCTGGTGTTTCGGTTTATAGCCGGTAAAGGCTGACAGCTCATGCAGAAACTCGCCCGGATCACCCTGGTAGGCGCCCGTGTTCTGGTACTGGTTGGTTATGTCCTGGAGCAGGGAGATGCCTTTTTCAATAATGGCAAAGCCGGCAGCTTTATCCTGAACGGCATTGATGATAATTTTTTCGAGGAGATCGTTCATTCCTTCGGCAACGTCCATAATCGGATGGGCTTGAAGGTCTTTTGCTATTGTCGAGACAGATTCCAGCTGATTGAGAAACTTGCCGGCGGAGGGGATATCGACTTCCCTGCTGTTGAGAAAAAGGAAGTCCCCCGCCATTTCATCAATGATCGTCATAATCTTGTCGTACGTCATTTTATACCATCCTTATGATTTCTGCAGCGATATGATCCAGCGGCAATACCTTGTCCGCCGCGCCGAGTTTAATGGCTTCCTTGGGCATGCCGAAAACGACACAGCTCTTTTCGTCCTGGGCGATTGTGCCGGCGCCGGCGGATTGCATTTCCTTCAACCCTTCCGCACCGTCCGCTCCCATGCCCGTGAGAATGACGCCGATGGCATTGGCCCCTGCATACTTGGCCGTTGATTTGAACAGGACATCAACAGCGGGTCTCTGATGATGGACCATGGGGCCGGTTTTCACTTCCACATAGTAACGGGCGCCGCTTCTGCGCAGAAGCATATGATAGTTGCCCGGCGCCAGAAGGCAGGTTCCCGGGGTGACGGAGTCGTTGTCCGCAGCTTCCTTTACTCTGATCTGGCACAGCCCGTTGAGGCGTTCGGCAAAAGCCGTCGTGAAATGGGCCGGCATATGCTGGACGACCACCACGCCGGGTGAATTGGCAGGCAATCTGGCCAGGACGACCTTGAGGGCCTCCGTGCCGCCCGTAGAAGCGCCGATGGCGATTACTTTATTCGTTGTTTCGGAAAGGGCTCTGATCGGCTCGGCGGCATGATCATAAACCCTGTTGACATCTTTTCTAATGGTGGCTCTCGAAGCTGCGCGAATTTTCTCGACCAGTTGCGAACTCATGTTCGTGACGCTGTATGATCCTCCGGGTTTGGCGATGACGTCGATGGCGCCGATATCAAGGGCCTCAAGAGTCATTTTTCCGCCTGCGGGCGTCAAGGAGCTGACGATAATCGTGGGAATGGGGTAGTATTTCATCAGTTTCTTCAGAAAGGTCAAGCCGTCCATTCTCGGCATTTCAATATCGAGCGTAATGACATCCGGCTGGAGGCTGACAATCTTATCCCTGGCCACGAATGGATCCGGTGCGGCGCCTACCACCTCTATGTCCGGATATCGGGAAAGCTCTTCAGCAAAGATCTTTCTGACAATGGCCGAATCATCGACTATCAGAACTTTTATTCTTTTCAAAACCGTCGTGCCTCCCGAAGATCAGCTAAATGCAAAGGAATGGGAAAAAAACAAAAAGAGGGCCGATCCGCTTGGACCTGTCCCTTTTTAAAAATCGAGGGAATCGCTTTCTCCGCCCTCTTCACCATACTTTCCCTCATCGTCGAGTCCGACGAGCTCAGACAGAAGTTTTCGCAGTTCTTCCGGCAGGAATGGTTTTTTCAGGAATCCGCCGGCTCCCGCGTCTATGGCTTCCTGTATCCGTTCTTTGCTCCCCTCCGTCGTGACGAAAATAACGGGAATTTCCTTGAACAGGTTGTCCTGCTTCAGGTGTTTAAGAAACTCGATTCCGTTCATCTCCGGCATGTTGATGTCCGAGATGATGACATCAACCCACTGCTTGGAAAGCACTTCCAGGGCTTCCCGCCCGTTTTGCGCTTCATAGCACTGATCCATCTTGAATCCGGAAAGGCTGATGATTTTCCGGATGACGGATCGCATGGAATAGGAGTCGTCTACAATAAGTATGTTGAATGTCATAATCGCCCTCTTGATTTCCGAACCATACGGAAGATGTTCCCCTTAGTTTTTCTTATAGATACTGGGTTCAATATATTGAAAAGCATGACTCAAACCCGTCAGGCTTTCCGAATGACCGACAAATAGATAACCGTCTTTATCCAGGCAATTATAGAAGCGGTTGATCAGGGCATTTTGCGTTTTCTTGTCAAAATAAATCATGACATTTCTGCAGAAGATGACCTGAAATCGAAAATCGGACGGTATGTCCTGCATCAGGTTGAAGCGCTTGAATTCAATCAGGTCGCTGATGTCTTTTTTTAATTTGTAATAACCTGACGACTGCCCTGTGCCGTACTGAAAATATTTTTTCAGGACATCGGGGGGGATGCGATTGACTTTTTCCTCCGGATATACACCGCCGGCAGCCGCTTTCAGGACCCTCGTCGAGATATCTGTCGCCAGGATGGATACGCCTGAGGTGTTACTGCCCAGCGTTTCCTTGGCGACGATGGCCAGGGTATAGGGTTCCTCCCCGGTGGAGCAACCGGCGCTCCAGATACGCAATCGTGTCTTGCCCTCTGTGAGTTGCGGCAGGATTTGTTTTAATTTGGTAAAATGACTCTCCTCCCGGAAAAAGTAAGTCAGGTTCGTCGAGATGGAATCGATCATGATAATCAACTCGTCGGTTCCTTCATCGGTGGTGACATACTTGTAATAGTCTGAGAATGATTTGAAATTGCCGTCCCGGAGACGTTTCCCCAACCGCGCCTTCACCAGCTCCCTCTTGCCTTCATGAAGGTGGATGCCGCATTGGTCATAGACCAGACGGCTAATCTTTTCAAAATCGATGTCCCGGAGTTCAATGGTCAGCATTTTTTGCCATCATTATGATACGTATATTTTAACTGCTTATATTTCTAATGTAAATCGTCTTTTTGGAAAATACACCAATCCCTGGCCCTGTGAGCTGCTGCCAGTTGCCACCATCTTAAAAGCAATTTTGGGGCCATATCAGGAATCTTGATCGTTTCCTGTGTATGTATATTGTAAAATGATTTGTATAGTATGATATTAAAATAATAATTATTGTCGCCATCGATTCATTGGTTGTTATTAAATGCGCATGTCAGTAAGGTCTCAAGAAAAAATCCTTGACTTTGTGAGGATATTTGACGAAGTATGTCATTCATTTGACACTGCTTGAATCGGAGTGTGAATCGTAACGAGGATGCCTATGAAAACATTCAAGATACTGATTGCCGAGGACGACGAACTCAACCGGAGAAACCTCGCAGAGCTTCTGGAAGCAGGCGGTTACTTGGTAAAGGCCGTCGAAAATGGAAAACTGGCCATGGATGAGTTCGTTCATGATCAATATGATCTGGTGATCACCGATCTGCGGATGCCTTATGCCGATGGGCTGGAAGTATTGAAATTTGTTAAGGAAATAAATTCGGAGAACCTCGTTATTCTCATTACGGGATTTGGAAGCGTGAATTCAGCCGTTGATGCCATGAAGATGGGCGCTTTCGACTATGTCACAAAACCGCTGAAGGATGAACTGGTAAGGTTGACGGTCGCCCGGGCCCTTTCTTATGTGAGGCTGAAGGAAGAGAATGTTGTTTTGAAGGATCGCCTCAGAGATAAATTTGATGTCGGCAAGATGATCGGCTATAGTGAAAATATAAAAAAAGTATTTGAAAAGATTGAGAAAGTTGCTTCAACGGACAGCACTGTCCTGATCCATGGCGAAAGCGGGACGGGTAAGGAACTGGTCGCCAGGGCCATTCATTTCAACAGTGAAAGAAAAGATCGTCCTCTGATTCCCGTCAATTGCGGGGCCATTCCCGAAGAGCTCCTGGAAAGCGAGTTGTTCGGCCATGAGAAAGGGGCGTTCACGGGCGCCATCCGCACGAGGATCGGACGATTCGAACTGGCCCAGGGGGGAACGATCTTCCTTGATGAAATCGGGGATATGAGCCCCGCCCTGCAGGTGAAGCTCCTCCGGGTTATTCAGGAGAGGCAGTTTGAGCGCATCGGCGGCGTGAAAACCATCAATGCCGATGCACGAATTATTGCCGCGACCAATCAGAATCTTGAGCGAATGGTGTCGGAAAAGAGGTTTCGCGAGGATCTCTTTTACCGGATCAATGTTATCCCTATCTTTCTGCCGCCTTTACGGGAACGGGGCCTGGATATCGCCATCCTTGCCAACCACTTCTTAAAGAAATTCAGCCATTCAAAGAAGAAAAACGTCCAGCGGTTTACGCAGGAAGTCGTCAATTCCCTGCTCGCTTATAACTGGCCCGGCAATGTCCGGGAGTTGGAAAATCTTGTCGAAATGCTGGTCGTGATGAAAGAAGAAGGAGAAATCGATCTGCCCGACCTGCCGGAAAAGATCGGCCGCAAGAAAGGGGAGGCTGATGCTGCCTATAGTGTTGAATTCCCTGAGGAAGGCGTTGACTTCAATCAAATGGTGATCCAGTTTGAGAAGGATTTGCTGGTGAAGGCCCTTGATAAATGCGGCGGCGTCAAAAATCAAGCAGCCAAGTTGCTTAATCTCAATCGGACGACCCTGGTAGAAAAACTCAAAAGGCTTGAGGCCTAAGCGTAAAAATTTGCCAAGTATCTGTAACAACATGTCTTTTATTTAAACATCCCCGGGCTTTCCCTTCCATTTTATTTCCTTTAAGTATGAGTGATCAGAGTGGTCTTAATCTTGCATTGTTTTAGCGTCCAGTTGGATGATAAACGAATGATAACTTGAAGGGCTGATTAATAACGAGCGACCTCTATGAAAGATCTTGTCATCGGTATTTCAGATTGTCAATGCAGCAATAAGCCGGAGGATGTCCTGGTGACGTACGCCCTCGGGTCATGCATTGCTGTGGTTATTTATGATCCTGTGGTGATGGTCGGCGGTTTATTGCATTTTATGCTGCCCGAGTCGACCCTGGATCTGAAGAAGGCTGCCGAAAGCCCGGCCATGTTCGCCGATACGGGCATCCCGCTCCTGTTCAAGACCTGCTACCGGTTAGGCGCAGAAAAGAAAAGGATGAAAGTGAAGGTTGTGGGAGGAGCTAGCATTTTGAATGATGCCAATTATTTCCGCATCGGTCAAAAGAATATCACCGCCATGCGCAAAATATTCTGGAAAAACAATGTGCTGATCGATGCGGAGGATACGGGGTTGAATTGCAACCGTACGGTGCGGCTGCATATTGGAGACGGTAAATGTCTTGTTAAAACATCAGGCGGGATAACAAAGGAATTGTGATGATTGAAAAAATTCTTCATTCCATCAAAAAGCTGCCTGCCTTCCCGATGACGATTCAACGGGTGATTGAATTGTTGCGCAATGACGATTACTCGGTCAATGATGTCGCCAATGTCATTAAATACGATCAAGCCATTGCCGCTAATATATTGAAGATAAGCAATTCCGCTTATTTCGGGGCTCGTCAGCGCATCAAGACGATTCCCGACGCCGTGGTCTATCTCGGGCAGAAACAACTCATCAGGGCGGTTCAGACGGCCGGTGTCTCGCGTTTTTTTACAAAGGAGGCAAAAGGGTACGGGACAAAGTCGAAGGAGCTCTGGGAGCATTCTGTGGCGGTAGCCCTGATGTCCCAGATTCTCAGCCGGAAGCTCTTCAACCGGGAGGACGGCGTTCTCTATACGGCAGCCCTTGTGCATGATATCGGTAAGCTGGTCATGGGCGTCTATGTGCAGGAATCATCCGAAAAAATTCTTCACCTGGTATCGGAGCAAGGCTTCTCTTTTCTGGAAGCGGAAGAAAAAATCATCGGGATCAATCATGCCGAACTGGGAGGTAAAATTGCCGATTACTGGAATTTCCCTCCCGAAATTCGCAATGCCATCGCTTTTCATCATCGCCCCGATCTTCTGGAGGATGAAGATGAAGACCACATGCCGTCCCTGGTTTACCTGGCGGATCAGTTCTGCCTGATGATGGGCATTGACGGCGGCATGGACGGCTTGGCTCATCGCGGCGTCAGTGACGTGCTCAAGAAATTTCGTCTCCGCGAGGTTGATCTGGAGAAGGGATTGGTTTTGCTTCTTGAGGAACTGAAAAAGGCAAACGATTTAATGCAGATTGTCTGAAGAAGGGGCATGGAGAAAGAATATGCAAGTAGATCTGAATAATGTTAGAGAAATAGGGATGTTATCCGTTTTTGAGGTTTTTGAGAAGATGTATTACACCTTCCTTGAGCCCTGCGAATTCGAATCTTCGGATGATCAGCGACGGGTGGTTCAGATCCGGTTTTCCGGGGCTATAAATGGAGAAATGCATGTTTATTTTTCGAAAGATTTAGCCGAAACCATGGTTGAGAATGTTTTCAGCGTGGGGAAAGATGAATTGACCGACCAGATCATGGAAGACTGTCTGAAAGAATGCATCAATATGATTTGCGGCAATTTCCTGCAAAAACTGGAGCCGGACAAGACGCTGCAACTTTCCATCCCCACCTATGCCGGGAAGGCTTCGGTTCCCCCGCATGTTGCTGCCGCCGATTCTGTTCATCTTTGTTTCGAGAGCGACGGGATGGCCCTGGATGTTCTTCTTAAACTAAAAAGGATAGAATAATAGAAATATAAGACACAGCAGGAGGATTTATGGATAAAAACATCAAGATATTGATTGTCGACGATTTTGCAACCATGCGCAAGGTCATTAGGAACATACTGAAACAACTCGGTTATGAAAATATCGTTGAGGCGGAAGACGGCGTCCTGGGGCTCCGTGTCCTGAAAGCCCAGAAGATCGACTTTGTCATTTGCGATTGGAATATGCCCAATATGACCGGGTTGGAACTGTTAAAGGCCGTGCGTGCCGACGGCGATATCAGCGCCACGCCATTCCTGATGGTTACGGCAGAAGCCTTGCAGGAGAATGTCGTGGCGGCGGTGAAGGCCGGCGTAAGCAATTATATCGTAAAGCCCTTCACGGCGGAAATCCTGAATGAAAAGATCACCAAGATCCTGGACGCGAATGCATAGGATATAAACGGCGAAGGCTTATTGATTATGAATGTGAAATTCATTACCCCGTTCGTGGAGGCGATGGAAACCGTCTTGAGGACAATGGCTTTTGTGGAGCCGCGATCCGGGAAGCCCTATCTGAAAAAGGACAACATCGCCCAGGGTGATGTTTCGGCGATTATCGGCATGACAGGGTCCGTAAGAGGATCGCTGGCCCTCAGCTTCAGTGAAGGCTGTATCCTGAAAGTCGTTTCCAACATGCTGGGAGAGAATCTGACGCATATCGGAAGCGAAGTGAAAGACGCCGTAGGAGAAATAACAAACATGGTGTCGGGTGTCGCCAGGCAGAAACTGGAGTCGGAAGGCTATAATATAGCCGCGGCCATTCCGACGGTTGTCTCCGGGACGAACCATTCTATCCTGCATGTTTTGGGGGGGGCCAGCATCATCATCCCCTTTGAAACGGATGACGGGCCTTTTGTCATCGATATATGCCTGAATGAGAGCTGAAAGCGATGCAGAAAAAAGACAACGATCAAAAAGCCGTTCATGACTGGAATCAGGTTGAGACGCAAGAACTTTGTCAAATGCTGGAGACGGCCTTCGAAGCGACCTTTGTGGATGAACTCATCCCGGGCATTCTTCATAATTTTGCCAATCCCTTAAACGGCATTATGGGGCGGGCCCAGATTCTCCAGAGGCGTCTGAATGACACCCTCACAAAAATCGGTGAACAATACCCGGATGTGGCTGAGGCATTCATGGAGCCCCACAAAAAGCTGGTGTCGGATGTTGCCGCTATTTGCCAGGAGTCGGACCGGTTCTACAACATGTTTCAGGATGTCAGCGGCAAGTTCTATGCGATCGGCGCCGCCGCTCCCGAGAGAATCGATATAACAAGGCTTCTTTCGGCCGAGCTGCGTTTTGCTGATTATTATATTGATTTTAAGCACGAGGCGAGAAAAGAACTGGACCTGGAAGAATCACTGCCGGAAATATACGGCATCGCGAGTTACTATTCCCTGTGTTTCTGGTCTCTGTTCCGGAATGCCATGGCGCTGATCAAGGCCGTACCGGACAAGACTCTCTATATTTCCACAAGTCAGGAGGATGCGCGTGTCGTGGTCCGGCTGCGCTATCAAGGTCTTCCTTTGGATGAGGAGGAGAGCAGGATGATAGAGCAGGCGATATCCGGTGAAGATGTCCGGCCTGCCGCCGCCGGTGGACCAGTGGCCTCCCATTTTCATCTAAGCCTTTACCTGCTGAGACGATTGGGTGCCCAGGTCGATTTCCAGTCACAAGAAGGGGCATACGAAATAGCAATCAGGATTCCGTACTGAAGACGCCTGTTGCCTTATTCCCATTCCAAATTAAAGAGCTATCTTCGTTGGGCGGCGTCATCGGCTCCTCGACATATGTAAAATACGCCTGCGTCGCCTCTTCCTTGCCGCTGTGATATCATTTTTGATTTAATATTAGCCGAAAAGACCCAGAAGATCCCTTTGCGCATCACCCAGCCCGACATGTTCGTCCATTCCCTGCCGGAGAAAGGCATTCACTTTCCCGATCATATTGATGGCATAATCAATTTCAGGATTGCTGCCGCTGACATAAGCGCCGATGTTGATCAAATCCTCCGCCTTTCTATAAACGGAGAGGATTTGCATGACCAGGCGCGACGCCTCGGTGAGTTCCCGGTCAACAATATCCGGCATGACGCGGCTGAGGCTTTTCAGGACATCGATAGCCGGAAAATGGCCTTTTGAAGCCAGATCGCGGGTCAGCATGATGTGGCCGTCCAGGATGGACCGGGCCGTATCGGATACGGGCTCGTTAAAATCGTCGCCTTCCACGAGAATCGTATAGAGTCCCGTAATGCTTCCGGAGCCCTCCAGGGCGCCGGACCGCTCCAGCAGTTTCGGCATGAGGCTGAAGACGGAAGGTGTATATCCCCTCGTCGTCGGCGGTTCTCCGACGGACAGCCCGACTTCGCGCTGGGCCATGGCAAACCGGGTGAGGGAATCGACCATGAGGAGAACATCCTTTCCCTGATCCCTGAAATATTCGGCGATGGCCGTCGCCGCATAGGCTGCCCGCATCCGGACCAGGGGATGGGTATCGGATGTGGCGACGACAATGACGGAGCGGGCCATGCCTTCCGGTCCCAGATTTTTTTCCAGGAATTCCCGGACCTCGCGGCCCCGTTCCCCGATCAGGCCGATCACATTCACATCGGCGCGGCTGTATTTGGCCATTTGCCCCAGAAGAACGCTTTTCCCCACGCCGGAGCCGGCAAAAATGCCCATCCTCTGGCCTTTGCCGCAGGTGAGAAGGCTATTGACGGCACGGATGCCTAAATCGAGAGGTTCTTTTATTCTTGCACGGCTAAGAGGATTGATGGGTGTCGCGTAAAGGGGGTACATGTCCCGACAGGCCACGGGCGGTTTGTCGTCGATCGGTTTCCCCAATCCGTTCAAGACCCTTCCCAGAAGGGCTTCTCCAACAGGAACGGCGGCCTGCTGGCCCATGCTGGTGACGCGGCATCCGGGTGATAGGCCTTGCGCCGTATCAAGGGGCATGAGCAAGACGCTACCCTTTTTGAATCCGACCACCTCGGCGCTGACATATTCATTGCCATGGGAGATGTGGCAGACTTCTCCCAGCGTTGCCGCCGGCCCCTTGGCCTCTACGATCAACCCGACGATTTCCGTTACCTTCCCGAATACCTGGATAGGATTCACCTGGCTGATCTTGTGCCGGTATCCTGCGAAGTCGATTTTAGGTTGTCCGTTTTTCATGTTCGGATTTACGGGTGAAACCGGTTCCCGCATTCCCGGTTATTGGTCCAGACAGACATCTACCACGAAAGAACCATGGGCGGTGCTGAAAGGGATGATGATGCTCGGCCCGTTGACGATGTGTTTGATTGTATGATTTTTCCCCGATATGATTGTGGGGATGGCGGCGGTAATGATCAATCCTTCCGCTTCCAGGCGTTTTCTTGCGTCTCCGGAGATCATGTTGGTCAACTCACCCACAGCGTCAAGAATTTCATCGTTTATTTCCGTATAGGTTTCACCCAGCATGTTGGACAGGATGGCAAAAATACAGGACTCTGTGAACGACAGGGCAAGAGAACCTTTGGCGTCCCCTGTCAGGCCGATGATTCCCGAAACATCGCCGGTTGCTACGCGATCTTTTTTTAAAAAAGGCTTTCCCGCTATGGGATCAATAAAGGCCATAGTCTTTAATACGTGGGCCGTACCTTGCAGAAACGGATTTACAAAACGGACATCCATTATATATTCCTCCTTGAAACAGATTCTGGCTTATGGCTGAAGATGCGATTAAGCATCCTCCTCGCGCAATTATGTTCTCTGTTTGATGTGCACTTTCTGTGCCGCAATGTCCTACATAAATAAACCAATGTCATTGCTTAAGGAGTTTTACCTTTTACCCCACTTTTATAAAATGGATTCAAGGTGGAATTGCCGGGCCTTGCATAAAATCTCACCCGGCCCCTTTTTAGAAAACAGGGGCATTGACCTTCCTAAGTAAATGAATTTGGTTAATAAATGACAGAAAAATAGGCTGGCGTTGCCGATGGACAGTGGAGATCATCATTGTCTGCCGCCGCGGCATGGGGTGTTGCTACTGAGGGGAATCACCGTTTGGCATAAACAGGCACAGACCATGCATTATGATTGTTGAGAATCCCGTTGTTATGCATATTCACAGTTATGAAATATTACCGTGACCGATCATTAAGCGGATATATATAATTGATATTATTAATTATTACTAAGAATGGCCACAGCTGTTTGCCGGATCTGCGATAAAACTCATTCATGTCTGGCAGGCAATGATGCGTCATAAATCATCAACTAGGGTAGTCAGGGAATTGACGGCGTCAGCCCTGTTTACCAGGGGATGTCGCAGGGGTAGGCATTAGATTGATATCATCAAAGTAAAGGAATTTTTTATTGAATGAACCCGAAAATCCTTCTTGCAGAAGATGAAAAGTCAACCAGAATGTATATCAATGATATCCTGGAACAGAGGGGATATGACGTATCCCCTTTTTCTGACGGCAGTCAGGCGATAGAAGCTTTCGATGAAGGCGATTTCGATCTTGTCCTGACGGATGTCATGATGCCGAATGCCAATGGTTTTGACCTGCTCAGGCATGTCCGGGAATCGGGTAAGGAAATTGCCGTCATCATCATGACGGGCTACGGAACGACGGATAAGGCCGTGGAGGCCATGCATCTGGGGGCCTTTGATTTTATCTCGAAGCCCTGCAAACCGGACCTGATCGTCATGACGGTGAGCCGGGCCCTGTCCTGGATGAAGCTGAAAAAAGAGAACCTTCAGCTGAAGGATAAGCTCAAAGACCGCTATGATTACGGGAAAATGGTCGGATACAGTGATTCCATGCGCCATGTTTTCGAAATCATAAAAAAAGTGGCCACCATGGACAGCACCGTCCTCATCCAGGGGGAAAGCGGCACCGGCAAGGAACTGGTCGCCCGGGCGATTCATTACAACAGTGAAAAACGAAACGGACTCCTCGTCCCTGTGAACTGCGGAGCCATTCCGAGTGAATTGTTGGAAAGTGAGTTGTTCGGCCATGAAAAAGGGGCGTTTACGGGGGCAATCAGGACCAAGATCGGCCGTTTTGAAATGGCTCATGGCGGAACGATCTTTCTGGACGAAATTGCCGAAATGAGCCCCATGCTTCAGGTGAAGCTGTTGCGGGTCATTCAGGAAAAAAGTTTTGAAAGAGTCGGCGGCGTATCGCCGGTGCATGTCGATATCCGAATCATTGCCGCCACCAATCAGGATCTTGAACGGGCCGTGGCGGAAAGGAGGTTTCGCGAAGACCTCTTTTACAGAATCAATGTCGTTCCCGTTAATATGCCTCCTCTCAGGCAGAGGGATAGCGACGTCATCATTCTCGCCAACCATTTCCTCCATAAGTTCAACAAAAAGCGGAACAAGCCCTTGAAAGGTTTTACCGCCGAAACGGTCAAGGCCCTGCAGGATTATCAATGGCCCGGCAATGTTCGGGAATTGGAAAACCTGATCGAAATGCTCGTTGTGATGAAGGATGACGGTTTCATTGATCTAAGCGATCTGCCTCCCAAGATTGCCAGGACGGACAAGATAGCAGAGGAAGTTGTTGACCTCGACATGATGTCTGGCTCCTACCAGGACATGGTCAATACGTATGAAAAGAAGCTGTTGACGGCAGCCCTGGAAAAGACGGGGGGCATCAAAAGCCGGGCGGCGAAGCTTCTGAAGATCAAGCGCACGACTTTGGCGGAGAAGGTAAAGAAGCTGGGGCTGGAGCCGTAGTTCATTCAAAAGGCAAAATTAAAAGTGCAAAGTGTAAAATTATTGAAGGTTCCATTCATTTTACATTATGAAATCTTTATTTTGCCTTTTTGATGCTACTTTGGCTGGCTCGGTGTCTGGCCCGGTGTTATGCTCGTTCCTCCAATGGGCTGAGGTTGCGGGACGTCCTGAGGGGCTGAAACAGCCGGGCTGAGGTGTCCGCTTTTCTGCAGCAGGATGATGCTGATTCGTCTGTTTCTCGGATCGAAGGAGTCTTCCTTGATGAAAGGTTCCTGATCGGCATAGCCGACAACGCGGGCAACCCGGTCGGCATCGATGCCTTTTTTCTCCAGGACACGCCTTGCCGCAGAGGCGCGGGACGTTGAGAGCTCCCAGTTGGTCGTTCTGCCTCCGATAAAGGGGGCGGCATCCGTGTGCCCCTCGACGGCAATGCGATTGCTCACATCCCGTATATTATCGGCGACGAGATCAAGAATCTGAACGGCTTTCTCCGTCGGGACATCGCTGCCGCTGGGAAACATCATGCTCCCGGCCAGGTCGATAATTTGAATCCGGACCCCGCCTTCTACAATATCCACCAGAATCTGATCCTTGAGGTAGCGCAGTTTTCTGTTGACGGAATCTTTCAGGCGCTCAGCCATCTCCTCGGATGATACCTTTTTCTTGTCGGCAACTTCCTGGCTCGAGGATGTGCCGGAAAGACCCTTGCTTTTCAATCCTGCCGCTGTTTGCATGACGCCGGGATTCCCCTGCATGAACGATTTTCCGCCGGACGAGCTCTGGTCCTTGAAGATACTGTGATTTTGGAAATAATCGGACAGGGCGAGACGCTTTTCGGGGGAAACCATGGCCAGGAGCCAAAGCAGGAGGAAAAAAGCCATCATCGCCGTCACCAGATCGGCATAGGCAACCTTCCAGGAACCGCCATGGGCCTCTGCATGCCCCTTTTTCTTAACCCTTTTTATAATGATGGGTTTCGAGGAGTTCATTTTTTCTGCCGCATCAATTCTTCAACTTCAGCAAAGGTCGGTCTGGTAGAACCGGGTGTGACGCGCCTGCCGAATTCAACGGCGACCTTCGGCGCTGCTCCGCCGATGAATGCCAGCAGGGCGACCTTCACGACATTGAGATATTGCATTTCTTCCGTTGCCATGTGCTCCATGTTCTTGCCCAGGGGACTGACAAACCCGTAACAGGTCAACACGCCGAGAAACGTTCCCACCAGGGCGGCCCCGATGTGGTGGCCGAGTACTTCCGGGGGCTGGCCGATAAAGCCCATGGTAATGACGACGCCCATAACGCAGGCGACGATACCCAGGCCCGGGAGGGCGTCGGCGATAAAGTTGACGCTTTTGGAAGACAGGAGCATTTCCTCATGGTGTGATTCGAGTTCATTGTCCATCAGGGCGTCGAGCTCATGACTTTCAATGGTTGTGCTCATGACGGTTCGCAGTGTGTCGGCGATAAAACTGATGGCGTGATGGTTTTTCATCACTGAAGGAAACTTGTTGAACAGGGCGCTGTTTTCAATATCGTCCACATCGGATTCGACGGCGACCAAGCCCTGCTGCCTGATCTTGTAAAAGATGCCGTTCATCAGCATGAGGAGTTCCTGGAAATCCTCTTTGGAACGGGCCTTGTGGGTAAAGGCCTTGGTGACATCCCGGAGAACCATGTTGATGACTTTCTGGGGGGAGGCAATCAGAAAGGCCCCAAGAGCGGCCCCATAGATAATGACAAGTTCCGCAGGCTGGAAAAGGATGGACAGATTGCCCTTCTCCATCAGATATCCGCCGATGACACCTCCCAAAACAATGACGGCGCCGATAATGGCCAGCATGGCTTATATTCCTCTCTTTTCCCTGATCATTTCCCGTTCCCGTTCAAACACGAACCTGACGACCTCATTCCTGATGATGTCGTCCATATTAATGAAGCGAAACCCGATGATGCAGCCGTCTTCTACCGGTTCCACAGTGACCACCTCTCCATAGAGAATAAGAGCGAAGACATTGAGAATGGTCAGAACGACTTTGGCCTCGAGAATCGTTCCCTTTTCAATGGGCGTCGGCGATAAAAAGCTCATGCCGTTGCCGCTGATGTTGATGTTTTTGAAGGGAAGCATGGAGAACCCTTCCCGCTGGAGGGTAAGCATCCGGATGACCTCATCCAGCTTTGCATTGATGAGCTTCAGCCATTCTCCGTACATATGGTCTTCAACGTTCGGCATAATTGAAACGTCAGACAGATATGGGTCGGTAATGGTTCTTGATTTCATATAACAGGCTTCCGTGGTCGGGATGACCCGGTACGAGAAGGGAATGCAGGCGCTGACGCGAGAGAATTCCCGCCGGTTATCGTCGTTTGCCGTCAAAATATCGTCAATATTTGCCATGCGATTTTACTCCTGCTTTATAATCTTTATTCTCAAGGGCGCGGGCAACGATAAACTGCGCCAGGCTTGCCCTGCTGGTGCCGAGGATTCTGGCAATCGCGCTTTTGCTGACCCGTTTGTTCAGGTATTCACTGATCTCGAGTTCCTTTCCGTCGAGGCGGCTCAATCCGGAAGGGCGACCGATTTTCTTGCCGTGTTGCCTGGCCTCATTGAGCGCCGCCTTTGTCTTTTTACTGTTCATCTTCTTGAAAAGATCGGCGATGAAAGAGATCATTTTGGCATATTCCCTGCCCTTGATACCTTTGGCATCGATCAGGGTGTCCGCATCGGCAATGCCCAGGCCGATGCCGTGTTCAAACAGGTGAACGAGCTCTTGCATTACGGCGCTGAACTTGTTGCCCAGCATGGTGACTTCTTCTATGACGAGAAGATCGCCGGGTTCAAGATGCTCAAGGGCATCCTTGATGGGAGAATCATTTCCGGTTATGGGTGGAAAAGCCCTTTGAAATGATTCCGCCTGCAGATTCCGGGATGCCAGAAAGGCGTCAACGGCATTGCTCTGCTTTTCGCGTGTTTCTGTATTGATCAGGACAATCGTCTTCATGTCCTGATTATCGGTATCAATAGTGGAAACTTTAGTCAAAAGATATTTTAATAAAGTGAAAACAAATCTGGAATTATTTTCAAGCTAAAAGACATAATCGTTGTTCGAGGCATAAGAATTGCTAACAGATAAGAATTGTTAATAGATGAGAACTGGTTTAACAGGGGATTCTGAAAGTGGAACATGAAGGTTAAAAAATATAGCTTCGGAATCATATTATTGCTGTTGTCAATATCCAATAGCTATGGAGGGGATTGGTGCGTTCAGGTCTCCACTTTTCGCAACATTGAAGGGGCCAGGCAGGATTTCCGGAAAGTCAGGACAAACCACGACGCCAGGGTCGAAAAAATCGAGGGGATATATGCCCTCAGGGTCGGGTCTTTTGATACGGAGGCCCAGGCAAAAGGCGAGCTGAAGACGATCAGGGGCGAATTCCCCAAGGCCTTCGTCAGGAAGTGCGCCGATGAACCCGACCGGATTATTGAGTCCTCACAGCCGCCGAAGCCTAAGAAGGAGACTAAACCGCCGGAGCAAAAGCCGGACAAAAAGACGGAGAAGAAGCCGGAGAAAAAGGTGGATAAGCCGCCTGTCGGCAAAGCTGTCGATAAGGCTGTTGATAAGCCGGGAGGCAAGGCAGAGAAACCGGACAGGACTTCCACGCCGGCTGTCGGCCCAGCCGTCAAGTCGCCTCAAGTATCAACCGTTACCCCTCGTCCTGAAGCGCCTGTGAAAGCGGCCGCTTCACAACCGTCAGCCAAAGTTCCCGACCCGCCATCCCCCGCGGGACCTCCCGCAGCCAAGCAGACGATGCCGAATGTCGCCCAGGTTTTGCCGCCCAAGGCCGCAGCGGATAAACCTGCGGCTCCGGCCGCGCCTCTTCCCGTATTGCCGCAGGCCGATACATCCGTTACATCCCCGCCGCCGGCACAGGCGCCTCCTGATATGGCCACAGACACGTCTGATCCGCAGAAGCTGCTAAATGATGCGGAAAGAAACAGGGCTGGCGGCAATTACACCCTGGCCATCGATCTTTATAAAAAAGTCATTCAGTTTTCGACGCCCGACGGTGAACTGGCGGGCCGCGCCTCTTACAAGACGGCCCTTTGTTACGACATCATCGGTGAAAAGAAAACATCCGAGAAGTGGTATGATCAGGCCATCGAAAAGTGGTCCGGTCTGGATATTGCCCCGATGCCGATCCTCTTTGCCGGCGGCATGAAGGCTTATAACAACAAAAAATATGAAGCAGCGCTCAAAATATTCTCCCTGCACCACAACGCCTATCCTGAAGACAATAAAAGGGCGGAATACATGATGGCCTGTATCCTGATGCAGCAGGGCCGCTATAATGCCGCCACGATCCTCTTCAGCCGTATTCTTGAGAAATATCCCGATTCTTCCGAGGCCGCAGAGTGTATTGTCGCTTTCGCCAATATGGGCGTTGCCGCTCCCAAAATGAAGGGAACGATGTTCACACAAGCCTGGGAATGGCACCGGGACCCGATCCATGCCTATAACACTGCCCTTAAGATGCAGCCGGACTGGGCGGCCTCTGAGCACATATTGTACGGCAAAGGGCATGCCCTCATGGCGCTCGGTCGAAGCGAAGAGGCCCATCGAATATTGATCAAGTGTCTCAAGGCCTATCCTTCAAGCATGAAATTAGGATTATACAAGGTCTCTTTAGGCGC
Source organism: uncultured Syntrophaceae bacterium (assembly GCA_964492965.1). Classification (GTDB taxonomy): domain Bacteria; phylum Desulfobacterota; class Syntrophia; order Syntrophales; family UBA8958; genus CAZBME01. The sequence continues at coordinate 13,231 of CAZBME010000021.1, read as the reverse complement.
CAATCTTCCGCCGCTTGTTAAGGTTTATTATGACCGCGAGGACTACGCCGGTGTTGTGAGCGTTTATTTCCAGGTGTCCGGAAATGACGCGCCCTTGTCGGCTGATGGTGCCACCGTGATCATGATCGGCAAGAGTCTCCATCGTATCGGACTGAACGAAGATGCCTCCAATTTTCTGAAGGCCGCCCGCATCAAGGCCTTCGGGAAAGATGTCGAGGAGATCACCAAGGCCATTGATGAATTGGGGAAGAAGGCTGCCCCGGCAAAGATTTGTGATGATAACCTCCGGGAATACCGGGACCTTCAAACGGCCGGGCAGCCCATTGCGCGGAGCCTTGCCGTCAGGACGGCGGACTGCCTGTTTACTGCCAGGCAATATGCGGACAGCATCCCCATCTATAAATGGAGCCTTGTTCAATCCGTGAATCCCGATGAAAAGCGGTGGATATTGCTGCGCATGGGACAGGCCATCCTGAAGACGGGAAAAGCGGCCGATGCCAAGAAGGTGTTCGATGAACTAAAGGCGGCCGGCGGCGATGAATTCTGGTCTAAACTAGCTGATTTTGCATATGAAGACGGTAAATGGACAGAAAAATACAATCAGATCTCGAAGAAGAAATAGTGCTGAATCAGATCCCTGTCGGCGTCATTCTGACCGATGAGGACGGGATTGTGACCGGATTGAACCGCCATGCCGAAATATTGGCAGGCGGTCGCTGCCGCGAAGGGTCTCCTGTATCGGAATTTCTGGATATTCACAGCTCCCGATTCATGATCGGCGGTAAAACCTTCAGCGTCACGTTTTCGCCTTTCGACCGGGATGACAGGCACGGGACCATTTATGTCCTCCAAAGCCTGGAAGATTTTCTCCAGGAGGAATCGGAGAGCAAGGTCCGCGAATCATCGGAGATGGTGGCGGAGATAGCCCACGAGATCAGGAATCCGCTGGGCAGCATCGAGCTTTTCGCCTCCCTTTTAAGGAAAACGGCCAAAGGGGAACGAGATTTAAACAGAATCAACCAGATCATCCTGTCCGTGAAAACCATTAATGAAAGGATATCGGAGCTGCTCCGGATGAGCAAGAAAAGGGCGCTCCGAAGGCAATCCTTCTTCCTGAGCCATATGATCCTGGACATTTTCAGGATGCCGGGGCAGATGGATTCTTTCCTGACGATCCATTTTCCGGGCAAGGAGATGGCCGTCATGGGTGATGAAAAAATGCTCCGCCAGATGTTTCTCAATCTGTTGATCCAGGTCCTCCAGATCATGCCGCCGGAAGCACGGTTGACCGTGAACATGGCAAGGCCCGTCAAGGGCGGCAAGCCTTACGCGGAAGTGACTTTCCTGTGCGAAGGCGAGGGGTCCATATTCAGTCAGTTTGATCTGGCCTTGGGGTTAAATCTGGCGATTATACATAATATTACCCATATGCATAACGGGATCGTCAATATCGGCAGCAATGCCATATCCATTTTATTGCCGGAGAAAGAATCGTGAGCGGAGCAAAAAAGATACTGATTGTGGATGACGAGCCGTCCATGAGGATGGCCCTTTCCGAATCCCTTGACAGTTGCGGCTACAGGACGGAAACGGTGGACAGCGGCGAGGAGGCCCTCCGGGTATTCGACCAGGGGTTCTGGGACATGGTCATCACGGATATGAGGATGCCCGGGATCAGCGGGATGGAAGTCCTGCGCGGCATCAGGCGCAAAACAAAGGAAACGCCGGTGATTCTCATTACGGCATACGGAACGGTCAACACCGCCGTGGATGCCATGAAGGAGGGCGCCACGGAATTCATTATGAAGCCCTTTTCCCTTGAAGACCTGGAGGGTGCGGTCAGAAAAATTTTCGCTGCGCCGCGGGGAGCCGAAACAGCGGTTGCAAGAACCGCCGAGATGCCTTTCCAGATCATCACAAAAGATGAAAAGATGCAAAAGCTGCTTAAGTTACTGGAAAACATCGCCAAGAGCCGGGCGAGCGTTCTGATCCAGGGCGAAAGCGGCACGGGCAAGGAACTGTTTGCCCGATACATTTGCGCTCACAGCGACCGCAACGATCAGCCCTTTATCGCCGTCAATTGTGCGGCCATCCCGACCAACCTTCTGGAAAGCGAGATGTTCGGATTCGAGAAAGGGGCGTTCACGGGGGCCCATCAACGTAAGATTGGAAAATTTGAGCTGGCTAATACGGGTACCCTGCTCCTTGATGAGATCAGTGAAATGGACGTCCAGCTTCAGGCAAAATTGCTACGGGCGATCCAGGAATCGGAGATCGATCGTATCGGCGGGCGCACGCCTATCCCCGTTGATGCCAGAATCATCGCGACCACCAATATCAATATCAGAAAAGCGATTGAGGAAAAGAAATTCCGGGAGGACCTTTATTACCGGATTAACGTCATTCCCGTCAAAGTTCCGCCCCTGAGAGAAAGAAAAAATGATATCGACTGCTTATGCCATTATTTCCTGGATAAGTATTGCCGTATGAATGGCAGGCCCGTTCCGGAAATAAGCGATGAATCGATGAAACGTCTCCTTGCCCATAACTGGCCCGGGAATGTCCGGGAACTCGAAAATGCCGTCGAAGGCGCTGTTCTGGTCTGCGACGGGCCGAAACTGCTTCCGGAGCATCTGTTCATGGACGATGTTTTCATTGAGGATAACGCGTCGGCGGAAGAGACCCCCTTCAAGATGGATCAAGTGATCAAGCTAAGCGAACTGGAAAAGGCGGCTATCATGAATGCCCTGAAACATACGGGCGGGAACCGCGAGAATGCGGCTAATCTTCTGGGCATCAGCATCAGAACTCTCCGGAACCGGTTGAATGAATATAAGCTTGAAGACTGAAGGCTATTAGTATTCTTGTCCTTTGAGTCTTTATCCTTTTTCGATCCTTCCGCCTATTTGACCCCATCTTTTAATTCCGGCACAGCCATTGCATCTAGTCCCGTACGGAGGAGATGCCATGAACGCCATATTCGACAAAACAATCGATAAACTAGCCGGATTTATTACCTATCGGACCAAGAAACACGAGGTCCACCTGTCCAATATCACCAATATCGACACGGCAGGCTATAAAGCGTCCGAGGTGGAATTTCGCGATCAGATGAAGGCCGCCTCATCGATGCTGGCCAGGACGGATACGCGGCATTTGGGCGGCGGCAAGGGAGGGGACAACTTCGCCATTGTTCATAATGACGAAAAGGTGAACCTTGACAAATCTATGGCAACCCTGGCGGAAAACCAGCTTATGCACAATACCGCCGTAGAGATGCTGGCCAGAAAGTTCAGGTCGATACAAACCGTATTGAAGGAAACGAGGTGAAATAAATGGATATATCAACGACGTTTAAAATTTGTGGTTCCGGTCTGGCAGCGCAGAGAACGAAGATGGATATCGTTGCCGAAAATTTGGCAAATGTGACGACAACCAGGACACCGGAAGGCGGTCCTTATCGAAGAAAGATTGTGAATCTCTCCGCCGAGAATATTTCCTTCAAGGACCAGATGCGTGATGCCGTGAAGGAAGTTAAGGTAGAGTCCATTCAGGAGTCAACGGTGGGGATGAAGACCATTCACGATCCGACGAATCCCGATGCGGATAAAAACGGTAATGTCACCATGCCCAATGTCGATATCATGCGGGAAATGACGGACATGATCACGGCGGCGAGGGCCTATGAAGCAGTAGCGACTGCCTTTGACGCCACCAAGAACATGGCGCTCAAGACACTCGAACTCGGAAAGTGAGGTGAATCATGGATAAAGTTTCCTTGACCTACGGACCTGTTCTCCCGCCACTGGCCTCAAAAGGGCAGAAGGTAGCGGCAAAACCCTTTGGCGATGTTCTGAACAAGGCTATCGGGGATGTGAACAAGATGCAGAATGAAGCCGGCAAGGCCATCGAGAAGGCCAATACCGGAACGAGCGGCCTGCCGGAAGCCATGATCGCCATGGAGAAAGCGGGCATAGCATTGCAGGCCATGTTGACCGTTAGAAACAAAGTCATTGAATCCTATCAAGAAATTATGAGGATGCAAGTCTGATGAATCCGAATATGCAAAAATTCATGGAGGGGTTCTTAAACCTGTCGCCGTCCAGGAAATTTACCATTGTCGGGGTCGTTGTTTTAACCGCCGTCTGCCTGGGGGCCATGGTTTATTTTTCGAACCAGGTTGACTACGGCGTCCTGTTTACCAATCTTAACAGCGACGATGCCGCGGCCATGACTTCAAAACTGAAAGAAAAAAAGATGCCTTACCAGCTATCCGCAGACGGGAGGACCATTTCCGTGCAGGCGGACAAGGTGTCGGAACTCCGTCTTGAAATGGCGGCGTCGGGACTTCCCCATGGCGGCGGCATCGGTTTTGAGATTTTTGACAATAAGGTCCTCGGCGCGACGGAATTTGAGCAGCAGATCAGTTACCGCCGGGCCCTGCAAGGCGAGTTGTCCCGGACCATCAATGGTCTTGACGAGATTGCCTCCAGCCGGGTTCACATTGCCCTTCCCAAGGATTCGATTTTTGTCGATCAGCAGAGGAAGGCGACGGCCTCCATTACCGTTAAGCTCAAGTCGGGCAGGGCGCTGAAGCCGCAGCAGGTGGACGGCATCGTTCACCTTGTGGCCAGCAGCATCGAAGGGCTGAGCGCCAATGATGTCATGGTCGTCGATAATAAGGGCAATGTGCTCTCCAAGATACCTTCTGATTCGAAAATGCCGGGATTGTCGGGATCACAGGCCGAATACCAGAGAAACGCCGAACGCGATATGGCGGGAAGAATCCAGTCGATGCTGGAGAATGTCGTCGGCAAGGGGAAATCCTCCGTACAGGTTACGGCAGACCTCGATTTCCGGGTGATGGAAAAGACGGAAGAGGTCTATGACTCGGAAAACCCGGCGATAAGAAGCACGCAGAAGGAAACGGACAAATCGTCGTCGAAGGCGGGGGACCCCAAAGCGTCCACAACGGGCGCCGAGAAGGAAAAAAGTGAAGAAACGACCAATTATGAAATCAATAAAACCGTCAGCAAAACGATCATGCCGGTGGGCGATGTAAAAAAACTGTCCATTGCCGTCCTCGTTGACGGTGTGTATGTGAAGGATGCCAAGGGCGTTGAAACCTATCAGGAAAGGCCGAAGAAAGAGCTGGAGATGCTCGAGGAGATCGTCAGAAAGTCCGCGGGGTTCAATGCCCAGAGGGGCGATCAGGTGGTCGTGTCGAGCATGCCCTTCCAGAAGGGGGATGCAGGCGAACTGCTGTCGGCGCCCTGGACCGACAAGATCGCGCCATTCCTTCCGATTGTGAAGTATTTGCTGGTGGCGGGCGTTGCTTTGCTGGCCTTTATACTCATTATCAAACCCATGCTGAAAAATGTGTCGTCTGCGGCGCGGGAATCGACGACATTGCAACCAGGCGGCCGGGTCAATGTGAGCGTTGGAGATGGCGGCGGTGAAGGGATGCACGGGGAGTTGCCCGGCGGGATGACGCCCAATCTTCTCCAGATGTCCAACAATATGACGGAAGCGGACCTGGCGAGGCACCTGGCCGATACGGATGCGAAGAAATTTGCGGAACTTCTTAGAAACTGGCTGACATGAGGAACAAATGGAAACAATGAGTAACGAGGAAAAAGCAGCGATCATCCTTTTATCCCTTGATGAAAACAAGGCTGCGGAAGTGATGAAACACTTGAGGCCTGCGGAAATAAGACGCGTCGGCAAGTTTATGAGCCGGATATCGATGATTCATTCCGAAACCTTGAATACGGTGGCCAAGGAATTCATTTCCATCGCCAAGGAAAAGGGGCGGACGCTCTCCGTCCAGCCGGAAACCACCTCGAATATCGTCAGCAAGGCCCTGGGTGATAAGGAAGCCAAGGATATCATGGCGGATGGCAGCTTCAGCAAGTCGTTCGGCAACTCCATTGTTGAAAAACTTCGGGATATTGACCCGAAAATGCTGATGGAGTTCACACGAACGGAACACCCCCAGACCATATCCTTGATTCTGGCGAATATGAGCCCCGATGGCGCCGCCATCATCATGGAAAGTTTTTCTCCGGAAATGCAGGTGGAAGTCACCAAGCGCATGGCAACCCTGAAAAGCGTTCCCCATGAGTTTGTGGAAGAGGTGGCGCGGACCCTGGAAAAGGAGATTCTGTCCGGCGGCATCGAAGAGCAGCAGATGGGCGGCATCCTTGTCATGTCGGAGATCATGAACCGGATGAACCCGGCGAGTGAGAACGCCATCATGGCGTCTCTGGAGAGTATCGATCCCGACCTGGCCTATCAGATCAGGAGCCTGATGTTCACCTTCGTGGACGTGCTGAAGCTTGATGACAAGTCCCTCCAGGAGGTGTTGCGGGAAGTCGGGACGGAAGATCTGGCCAAGGCCCTGAAACTGGTGGATCCGGGCCAGCGGGAGAAGATTTACCGCAATATGTCGAAACGCGGCGCTGAAATGCTCAAGGAGGACATTGAGCTGATGCCGCCGACGAGAATGTCGGATGTGGAAGCGAGTCAGCGCACCATTATTGACGCAGTCAAGAAGCTTGAATCGGAAGGGAAGCTGGTCCTGTCGAGAGGCGACAAAGAAGATGAATTTGTATAAAAGCAAGATCATCAAATCGGAATCCGTCAGAGTTGTGGAGCGGACAGGCGATTCTTCCGCCGACGCTGAGGACAAAACCCCTCATCCCGGCGAAAGAAACGTCACGGCTGCCCAGGATCGATTTCAGCTTGCCATTCGCGAGGCTTTTGAAAAAGGTATGGCCGAAGGACTCCGGAAGGGGAAGGAAGCTCAGGCGCGGGAGTCTTCATCCGCCCTGAAGGCCGCAGAAGATGCGGTCAGGCAGACTGCACGGTTAAGGACCTCTATTGTAGAACGGTCGGAGGATGAAATACTCGGACTGGTCTTTGCCATTGCGGAAAAAGTTATTCATCATGAAGTGAGCGTAAACAGGGATATTGTCAAGGGTGTTTTGAAAAGCGCCGTGGAGGCCATCAACGACAGGGAGTCGATTAAGGTAAGATGCAATCCCGGAGACCTGGATGCCTTGAACGAGATTCGTCCCGAGCTTTTGGCGACGGTTGACGGTTTGAGCACGGTGACGTTTGTGGAAGACCCGTCCATTACACCTGGAGGTGTCAGAATCGAAGCGGGAACCGGAGAGGTCGATGCCCGGATGGACCGGCAGTTTGAAGTCATCAAAAACGCCATCTTGTCGTAGGTAAAAGATGTTTGAATTTGACTTGCAGGCCCTGTTGGATGCCCGACAGGCCGCCGAAGAAAAGAGACAGACGGAACTGGCCCAGGCCATGCGGGAACTTGAGGAACACAGGCAGATTCTTCTCGATATAAAAAACAAACGCCGGCAGATGATCAGGGAATACTATGAACTTGAAGGGCAGCCGGTCGAAAGTCTGCGTCTTGTCCTGTACAGTGAAAATATTGTCATGTATCGGGATCTGGAAATAGCCCAGGAAGAAAAATGCCGATCGGCTGAAAAAGAAGTGGAAGAGCGGCGCTTTGCATTGATCGAAGCGGCGAAGCAAAAAAAAATGATGGAAAAATTCAAGGAAAAGAAGCTCATGGAGTACCAACTGGAACAGAATTTGAAAGAAAGCAAGGAACTGGATGAAGCGGCCATATTAAGGTACAGGGGAGGTCCATCATGAAGCGATTTATAATCATTCTGGCCATTGTTCTGGTGACGGCAAAGCTGTTCACCGTAGCCGATATCGTTCTGCAAAAACCGACGAAAGCGATAGCGCAAACAGAGAATGGCGCCTTAACGGAAGCGATGGCTAGCCCGGACCGGGCGCTTCTGTATTCCATCCAGAAAAGGCAGGCTGAATTGAACCAGAAGGAGGAGGCCCTCAAGGTGGACGAACAGCGACTGGTTGCCCTGAGAAAAGAGATCTCCGACAAGATCGAAATATTGCGTCAGGTGGAGGCCAAGCTGAACACGGCCCTCGATTCGGAAAAGAATTCCGAAGGGAAACGGCTGAAGGACCTGGCCAAGGTATATGAATCCATGCCGCCGGCCAAAGCGGGCGCTATGCTGACGAAAATGGATCTCAAAACAGCTGCGGGCATTACCATCAACATGAAGCGGGATCGTGCAGGGGCTGTCTGGGGTTATCTTGAACCGCAGAAAGCCGTCGAAATAACGAATGAAATAACCAAGCAGGGCGGGCTGCCCGCCGTCGAATAAGAGCTTGCCGTTCATCTGAATCAAAAGGGCCGGCCCCTCGCGGGGTCGGCCCTTTTCTGTTAGAGCAGCAATGGCGAAAAGTATCAATGTAATTTGATTTAATGATATTTCTCTTTAACGTTCCCCGTTATAAAAGGTGATGCAGGGGGATTTTGTCGACACTCCGTAAAATCTCCCCCGGCCCCTCTTTAGGAAAGAGGGGTGCTGTTTTGCGCCATGCCGGCAAAATGTTTCTTTTGTCTGCGGTGCTGAACAATTATTCATGAAATCGGCAAGCCAGTGTGAAAGGAAGCGTGTGTTTCATTTGGCAAAAATAGGGAATATATTGCTGTAAACAGGCAAAATTTGCCGATGGTATATCAATCACATTGGATGTGTATAATCGTAATGTATTGATTATATTGAAATATATTTCATGGCATGCGTCTTGCTCTTAGGAAGCCATACCAAAAGCAGAGGTGACTTGTGAACGAGACAATGACGAGCGTGAAGCAGGCCAAAGGGAAGGGCGATATTTTTGCCCAGTTATTCAAGAACAAGAGCGAGACACCGAAAGACGGCGTTAAGAAATTGCTTCTGTCACCCTTTCAGGCGGTCCTGCAGGAATCTCTGAAAAAGGACAAGAAAGAGGGTGTCAAGAGCGCGCTGCAGGCAATCATCCAGAAGAAGGCGGAACTGAATGGGGCTAAAACGGTCCCGCAAGGCAAGCCTGCCCATAAGGATAGCGCCGGCGCCGCAAAACTTGAGGCCGAATTCTCCACGGCCATTGACGAAGCGGGTCTCTCCGACCTGGCCGGGCTTGATAATCTTCCTTTGGCAGCGGAACTCAAGAAGACTGCCATGACGAAGGACCGGGCGGGCAAAGCGGTTCTGGAGCCCTTTTTATCCGGAAAGCCGGAACCCGAATTATCCGGCAAGGTTAAACCTGCTGAAGAAATGGCCGGGAAAAAATTGCCGGTTCCAGGTGAGGCAGGAGAAAAAGAAATAAAATTGACGGTTTTGCCCGTAAAACCCCTCGTCCTTGAAGCAGCAGCAGGACAGGCGCAGAAAACGGCAAAGCACACGGAGAAAATAAAGGCCGCGGCACCTGACCAAGAGATAAAGAATGAAGGGGAGGTTGTTCCTTCCGGCATTCAGGTGTCGGCTGAAGAGAAAAAAGCCCGCATTGAAAATGCTGCCGTCAAATCACTTATGGCTGAAAATGAAGGCATGGACGAAGATAAGGCCAAGGCACTGGCGGCGCAAATTGCGGCGGTGTCGGTTAATGTCGGCAAACTCGTCGCGGGTAAAACGTCTTCCGGCATGAAAGACACTGCACCTGTGGCGGATCCTGAAGCTCAGCAGCTCTTCAAGGCAAAGATCACGGAAGTCTTGGTCAGTGGCGGCTTGGACCAGGCGACGGCAGACCGGGTTGCCGATCAGGTCAAAAAAGTTGCCTTTGTCAAAGAGACGACACTGCCCGACATGGCTTCCGCCAAACCGCTGTTTGATAAAATGCTAAAGGAAGAGAAAGATTTGCCGCGTCTTGCCGGTTCTGAAGGGAAAGCCTTGGGAACCCTGAAAGGGGACATGCCGGTTCCGGAAGTGCCCGTTATGAAAAATGAGGCCATGACCGCAGACACTAAAGCGACCTTGACGCCCAAAGGTGAGAAAAGAGAGATGCGAAGGGACGAAATGCCTTTGACTGCGGCGGTCCGGGATGAGTCGCTGCAACGCAGGGAATCCTCCGAGCTGGAATCGGCCCGGGCAAATATTGCCGGTGACGATCTTCCCCGGCGGGAAAATGTGGCCTCAAAGTTGAAACCCTTTTCTGTGGAACAGACCACCCGGACGCAGGATTCCATGTCCCAGATGGCGACCCTGAAGCAGGCGGTAGGGGCGGGCGCTGAGGGGCCGGTTTCCGTCCAGCCTGTCAGAGCGCAGGAAATTATTTCCCAGATTGCCGATTTACGAAACGCCCAGCCGGACCCCTCGGGCCGGGTGAAAATTATTCTTGATCCGCCTCACCTGGGTACGGTAGAGATGGATATCATTGTCCGGGGAGACCGCGTCAGCGCCGTGATGACCACGGAAAGCAGCCAGGTCCGGCAGATCCTTCAGTCTCATGCGGACGAAATGAGGCAGGCGCTGAGCGATCAGGGATTTCGGATCGACCGTATCGAAGTCAAGCAGTCCCAGGAAAAAGGCGCCGATCAGTGGGAAAACAACCGGCACGAATGGAACCGTCAGCAGGGAGACGGATACCGGCAGCAAAAAGGTAAAGATAACCCGAACCAGTTTGAATTCCAGGAAAATATGAAACAGTTTAATGTGGTTGCATAAGAGGGAGGGATAGTCATGGCCGCAGTACCGAGTAATCTCACAGGACTTGAAGATATCGTCAAGGCGACGAGCCATAAGACGACCGTAACAACGCAGAAAACCCTGGGAAAAGATGAATTTCTCAAGATGCTCCTGGCGCAGCTCAAAAACCAGGATCCCCTGCAACCGATGCAAGGGACGGAATTTGCCGCCCAGCTGGCACAGTTCTCCAGTCTCGAGCAACTGTCCAATCTGACATCGGAGATAAAAAACCAGTCCCTCAGCATGACAACCATGGCCCATGCGCAGGCCGTTGGGATGATCGGCAAGGATGTCATCTTGAGCGACAGCAGCAGCCTGGTTGCCGACGGAAAACCGCTCGAAGTCATCTATGCCCTGGACAAGGATGCCCAGTCGGTCACGGTCAGCATTTCCGACAAAGACGGAAAGCTGGTAAAGACCATTAGCGCAGCAGAGCAGAAGGCCGGACAGAACAGCATCACATGGAATATGGGGGCGGATACGAAGGGAGACTACACCTTCCAGGTGGTCGCCAAAGACATCGACGGCAATGAGGTTGTCGCCAAGCCCCTTTCGCAGGGTACGGTCACAGCTGTCCAATTTAAGCAGAACGAGATATACGTGGTGGTTAATGGCCAGGAACTGCCTTTCAGCAGTGTCACCTCGATCAGTCAAAAATCCTGAGAAGCAGGAATAATGGAGTTGGGGCCGGCAGCTAAGAAAGCTGCCGGCCTTTTTTTTGGCGTCGGCAATGAGGCAAAACAGGTCTGTCCTGACAGGCAAAATTTGCCGCCTTCAGGCAAGATGGATGGGTTATATAATCATAACTAATTGTAAATATTGATAATTAAATGTTGGCATGGCCATTGCAATCTAGTCGATAAACAAATGAAATCATAAACAGCCAAACATATAAGGAGGAACACCATGGGCAGCGCAATATCAATCGGAACGACGGGGTTGACGTCCAGCTCAAAGCAGATGGATGTTATCGGTAACAACTTGGCCAACGCCAATACATTGGGATACAAGGCAGGCAGCACTTATTTTGCCAGCATGCTAAACCAGAGCCTTTCTTCCGGCGGTTCCATGCAGGTTGGCTCCGGTGTTGCCGTGGCCGCCATCAGCACCCAGTATTCCCAGGGGTCATTTGAAAATACGGGCAACGCGACGGACCTGGCCATTGACGGCGAGGGATTTTTCATGATCAAAGACAAGGAAGGCGCCCAGTATTATACCAGGGCAGGCGCCTTCCATATATCGGAATCAGGCTTCCTTGTGGATAATAACGACTATCGGGTGCAGGGTTATAATAATGCGCTCCTGGACGTCAACGGCGAGGATAAACTGACGGACATCTCCCTGAAAAACGTTCAGTCCACACCCAGCGCCTCGACCACGACCAGCATGGGCATCAATCTCGATGAAAATGCCATCGCCGGCGAAAAGTTCAATGTGTCCCAGACTGTTTTTGACTCCAAAGGGCAGCAGCACAACCTTTCCACGACCTTTCAGAAGACGGAACAGGCCGGTACCTGGGGATATGCGGTAAAACTCGATGACACCAATGTCAGCACCCTGCAGAGCGCTGACGGCTTCTTATTTGACAAGAACGGCGATATTTCCGGCATGTATAAAGGGTCGATGGGAACGCCGACAGCTTCCACGGTCGTCGGAACGGGGGCAAGCCCCGGAGCGTCCGTGATCGTTCGGAACGCTGATGTTACGACAGCCGGGACAATGGTCTTGACGTTGTCAAACGACGGGACGAATACATGGAATATAACCAGTGATGGCGGTTATACTGATGCGACGGTAACGGAATCGCCCGCGGGGACCCTTAATATCGATCTCCTGGGATCGGGAACCTCGTTGACGAGCTCGATCGCGACGGCGGCAGGTTCGTGGAATTCCGGCGATACATTATCCTTTGCATTGGTACCGGGCGCGCCGGCGACGGCGGCGGCAACGGCGGCTCATCGCGCCGTCGGCACCGGGACGGTCACCGGGACGCTCTTGAAGGGCGGCCAGATCTACCAGTCAACGGCGACGCCCATTGTCATTACGGCGGTCGGCAACGCCTCCGATGTCTGGGACATTACAGGCAACGGCGGATATGCAAATATGACCATTTCCACTCAGGAATCCGGTAAGATCAAGGTCGATCTGGACGGCACGGGGGGGACCGATTTTTATTTCACCATCTCGGCAACGGCCACGTGGAAGGATGGAGATACTCTCCAGATCGATCTGACCAAAGCGGATGTGACAACGGAAGACCAGGTCCTCCAGTTCAGCGCCCTTGCCAACGGCGCCACCATCGGTGTTCTTGATACGTCCACCAATATGAACAAGGTGACCTGGGCCATTGTGAGTGATGGGGCGGAAACGATTTCCGGGTATGCGAGCGGCTCCGTCGTCCGGTCCCTCAGTGATAACGGATACACCTCCGGCGTGTTGAAGAATATGACGATCGGCGGCAACGGCACCATCTCCGGGTTCTTCACCAACGGCCAGACATCGAATCTCGGCAAGATCCTCCTGGCGAGCTTCCCTAACCCGGGCGGCCTGAAAAAGGTAGGCAATTATTTCGGCGGCACCATCGATTCCGGCGAGGCCATCAAGAACACCCCCGGCTCCGGCGGCTTGGGAGAGATCATGTCCAATTCCCTGGAGATCTCCAATAC
>CAZBME010000020.1:0-71086 GCA_964492965.1 uncultured Syntrophaceae bacterium | reverse complement strand
CAGGCTATCACCTCAAACGTACTCATTAACCGGACGATCCTGAAAAAACCCATTTTTACCCTTGACAAAGAGCGCTTCCTGCATTAATTACTACTAAAAAGATAGGATATATGGGAGCCCTTTGACCGCCCGATGAAACTTTCCACAAGATCGCGATATGGCGTACGTTTGATGCTGGCTTTAGCGGAACATAACGGTTCGGGGCCTATTTTTTTAAAGGACATCGCCCAAAAAGAGGCCATTTCGGAGAAGTATTTGAGCCTGATTGTGATTCCTCTGCGCCGGGCGGGGCTGATTCAGTCCACGCGCGGCGCCCATGGCGGCTATTGCCTGGCGAAAGGTCCCGGGGAAATCACGGTTCGCCATATCATCAACATTCTGGAAGGGGAGTCTTGTGTTGTGGATTGCGTGAAAAATCCGGAAAACTGTCCGCGGGTGTCCTCCTGCCCTACCCATGATTTATGGGCCGTTTTGGAAGAAAAAATCAAGGATACGCTGAGCGCCGTCACACTCATCGATCTTGTCAGGATGGGCAGGGAAAAGAAACGGGACCTCTCCGGGGAGAGGAAATGAAATGAGCAATCACAGAAAACCGGTTTATATGGATTATGCGGCAACAACGCCCGTCGATCCCGACGTTTTTCAGGCGATGCTGCCCTTTTTCAGCGAAATTTACGGCAATCCGTCGAGCCTCCACGCCTTCGGGCAATCGTCCAAGCATGCCGTGGAAGAGGCGAGGCAAACCATCGCGGCGGTAATCGGCGCCAGACCGGAGGAGGTTTTATTTACAAGCGGCGGCACGGAAAGCAATAATTTTGCCCTGAAAGGGGCGGCCGGGGCCATGAAGGAACGGGGGAATCATATTATCACCTCGAAGATCGAACATCATGCCGTTTCCGAACCTCTTTCTTTCCTCGAAGAGCAGGGATTCCGGGTGACTTGGCTTCCCGTGGGCGGAAACGGGCTCGTCGATCCGGCAGACGTGGAAAAGGCCATTACCGGCGAGACAATTCTGATTTCCATCATGCACGGCAACAACGAAATCGGGACCATTCAGCCCATTTCCGCCATTGGCAAAATAGCCAAAGAACGGGATATCGTTTTTCATACCGATGCCGTCCAGACCCTGGGACAACTGCCCATTCATGTTGACGACCTGCACGCGGATCTTCTCAGCGCCTCGGGTCACAAGCTCTACGGACCCAAGGGCGTGGGTATCCTCTACATCAGGAAAGGAACCCGCCTTCAGACGTTCATGCACGGCGGAAACCAGGAAGGGGGACGCCGGGCCTCGACCCATAATGTCCCGGCTATCGTCGGACTGGGCAGGGCGGTGAAATTGGCCGGGGAACGCATGGAAGAAGAGGGGGAGCGACTGACCACCCTTCGGGACCGGATGATCGGTGATATTCTGGAAAAGATCGAACATGTTCGGCTCAACGGCCATCCTTCAACGAGACTTCCCAACAATGTCAACATTTCACTGGAATTTGTCGAAGGGGAATCGCTCTTATTGAACCTGGATATGGCCGGGGTGGCCTGCTCGACGGGCTCGGCCTGTACGTCGTCGAATCTTGAGCCTTCCCATGTCCTTGCCGCCATCGGCCTGCCCCGGGAATTTGCCCATGGATCGCTGCGCTTTACCTTGGGGAAATACACGACGGAAGCCGAAGTGGATTATGTCACGGATATTTTGCCGACCATCGTCAATAAATTACGGACCATGTCGCCGGCGTACAGGAAACGCGGGGGCGGGTGAGATGGACATTACCTTCAGCCTTCCCCCTCGCCCCGGCCCTCTCTTTTAGGGAGCGGGAGGATAGAGTAAGAATTTATGAATAAAAAGGTTCTCGTGGCCATGAGCGGCGGGGTTGATTCCTCCGTCGCCGCCCTTATATTAAAGGAAGCGGGTTATACTGTTGCCGGCGTCACCATGTGTCTGGGCGTCCGCGATGACGGCGACCGGACGCGCTGTTGCGGGCGGGATGCCGTCGACGATGCGCGACATGTCTGCGACTGCCTGAAAATCCCCCATTATGTCATGGATTACGCGGGGGAAATGGAAGGAATGGTCATCGATAAATTTGCGGCGGAGTATCTCCGGGGCCGGACACCAAACCCCTGCATCGACTGCAACCGTTACCTGAAGTTCGGGACCCTGCTGGCCAGGGCGAAGGCGATCGGATTCGATTATCTGGCCACGGGCCATTACGCCCGGATTGAAAAGGCGGGGGAGGAATGGCGTCTGCTCACATCGCAGAATAAGCTTAAGGATCAGACCTATTTCCTGTACCCCATTGCCGCCGGAGATTTGCCTTCGATTCTCTTTCCCCTGGGCGACATGACCAAGGACGAGGTCAGGACCTTGGCTCGCAACGCTTCTTTGCCCGTAGCGGAAAAGGCGGAAAGCCAGGATATCTGTTTCGTAACAGGCGGGGATTACCGTCAATTTATTCTGGAGCGGAAGGGGCCTGCATCCTGCGGCGACAGTGGCGACATGGTGGACAGGGACGGCCGCATCCTGGGCCGGCATCGGGGGATGCTCTACTACACCATCGGCCAGCGAAGCGGCCTGGGAATCAGCGCCCCGACGCCTTTATACGTGATTGACATGGATGCAGAGAACAACCGCATCATCATCGGCAAGAAAGAGGATTTGATGGCTCCGGGGCTTTTGGCGGGCGATCTTAATCTGCTGACGGACACGCTGCCGGACAAGGCGGAGGCCAAGATACGCTACCGGAAAAGACCGGCCCGGTGCCGGATCGAAAAAATCAACGATCGCCTGCGGCTTGTTTTCGACGAGCGGCAGGAATCCATAACCCCCGGCCAGGCCGTCGTCCTTTATGAAGGCGACCGTGTTCTCGGCGGAGGCGTCATCGAAGAGGTGATCCATGACATTAATTGAAAAGATTGAAAAATTGAAGGCGGAGCGAAATGCCGTCATTCTGGCCCATAACTACCAGATCCCGGAAGTGCAGGATATTGCAGATTATGTCGGGGATTCCCTGGGGTTGAGCATCGAAGCGGCCAAGACCGATGCCGAGGTCATCGTCTTCTGCGGCGTCCATTTCATGGCGGAAACGGCGAAAATCCTCTCGCCGCAAAAAACGGTCCTTCTTCCGGAAGAGAAGGCGGGATGCCCCATGGCGGACATGATCACGGGGGAGCAGCTTCGGAAGCTGAAAGCACAGCATCCCGGGGCGGCGGTGCTCTGTTATGTCAATACGTCGGCGGAGGTCAAGGCGGAATGCGACTTGTGTTGCACATCGGCCAATGCCGTGCAGATGGTCCGGGATGTTCTGAAGGATGAAAAGGAGATCATCTTCGCCCCCGATCGCTATCTGGCCGATTATGTGGCCCAGCAGACAGGGCGGGAGCTCATTATCTGGGATGGATTCTGCCCGACCCACGCCCGGATTCTGCCGGAGAATATCCTCGACCAGAAGGCCCTCCACCCCGAGGCGCCGGTCCTTGTCCATCCCGAATGCCCGCCGGAGCTTATCCGACTAGCCGACAAGGTAGCCTCGACGGAAGGCATGTGCCGCTTCATCAAGGAGTCACCGGCCAGGGAATTCATTATCGCCACGGAAAGGGGCATCATCCATCGGATGGAAAAGGAAAATCCCGGGAAGGTCTTTTATCCGGCCTCCAAGTTCGCCATCTGTCCGAACATGAAATACACGACCCTGGAGAAGATCCTCTGGGCTCTGGAAGACATGGTTTACGAGATTACAGTTCCGGAAGACATCATGAACCGGGCCAGACGAAGCATCGGAAGAATGATCGGAATACAGTAGAAAATGGATGGATGATGACGAAACACATCGCAAATATTGTTGAAACGAAATACATCACCCTGGCCGAACCGCCCCATGAGCTCCTCATGGAGTCTGGACGGACCCTGGGGCCTGTCACGCTGGCTTACGAGACGTACGGCACGCTCAATTGTGACAAATCCAATGCCATCCTTGTGTGCCATGCCCTGTCGGGAGACGCCCATGCCGCCGGATTTCACCCCGGCGATAAAGACCCGGGCTGGTGGGACACCATGATCGGGCCGGGGAAGGCCTTCGATACGGATCAGTATTTCGTGATCTGCGCCAACGTTATCGGCGGCTGCAAAGGAAGCACCGGACCGTCCTCACTCGACCCGAAAACGGGAAAGCCTTACGCGCTGGACTTCCCCGTCATCACGATCGGCGACATGGTCAATGCCCAGCGCTGCCTGATCGATTTGCTCGGTATCGAGCGGCTGCTTTGTGTTGCGGGCGGCTCCATGGGCGGGATGCAGGCCCTTCAATGGGCATCTTCTTACCCGGAGCGGGTCCGGTCGGCCATTCCCATTGCCACGGCGCTGAAGCATTCGCCCCAGCAGATCGCCTTCGATGAAGTGATCCGACAGTCCATCATGGCCGACCCGGCCTGGCGGAAGGGCAATTATTATGAACATGGGCAACCGAAGAAGGGGCTGGCCGTGGCAAGGATGATCGGCCATATCACCTTCATGAGCGACCAGTCCATGGAGGAGAAGTTTTCCCGCAAATTAAAGCAGGAGGGCTACAGTTTTACCTTTACCGATGATTTCGAGGTGGAAGGCTATCTGCGATACCGGGGAGATAACTTCGTCAAGCGCTTTGACGCCAATTCCTACCTCTATATTACGAAGGCCATGGATTATTTCGACCTCTCGAACGGTCTTTTCATGCCCGATATAAAAGAGATCGGCACCGGAAAAGGCGTAGATACAAAATTCCTGGTGATCTCCTTTACATCCGACTGGCTGTATCCTTCTTACCAGTCCCAGGAGATCGTGCGCCTTCTCAAAAAAAGGCGGATTGCGGCAACGTATTGCGATTTGCAGTCATCCTACGGCCATGACGCCTTTCTGGTCGATATTGAAGAACAGACGAGACTGGTAAAGAATTTTATAAGCAATATTAAGATGTGAGGGGAAAAGAAAGCGACACGAGTGATGACACAAAACCGATTGGACCATAAAATCATATGCCGCCTCACCAGGCCTGAAAGCAATGTCCTCGATCTCGGTTGCGGCGACGGTGACCTGATGTCGCTTCTGGTTCGGGAGAAAAACGCCTCCGTCCAGGGCATCGAACTCGACAGCGAGGCCGTGCAGCGCTGCGTGGAAAAGGGACTGACGGTTTTTCAGGGGGACATTGAAACGGGGCTCGCAGATTTTCCCGATCAGGCCTTTGACGACGTTATCCTGAATCAGAGCATGCAGGAAGTGAGAAAGGTGGATACCATCATCAGCGAGTCCCTGCGGGTGGCCAGGCGTGTGATCGTCGGCTTTCCCAATTTTGCCCATATCACCTCGCGATCGACCATGTTTTTTTTGGGGAAGACACCCGTGACGCCATCTTTGCCCCATTACTGGTACGAAACACCGAATGTCCGTTTTCTTTCCATCCGCGATTTCGATGATTTCTGCAAAAGCAAGGGCTTGAGGGTTTTGGATGTCGTTTACCTGGGCGCTGACAGGGTGGTGCACTGCTGCCCCAACCTGCTGGCGAGAAATGCGATTTACGTGTTATCAAGGTAGGGGCGGGTTTGAAACCCATCCCTGCACGAAAGGAGTTCTTATGAATAAACGAATAATAGCCGTCGATAACATCCCGGCTGCCGGTCCCTATTCCCAGGCCGTTGAGGCGGGCCCTTTTGTCTTCTGTTCCGGGCAGATCCCCATAGACCCAACGACGGGGGCGGTAATCGTTTCAGATATCGGCGCCGCCACGGAGCAGGTCCTGAAGAATCTTCAGGCCTTATTGGCCGCCGCCGGCCTGGGCCTGGAGCATGTCGTCAAAACGACGGTCTTTCTCACGAACATGGGAGATTTCACCGCCATGAACGACATCTACGGGCGCTATTTCCCGAAGGACCACCCGGCGCGCAGCACCGTCCAGGTAGCCGCCCTGCCAAAGGGGGTTCCCATCGAAATCGAAGCCGTTGCGATGAGGTCATAGGAGGCTAATCATGAAGAAATCCCGGTTCATCATCTGTAGTGTTTTGATTGCCCTGGTCTTTTTATCTTCTTCAGCGGCCTTGTCCTTCTTCGACAAGGTCAAGGCCGTTGCACCGCAGGGCGGGATTCTTAAAATTCCCGTCAGCGATATCAGCGACGGCAAAGCCCATTTCTTCAAGGTCCGTGCCGACGATAAGACCCTGGTCACTTTTTTTGTTCTGAAAAGTTCGGACGGCGCCATCCGGGCAGCCGTTGACGCCTGTCATGTCTGCTACCGTTCCGGTAAGGGATATGTGCAGAAAGGTTCCGATATGGTCTGCGAGAACTGCGGTCAGCGATTCGCCGGCAACAGGATCGGTGTCGTTTCGGGAGGTTGCAACCCAGCGCCGCTCGCAAGCAGGATTCAGGAGGGCCAAGTGGTCATTGAAATGAAGGATATCAATAAGAACAGTTGGTTATGCGAATTCAAAAACCAGAAGTAACGACAGGGGATGCGATCGTGGCCTACAATCCTGAAAAATACAGGGAAAAACGGGAAAAGGTTCTCGGCATCAGAAAGCGGGGACTGAGCTTCACGGTCCTGGCGGTGATCGTATCCGCCGCCGTTTTTGCGGGCTTCGGTTACCTGGTGATTCCACCGTCTCTGGAGTGGTGGCAGACGAGAAACCTGGAAGATGCCATTTACAGGCTTCAAAACGGTGAGGCCTGGCCGGAAGCCATTGTCGCCGAGTCCCGCGCCATAGCAGGCGTCAGGGATATTGTCCTGGACAGAAACAACACACGGCTTGTTGTGACTTTTGACAAGACGGCAGCCGATCCCACGACGTTTAATGCCTTTTTTGAAAAAAAAAGGATGAGTGCCGTTCTGCTGAACCGGATCGGGCACCGGCACGCCATGAATCCCGAAAGCAAGGAGTAGGCCGTGAAACTCTACCATATATCCTTCAACAACCTCAAACGGCGTAAGGAAAAGATCTTTTTCCTGATCCTGGGGCTCTTTATCGGGATTTCCTCCATTGTCACCCTCCTGTCGATCACGGAAACGATGACCCGGGATATCGAAGAACGGCTCAACCGCTTCGGCGCCAATATCGTCATGGTCCCCAAGACGGACCACCTGTCTCTGAGTTACGGCGGTATCACCGTGGGCGGTGTGGATTCCCAGGCTAAGGAATTCGATGAATCGCGGATAGCAAGTATCCGCCGGATCAAAAACAGCCGGAACGTAGGCATCATCGCCCCCAAGGTCATCGGTTCAACCATTGTCCGGGAGCGGCGGGTACTCCTCATCGGCGTGGACTTTCCGTCGGAACTGGCCCTGAAAACCTGGTGGCTCTTCGACGGTGAACCTCCGTCGGCATCCAATGAACTTTTAATCGGCGCCGACGTCGCTGAGGCCCTTCGTCTGGCGGTCCGGGACGATCTGATTCTGGGTGGGCGTGGATTCAATGTCGCCGCCGTCCTCAAGCGGACAGGGGGGCCGGAAGACGGGGTCATCATCGGAGACCTCCATGAAATCCAGCAGGTTGTCGGCAAGAAGGGGAAAATTTCCATGGTGGAGGTGGCGGCCTTCTGTCGGGGATGTCCCATTGGGGAAATCGTTCTGCAGATTGCCGAGCAGTTTCCTGAAGCAAGGGTGACGGCCATTGAGCAGGCCGTGCTGGCCAAGATGCAATCCGTCGACATGGTCCGCTCCTTCAGCTACGGAATCGCCGGCCTGGTCATCGTCATCGGATCTCTTTTGGTCTTTGTCACCATGATGGGGTCTGTATCAGAGCGGAAAAGAGAGATCGGCATCTTCCGGGCCATCGGCTTCCGTCAGGGCCACATCATGCAGATTATCCTTCTGGAAGCCATGGTTGTCGGCCTCGGGGCCGGACTCCTCGGTTTTCTGGGGGGAAGTGGGGCCGCATGGGCCATCATCCCTTTGGTGATCCGGGACGGCGCCCTGGGCGGGTTGAACTTTAACCTGGCGGCGATGTCGATTCTTCTGGGAATATCTCTCAGCGTCCTGGCAAGCCTTTATCCCGCCAGAAAGGCAAGCCGTCTGGACCCCAGTGAGGCCCTGCGGGCGCTATAGGAATGATTATGGACAGACACCTCATCGAAATCCGGAATGTTTCAAAAGAATACGGCAAAGGAGACGGCACCGTTCAGGCCATCCGCCATATGGACTTCACCATCGATGATGGAGAATTTGTGAGCATCATGGGCCAGTCCGGCTCCGGAAAAAGCACCCTCCTGTCCATGATTGGCGGCCTCAATCACCCCACACAAGGTAACGTTTTTGTGGACACCCTGGATATTTACAGCCTGACGAGCGAGCAGCGGGCCGACTTCCGAAGCGAGTATGTTGGGATTATTTTCCAGTCATTTCAATTGATTACATATCTCACGGTCCTGGAAAACGTCAAGCTCCCCATGGCCATAACAGGCATGAAGGACCGGGAGCAGGAGAAAAAGGCCATGGCTATCCTGGAACGCGTGGGCCTTGGAGGCAAGGCACAGCGGCTCCCCGATCAGCTTTCCGGCGGAGAGCAGGAACGGGTAGCCATTGCCCGGGCCATTGTGAACGCCCCTCCCATCCTTCTGGCCGACGAACCGACGGGAAACCTGGACAGCGAAACGGCGGAGGACATCATGGGGCTTCTCCGGACACTAAACGGCGAAGGCCAGACGGTGATTATGGTCACCCACAACCCGGAATTAGCCCGATCGGCATCACGGGCCATTTACTTGCAGGACGGACTGATCGTATCGAGGGACCTACGGAAAAACTGAAGAAAGAGGAATGAACAGATGACCGAACA
Organism: uncultured Syntrophaceae bacterium; assembly: GCA_964492965.1. Classification (GTDB taxonomy): domain Bacteria; phylum Desulfobacterota; class Syntrophia; order Syntrophales; family UBA8958; genus CAZBME01. The sequence goes on along the minus strand of CAZBME010000020.1, from coordinate 62,293 downwards.
GGAAATTCTGACCTGGCTTCGCGAAGAAGATGAGCAAAAACTGGAAACCCTGTGGCGCCTGGCCGACGAAGCGCGCGTCGCCCATGTGGGTGATCAGGTTCATCTGCGCGGCCTGATCGAGGTCTCCAATATCTGCGCCCGGCGTTGCGGTTACTGCGGCATCAGCGCCGATAATCGCCATATCCCCCGCTATCGGATGAATGAAGAAGAAATCATGGAATGCGTCCACCGGGCTGTCGGCTTCGGCTATGGGACCGTGGTCATGCAGGCGGGCGAGGATTACGGTATAACCCGGGATGGGATGGCTCATATCATCCGCCGGATCAAGGCGGAAACGTCCCTGGCCGTCACCCTGAGCCTCGGGGAACGGCCCGATGAAGACCTCATCGCTTGGCACGAGGCGGGGGCCAACCGCTATCTGATCCGTTTCGAGACCTCCAACCGAGCCCTTTATGACCGGATCCATCCCCCTTTGGGAACCGGCCAATCGGATCGCTTTGCCATTCTTTCGAACCTGAAAAAACTGGGCTACGAAATCGGCAGCGGCGTCATGATCGGTATCCCCGGCCAGACCTATGAAGATTTGGCACGGGACATTTTGACGTTCAACAGGATCGATCTCGACATGATCGGCGTGGGCCCCTACATTCCCCACCCCGATACGCCTCTGGGGCAGGCACTGCCCTTTGCCCCGGAGGGCGGACAGGTTCCCAACACGGAAGGCATGACCTACAAGGTCGTCGCCCTTACGCGCCTCGTTTGCCCGGAGGCGAATATCCCCAGCACCACGGCCCTGGCAACTCTGAATCAGGTGGACGGCCGGGAATTGGGCCTTATGCGTGGCGCCAATATCGTCATGCCCAACCTGACACCTCCCAAATACCGGGTCATGTACGAGATCTATCCCAACAAGGCTTGCATCAACGAGACCTCTGAGGCCTGCGCCTCATGCCTTTCCATGCGCATTCTCAATATCGGGAGAACCGTCGGCACCGGTCAGGGCGGACGGAAGAGGGGAAATCCGGGTTAAGGAAACAAGCCCATCGTCATCATGCTGAAAAATATGCGCCTGCACCTTTGACATTTAATCAGGCCGTCTATATTTTAAACACGCTGTTTTAAACATATCCGACAGGAGGTTACAAATGGTGAAGCGTTTCGTGCTGTCATTAATGGTGCTGTTTCTGGCCGTGGGTCTGGCCTATGGGAAAGATTATGAAATCACCAAGAAGGCCGGCGATCTGACGGTTCAGGTCAAAATCGATAAAAACCCGCCCGTGACCGGCAAGAATAAAATGACCGTCGGCATCAAGGATGCCAAAGGTCAGGATGTCACCGATGCGATCCTGGCCGTTGACTACAGCATGGCCGCAATGCCCGGGATGCCGGCCATGAGCTACAAGGCGGGCGTAGAACTGAAAGACAAGCTATACCTGTCAACCCTGAACTTCTCCATGTCGGGTCCCTGGTCCGTCAACATCAAGATAACCCGCGCCGGCAAGGCACAGACGGTTAAACTGAATGTAGATGTTAAATAAGCTTACAAAAATCGTTCTTGCAGCTCTGGCCATTCTGCTCCTGGCGGGATCCGTTTTTGCCCAGGATCTGAAACTGGAAGAGCTCGTCGATGAGGCCATCAGAAACAATCCCGAAATTCTCGCCTATCAGGCCAGGATCGACGCCACGCGACAGCGGATTCCCCAGTCGAGGAGCCTCCCCGATCCTCAGCTTACCTTCGGATATCAGAACGAGGGGTTCGACCGTTACAGTTATGGGCAGGAATTAGGCTCCCAGTGGATGTTCGGGGCCTCACAGCAGTTCCTCTTCCCCGGCAAGCGTGCCCTGAAAGGGGAGATGGCCCAGCGGGATGCCGAAAGTCAGGAGGCCATGCTTGACCTCCTGAAGATCAAGACAGGAGCCCGGGTTAAGGAGCTTTATTACGATCTTTTCCTGGCTTACAAAAATATCGACCTTCTGAAAGGACGTCAGGACCTTTTCGCCCGCATTGAAGACCTGGCCCTCGCCCGTTACAGCACCGGCAAGGGTATGCAGCAGGAGGTGCTCATGGCCCAGACGGAAAAGTACATGATCCTTGAAAAAGAGGAGATGTTCAACCAGAAGATCCGTTCCCTGGAGGCCATGCTTCAGGCCGCTATAGGCCGCGAGAAGGGACCGTCTCCGGGAAGGCCCTTTGCACCTGCCTATGAGCCTTTCCTGATGGACGTCGACGAGGCCGTAACCATGGCCTTCAGCCATTCGCCGGAAATCAGGTCCCGGAATAAGATGATCGAAGCCGCCAATACCAGGGTGCTTATGGCCCGGAAGGAATATTATCCGGATTTTAGCCTCAACGCCGGCTATATCAGCCGGAGAGGGGATTTCAAAGATATGTGGAGCGCCACTTCCACAATCAATATTCCGCTGTATTATAAATCCAAACAGGAACCGGCCGTTCTGGAGGCCAAGGCGTCTCTGTCTCAAGCCAAGCAGGAACTGGAGGCGGTAAAGCTCATGATGGCGGCGGCAATCCGGGATAACATCTCCATGATTAAATCAGCCGACAAGCTGATGGATCTCTACAAAAGCGGCCTGATCCCAAAGAATACACAGGATGTGGAGTTGTCCCTGACCGGGTACGCAACGGGGCGGACGGAGGCCATTGTGGTCCTGTCCCGCTTGAAGACCTTGCTCGAATATGAAACCCAGTACTGGATGCAGTTTGTGGAAAGGGCGAAAGCACTTGCCCGGCTCCACGCCATTACGGAGGCTGTGACGCCGGCAGGGAGAGGAGAGAAGAAATGAAAAGCAGCAAGCGACTTCAATCCCTTCGCAGCAGGGTAAAAACCCGATTCATGGCACCCTCCTCTCGACCCATCCCCACCGCGGGAGAGGATGTTCTATGGGAATCAGATCATATAAAACACCCGACAGTCTTTACGCCTCTCTTTTTTAAAGGGGGGCGGGGGAGAATTTTTTTCGGTCCCTCGATTTTTTCAAACAATCCCCCTGGAACCCCCGTTTCCAAAAGGGGACATGCATCTGTCCTGAAGGGCTTTGCTGCATTGATGATATCCGGCGTTCTTCTGCTGATGCCGGTCATTATCCACGCCCAGGGCCATGCGGGGCATACGCCCTCAGTCCCTGCTGCCGCAGCGGAAACATCTCAGGCCCCAAAACCCCAGCCCAAAGCCTCGCCATCCCAGGAAGCGGCCATGGGAGAAGCTCCTCAAATCGAGCTGTCGCCCGATCAGTTGCAGCGCATCGGTGTCAAGACCGTCAAGGTCGTCGTGAAACCCCTCCAGAAGGTCATCCGGACGGTGGGGCGAATCGAAACGGACGAGCGGAATCAGGCCACGGTCAATACCAAGATCGAGGGGTGGATTGAGAAACTCTACGTCGATTATACGGGTCGTTACGTAAAAAAAGGGGAGCCCCTGGCTGAGATCTACAGCCCCGAACTGCAGGCCACGCAGAGGGAATTCATCAGCACCCGGAAGTGGGCGGTTCCGCAAAAAGCTAAGCAGGCATCCCTGGAAAAAGCGGGAGGAAAACCGGTTGCACCCCCCGAACCTGACTCCATCCTGAAACAGATGCTGGAAAAAGATGCCGCAGCCACTCTCGAAGCGGCAAGGCAGAGGCTCCGCCTCTGGGACATCTCGGAGGAGCAGATCAAAAAGATTGAGGAGACAGGACAGCCCATCCGCACCCTGACCCTCTACAGCCCCGTCAGCGGATATATCACCCAAAAGATGGCCGTTTCGGGGATGAAGGTCATGCCGGGTGAAAAGCTCTTCGATGTGGCTGACTTCTCTCAGGTCTGGATTATCGCCGATATCTACGAATACGAACTTCCCGTCATCAGGATCGGTCAGCCCGTATCCATTTCGCTCAGCTATTTCCCTGGTCGTACGTGGTCATCCCGGATCGATTACATTTATCCTGTCTTCTCTGCGGAAACAAGGACGGCGAAGATCCGTATGACCCTCCCCAATCCGGGCGGCCATCTGAAACCCCAGATGTTCACCAATGTCGAAATCCGTATCGATCTGGGAAGAAAGCTCACCATTCCCGATTCGGCGGTGATCGACACAGGCAGAGGCCAAGTGGTCTATGTGGACCGGGGCAACGGCGCCTTTGAACCCCGAGAGATCCAGACGGGCCTCAAGGCAGATGGCGCTGTTGAAGTCCTCCGGGGGCTGAAGGCGGGAGAAAAAGTCGCATCCTCGGCCAATTTCCTCATCGATTCCGAGGCGCAGCTCAAAGGGGTTAAACCCTTGCGAAAGCCCTAAGGGCAACCGAAGGGTCTCCTATGATCGCCAAAATAATCGAAATCAGCGCCCGTAACAAATTCATGGTCTTTCTGGTCATGGCCCTCGTCCTTGTGTGGGGGTACTGGGCGCTCCGGAATACGCCGCTGGACGCGATTCCCGACCTGAGCGATACGCAGGTCATCATTTATACGGAATGGGCGGGCCGGAGTCCCGATCTGGTAGAAGATCAGGTGACCTATCCCATCACCTCCACTCTCCTGGCAGCCCCGAAGGTCCAGGCCGTGCGGGGCTTCTCTTTTCTGGGAAGTTCTTTCATCTATGTCATCTTCGAGGAAGGCACGGATATTTACTGGGCGCGAAGCCGGGTCCTCGAGTATCTCCAGGCCGTCAAGAACAAGATCCCTTCCGATGTCAATCCCGTCCTCGGCCCCGACGCCACGAGCCTGGGCTGGGGTTTCTCCTATGCCGTTGTCGATGAAACGGGCGGGCAGGACCTGGCGGAGCTGCGCAGCATCCAGGACTACAACATCAAGCTCGGCCTGGAGAGTGTGCCCGGCGTCTCACAGGTAGCCAGCGTTGGCGGTTTTGTAAAACAATATCAGGTCACCGTCGATCCCAATCGTTTGTCTGCCTACAATATCCCCTTATCGAAGGTCACGGAGGCCGTCCGGAAAAGTAACCGGGACGTGGAGGGCCGGGTCCTCGATCTTTCCGGTGTGGAATACATGATCCGGGGGCGGGGCTATATCAAGTCCCTCAAGGACCTGGAGGATATCGCCGTGGGGGCGAATCCCGGCGGCACGCCCATCTATCTCAAGGACGTGGCCCGCATCCAGCTGGGCCCGGAAATCCGGCGTGGACTCGCAGAGTTGGACGGCCGGGGGGAAGTGGCCGGCGGGATCGTCGTCGTCCGTTTCGGCGAGAATGTTCTCTCCGTCATCGAACGGGTCAAGGAAAAGATCAACCGGGACATCGCCCCGAGCCTTCCCAAAGGCGTGAAAATCATCACAACCTACGACCGGTCGGACCTTATCCTGCGCTCCATGGCGACGCTCAAAGATGAGATTATCAAGCTGGCCTTGGCGGTAAGCGTGGTCTGCCTCGTTTTTCTCTTTCACCTGCCCAGCGCCCTGGTCGTTATTATTACCCTGCCCATGGCCATCCTCATGTCCTTCATCTGTATGTATTACCTGGGCGTCACCGCTAATATTATGAGTCTCTCCGGCATCGCCATCGCCATCGGCGCCATGGTGGACGCCTCCATTATCATGGTCGAAAACGCCCACAAAAAGCTGGAGGAATGGGAACAGCAGGGCCGCCCGGGCCGCCGGACGGATGTGATCATTGAAGCGGCGAAAGAGGTGGGGCCGTCCCTCTTCTTCTCCCTTCTCGTGATCACCGTGGGATTTCTTCCCGTCTTCACCCTTCAGGCCCAGGCAGGGAGGCTCTTCAAGCCTCTGGCCTACACAAAAACCTTTGCCATGCTCTTCTCATCGTTTCTGGCAATTACCCTGACACCTGTGTTGATGACCCTCTTCATTCGGGGAAAGATACGCCCCGAGGAAAAGAACCCCGTCAGTTTCGTCCTCCATAAGATCTATGGACCTGTCGCCGGCTTCGCCATCCGCTTCCGGAAGACGGTGATCGTCGCCGCCGTTATCATCATGACCCTCACTGTTTACCCGTTTATGAAGCTGGGTTCGGAATTCATGCCGCCCCTCTATGAAGGGACACTGTTTTATATGCCAGTCACCATGCCGGGGGCCTCCGTTTCCGAGGTATCGAAGCTCCTCCAGATGCAGGACAAGATTCTCAAAGGCATCCCCGAGGTCGCCCAGGTCTTCGGCAAGGCCGGTCGCGCCGAGACGGCCACGGACCCGGCGCCCCTGGAAATGTTTGAAACAGTCATCAACCTGAAGCCCGAATCCCAGTGGCGTCCGGGCATGACGCCGGAAAAGCTGACGGATGAAATGAACGACGCCCTGTCCATCCCCGGCGTTTCCAATTCGTTTACCATGCCCATCAAGGCCCGTATCGACATGCTGGCCACGGGCATCCGGACGCCAGTGGGGATCAAGATTCTGGGCCCGAATCTCGATGAAATCGAGAAGATTGGCCTTGCCCTGGAACATCATCTGAAGGATATTCCAGGCACCCGAAGCGTCTATGCGGAACGGGTAACATCGGGTTACTTCCTCGATATTGCCATAAAGCGCGATGAAGCGGCCCGCTACGGCCTTACGGTGGACGATGTGGGCGAGGTAATCCAGGCGGCCATTGGGGGCATGAACCTGACCGTCGCTGTTGAAGGGCGGGCCCGCTACCCCGTCAATGTCCGCTATCCCCGTGAGTTGCGCAATGATGTTGAGAAGCTCAAAAGGATCCTTGTGCCCGTCATGACGGCCAGCCGGCCGGCTCCGCCTCCCCCCGCGACAGGCGGGATGGCCGCACCCGTGCCGATCGTTCAGGTTCCCCTTGGTGAAGTGGCCGATTTTCGGATCATCAAGGGACCAACGGCCATCAAAAGTGAGGAGGGTATGCTCACGGCGTATGTCTATATCGATTTTTCCGGACGGGATGTCGGCGGTTATGTGGAAGAGGCCAAGGAAAAGGCGGCGGCCCTCAAGATTCCCGAAGGCTATCGCCTCACCTGGAGCGGTGAATACGAATATCTCATCAAAACCCATGAACGCTTGAAGATGGTCATTCCTCTGACCCTGTTCGTCATTTTCGTCCTCATCTATCTGAACACACGCTCGGCCGCCAAAACGATGATCGTGCTTCTCGCCGTTCCGTTTTCCCTGGTCGGATCTTTCTGGTTTCTGTACTTTCTCAATTACAATATGAGCATTGCCGTCTGGGTGGGGATCATCGCCCTGGCAGGACTTGATGCGGAGACAGGGGTGATCATGCTCCTGTACCTTGACCTGGCTTATGAACAGTGGAAGCGTGAAGGCAGGCTGCTGACCCTCGCGGATCTGCGGGAGAGCATCATGCATGGGGCCGTAAAACGAATCCGCCCCAAGATCATGACGGTGAGCGTTATCCTGGCCGGCCTCATCCCCATCATGTTCAGCCACGGCACGGGCGCCGACATCATGAAACGCATCGCCGCCCCCATGGTCGGCGGCGTCATTACCTCCACAATCCTGGAACTCATCATCTATCCCGCCGTCTACATGATCTGGCGGAGCCGGCACCTGCCGTCAGAACACCGGGAACGTGAATAAACAGGCCCCCGGCTCTCCAAAACGAAAACGAAAAGCACCATGACCACAGCCGGCAATTTGCGTTGACATAAAAAATCGTTTCTCCTATACTTTGCCGAACTATTCAAAAGAGGAGATCACGGGGATGATCGGAGAAGAAATCAAAAAAGAAATCCGCCGGATTGTAGGTACGGACAATGTCCTTGATTCCGATCTGGACCGTTTCGGCTATTCCTATGACGCATCGTTTATTCCACTCTTGCCGGCGAGCAAGCCCGATCTTGTGGTAAGGCCCCTGACAACGGAAGAAGTGTCGAAACTGATGGCGATCGCCTATGAGAACAACATTCCCGTGACGGCCCGGGGCGCCGCAAGCGGCCGCACAGGAGGCAGTGTCCCCCTCAAGGGTGGCATCTCCCTGTCAATCGACCGCATGACGAAAATCCTTGAACTCGATGAAAAAAACATGATGGTTACCGTCGAGGCCGGCGTCCGCACGATTGATCTCTATAACCATTGTGCGGCAAAAGGGCTCTTCTTCCCGCCCGATCCGGCGAGTTGGAAATTTTCCACCATCGGCGGCAATGTGGCGGAAAACGCCGGAGGCATGCGGGCTGTCAAGTACGGGGTGACAAAGAACTATGTCATGGGCCTGGAGGTGATTTTAGCCGACGGCACGATTCTGGAAACCGGCGGGAAAGCCATCAAGAATGTGACCGGCTATGATCTGACTAGTATCTTTACGGGTTCCGAAGGCACCCTCGGCATTATCACCAAAGCGCTTCTCAGGCTGATTCCCATGCCGAAGAAACGGGGCACCCTGCAGGTGATGTGCCGGTCCCTCGATGATGGTTGCACGATGATTCACCATATGCTTCAGGCCGGTATTGTCCCGGCGGCCGCCGAGATCATGGACAAAATCTGCCTTGATGCCGTAGCGCGGCACCGCAAGATGGATCTTGATCCGGCCATAGGCACCTGTCTGGTCATCGAGATTGACGGCGATGACGATGAAGCCCTGGACGCACAGGCAAAGCGCATCGAGGCTGTAGCCAAGGCCTGCGGCGCCGTCGAGTTCCGCGTTGCCCAATCCCAGCAGGAATCGGATGATCTCTGGGCCATCCGGCGGGGCATCAGTTCCGCCATCGGCGGCCTTGCCCCCAACCGTCTGGGAGAAGACATTTCCGTCCCCCGGGACGCCTTTCCGGAAGTGGTGCGCCGCATCCGGGCCATCTCAGAGAAATACCAGCTTACCATTGCCGTTTACGGGCACGCCGGCGACGGCAATATCCACCCCTCTATCTTGTGCGACCTCAGCAAACCCGGCGAGGAAGAACGCGTCCACGGGGCCGTTGATGAAATATTCGGGACGGCCCTGGCCGTCGGCGGGACCCTTTCCGGCGAGCACGGCATCGGCATCACCAAACGACCCTATATTGCCAAAGCCTTGGGAGAAGCCGGTGTGCGGACGCTCCAGGCGATAAAGACGGCTCTTGACCCGAAGGGCATCCTGAATCCCGGGAAAATATGGTAAAGACCGGTGATGACAGGAGGCGAACATGAATGAATCATCCCATCAGAAATTACTGCAAACCGCCAAGGGCATGGTCAGTCTCTGTGACCGCTGCGGCACCTGCCTGCCTGTGTGCCCCCTCTACGGCGTAAAAGGAATCGAAGCGACAAGCGCCAGGGGCAAGAACACGATTGCCCGGGCTTTGGCTGAAGGCGGTATCGAACCGACAAAGGATGTTTTGGCAGCGGCCAACTTCTGCCTCTTATGCCGGGCCTGCGTCGATAATTGCCCGAGCAAGGTCCGGACCGATGAGGCGATGATCGATGTTCGCCAGTACCTGACAGAGATGACGGGTGGAACAACGGCCCAATACAAGGCCATCGGCGGCATCCTGAAGCGTAAAGGCATGGTGAAGCTTGCCGCGGGGGCACTGTCTCTTCTGCGGAAGTTTGGCCTCAACAACGTTTTCCCTCACGGCATGGTGCCGGAAGAGTACACCCGCGCCCACTTCCTGACCGCCTTTGCCGGACCGGGGGCCCTTGGACGGCAGGCGCCGCCCTCCGACCTGGACGTGACGCCAAAGACCCGCGTGGCCTATTTCCGCGGTTGCGGCATGGAGATGATGTTTCCCGAAGCGGCAGCCGAAACCTTGGCCATCCTGGGGACAACCACCAAGCCCCTGGTTAAAGATAATGTCTGTTGCGGTCTCCCCCACCTTGCCCATGGCCTGCGAAACGAATTCCTGGAGTTGGCCAGAGAAAATATAAGGCTTTACGAGGATGCCGATGTGGTCGTCACGGACTGTGCCAGTTGCGGCGGCACCCTCAAACATATCGCCTCCTATTTTGCCGATGATGAGGCCTGGAAAAACCGGGCGGCCGATTTCAGCCGCAAGGTGATGGATCTGACGGAGTATCTCGTCAAGGCCGGCTATACACCGAGGCAAAAACTGGACGTTACTTTCACCTATCACGATCCCTGCCATCTTGTGCGGGGCCAGGGAATCAAGAAGCAGCCGCGGGACCTCCTGAAAGCGGCAGGAAAATTCGTCGAGATGAAAGAGGCCGATGTCTGCTGCGGCGGCGCGGGGTCCTTTCATATGGATTATCCCGATATATCGTCGCGGATTCTCGACAAGAAACGCAGCAATATTGAGGCCACGCAGGCAGCCGTCGTTGTGACCGCCTGCCCCGGCTGCCTGATCCAGATGACCAAGGCGGCCAAAGCAAGCGGCGGCCGATTTAAAGCCATGCATATCAGCCAGGTCATCTGACCCTTTTGCAGATGAGATTCTCCCTGCTTAAAAAGAGTGTTGTTACGGCCGGAATGGCCCTCGCCATAGCTCTCTTGTGCGGATGCAGCCAGGAGAACCTCATTTTCTACCCCGAAACCCTTCCCGCAGATTACAAATTCAATTTTACCCCTCCCTACGAGGAAGTCAGCCTGAAAATGGATGGGGCGGTGATCCACGGCATCCTTTTCCAGACAGGCAAGCCAAAGGGCGTTGTCCTCTATTTTCACGGGAATGCCGGCAGTCTGCGGACCTGGGGCGATATCGCCGCGGAATTCACCACTCGGGGTTATGATCTGTTGATCCCCGATTATCGCGGCTTTGGTAAAAGCACGGGACAAATCAAGAATGAAGCGATGCTTCTGCAGGATGGCCTGGCGATGTACACCTTTCTGGCCGGCCGCTATCCTGAAAACCGGATCGTGATCTATGGACGTTCCATCGGGACGGGCGTTGCCACGTATCTAGCCCAGCTAAAAAAACCAGGCATGCTGATCCTGGAGTCCCCTTTCTTCAACATGATCGATCTGGCGGGTCATCACTACTCCCTCATCCCTGTTTCGATCATCAAATCTTTTTTGAAATACCCCCTGCGCAACGATCTCTGGATAAAAAATGTCGTTTGTCCCGTCTATATTTTTCATGGCAACCGGGACGACATTATCCCGGAAAACTCAAGCGTGCGGCTCATAAAGGTTCTTGGCAACCGTGGCGAACTCATCAGGATAGAGGGGGGCGGCCACAATGATCTCGGCGATTACCCCCTGTATCAGCAGAAACTGAGCGCTCTATTGAAATGAACACCCCGATACGGCGCACGGCAAGAAAGAAGGTATACATTGATTTCCCTTTCCTTTTATGGGATTATTGATGCCCGTTTCATAGAAGTTATCCCATGCGGCGTTTTCCCGATGAACAGGAAAATCACGTTGATAGGGACTATCAGCATCACTGATACAGGAGACAAAGACCGTGCTAATCGTCATGCATCGTAAAGCGACCCAGAAGCAGATCGGCGCCGTACTCGCGGCAGTCGAAAGGATCGGGCTGACCGCTTCACCCATTCCCGGAAGTGAACGCGTGGCCATCGGCGTTCTGGGAAATAAAGGGTATGTGGATGATGTCAACATCCGGGATCTTCCGGGTGTGAAGGATATCATTCACGTGTCGAAGCCCTACAAAATGGTATCACGAGACTTTCACCCCCGGGCGACGATCATTAAGGTCGGTAGCGTGGAAATCGGCGAAGGAAGGCCCCCGATCGTGATTGCCGGGCCATGCGCCGTTGAAAGCGAAGCCCAGATCATCAAAACGGCCAGGGCCGTCAAGGCGGCCGGCGCCGATCTTCTGCGCGGCGGGGCCTTCAAACCCAGGACGGGGCCCCACACTTTTCAAGGGTTGAAGGAAGAGGGCCTGAAGCTTTTGGTACTGGCAAAGCGGGAAACGGGTCTCCCCATCGTAACCGAGGTAATGACCTCCGAAAATGTAGATTTGGTGAGCGCCTATGCCGATATTCTCCAGGTCGGCGCCCGGAATATGCAGAATTTTGATCTCCTTCGGGAGTTGGGCCGCATCCGCAAGCCCATCCTGTTGAAACGGGGCATGAGCGCCACCATTGAAGAGTTTCTCGCCGCCGCCGAGTATATCCTGGCCGAGGGGAATCCCAACGTCATCCTTTGCGAGCGGGGAATCCGCACCTTTGAAACGGCCACGCGCAATAGCCTGGATTTGTCCGTGATTCCCATTATTAAAGAATTGTCGCATCTTCCCATCATGGTGGATCCCTCCCATGCGACCGGCAAGAGGATACTCGTGCCGCCCATGGCGAAAGCGGCCATGGTAGCCGGTGTTCACGGCATTATGGTGGAGGTCCATCCCGACCCGGAAAAGGCCCTTTCCGACGGCCCCCAGTCCCTGACGATTCCCGGATTTGAAAAACTGATGGACGAGATTAAAAAAATCAGGGCATTTCTCGGATATTCGAGCAGATGATAGGGTAGAACCAGATAATGATTGAACCCGGGACGGCGTCATCCCGGGCATTTCCACCATTGGAAGCCTTTATGGAATTGTGGATCGTTATTGCTATGCTTGTCGCCCTTGTTCTCGCCGTTTATTTCTTCAGCGGCAAGCAGACGCGTGTGCCTCCTATCCGTCCGGTGAAGATAGGCCCCGACTCAGCCAGAGTACCCTCTGCCGGCACACCCGAAGCCCCTGCCGATGCTGGTGCGGAAAGTTTGCAGAATCCCCTCGACAGCGTGAAAGCTCAGATTCGGACGGGTATCCAAACGTTATTTTCCCGGCAGGTCCAGGAAGAGGGGAGCGTTGCAGCGGAACCTCCGATTTGTCTGGACGTGGAACCGCAAGTAATGGACAAGGTCACCAAAACGATTGAATCCATCCATAACTTCCGTTCCGTTCACCAACGGCTGCAAAAAATTTTAAGCGACCCGGCCCTTAATGTGGTTTCCGCCCTGTCTACCGTCATTATTGCTGATCCCGTCCTCTCCTCGAAGGTCCTGAAAATCGTCAATTCCGCCTATTTCGGCCGATCGCAGAAAGTGAATTCGATCGGCCATGCCTTGTTCCTGCTCGGCATGGTCCATCTTCGGGAAATCCTTTATCGGGAGGGGATGCTCGATCTATTGAAGGTGAATGATCCCGAGAAGAATAGCCTCATTGATGTGTTCTGGCGGCATGCCACTATAACGTCCATTTGCGCTTCCCACCTGCGCGGCCTTTTTCCCGGCCTTGAACAGGGAACGCTGTTTACATCGGGATTAATCCATGATGTGGGAAAAATCATTCTCGCCAGGATGTCCGACGATTCCGAATATACGACTCAATCCACCATCGAGGATGAAGAGCGCATCTTCGGCATCAACCACGTGGTGGCAGGTCGTTTGGCCCTCGAAGCATGGGGATTTTCCGAGCTGATGATTTCTGTTGTCTCGAATCACCACGGTCCGGCCCATGTGCCGTTACCATCGTTAAAATTATCGCAGGAAGCCTCGCAATATCTGATGGCACTGTTTCTGGCCAACCAGTTGGCGAAGATGATGCAGCCGGGGCAGAATTATCTGCCTGTGGAACCGCTGCATCCTTCCTATCATGCCCTTTTGAATCAGGACACCTTTGCCCGGGCCGCCCTGGATGGTGTTCTGATGAACCAGATCGCCAAATCGGAGGCTTTTGTCACGACCTGAGGCAGTCCGTCGCAGAGCGACTTCATGATCTGCATCCTATTTCACGCAGCCGCCCATGCCCGGCAGGACATGGGAAACATGATAAAATCAACTTGTGGTTAACGGTTGCCCATCTTTTCTCTTAATTGCCCGACAAGGCGTTTGGCCGCATCGTTATCTTTAATTTTAATGGCGCCGATGAGGTAAGGACTGGACTCCTCGACAAGCACATCCCCATACAGGGAATCGGCAGCCGTCAGCACTCTTCGGTCCTTTGTTTCCGCCACCTGAACACCTTGCCCCTCATCTTTGAGGTAAGCCCGATAGGCGTCAAATGCCTTACGCGCCGAATCCCGCGAATCTTCCGATACGACAAAAACACGCATGGACTCGCCGGTATCCATAACGAAACCCCGCCGGAAGAAGGCGTAACCCAGAAGACTTTGCGCCAGATAACGTTCACTCGACCGCACGATTGACGGAAGGGACAGGGTTTCCAGTTCCGGAGGGCGCGATGAATCGGCGGGGAGATTCCCCGATATGGCTTTTGCGCACTCCAGAAAAACCTGCCGATCCAGTCCCGTCGTTCCCGTAGCCTGCAGCCTGACGAAATAACGACCCTGATAGAACATCATCTGGGTTGACGAGAGAAAACCCTCGGCGCCGATGGTGACACGTTCATAATCCGGTTTGCGGTAATTGGAATAGATCCCGAAGGCATCGAGCAGCGTTCCCATGCGATAAACATCGGCGACAACCAGCTGATCTGGGTATTTCTTGTTCGCAAAACTGGCCGTGGCGAGAAGGTCAAACCGGTAAGGCATGTAGAGTTCCGCTTCGCCGTTGATGTGCTCAAAGAGGGTATCCTGGTTATAGAGGTTCCCCTTGCCCTCGGGCGTCCATCCACCGGCAAAGCTGCGAGGCAGAACGCTCTCAGGAGAAAGATCGGCTGCAAGGATTGGCGTCGACAGGCACAGGGTCACCGCCAGCAAGCAGATGAGTGCTGAAGACATCAGGACGGATCGATGCATAGGGTGCCTCCGGCTTTCCGTTATGCCAGCAATGTTCTGGCCCGCTTCATCTTGCCCGCGATATCGAGGCCGTTGGCACATTTCGCCACGCACTCTTCACAGTCAAGGCAGGCAGAGGCAGAGGATGCCGGGGGGATTTCAAGGTAAGTTGTTCGGGCCAGGTCGTGGCTTTTGTAGGCCTCTTCGTACATGAGGCTGCGGTTGATCGTGCTGATGGCGACCTGATGGGGGCATGATGCCTCGCATTCGGCGCACAAATGGCAGTAATACGGCTTCACCGCCGCGTCGTAGCGTTTGAGGATCAGTTTGTCGATAAAGCCGTAACGCATTCCCATGACGGCAATGTCCTCCCGCAGATGAGACATGTTTTTCATGCCGGGAATGGCCGCCGTGATATGGTCGTTCTGGAGCACCCATTTCAGGGCTGCCTGATGGGAACTGATCGGACCCAACGCCTCGGTTTCATAGCCGCCCGCCTGGGTCTTCATGGCAACGATGCCGATGTTTTTCTGAGCAGCCCGGGCAATGGCTTCCGTGAGATCCTTCCCACTCTTAAAATTATAGCCGACAAGGGCCATATCAAAGAATTGATCCTTATCATCCACCAGGGCGTTGATGACTTCCACCTGATTGGTATGGGTTGTCACGCCGAAGAAACGCACCTTGCCCTGTTCTTTCAGTTTGATCAGCGCCTCCCGCGATTCAGGCGCAAAGACTCTGTCCTTGCCGGTCAGATTATGGAGCTGGATGATGTCCACATAGTCCGTTCCAAGAGCCTTGAGGCTCGTTTCGACATCTCTGAATATGTCGCTTTTCGTCTTGGCGTTCGGGGTTATTTTTGTGGCCAGATAAACTTTGTCGCGGACACCCTTCAATGCCTTGCCGACGATTTCCTCGTTTTTCCCGCCCATATATCGACGTGCCGTATCAACATAGTTGATACCGTTATCAAAAGCAAACCTCATCACCTCGGATTCAGGCGTCAGCATGGCCCCGAAGCTGACCATCGTGATCTTGAGGCCTGTTCTTCCCAGGGTCCGATAGACGGGCTGAGGAAAAACAAAGGGCCCCGGCGTTGCGGAGGACATGCCGTATGCGAGGCCTTCCCAGCCGATCATGGCCGATGTGGTCCCGATCATGCCGATCGCGAGAAATTCTCTGCGGTTGATACCTTTGCGTTCCTTTCCTTCTTTCATGATGCCCTCCTGTTTTTCAAGAACCGAAAAAGTCATTCAAAAGCGCCGCCACGGCTTGCGCCTCCTGTTCCTGGACAAAATGTTCCGCCGGGAGCTCTGCCACCCGGATGCTGACGAAGCAGTCTTCGATATGATTCAGGTATTCGGGGATGACCACACCATCTTCATTTCCGTAGATATAGAGAGCCGGCATGGGGAATTTAATATCCGTGAGGGTGGCCCAGCGTTTGGCATCGTTTCTCATGTTTCGGTAGAAGTAGGCCCCGGTGGCCGGTGTGTCTTCGATACGGTAGCAACGAATATACTCTTCGATGGCCTCCGCCGGTATTTTCCCCAGTTTGCCGGCTCTTCCGAAGAAATAGCGGATCCAGACCTCTTCATTGCCCTTGATCATGGCTTCAGCCAGTCCCGGCTGCTGCTGAAAGTACTGGTACCAGTTGGGTACGGAACCGCGGCTCTGTGTCACCTTTATGGCCTCTGCATTGCCTTTGGCGTTGGTAATGATCGGGATATTCATGATGACCAGTTTTTTTACCCGTGAAGGCACCAGCAGGGCAACCTCCTGAGCGACGACACCGCCCCAGTCGTGCCCGACCAGATAAAACTCGCCGATATGGAGGGCATCGACAATTTCCACAATATCCTTTGCGAGTTCGGCCTTCTGATAAAGCTCGGCCGTCAACGTTCGTTCGCTGTCTCCCAGGCCGCGAAGATCAGGCGCGATTACTCTCAAGTCCGGATTAAGAAAGGGTGTTACCGCTTCCCAACAATAGGAACTTTCCGGCCAACCGTGGAGCATGACGATGGGAGAACCATCAGTATTCCCCCGGTCCCGAACGTTGAATGTTCCTCTGGGAACGGTTATTCTGGTTGATTGCATGATGATGGCGCCTCCTTTTTTGTTGAGTGGGATGGGGACTGGTACACAGCATACGCAGTTATTGTATCATATGTCCCCATAAAGATCGTCTTTTTTTGCTTGGGCCATTTCAATCACTTGTGATATTGAGCAGGGCAGAAATATTGACTATTGAGGAGATCGTTCATATGTCCGATGTAAGGCCGGGATCACGCATCGAACTCTTTTACTATTCCGATTATGTAAAAGAGAACATCCATGTCATGCGATCTACCGTATATGACAGGGACGGCAAGAAACTGCTTATCGCCCAGTCCACGCCTGCTGTTTTAACATCGGGCATCAAAAAGAAAATCGTTGTGACCTATCTGGTCAAGCAGGAGGGCAAGGGGGCGCGGTTTGGCTTCAATGCGGCGATTACAGACCTGATCCATGATTATAAACTTGCCTCGGGAGAAATGGTTGCCGCTATTGTCATTGAGCAGGAAGGTCCCCCGAAACCCTTCAATATACGGTTCCATTTTCGCTTGAGGGTCCCGTCTTCAAGCGATTTGACCCTCCGCATCCGGGGCGAAAAAGTGACTTTGCTCGACATCTCCATCGGCGGCGCCATGATCAGCGGCGCACCCGTCAAAGGACTGGACCAGCACGAAAGAATCAAGGTCCGCGTCAGTTTTGATGATCAGGTGTACGATGTCGAGGCGGATGTGTTGAGGGTATGGTCACCCAGCCCGGACGGCAGCCGTTCTGAGCTGAAACTGGCCGCCATAAGATTTGTCAATCCTCCCCTTATATTTGAAAACGGTCTGGGGAAAGCCATCTTCAAACTCGAACGGCAACAGATTGCAAGGGAGATGATTAACGACCGTCGGTAACCATCCTGCCTCCTGCTCTAAATCCGCGGGTTATATACTTTCTTCTTTCCGGCGTATGGAACGTTTCGTGGCATCCAGCTCCATCTTCCTGAGGCGGATGCTCTGAGGGGTGACCTCGACCAGCTCATCTTCGGCAATAAATTCAATGGATTGATCCAGGGAGAAGGGACGGGGCGGTCTCAGGGTTACCGTGGCTTCCGAATTCGATGCCCGCATGTTGGTCAGTTTCTTTTCCTTGGTAATATTGACCGTCATATCCCCTGTGCGGTTGCGTTCTCCGATAATCATCCCAGTATAGACCTCTGTCCCCGTGGCCACAAAGAGCTCTCCCCGATCCACCATGGCAAGGCTCGCATAGTTGGTAACCCGGCCGTTTCTGTCGGCCAGCAGAGCACCGCTGGCCCGCTGCGGGATAGGCCCGAACCAGGGTTCATAATTTTCAAAAAGGGTGTTCATGACACCGGCGCCCTTGGTGTCCGTCATGAAGTGGCTGCGGAAGCCAATCAGGCCACGGGAGGGCACAAGAAACTCCAGGTTGACCCTGCCACTGCCTTTGTTAATCAGGTTGACCATCCGGCCTTTTCTGATGGACAGCTTTTCCGTAACCGTACCGATATAATCCTCGGGGATATCGATAAATACACGTTCCACGGGTTCCAAGGTTTTTCCGTCCATCTTTTTCGTGATAACGTTTGGTTTGGATACCATCAATTCATAGCCTTCCCTGCGCATGGTCTCGATCAGAATAGCCATCTGGAGTTCCCCTCGTCCGCAGACCTCGAAGGCGTCTGTCCGTTCTATAAGGGGCTTCAGTTGCAGGGCGACGTTCCTGAAGCTTTCACGCTCCAGGCGCTCGAGCAAATGACGCGACGTCAGATATTTCCCTTCCCGTCCGGCAAACGGGCTGTTGTTGACATAGAAAATCATCGAAACCGTCGGCTCGTCAACATGGATTCGTGGCAGGGGCAGGGGATTTTCGATATCGGTGATCGTATCGCCGATGCTGATGGCCTCCACACCGGCCACGGCAATGATATCCCCGGCCTCGACGACATCCACCTGTTTTTTCCTTAAGCCGTGATACGTGTACAGGGCAGAAAATTTAATGCCGTTGGTAACGGCCTTCTCACCGCACAGGGCGTAGGTTTTGTTCGTTGCGAGGATGCCGTTCATCAGCCTGCCGATGCCGATCTGCCCGACATAACTGTCGTAGTCGAGATTCGTCACCAGAAACTGGGGGATGGCCTCGTCATCCGTTTCAGGGCCGGGAATGAATTTACGGATGGTATCCAGCAGCGGCTTGAGGTCTGCGGAATCATCCCCTTGCACCTGATGGGCGATGCCCTTTTTGGCATTGGTATAGAGGATGGGAAACTCGATTTGCTCCTCCGAGGCGTCGAGATCAATGAACAGATCGTAGACTTCGTCGACGACTTCCTCTATGCGGGCATCGCCACGGTCAATCTTGTTGATGACGAGAATAATGGGCAGTTTTTTGGCCAGGGCCTTTTTCACGACGAACCGCGTCTGGGGAAGCGGCCCTTCACTGGCATCGACCAGGAGAATGGCTCCGTCCACCATGTTCAGGCTGCGCTCGACTTCACCGCTGAAATCGGCATGACCCGGCGTATCAACGATGTTGATTTTGACGTCGCGGTACCAAACGGCCGTATTTTTGGCCATGATGGTAATGCCACGTTCCCTTTCCAGGTCCATGGAGTCCATGACCCGCTCCATGACCTCCTGGTTTTCCCGGAAGGTACCCGTCTGCTTGAGCATGGCATCGACGAGGGTGGTTTTCCCATGATCGACGTGGGCAATAATGGCAATATTTCGAATGTTCTGTTTTCTCATGAATCTCACAACTCCTTTTTAATCATGTTATAAAGTAACGGTGGGGGCTCGGATACGGCCCGAAGGCAGTCCGAATACAACCCGGATGCAGCGATGATAAACCTCGAGGAGAATGCCGTGCCGGTTATCGTCCCGGCACGGAAGAAATATCCAGGAAGGGTGAACTAGATTCCGGCAACGGCCTTTTTAGCCATTGCCAGATAATCCTTGCGGGCATTATCGTCCACATAGGGAACGGCAGGAAAGAAGAGGTGGTCCATCACCTCCATGCCGCAAAACTGATAGATGCCCATATCCGACGTCTTTTTCATGGCGCCAAACATGCCGGAGGCTTCATAGGCCTCCTGGGGTGTGCCTTGTGTGCTAAGGATAACAACCTTCTTGTCGCCGAGAAGCTTGACGATACCCTGGTCGTTGACACTGTAGGCAAAGCCATAGCTGAACACCCGGTCGATATAGCCCTTGATCATGGCGGGCAGGCCCGTCCACCAGACAGGATGGATGACAACCATCAAGTCGGCCCAGGCGATGTGATCCTGTTCGGCTTTGATATCCCCGGGTATCTTTCCGGCCTGGATACCTTCAAAATCTGCAGGCTTCAGGACGGGATCGAACTTCAAAGCATAGAGATCCCGGATAACAACATCATGTCCTTTCGTTTTCAGGGTTTCCGCGACAGTTTCCAAAATGGCATGACAAAAACTCGCCGGATTGGGATGGGAATAAACGACAAGCGCCTTCATTTCGGTTCCTCCTTTTCCTCAGGTAAAGGGTACGGGTATGCAGGATCACCCTTCATGAATGACCATGGACTATTATACCGGTGCTGGCTTGAAATTGGGGTTAAAATGGTTTTCAATGAACGCCGTTGTGGGGACATTATAGTCAGGGGGGGGGATTGTGTCAAGCCCCTTGTCAGGGACAAGTCATCTATCCTGTTTATAAGATCCCGAGAAAAAATTATTGACATATTTCAAATAAAGAGTACCATTCAATAATAATGATGCATTCTATTTCTATTCTGTAGGGGGAGGCCAGCCATGTATGATGATCTGAAGGGAAAAACGGCAATTGTAACCGGGTCAGGCAAAAAAACCGGCATCGGTTACGGTATTGCGGAACGTCTCGCCTCCTGCGGCTGCCAGGTCATCATCGCCGATATGGGGAAGGCACAGCCTCCCGAAGAAGCCCTTAAAACGGCGACCGGGGAAGAAATGATCCTGATCGCCGAAGAGCTGGCCAAAACCTACAGCGTCAGGACAATGGCCGTCGCCGTGGATGTCACGGACCCCGTCGCCATCGGCGGGATGATGGCAAAAATCCGGGAGCGTTTCGATCACATTGACATTCTCTGCAACAACGCCGGGGCATCTTTCGGGGTTCCGAATACGGTCCTGGGATATGACGAGGCTGCCTGGACCAAAACAATCGACGTTAATCTCTTCTCCGTCTTCCGTCTGTCCAGGGCCGTTATTCCCTTGATGATGGGCAAACCGGCATCCATTATCAACACGGCATCCCGAGCCGGCAAGGTACCCCCCATTTTCAACAGCGCCTACGCCGTGGCCAAAGCCGGTGTGATCATGCTCACCAAAACCATGGCCAAGGAACTGGGCGGCGCGGGAGTCCGCGTCAATGCCATCTGTCCGGGCCAGATTGCCACGGATCTGGAGAAGTGGCGTTTCGGCCTGGAGGCTTCCTTTTTCAACACGACCGTTGAGGACCGGGAGCAGGAGATGTGCAAGACGATTCCTCTGGGTTATATCGGCCTGCCCCGCGACGCTGCCGATCTGGTCGCCTTTCTGGCCTCTGAAGCGTCTAGATACATTACGGGACAGGCCATCAACATCGACGGCGGTCAATGCATGGAATTATAAAAGCATATTAAGGCATGAAGTAGGAAAGCATGCCTAAGCAAAGGAGAGCGGATCATGGAGAAAATCATAGGCGGCAGGCTTGCAGCGGAAGCCCTGATTGAACGGGACGTAGATTACATTTTTTCTCTCAGCGGCGGTCACATCACCCCCATTTATCAATTCCTGGAAAACTCAAAAATTACCATCTTCGATACTCGGCATGAACAGGCGGCCGTCTTCATGGCGGAAGCCTGGGCGCGAATGACGAGAAAACCGGCGGTGGCCATGGTCACCGCCGGGCCGGGCTTCACCAACGCCCTCTCGGGTATCGCCAGCGCCAGACTGTCCAACACCCCGGTGATCCTTATTTCCGGGTGTGTGGGGCTGGAAAGCGTAGATAAACTCGATCTTCAGGATATGACCCAGCTGCCAGTGATCGCCCCCATGGTCAAGAAGGCTTTCGTCTGCCAGGTTGCGGAGAGGATTCCCGAATACATTGATATGGCCTTCCGGGCGGCCATGAGCGGCCGACCCGGCCCGGTTTATCTGGAACTTCCCTGTGACCTTCTGAATGCCACGATCGACCCGGCCAAGGTCAAGAAGATGCATACGAAATTGGAATCCAAACCCGTTGACCGGGAAAACACCGCCAAAATAGTTGATCTCCTCAAGGCGGCAAAAAATCCCGTCATCATCGCCGGCAGCGGCGCCTGGTATGCCGATGCCGGAGAGGAACTGATCGAGTTTGTTGAAAAAACGGGAATCCCGGCCTTTACGGCGGGTGCGGGACGGGGCATCATTCCCGACACCCACCCCCTCTGTTTCGAATCGTCCATCGCGATACGTCCCGGCGCGGCCATGATGGCCCTTCTCAGTACCGATCTGGTCCTTTTTCTCGGTGACAGTCTGAGCCTCTTCTATATCTTTGGTGAAATTTTTCCGGCAAGCGCCAAATTCGTTCAGGTCGACATCCTGCCGGATGAGATCGGACGAAACCGCACCGTCGATCTGGGCATTGTCAGTGACATCAAGTCCTTCCTTGCGGAATTGAATGGCATTCTGGAGGAAAAGGCCATTGCTGCCACCCTCCGGGTACAGTTCGGGCCTTGGGTGGAGACCATTCGTAGCGCCGAAAAAGAGAGCAAGGAACAGGCCAAATCCATGTGGGAATGCAGCACCATGCCCATTCATCCCATGCGGCTGGCCAAGGAAGTCAACGATTTCATGAATGGCGAAGACGACATCGTTGTCGCCGATGGCGGCGACACGGCCACCTGGATGGGTATGACCAGAACGGTCCGCAAGGGCGGAACCTATCTGGATTACGGTCTTTACGGATGCCTTGCCGTGGGGCTTCCCTATGCCATTGCGGCAAAGCTGAAGAACCCGGATAAACGCGTACTTGCCATCATGGGCGACGGCTCTACGGGTTTTAATTTTATGGAGTACCATACGGCAATCCGTAAGAAAATCCCGATTGTCGTGGTCATCGGCAACGACCAGGCCTGGGGCATGATCATGCACAGCCAGCAGCTTCGTCTGGGGCATCATATTCCGAACGGCACGGAACTGGGCTGGGTGGATTACCACAAGATGGTGGAAACGATGGGTGGGTTCGGGATCTGCGTAGAAAAACCGGAGGATATCCAGCCGGCCCTGGAGGCGGCGTTTGCCTCGGGAAAGACGGCCTGTGTCAATGTCAAGGTCGATCCCTCGGTGATCAGCCCGGGCAGCGTGGCCCTGGCAAACCTCGGAGGATACAAGAGCAGTTGAGGTACCCGTTTTTTACATCGCCGTTTGAGGTCTGTATGCCACGCTAACCTTTTGAACGAGATAAGGAGGCCCCATGAATGAAGTGACTGCACCCAAGGAATACAAACTGTCCAAAGGCAGCTCCTATTATATCTTCACCCTCCTGTTTCTGCTGTATTTCTTCGACTATGTCGATCGGATGGTTGTAACCTCCCTTTTCCCCTTCATTCAAAAAGAATGGGGACTTACGGATACCCAGTCCGGCATGCTTGTGTCGGTGGTCTACTGGTCCATTGTCATCTTCGTCTTTCCCGTCTCGATCCTCGTGGACCGCTGGAGCAGGAAAAAGACCATCGGCATCATGGCCCTTCTATGGACGGCGGCTACGGTCGCCTGTGCCTTCACCAAGAGCTTTCCCCAGTTGCTTATGGCCCGCGCCGGCATCGGCATCGGGGAGGCCGGATATGCCCCCGCCGGCACGGCCATGCTCTCGGGCCTGTTTCCCCCGGAAAAACGTTCCCGCATGCTGGGTCTCTGGAATATCTCTATTCCTCTCGGTATCGCCGTCGGCATTGGCGTCGGCGGCTTCGTGGCCCAACATTGGGGATGGCGCCATGCCTTTGGCCTGGTGGCCCTTCCCGGGGCTCTCGTCGCCATCCTTTTTTTCTTCGTCAAGGACTATAAGACCGTGGAACTGGTCAAAACGGTGGATTCCTACGACACTGGCCAGAACCGAGTCAAGATGAGCAAAATTGACATCTTACGCGCGTTCCTCCATGCTCCCTCCCTGATTCTGACCAATCTCGGGTTTATCGGGTGCATCTTTGCCAACAATGCCATCATCACCTGGCTTCCCACCTATTTTCACCGCGTGGAAGGCATCCCCATAAGCCAGGCGGGCATGAAAACGGGTCTGCTCATGTTGCTGGCCATCATCGGCCTCCCCTTGGGAGGGTGGTTGGCCGATATGTGGTTCAAGAAGCGGGTGAGTTCACGACTGCTATTCCCTGCGATTACGACAGCCCTGAATGCCGTCATCCTGTTTGCCGCTTTTTCATTCCTTGAAGGAAAGGCACAGTACGTGATGCTCCTGCTCATGGGGATCGTGGCCAGCGCCTTTTCCCCGGCGGCCATCACTGTTACCCAGGAGGTTATCCACCCGGGGCTTCGGGCTATCTCATACTCTGTATGCGTCGTCGTTCAGAATCTCTTCGGGGCGGCCATGGCTCCCATCGTAATCGGGGCCATTTCCGACGCCTATGGCATCAAGGCGGCTATGTCTATCCTGCCCGTTTTTCTTCTGCTCTCGGCCCTGCTGTTTTTTGCCGGAGCCTTCTTCTACGAAAAAGATCTGAACAAAGTGGAAAAGGTTACCCTGGAATGCGAGGATTGACGAATGGCGTGCAACTGACACATCAAATTGTTGCGCTTTGATTGCAACGACCATTCAAGTATCTGAGGAGGAGAGAGGGGAGCTCACCATGAAAGCAGTTGTTTTTCGTCAGGGTCGAGGTCTTGTTTATGAAGAGGTCGCCGATTACCAGGCAGGGGCTGACGAAGTGCTGGTCCGGGTGGCGAACACCGGCTTCTGCGGATCCGATCATTCCCTGGTCGCCGGCGGCTTGGCGCCGGACGGTTATATCCTGGGCCATGAAATCAGCGCCGTCGTTGTTGAAAAAGGCCCCGCAGCAGACGGGCCGGCCGTGGGGACCCGTGTGTGTATCCGCCCGACCTACTGCGGGAATTGCGTCAATTGCCTCAGGGGTAAACAACAGCTATGCCGTGTCCATCGCCGCACCGCGGGGGTAGGCGATTTACCGGGCGGCTTTGCGGAATATGTCAAGGTTTTCCCCCAGATGCTGATTCCTGTTCCCGACGGCGTGGATTCCCGCAATGCCGCCCTCGCGGAAACCTTCGCTTCGGCTCTGCATGCCATCCAATGCACAGGCGGCGATACGGGTTCCGCGCTGGTTATGGGCGGCGGTCCCATTGGCCTTTGCGCCGTCCGCCTCCTCAAGATCCTCGGCTATGGCCCGATCGTCCTTTATGAACCCGTCGAAAAGAAGAGAGGCATCGCCCTGACTTACGGGGCCGATTATGTCTTCGACCCTGCGGAATCCAACCTCGACGGGAAAATCCTTGAGATCGTCCCGGGCGGATTTTTCAAAATTTTCGAATGTGCCGGCGTTACGGCCAATATCGACCGCGCCCTCACTATGGCGGCCGATTGCGGCCATATATGCATTGTCAGTGTGATTTTCAAGCCCCTTGAGATTACCGGACCCTATATGATCAATTTCAAGGAAATCAACCTGACCGCCTCCATCTCCAACACGCACGAGGAGAACATCCGGTGCCTGCAATGGATGGCGGAAGGCAGGCTGGACGCGCGACCGTTGATTTCCGATCTGGCGACGTTGGAACAACTGCCCCACGTCTACAGGGACAGAATAGATACGGGCCTCGCCGTCAAGGTGCTGTTGCAAATCGGCGAGGAGTTCTAGTCATGGGGTACCATGGCAAACCACGGCTTCTGCCCCTTGAAGGGACAGAAATCGGCCTTGCAGTATCTCACGGGATCATTCGGAGGGATTTTCAGAAGACGGCATTGGCCATCCTGATGACGTTTCACCCATAACCGGGCTTCTTCTTCCGTATCCGCATAACCGGCACTATAAGTCGTTCTGCCCCGGCAATGGATGTATCCGTATATCAGCTCAAATTTTCCATTCATGGCAAACAGACCGTCCCTGTGAATCTATACAATAGCTTAAATGTGTTGGCAAATAAATGAAAAAAATGTAGAGGTTCTGCCATCGGCTGGATATTGAAAAACACGTTTTGAGGCAGACTGTTCAAACATCGGTTCCGGATCTGATCCGGGACGGATTGCCATGTAATGCAGCAGCTTGCCGGAGGAGATCAACAGACTTATGGGTGCAAAAGAAAGACGGGAAAGAGAAAAAGAACAGAGGAAGGCCCAAATCCTCGATACGGCCAGGGCGCTTCTTTTTGACAAGGGCTTGAATGCCACATCGATGAACCAGATTGCCAAACGGGCTGAACTGAGCGTCGGCGCCATCTATTTTTATTACAAAAACAAGGAAGACCTGTATGCGGCCCTCCAGGTTGAAGGCCTGGAACTGTTGTCCCGCTTGAACAGAGAGGCGATTGAGAACCAAACGGCACCGGAGGACAAAATCAGGCAACTGGCCCGCGTTTACCTCCGATTCAGTGATGAAAACAAGAATTATTTCGATATTATCAACTATTTCCTGGCGTCGCCGGAGCCTATCTTTTCGCCGGATTTGAAAACAAAAATAGACGAACACGGCCGGGACAGCCTCTTATTACTGACCGATGCCATCCGTGAAGGCATCGATTTAGGGAGGTTCAAGCCCGTTGACGCCGGCCGGATGGCCATTATCTTATGGAGCACCATTCATGGCATCATTCAGATGAAGAAGCTTGAGAAGACCATTCTGGCCAATATTGGCCATGACACCCTATATATGGAGGCCGTGGAATGGTTTCTGGAAGGAATGCGCAACCACTGAGGCGACATATCGCAGGAATACCATCACAAGGAGGTAACCATGGATAAGGTCCCCCTGGACAAAAAAGAACTCAAGGAATTGTTGAACAAGTGCTGGATGACCCATGACGCCATGTGGCTGTATTATTGCCTGCAGGAATGCGGCATTGAAAAAACCAACAAGATTAACCGGGCCGCCGTCAAGGCCACGGCCGCCGTGGAAATCAAGCGGCTCAAGAAGGCCGTGAAAGTGGACAAACTGGAGACATTCGACGAGTTCTGGAACTTCTTCCAGATTGCCATGGCCACCCTCACCGGCGATTTCATGAAGTATTCTTTTGAATCCAGGGGCGTGAACCACGTCCGGGGCGTCTGGCACCAGTGTTTTGCCTATGACGGCATCAAGATGCTGGGTATTGCCGATGAATACGAATGCGGCATCATGGATCGTGTGGAGGCCTGGTTCGACAATCTGGGGATCCGGTACGACGTTCAGCCGAAAGTGACCCACTGCATGATGCACACCGAAGGCCAATGCTACCGCGACTATACGTTCTTTTTTGAAAAGTGACAACAGGGATTTGCTATCAAAACAGCCCTCCAATGACCAAATGAGGGATCATTTCCATGCCTCTATTCACTTTTAGGATCGAAACGGTGGTTTAAGCATCTATTGTTTTATCCCCCTATGAATAAAATTACTTGCCTTGGTCCGACCCCATTGTAACCCCTCGTAAAAGCGCCGTCCCGGCGGCGTGGGTCGCTAATGACGAAGGTCCTCAAGAGCCTTACCTGCTTCAGGTGCCAATTTAATGAACCCGGCTAAGGTTTCACACGCATACTCATCACAAACCGCACAATTATCAACACCTTTTGATATACAGCATTTGCGAATCCCGCATGTATTCTCACAATGGAAAAACTTCCGTTCCATTGATTTACACCCATCACAGTTGATCTGGTTTGGTCTGATTTCTGCGTGATAAAGAATTGACCACTTTTGAGCCACTTCAGCTCTTTTGCTATCGCTGTCCGCTTGCGTAGCCAAATATCCCTCACATTTTGAACAATCTAATCCGCAATATGCAATCATTGCTCCCTCCTGCTATTTTATTGTATTATGTAAACGGATTGCACGCCAGAGTGGGCCGTTCGTTGGCACGAATCTGGTCCGGTAAATTGTCAGGACTCCTTTCCGACGCAAAAGTTCACAATACTCTCTGCATGGATAGCTGTTGTATTTAGAAAAGGAATTCCAAATTCGTCTTTTTTGTTGAGTATTAAAGGCAGCTCGGTACAACCAAGGATCAGGGCATCAATAGAATGCCTGTCGATCATTTTCTTTACGATGGACAGTAACTCTTCCCTGGTCGAATCTTTAATTATTCCCAATTCGATTTCAGAAAATAGCCTGTGATGGATAAGGTCCTGGTCTTCCTTCTCAGGCACAATGATCGCCATTCCGTTGTCTCCAAATGGTTTCTTAAAAAAGTCAGATTCCATCGTGAACCTTGTGCCCAACAACCCAAGTTTCTTAAAACCTCTTTTTTGTGCATTCTTGCGTGTTTCTTCAATAATGCTCAGCATTGGTATGGGTGATCTTGAGCTTACCTTGTCGAAAACGATATGGGGCGTATTGGAGCCGATGACGGCGAATTCGGCACCTGCCTTGTGTAGCGAAACAACCTTTTCCAGCAGCCAATCTGTGAGGCCATCCCAATCTTTTGCTTCAAGTATTTCCATAAGACTCGATAAATTAGCGCTATAAATAATGATTTCCGGGTAGCCTGAATCTGCCGGCTTTTCATGAAAAGCGCCGATAATCAGTTTGTAGTAGTCAACGGTAGATTCCGGACCAATACCGCCAATGATACCAATTCTCTTCATTGAAAAATGCTCCTTCCGGATTTGTGCAACCTGGAAAATCCTTCCGTTGCCTTCTGCATTGAGACACGATGGCATAAGGTCCTCAAGAGCGACTCCCATCGATGCTTTTTGTC
The DNA here is from genome assembly GCA_964492965.1 of uncultured Syntrophaceae bacterium. GTDB lineage: Bacteria > Desulfobacterota > Syntrophia > Syntrophales > UBA8958 > CAZBME01. Next base: position 33,866 of record CAZBME010000020.1, on the reverse strand, counting down.
AGTCTTATTCATGGGGAAAACACAGACAGACTCTCAATGATCTCAATTTTCCTGAAACAATCAAAAGAATGGTCGTTTACCATGCCCGTCGCCTGCATATGGGCATAACATATGGTCGAACCCAGAAATTTAAACCCTCTCTTCTTCAAGTCTTTGCTTAATGCGTCCGACTCTATGCTTCTTGCAGGGTAATCCGATAGATACTTTATGTTGTTGATTATGGGTTTGCCCCCAACAAACCCCCATATATAGCTTGAAAAGCTTCCATATTCTGACTGCACTTCAAGAAACCGGCGGGCATTATTGATCGTGGCTTCAATTTTCAATCTGTTCCTGATGATCCCCGGATTGAGCAGCAGGTCTTCAATCCTTGCCTGATCAAATCCGGCGACCTTTTCCGGTTCAAAATTCTCGAAGGCAATTCGGTAATTCTCTCTCTTTTTCAGGACGGTGTACCAGCTCAAACCCGCCTGGGCGGATTCCAGCGTCAGAAATTCAAAAAGGAGCCTGTCGTCATAAACGGGAACGCCCCATTCTTGATCGTGATAGTCGACATAATCGGCTTTGCTCAGGTCAACCCATGGACAACGGCAAATATCGTTTTTCTTTGTTTTCATTGATCAACAAACTCTCCGTCCTATAAGATGCGAAAGCGCAGCTCACCCTTCAGCCGCGCGTAGCGCTGCCGAGCCAAACTGTTACCCTGGCCATAGTTCATTCAGCCCATGAGCTTTCGAAGCTCGGTCGCATCAAAAACCAGCCGGATAGATTTGATCTTATCCTCTGCAACCGTCAAGAACTCCGCTGTTCGAAGCACACCGATAGGGGTCAACGTATCGCAATCATACAATAAAGCGGCTCCACTTTCAGAAAAGAAGCTTTGGATTATGTTGACTCCCCGAAGCATTTGTTGGAACGTTGTGAGCACGCCGATAAAGTCATCAGCCCGGTGGAAAGTATTAACGCTTCCCTGAAAATCCAAATCATCTGCCAGATAAACACGTGCTGCTCCCAAATCACCGCTCGTCCAGGCATTATGATAATTCGTCACCACCTGCTTCGCATCCATGAATGTTCCTCCTTTGATATTCTGTTTCGCTATCAATGATTTTGTGATTTTTTCCTTTTACGTCCCCCATTATAAAGGGGGATACAGGGAGATTTTTATGGTCTTTCATGGGATCTCCCCAACCCCTCTCTAAAAAAAAGAGGGGAGCTGTATGAGAAAGTTACGTTGCACTATGTAAAACGTTGGTTCTCGTGGCGTCGAAGATGTCAATTTTCGGAGCTTCGATGGCGATTTCATTGACGGCCTTTACGAACACCCGCGAAGCAGGAACCGCGAAATGAGCAGCAAGAGCTGTGCGATCCGACCATTCTTCGACGAAAACAAGCCGTGACGGGTTCTCTGCATCCTGGTGCACGGCATGGGCAATGCAACCGTTTTCAGTGCGGGACCGCCGCACATGTTCCAGGCTCAACGTAAGAGCATCGGCCAGCCGACCTTCCTTTGCGATAAAGCTGCCTGTAACGAGGACCATCTGTTCTCTCCGGGTTGGTTTGCATGGACTCTGCAACCGTCAAGCTGCGATGCAATCTCTTTCTTGTCATTGCGAGCGACCAACGGGAGCGAGGCAATCCATGCGTATTCAATAATATGCGAGATTGTTTCGGTCGCTCCTCTTCCTCGCCATGGCATTATACCAGTTTGTTGGACAATATCAATTATTCCCGTATTCGTTATCGATGATTATGCACCAAAAGCGACAGACCTCTCTGCCATTTGCATTACGCTCTCTTTCAGCTACTTCGGGAACAGCATGTCCAGGAAGGCCCGGGCAGATCGAGACAAACTTCTTGCCTCAACATAAATCAGGTAGAGGGGTCGTTTTACGGAAAAATCCGGGAGCGGGAGGACCTTCAATAAACCGGCGGCCGTTTCCAGCTTGATCGTATGCTCTGATACGAAAGATAGGCCCAGACCGGCGGTTACAGCCTGTTTGATGGCCTCCGTGCTTCCCAGTTCCATAACAGGGCGAATCGGCCCCAGGCCGTGAAGTATCAGGGCTTCCTCCATAACTGCCCGAGTCCCAGACCCTTTTTCCCGGAGGATGAAGGATACGTTGCTTTCAAAAAGGCGTTTCAGGCTCAAATCCCCTGAGATCGGCAGGGCGTAATCCATATGGGCAATTAAAACAAGTTCATCTTTGCGCCATTCCTGTTTGAACAAGGCCGGGCTGGTCACAAAACCCTCCACGAGGGCCACATCCAGCCGGTTTGCCAGCAATTTGGACTGAATATCGTCGGCATTCCCGATATCCAGGGAAATCTCGATTTTGGGGTATTTCGTTTTATATCGGCCGAGCAACTGGGGGAGCATATAAATGCCGATGGTCGTACTGGCCCCAACGGCCAACCGCCCCCCTTCGAGATCCGCCAGTTCGCTCATGGCCGCTTCGGCCGCTTCGGCAAGGGCGAAGATCCGGCATGCAAAATCGTAGAGAAGCTTCCCGGCCTCGGTCAGATGGATCTTACGCCCAATTTGGTCGAAAAGAGGCTGTCCCAGGTTTTTTTCGAGTTCATGAACCTGCTTCGATACGGCAGGCTGGCTGATGTGTAACGCCTCTGCGGCCCGAGTAAAGTGTCTCTTCTCCGCCACCTTGTGGAATATGCGCAAATGGTTGAAATTAATCATAGAGCATCCATTCCCCGACTTTATCGATAACTATAAGGTATCATCTCTATATAAAACATGTATTGGAGTTATTATTCATCCTGCCTTATACGTCTTCCGCAAACACTTATCAATATTAATTTTGCAGAGGGAGATCGCTGTAATGGCCTTACTGGAGACGTCCCAAAGCGTCATAAAAAACGATAAATATTCACCTTTTTTACCCGCCCGGACGATAAAGGGCATGGGCAAATGGGGGCGTCTGTATTTCAAAGAACGGCCGTTCATCAATGGAGTGGGATTGACCGCCTTTTTAGGGATGGCTGCCATGCTCGTGGCCCGTTTACCGGGCCTTTCCCTCATGGGCAGCCTGACGGTTGCCCTGCTTTTGGGTATGGGATGGCGTAGCGCCTTCGGTCTGCCCGTCACGGAAACGAGGGGGATACAATTCTCGGCCAAGAGCCTTTTGCGCTATGGAATTATTCTGACGGGAGTGCGCCTGAACTTCGGGTTGATTGCCGCAAGCGGAATCGAGGTCTTATCGCTCAGCCTGATCCTCATTACATTTGGCATTATATTTATCCCCTGGCTGGGCCGGAGGCTGGGGCTTTCCCGCAATCTGTCCCTGATGCTGGGGGTCGGCCAGGCTATTTGCGGCGCCTCGGCCATCAGCGCGGTGGCCGCTGTAACCCCGGGCGTAAAGGATGAAGAGGTTTCCCTGTCTGTTGCCATTTGCGGCCTTCTGGGGACCCTTGGGGTGATACTCCTCAATCTTTCATCGGTTTTCCTGGGTTGGAACGGTCATTTCTACGGCCTGCTGAGTGGTTCCACCTTGCATGAGGTCGCCCAGGTATTGGCGGCAGGCCCGGCGGGAGGACCCATCGCCGACGAATTATCGATGGTCGTCAAATTAACAAGGGTTACCCTATTGGCGCCCGTCGTGTGTTTATTCGCCTTTTTGTTTACTGTCGGACGCACCGCTACACCTTCCTCGGGAGGGTTCCCCTGGAAGACGCTTCCTATTCCCTGGTTTGTTATAGGCTTCCTTGCCGTGGGCGCCCTCAACTCGACAGGCCTGCTGCCGGCCGAGCTGGCTCGCGTTGCTTTGCAGATCAGCATCTTCTTGATGGTCATGGCTATGGCGGCCATGGGGCTCATGGTCGATATGGCCATTATCCGCAAGACAGGCCTGAAGGCGCTCGGCGTGGCCGGTGCGGCCTTCTTTGTCTTCTTGGCCACAAGCTTTCTCTTGATTTCGTGCCTTCTTCCGGCATTAAAGTGAAGTTTATCCCTTAGGGATTACCCGGCAAGGCTGTCGGGGATTTTCGGGACTTTACGCGGCAAACGTCAACGTCGTTCCCGCCATGTTGAGGATGAATTGCCCCGGCATCTCTCTTTCCATGGCCATGATGGCCTTGCGACCCGTGCAGTGGGTGGGGACGACATAGGTTGGACGGATTTGCTTCAACTCCTCCGTGGTCCGGTCAATGATGGGTTCGAAGAGCTGGCCGGAGAGATGAAAGCCACCCATGATGACATGCACCTGGGAGATCCCCGTGACGTCCATGGCATAGCGGACTGTGTTGACGATCCCCGCATGGGCGCAGCCGGAGATAACGACGAGCCCCTTCCCCTTGAGGTTCATTACAATCGATGTGTCGTCTTCGATGGGGTCCCAGGCCTCCACGCCGTTCTCCTGGAAATGGGCGATGGGGAATCCCTTTTCAAAATCAGATTGCCGGGGAATCTCGCCCAGGAAAAGGACATCGCCACCCAGAAGCGGATAGGGATCCTTTGACTCCACAACACGGAGCCCTGCCTGGGCCGCCCTTTCCCGGATGAACTTCGGAAAATAAACCTTTACTTCTTCGCCGTATTTCAAATAGCGGGGAGATTTAAAAACAGCTGGGTGAACGATGAGAGGGATACCCCCTTTCCCTATCAGGGCGGTTAATTTTTCCATACCCCCCATGTGATCGCTGTGGCCGTGAGAAAGGGCAATGGCCTCGACCTGTGTCATATCGACGCCCAAGGTTGCTGCATTGTGGGCCGCCCCGTCCTCGGAAAATCCGAAATCGAATAGGAGGGTCCTTGTGCCGCCCCCTGCCGTTGTCTTCACAAGGGCCGAGTAGCCGTGCTCCGCAAGGACAGAGGCCCTGATCTCTCCCTCCTTGAGCGGCATGGCCCGGGAAACGATGGCACTGTTGTCCATGGCGGTCATCTCGATATAGTTGTCCTGAAGGGTCAGGATTGTCACTTTCTCCACTTCGTTGATCGATACACGGCTCATAATTTTACCTCTCTGCTGCGATGGTAAACGGAATGCGAATATACATCAGGAACGCAAATCTTGATAGCTTTCCCTCTGAAAGCTTCATTGGGCTCGACATTGCGTAGGCTCTGTAAGACAACTTATTCTACAGGAGGGGAAGATGATCAGGTTTTCCTTGCTTTGTCTCCCTCTCGTCGAGAATAATTCTTGTGGCCATTCGTGCAATTTCTCCCACCAGTGTCGAGCATTGATCAGGCAGGCCCGCCTTAAAGGCGGCTTTCATTTCTTCCGGATCATAGAGATTATAGAAACGTCCCACCAGCTTTGTCTGAATATCGGCGCACCGACACGTACCATATTTCCCGACAAATCCATCGTGGAGTTTTTTAGAAAGGAGGCAGGCCTTGACCTGTTTCATGACCTTGCCGAAATCCTCTCGCCCTCTTCCGAAAAAATAACCGATGGCCATCGCCCCCCCTGACAGGGCGCCACAATGGCCGTCTCCGGTGAGTCCCACGCCATCGGCCATGCCCGTTGCGGCCTTGAAGGTCCCTTCATCTTCGACGCCTAAAACATCGAAAATGGCGGCAATGGTGCACTGGGCGCACCCCCCGTTTTTCAATTCATAGGACTTGGCCGTTTCATAGACCTTGTCGAGCAGTTCTTCCTTTTCCATATCATTCCTTTCATTTTCATCTGCACATCCGCCAAAGGAACCGGTGCAATAACCAACCCCTTTGAAAGGGAGTCCCTATTCCTTTGTTTTTCTTGTAGGATATACTTGTGCCAGGATCGGCTCCAGATCAGCTTGACCGCCGATAAAGTTGATGGGGTACTTAAAGCCCACCTTGGCCAATCGTTTCATGCCCGATATGGCCCTGGGGATTTCCCCCGGTGGGAGGGCCAGCGAAATCTCGTCATCAGCAACCTGTCCCATCGACCGTTCTCCGAAGCACGGAATGGACAACTGTGGTTTATTCGTCCGGTAGCACTCCGCCAGAGAATCGGCACATGCCCCCTCTCCGATAAAGAAAAACTGGAATCTTTCATATTTCTCTTTCTGCAGGCCGCACAAAAGCATCATGAGTTGCGCGGGATTGCCGTATAACAGGACAATGTCGGGATCAAATTTCCCTTTGGACAACGGGGCCAAAGCAACAGCTTCCGCTACAGGCACACGCGGCGTTTCGAGTTGCTGCTCCATGGCCTCTTCCGGCGTTGCAAACCAGGTGGTTGAAAGCATGGCGGCCTCTTCCTTCATACTTTTCTCGTGCGCATGCTTCACGCCATGCAGACGCAGACAGCGATGATTCATTTTGTCCTGTTTTGTTATACCGATAGTTAGCCCCTCAACTCTGGCCCGATGAACGGCCTGGCAGAAGGTGGAAAACGTCGGGATATGATAAACATTCCTGATTTTATCGAGTTCTGCGGCCTTTTCAAACCGTTTAAAGGCCAAGGGATCCGTTTTCAAACGCAACATTTTTACCAGTTCATCACTCACTTCCAACCAATTCATAATAAAGCCTCCTTGTTTTTTACAGCCTCCGATGAAGCTGCCTCTGATACCGGAGAAGCGGTCGCGATCGCAGATCAATAGATCAATTCCTTAAGTTGCCCGGGCCCTCTCGATGATTTCAGCGATGCCCAGGACATTCAGTTTGTCTTCCAGGTTTTCCAGCTTGACGGCGTCGGTAAGCATCTTGGCACAGCTCGGACAAGCCACGGCAATGATCTGGGCGCCCGTCGCCAGGGCTTCCCGGACGCGGACACGACCGGCGCTGTCTGCACCCGTCCCTAAAATGTCCGTAAAGAAATTCCCGCCGCCACCACCGCAGCAAAAGGCATTCAGGCCGTTGCGCTGCATCTCCAAAAGCTCGACGCCGGGGATGGCCTTCAGGATCTCCCGAGGGGGGCCGTAGATCTGATTGTGCCGCCCCAGATAGCAGGGATCGTGATATGTAACCTTTACCGGATAATCGGCGAGGTTAATGATCCGCGCCTTAATCAGGCCCGCCAGAATCTCCGTATAATGAAAAACTTTAAAATTTCCCCCCAGCTTGGGATAGTCCTTCTTGAAGACATTGAGGGCGTGGGGGTCCAGGGTGATGATCTTTTTGACTCCCTTTACCTTGAACTGCTCGATGTTTCCCTGAGCCAGCTGCGCAAAAAGCCCCATCTCCCCCAGAATTCTGACCTCGTTTCCATCACAGGCCTCTTCATTTCCCAGAATGCCGACAGACACTCCGGCGCTGACCAGAAGGCTTCCCACAGATCGTGCCATCTTCTGCCCCACCTCGTCGTAGGAGCCCACGCAGCCTGCATAGAAGAGATACTCTTGATTGGCGTAGGCCGGAAGCCCCGTCCCTTCGGCCCATTTTCCCCTTTCCGACTGAGGAAGCTTGTAAGGGTTACCGTTGTTAGCGATGGCCTTGAAGTAATCCCGGACCTCCGGAGGAACCCGGCCTTCATTCACCAACTCCGCTTTGGCTTCCTGGAAAATATCGGGAAGATAGTCCTTGAATTTCGGAAAAACGCACTGGTTTTTACAGTTGTCGCAGGCCACACAGGAATAGAGGATCTCGGCAAAGTGCGGGCTGGTTTTGATCTCATCGTTCAGCCAGGCCCGGATGAGCCACATTCTTCCCCCCGGCGAATAGGTATCCCAACCGAAGGCCTTGTAGGATGGGCAGTTGAAATCGCTGTAATCGCTAGGGAATTTACAATATCCGCACCGGAAGCACCGGTGGACGATATCTGCGTGTTCTATCGTACGGACATAAGTCATGGGTTCACCTCCCAATTGCCGGGATTCATGATCCCCTGGGGATCGAGGTTTTTCTTGATCATCTGAAGGAGCTTGAGGGCGTTCTTATCCATCTTATCCATGGTCATCTTCTGCTCCATAAAATTAGGCTTCCAGGGAATGCCGCCCATCTCCAGGGCAAAGGTCGTCGCCTCGTCCAGGGCGTGCTTCACCCGGGTCATCATGGCCGGATCGTTGCGGTTAAAGGCAAAGGAAATGCTGAACATCATGCAATGGCCTCCCGAAATGAGGCGCGCCGAGCTGGCATACAGGACATCATATTTTGCGGCGAGCTCGACGACCTTGGCGGCATACTGGGGGAAATGTTCAATAATGGTAATGGGACCTGAATACTCGAAGCCGCCACCCTTCGGCACGTCGGCAAAGTCGGCAATGCCGCGCTGGGGCATCTCCATAAGCATGTCCTTCATGTATTGAACGCTCATGAACCCGCCGTCTTTGGAATCCATGTATTCCTGAAGGGTGTCCCAGATCATCCGCCGTTTGAAGTTGATTTCCTCTTCCGTGTCACCTGTGAAGTAGAGCGTGATGTGGAAGTTGCCCTGAAACACAAGCGGTTTGGGCTGGAACCAGACATTGACGTCTTCCAGAATCTCCAGGTGGGTGAGCTTGTAGAGAATATTCGGAATCAGATCAACCCGGTCGGTTACGAACAATTCAACATCCCGGATCTTCTTGTTGGGGTAGAGTCGCATGCCGATCTTGGTGATGATGCCCGTTGTTCCCAGCCAGCCCAGAAAGAGGGCCGACAGATCGGGCATGGTGGGTCCCCTGGAGAACCAGTATGGCCCCAGAGAGGGGGAACCTATCAGGCAGATTTCGCCGGTGGGCAGGACGACCTCCAGGCCGGTTACCATCTCGGAATTGAAGCCGTACTGCTGGGTCAGCCGTCCCTGGCCGTGGAGCGCGGCGTTGGCGGCAATGGTCGTTGTCGGGGGCGCGTCGGGGATGCTGTGGCGGAGCTGCGGATGATGCTGCTCCAAGTAGGCCTTGAGCACCCCCTGGGAAGTTCCCCCCTCCACAACAGCGTAGCGGGCCATGGCATTGACTTCCAGAATTTTGTTCATCCGTTTCATGTCCAGGACGATGCCGCCCTTCAGGGGGATCACAAGACCCGTAAGCGACATGCCGTTGCCCATGGGCACAATGGGAATCTTTTCCCGGTTCGCCAAGAGAACTATTTTTTGGACTTCTTCTGTCGTCCGGGGGGCCACAACGTAATCCGGCAGGTGGGGTTGGAGAACACCCGGGTCGCGCGAGTAGAACCAAAGCTCTTCAGGCGTATTGGAAACGCCCCGTTCTCCGACGATCTCGACGAGGGCCTTCAAAATATCATTCATCTCACCGCACCTCCCTTTCCTTTTCTCCGATGGCCATCTTGCACAGGTCAATGATATGGACCGGCTTCAATCCCTTCTTGGCCACCTTTTCCGACAGGCTCGACTGGCAGGCCGGACAGTTGAAGACGCAATACGCGGCACCAGTCTGCACCATATCGTTCAGATTTCGCTCCTGGACATCGTCCGCGAGTTTATATCCCGATACGGACCGGAGAATCTCGCCGCAGCAAAGGCAGTTCTCGCCCTGGTAAATACGTTCGGGAAGCTCCACGCCGACAAGATCAAGAATCTCCTTGACCAGGGGATATTTGTAGGGGATGAGGCGGTTCGAACAGGGCCGCTGATAGGCGGCTTTGATGTTCAGGGGTGTGATCCTGTCTTTCATTTCCTTCATCCGCGAAAGCAGGAAGTCCATGTAGTAAACGGGCTTGAAGGGCACGTCGATGCCATAGGCATCGGCAATGGCGGTGAAGGTGCCGTAGCATTCGTCATGAAGACAGATGACCTCCTTTACACCCAGTTTGACGAAATTCTCAATGACCACGGGCAGGCGCTCCTTGATGACGGACATGCGGGCAAAATGGGTGTGGACGGCGGGGCACATGAATTCCGCACCGAAGGCGGCGGCCGAGGCCACATCCTTGAAGATCTCCCCTTGCCCCAGAATCCCCAGGTCGGGGATGAAGCAACACGAGAGGGCCTTATCCTGAACGGCGCCCACCATGTACTTGCCTTGCATCTGGGTCATGTTGATCCACTGGCTGGTGATAGGCCGGGGGGCCGTAAATAGGCCTCTTTCTTCCCGGCGTTCACTGATGAGATAAAAGGGATGATTGCCTCTTTGACAATATTCCTCGCAGGCATAGCAGGTGGCGCAATCTTGCAATACCCGGGAGTCCTCCCCCCGGCAGACCTTCATCATCTCTCCGTGGGCCTCGTCATGACCGGCAAAAGACATATACTGGCACTTCAGCAGACAATCGGCGGAAGGACAGGTGGCGCAAATCTTTTCTTTCCATTTCAGGGCATACATAAAGACCTCCGTTTATTCGTTTTCCACTCCCTGCATCCGCCGGTTGGATCACAGACCGGCGCCTGACCGGGAGATTAGGGTTTCTTTAGGGACCAGAAAGGACCGACCTTGCCTATTTCTTGAAGGGTTGACATAAAATCGGCGCCATATTCCCGCATACGGGAAAGATAATCGGGATCCAATCGCCTGCGAAACAACTGACTGGAAAAAAGTTTCACCAAATCTGCCAGTGGAATGATCCCATCTTCAGTTTCGGGATCAAACTGTGCCCAGTTGCGAAGGTGTTCTTCCGACCGGAAGAAAGTCATGGTCGTTCAGGCATAGCCGGGGTCATGGAGCCACTTGGCAAAAGGTACGGCAACATAGCCGATCAGACCGGGGGGATTTGCGTCCTGTACGACCCCATCGCAGATCCCGACACGGATGGGCTCGCCGCAATCCAGGCATGGACAATCGATTTGAACCGTTTTTTTTGGAAAAAGCCAGCAGACCGCCAGCGACTCAAACGCTCATTGGCCAAACCATTTCTGCTGACCGTCAATCGTAATCCGGAACTGGGTGGGGAGATTGTTAAAAGGTGCGAACGACGCGATGAAGTCCGTATTGGGGAAAAGCCACCCCGGAATTCTGGGCGAGAAAAGTTCATGCAGAATCTTTCGGCCCTCTTCCATGGAAATCTCCAGATCTTTCGCTATTTCCGTGTAATGGGGCGCTTGCCCGGTTTCCACCATGCGCTTCATGATCATATGGAAGGTTTTTCCCAATGCCCTCGGTTTATCCATGGCTCTTGCCTCCTTACAAAATTTTATGCTCGCAATGAAAGGTACAACGAAGGTTGATTTTCCTGTTACTGCCTGGAGTTCAAAATCACTTTGTTCTGCGGGTCAAGCAAGGCCGAAGGATTATATCCGTAAGCCTCTTTAAATGATGATGAAAAGTGGGAAAAATTTTCGAAACCGACCGCCAGGTAAACATCGGAGGGCGTTTTGTGTTTTTCCTTGATGAGGTAATGGGCATGCTCAAGGCGTTTTTTCTTGAGCCAGCGGCTGGGGGATGAATCAAATGATTTTTTGAAATCTCTCTTGAAGGTCGAAAGGCTTCTTCCTGTCATCTTGGAGAAGGTTTCGAGAGGCACATTAAACATGAAATTTTTGCACATGAATTCTTCAAGATCGATCTTTCCGGGTTCGGTAAAATTGAACAGGCAGTGCTGTAAAGAGGATTCAACCTGCATCAGAACCAAGATGGCCTCCCTGGTCTTGATCTCCATGAGCTCTTTGCTGAATGTCATGCCGGAATCGAAGTAAGGATAAAGGTTTGCAAAGAGGCCTTGCATCAATGGTGTCGATGACACTTTCTTGATCCGGATGTTGGCGCAGCCATGTTGGGAAATGCCACTATCATGATAGTTCCTGGCATAATAATCCTGGAGGAAAGGTTTCTTGATAAAGATACTGAGGGCTTTGAAGGGCTCACCATTTTTCGGAGGAGATTTGATAAATTTTGCCAGACTGTTTCTTCTGACGAAAATGGTGTCTCCTGATTTGAACTTGCTGTAAGAATCTGCCTCTATAATATCAATTTGACCTGCGAGGATATGGATCAGCGCATGATCGGGCACAAATTGTTCCTTCTCGATCACTTTTACCGTTCTGACAGAGCAGAAGACACTGTTGTTTTTATAACTGACAGCCTGAATTTTCATGCTAGCCTATGCCTGGCGCAGGTTAGAGAAGACTTTCCTTTAAGACTGCTTCCCGTGCCTGAGTATATGAAGGAGGCGTTCGTGAGTCAAGGGATTAAATCATTTTGAGAAAGAGCCTTGACTAGTTATGAGCATATGCTTATAATTGTAATATGGCGCGACCCAAGAAATGCCGATGCATTACCTGCATGCCCGGCGCATCCTATTTCAAGCCCAGGGGCATCCCTCTCGTCGATCTCATCGAGGTTACTCTTCATCTCGATGAAATAGAGTCCTTGCGCCTCGCCGACGATGAGGGGATTTATCATGAGGAGGCCGCCTCTCGGATGAATATTTCCCGGGCGACGTTTGGCCGGATACTCGACGGGGCGCGTCGTAAGGTCGCACGGGCCATAATAAACGGTTATGCCCTCAAAATAGAATCTCATTCAGACACAAACGGAGGTAACAAGTGAAAGTATGTTTCCCGGTTCAAGCGGATAACGGTATCGACAGCGTGGTCTATAACCATTTCGGATCAGCACCGGCATTTGTCATTATTGATACAAATGCAGAAGGATCAAATACGGTAGACAACAGGGATCTGCACCATCAACACGGGGCATGCAACCCTGTGATGGCTTTAGGCGGAAACCGCGTGGACGCCGTGGTCGTAGGCGGCATCGGAGCGGGGGCGCTCACGAAACTCAACGCCGACGGGATCAAGGTTTACCGCGCTGCCGATGCGACAGTGAAGGGCAATCTCGATCTTCTCAAAGATAACAGGCTTCCTGAGTTGATGATGCAACACACCTGCGGCGGACATCAGGGCGGTTGCGCCCATCACTAAGAGTTGTTTATCCTGGAGGAAGACAAAGGAGGCATCCATGCCGATCTATGAATATCAATGCGGAAAATGCGGTACGATCAGTGAAGTCATCGTTTTGGGCGATGAGGAAGTCGTATCATGCAAGTCCTGTAAGAGTAAGGATCTGACGAAATTGATGTCGGCTCACAACACTGCGTCATCTTCCGAGTCGTTTGGCGGACAAACGGGCGGTTGTTGCGGTTCGCCCAATTCCTGTGGGACGCCGGGAAGCTGTTGCGGGGGATAGGAAAATAGCATAGCTGATACGGAAAGTGACGGGCGTCGGCTGCAGCATCCCAGGCATGATCTTCCCGATTATTCTGAAATCCATCCGGTGATGCTGCTGTAAAAAATGGGGCCTTCAGCAGAAGGCCCCATTGAACAAAAACGACAGGCACTTAACGTTTTTTGCGAACCGGCTATTTTGCCCTGTAATGGGATACGTGCTGGGGCCGCTTGAACATAAAGGCGATTACAAACCCAACGCAGAGCAGGGCAGCCGCGGTCCAGAGGGCCGGCTGGACCGCGAACTTGGCGAAAACCAAACCGCCAATGACACCCGCAGCCCCCCAGGCGGTCAAGACAAACCCGTAAACCTTGCCGATGTAGGTGGGCCCGAAGGAATCTGCCGCGAAGGCCGGCATAACGGCAAATCCACCGCCAAGGCAGGAGAGGAGGTAGCAGGCGATGACGGTGAAAATAAGCGTACTGGTGACGGAAGGCAGGTAGAAGTAGAGGGCCGCCTGGGTGATAAACATAACCAGGAAGACGTTCTTGCGGCCGATCTTGTCGGATACGGCGGCCCAGAACAGGCGGCCCAGGCCGTTAAAGATCGATGCGGTGGCAAGCACCCCGCCCCCGAGGATCGCGAGCTGTGCAGGATCAGTAATCCCCTGGGCGGCCTTGTACACATCCTGCGCCATGGGGGAAAGCTTGGAGAGGAGCCCCATGCCGGCGCTGACGTTCAGGAACAGCATGCCCCAGATCATATACCACTGGGGAGTCTTTTTCGCCTCCTTCCAGCTGAAGGAATCGGCGGCGGAAACCGTCGAAGCCGAAGGGGTGAAGCCGTCGGGAAGCCAGCCAGTGGGCGGGTTCCGGAGCACCATGGCTGCCAGGCCGTTTCCTATAAGATAAACGAGACCGAGGACAAAAAAGGCGTTGGCGACGCCGATATTGAGAATCAGGCCAGGGACGATCTTGCCGATGAAGAAGGCGCCGAGGCCGAAACCCATGACCGCCAAGCCGGTTATGAGACCGCGCTTGTCTGGAAACCAGCGGATAAGTGTCGCGATGGGCACCACATAGGCCAGACCATTGCCGATACCTGCAATGACGCCGTAGCCGATGTAGAGGAACCAGATGCTTCCTACCTTAAGGGCAACGCCGCCCAAAAGGACGCCGATACCATAAAGGACGACGCCCGTTGTTGCCGCAAATTTCGGTCCCTTCTTATCCACAAGTATCCCGCCGAATGCGGCAGACACGCCGATCGTGCCGATAATAATCATGAAGATCACCGCCACTTCCGCCTGCGTCCAACCGTGGGCGGCCATAACAGGTTTTACGAAGACTGACCAGGCGTACACGGTGCCCAGCAGCAACTGAATGACAACGCCTGCCATGGCGATCAGCCATCTTTTTGTCATTAAATTCTCATTAGCCATTTGTTCCTCCTATAATATTGATTACTCATAATTCCTGTTCCTCGGTTACCGGCATAAAAACGGTTTTCTGCAAGGACTGCAACTATGAATATTTTCCGGTAGTCTCACACAAACACGGTTCCGTCCATCTATATAGCATCCAAAACGACCGTTGACATTTCGTGATATTTTTGCCTTCATCGCCATTCAAATAAGCGCTGATTAGCTTTCACAAAAGGATGCTCTTGTCAAATAGATTATGGCAGCTTACGTTTACCCGCATAAAGAAAATAAAAAAAGGCGGTTCCGAAATGGTCCGGCCCGCCTTTGTCATCATATTCGACTACCCTCAGGCAGCTTCCACGCTCACGGCGCATACTTTATACTCGGGTATCTTGCCGATGGGGTCCAGGGCTGGGTTGGTCAGGAGATTCACCGCCACCTCGGCAAAATGGAAGTTCATGAAAACGGTTCCTGCCGATGATTTCTTCGTCAGTTTCGCCTTGGCCGTAACGCTGCCCCGGCGGGAAGTCACCTTGACGGATTGTCCATCGCTAATGCCGAACTTCCGGGCGTCCGACGGGTTTATTTCCACCAGGCTTTCGGGATAGCGTTCCATCGCCCCCTTGGAAAGCCGGGTCATGGTTCCCGTATGGTAATGATACAGAACGCGACCGGTAGAGAGAATCAGGGGGTATTTCTCATCGGTCTGCTCGGCCGCCGGTATATAGTCAATGGCGTGGAAGAGCCCGCGGCCTCTGGTAAACCGATCCTTATGGAGGAACTTGGTTCCCTTGTGTTCCGGTGTCGGGCAGGGCCACTGAATGCCCTCCCCCTCCAGACGTTCATAGGCGATGCCGCCATAGCTGGGCGTAACCTGGCAGATCTCTTCCATAATCGCTTTGGCCGAATCATAATTCATGGGATAGCCCATCCTAGTGGCGATGCCCGCGATGATTTCCCAGTCGGCTTTGGCCTGTCCGGGAGGATCAAGAGCCTTTCTGATCAGTTGGACCCGCCTTTCCGTGTTGGAGAAGGTGCCGTCCTTTTCGACGAAGCAGGCGGAGGGAAGAACGACATCGGCCATCCGGGCCGTTTCCGTGAGGAAAATATCCTGGACGACCAGAAAATCGAGATTCTTCAGGGAGGCTTCCACATGAGCGAGATCGGGATCGGAGAGCATGGGATTCTCTCCCATGATGTAGAGCCCCTTCAAGGTTCCCTTGTGGGCCCCTTCCATGATCTCCATGATTGTGAGCCCTATCTTTCCGGAGAGGCTGGCGCCCCAAGCTTTTTCAAATTTTGCCCTGGCCTCGTCGGCAATAACGGGCTGATAGGCGGGGAAAACGTTGGGCAGTGCGCCCATATCGCAGGCGCCCTGGACATTGTTCTGTCCCCTCAAGGGATTGACTCCGCCGCCCTCAATGCCGACATTGCCGCAAAGCATGGCCAGGTTGGCGATGGATTTGACATTGTCCGTACCGGAAATATGCTGGGTAATCCCCATGGCATAGAGAATTGATGCTCTTGATGCCCCGGCGTACATACGGGCGGCCTTCTTCAGATCTTCAGCGGGAACGCCGGAGATAGCTTCCACATATTCGGGGGTATATTTTGCGACGGCCGCTTGCAAAGCCTCAAAACCTTCCGTCCGTTCGGCCACGTAAGCCTGGTCGTGGAGATTTTCGGAAAGGATCACATTCATCAGGCCGTTAAAGACGGCCACATCCGTGCCGGGCTTCTGGCAGAGCCAGATGTCGGCATATTTCACGAGGTCGATTTCCCGGGGATCGATGACGATCAGCTTTGTCCCATGCTGGCGAACGGCCCGCTTCACCTTCATGCCGATAATGGGATGATTCTCCGTCGTATTGGTCCCCGTCGCGAGGATGAGATCGGTAAATTCGATCTCATCGATGGAATTCGTCATAGCACCACTGCCGAATGCGGCGGCCAGACCGGCCACCGTCACGGAGTGTCAAAGCCGGGCGCAATGATCGACATTGTTGGTACCGATCACCGCCCGCATGAATTTCTGGAACAGGTAATTCTCTTCATTGGTGCAGCGTGCCGATGACAGCCCGGCGAGGCTGTCCGCACCGTGGTTCTTTTTTATTTCCGTGAATTTATCGGCGATTAAATCAAAGGCATCATCCCAGCTCGCTTCCTGAAGGTCGCCACCTTTTACCTTACGGATAAGGGGCATCTTCAGGCGATCGGGATGATTGACAAAGTCCAGCCCAAAGCGGCCTTTGACGCACAGACTGCCCACATTGGGTTGGCCGTGATCCCGGTTGCCCGTGACCTTGACGATCTTTCCATCATAGACATTCAGGTCCATCTGGCATCCGACGCCACAGTAGGTGCAGGTCGTCTTGACTTTTTTCACCTCCCAGGGACGCCCCTGGAAACGTGCCTGTTTGAACGTAATCGCGCCTACAGGACAAGCATCCACACACTCCCCGCAGAAGTAACATTCCGAGCTGCTATAATCCGTATCGAAGGCCGGTCCGACCTTGGCCCGTGAACCGCGGTTGGAGAAATCGAGAATTTCGTTAACCTGGATCTCGTTACATGCGCGAATGCAGCGGCCGCAAAGAATACATTTGTTAAGATCACGGGCGATCATGGTGCTGGAGGTTTCCAGGTCGAACCCGGGGGAATCGATCTGAAAGCGCGGCTTCTCGATCCCCAGGCGATAAACGAGGTCCTGAAGTTCACAGTTGCCGTTTCTTTCGCAGGTCAGGCAATTATGGTCGCCCGAGGCCCAGATGAATTCCACAACCATGCGCTGGGTCTCGCGTACTTTTTTCGTATCCGTCTTCACGACCATCCCCGGGGTGACTGGCATGGCGCATGAGGCTACCAGGGAACGGGCGCCTTCCACCTCTACGACGCAAACACGGCAGGCCCCGACCTTTGTCGTACCCGGGTAGTAACAGAGGGTTGGAATAAAGATGCCGAGTTGCTTAGCTACATCAAGAATGGTTTGCCCCGAAGAGGCTTCCACAGATTTCCCATCGATTGTTATTGATACGGTCTTGTTCATTACTATCCCCCTCGGTTCACGCTTACGTTATTGATAACATAATTGACCCTAGCAAAAAACTGCCGACGAATAAAGATAAAATTAAAGAGGGGGCATACTGATGATAGGAGGCCGATTCCGACCTCCTATTTAAGGGGTTGTTGCGCGTTATCCTGAGGGGAACGGCGTTTCTGCAGGATATTCTCAGCCGCCGGCCGTCTGGGCGAAGGCGGTGTTCGCATATAGATATTCCATTTTTTCCTTGTGCTTCATTTCCTCTGAGGCCATTCTCAGCAGGAGGTCCTTTACCTCGCCTTCAGGATGGATTTCCGCGAGGTTGAGATAAAAATGATAAGAATTCAATTCCCGGTTGGCCGCCACCAGATAGATATCCTTGGATGTCATATCCTTCTGGATATCTGGTTTGTCCAGGTATTCGGCAATGGTCGCGTTGACCGCTTCTCCCAAGCCCAGAACATTTTTCGTAAAGAATCCGTTGCGGTAACGGGTTAGATATTCTTTGTGTTTTTCTTCCTCAGCCGCCAGGAAAAGAAGGGTATCTTTGGCTTCATTGTCCTCGACGGTGCGATAGAGGTCCATATAAAATCGAAAGGCCTCTTCCTCATTACTGATAGCCCTGTCCAGAATGGATTCCATATTCTTGTTTTCCATAATCACTACCTCCTGCGAAAATATTTTATCAGACTTTTTGACGAACTCCAATTAATAGTTTTCAGCAGGCCCTTTGCAGGGACAGGCAGCATGATCATGATTCAGACGAGGGGTCCGTATTCTTTTCGTCATCAAAAGCCGGAAAGCTCAATGAATCGACCCAAAGGCCGCCGACTTTCAGAATCTTCTTCTTTTCAAGACCTTTCTTGCTGCGTTTAAGCTTCTTTTCCTTGCTCATTTGGTTGTCCTCTTTTACCTTATCCATCCTTATAACATATCCGAGCGGCGTGTTTCTTCAATCAGCGGGCGTCCTAATTTACGCTGGGACAATGAAGGAATGTTCGTTAGGATGCCCTGCCCTCTCCGGATCGGATTTCGTCCGATATAAAACAGCGGGGGTAGTGTCCACTTTTCAAAAAGATCAGAGTAAAAACACCTGACACCATATTGACATTTTAGCAGGAATAGCTCATCATTTCTAAAAATACCCGTTCCCAAAGGAGGTGCACATGTTGTTTTATGCCCACGCAGGATTGATGGCGGCGGCAATTTTGTTGATGGGCTCAGGTATTTTGATTGCCCGTTACGAGAAAAAAAAGCGCTGGTGGCTTAACGCGCATAAAGCCTTAGGCCTTTCATCAACCCTGGCCGCAACGTTGGCCTTTGTATTCGCCGTGATGATGGTCTCCGCTTCAGAAGGCATCCATATGAACAGAATGCACGCCTATGTGGGCGCAGCCGTCCTCATTCTGTCCCTCGCCACGGCAACTCTGGGTTTTCTGCAATTGCGCATAAAAGGCATTGGGGCGCGCATAAGGCCTGTCCATAGGCTGATCGGCCGCATTGCCGTGAGCCTTTTTATGTTCAATATCGTCCTCGGGATCTCGGTAGCGGGCTTCTTGTAATAATATTTTCATATTCTCCCCAAAAATATTCTATTTTAGCTTGAAATATCAATCAACTTCGTATAAACATTTTGATAATATAATCGCTGGTTGCAAATAAACAGCCGGAGATCAAAAACCTCAGGAGGGTGACAAGTATGGCAAAGGCAAAAAAAGGTGAATATTTTAGTTGCGGCGTTTGCGGTACCGTTATGACTGTAGATGAGGTCGGTGTGGGTTTCGGCGAAGTGATTTGCTGTGACAAGATTCCCATGGCCAAAGGTAAAGCGGCAGCGGCAAAGGCCAAGAAAAAGGCTATCGCGGCGGTAAAACCCAAGGCAGCAACAAAAGTCGCAGCGAAGCCTGCGGCAGCCAAAGCCAAAGCGGTCGCAAAGCCGGCGAAGAAAGCAGCCAAACCGGCCCCTGTGGCAAAGAAGGCCGTCGCAGCGAAACCGGTTGCCAAGCCGGCGGCAAAAAAGCCTGTCGCGGCGAAACCGGCAGCCAAGAAGCCAGTGGCCAAAGCAAAGAAATAACGGCTGTTTAGTCAAATGTGCGTGGATATGGAGCCCTGCTGAAACTGGGTAGCGGGGCTCTTTTTTTTTTTCGGCCGGGAGAAAATGGCCATGACTCAAGATTAGGGAGGGCTTGAAGTGCGCGGTCACTCCAATTCTAATTCAAAGCACTACCGTCGTTGGCTTCGCTTCGTATCGGCTCCTCGACGTTTTTCCCTATACGCCTGCGTCGCCTCTTCCTTGCCGCTTTGATTTCATCTTTGATTTAGAATCGGCATTAAACCGATGCGAAGCCGGCAAGGCAAAACTTCTGAAGGTGACTGGGGTCTTGACATTCTCTTATCTTCGCCTGTATATATCCTACATCTCTTTTAGAAGGAGACCACGTTGCGCATTCATTGCGACCCCGTGATAACGGATCACGATCCGGCGCCCTACCAGCCGGACAGACAGCATTCCTTTGAAAACCGGTGGTGCGACCGCTGGGGCTATTTCATCGATCTTGCCGCCTGTGAGGCCAGGGCAGGCAGACGGCCATCTTGCCGTCGCTGCCTCAACCGTTGGCGTCAATGTTGTTTTCCCTTTTTTGAAAAGACCTGATAACGATATCTGAACCAAGGCAAGCGTTATTTCACCGTCAAGCCCCTGACCCGATAGTTGAACTCATAGCTCAACGCCCCGCTCCAGTCTTCCTCAAAAACACCTTTATAGCGCGTGCCATCCACAGGACCGACAGGCTTGCCATAGGTATAGAACCAATTGACGATGGGGCTTCCCGTAAAGCCAAGGGCAATCCAGTATTTTCCCGGCATCAGGGTCGGGCTGTCCTTGCCGAAATCGAAATCCGCCCAGCGATAGCCCGGTTTCATGGAGAGCTTTTCCAAACTGACCATCTCGCTGGCGCTGAGGGGGTCGCCCGGTTTGCCGCCATTATCCTTGAACAGATCCACCCACAGGATTCCCTCGCCGCCGAAATTATGCAATGCGAGCCCCACTTTTTGAAGCTTTACGGGCTTGTTTAATACAAAGACCTGGGCATATTGGGTGACACCTCGGGTTACATATTCAGCCGTCTCTACGATAAAATTCTTCTTCATCTCATACTGGTTGGCGCCGGACGCGCTCGTTGTGCGCGGAAAGGCAAAATCAAGATTCTCGGGAAATTCCAGATTACCGAACAGAAACGGAACGGTATAACGAAGCATTTTCTTTTCTTCCTCAGGAATCACCGGCGGGAGCGGGGGCGTCTTCACCGCGATCTGCTGGAAAGTGGCCTTCACAACAGGCGACAGGAGAATGTTTTTCGGGCCGTATGTCTCACGATTCCCCTGGATTTTTATATTGTCGCTGTTAAACCCGGCATTGATGCCCTCCTGCAGGGTCGGCTGCCGGGCCTCCTTTGTTTGCACCCAGCGAAGCAGGCCATCATGCTTTGTTTCGTTGTTGTCCACACCGACTTCAACCCTGATGAAACGGTTGGAGACGAAAAGAACCGTATTCTGAGCGTCGAACGGCACCCATCCCAGATCGGGAAACCACACTTCAATCCACGAGTGACGCCCCTGCCCCATCTTGAAAGTCATAATACCTTTGGCCCATTTAATGTCGAAAGGCTGGTTGAGGGTAACGCCATTGACGATACGCGCAGGGATGCCGACAGCGCGCAGCAGGGCGGCACTTAAATGGGAATAATTCTGGCAGTTGCCCTTTCCCGATTCCAGAGAATAGAGGGCGTCATAGCGCACGGGGGGGGTAACATAATGGACATGGTCCACGACCCAGCCGATAATACGTTGTACGGCGTCGAATTGGGTTTTTACCCCTTTGGTTAATTCGGCCGCCAGTTGACGTATACGGGGATCGCCGGACTGAACCTGTTCCGTCGCGGAGAGATAATCCTGAAATTCCGGATCAACCGTTGCAAGAGGAAACGGCGCCTTCGTTTCGATAGCCGAAAGATTGGTTCGGCTGGCGGCTGTACAAGAAAGACTCACATCGATGGCGCTGGGAGGTGTCGTCCACGTGGCTGTCGTGATACGGTTGCCCCGCTTATCCATGTTCGTTGTCCTTTCCTGGGGTTCGGGCCGGAAAGACAATTTAAAATCACTCA
The DNA here is from genome assembly GCA_964492965.1 of uncultured Syntrophaceae bacterium. GTDB lineage: Bacteria > Desulfobacterota > Syntrophia > Syntrophales > UBA8958 > CAZBME01. Next base: position 12,316 of record CAZBME010000020.1, on the reverse strand, counting down.
CCTCCTGGCTGTAAGTGGGAGATTGAAAGCTCTGCGGGACCACGAAGCTCAGAACCATCTTCCGGATGCCCTCTCCGGCGGTTATCTGCTCCTTGAGTTCGTAGCGGATCGACGAGTCCATATCCCCTTTCAGAGTAAAATTTTCAGCCATCAGCGGCCCGGCCCACAAAAGAAACAGGCCGGAAAGAAGGGCGCTTGTTATCTTCATCGTCATCTCTCCTAAGGTGGGGATTTCTCAGTGATACGGCTAAAATCTTTTAGCAAAACATCCGCGTTGTCAATAGAAAAGAATCATGATAAACTTTACCATCACTTAATCATCGTAATCATTCCAAGAGGGAGCCGCATGAAAGTAGCCCGCGTCAAAGAGATGCAAGCCATGGACAGGCATGCCATCGAAAATCTCGCCATTCCCGAGGAGATCCTGATGGAGAATGCCGGCCAGGCAGCGGCTTCCGTGTTGGACCTGGAGATGGGCATCCCGGGAAAGCGTTATGCCGTAATCTGCGGCGTCGGCAATAACGGTGGAGACGGTTTTGTTCTGGCCCGGAAGATTCATTCCAACGGCGGCCTTGCCCATGTTTTCATTGTGGGAGATGTAAGCCGAATTAAAGGCGCATCCCGTCTCAACCTTAATATCCTGGAAAAGCTCCCTGTTCACATCACCGCCGTTTCTTCGTCTCCGGCAATGCGGAAAGGAATCCTCCATATCGACGGCATTGTAGATGCCCTTTTCGGCACCGGCCTGTTCAGGGAAATCCAGGGCCTCTACCGGGATGTCGTCTCCTTGATCAACAGCGCAGGGAAGAAGGTCCTCAGCATCGATATCCCTTCGGGCATCCACGGAGAAACGGGGAAAATCATGGGTGTGGCCGTCAAGGCGGACTATACGGTTACCTTCGGCCTCCCCAAAGTCGGCAATATCCTCTATCCCGGTTACGGTCTGTGCGGCAAACTCTATGTATCCCATATCTCTTTTCCTCCGGCTTTGTACGATCGGGCGGATCTAAAAATACAGACGAACGACACCGCACCCCTCCCACCCAGAAATGCCCAGGCCCACAAGGGCACTGTCGGCGACTGTCTTTTTATTGCCGGAGCCTCCGGTTATTTCGGCGCGCCTTATTTCTCCGCCATGTCCTTCCTGAAGGCCGGCGGCGGATATTCGCGCTTGGCAGCGCCTTCATCCATGATCGGCTTCCTGGCCCAGATGGGGCCGGAAATCGTTTTTATCCCCCAAAAGGAAACGGCCTCGGGGTGCCTGTCGATGGAGAACAAGGATGCCCTGATCGCTCTGTCGGAAAAAGTGGATATGGTCGTGATCGGCCCCGGTCTGTCCCTGAAACGGGAAACGCAACAACTGGTCCGGGAAATGGTAAGGGACATCCGGACCCCCATTGTGATTGACGGAGACGGCATCACCGCCATCTCCGAAGATCTCGATATCCTCCGGGAAAGAAATGCCCCGACGGTGCTGACCCCTCATTTCGGCGAGATGTCGCGGCTCACAGGGAAATCGGTGAAGGAAATCAGCGAAGATACGATTCATATCCTGCAACAGACCGCCATCGTCCTGCAGGCTATCATTGTCTTGAAAGGCGCCCACTCCCTCATCGGTTACCCGGACGGGCGCATTTTTATAAACCTCAGCGGCAACGAGGGCATGGCTACAGCCGGTTCCGGAGATGTCCTTACCGGGACAATTGCCGCCATGAACGGTCAGGGATTGCCCCTTGAGGAAGCGGTCAGAAAAGGGGTTTTCATCCACGGCCTTGCCGGTGATCTGGCCGCTGCGGACAAAGGGACCGACGGCATGACCGCGGAGGACATCCTGGAAAACCTTCCCCAAGCGATAAAAAAAGACCGGACCGGCAACATAGAAGCATTTCGACATAAGGGGCCCATAATTATTCCTTGAAGGTTTGCCCGGTTTCTGTTAGAGGGTTGACCACTTGAAGAAAGTGCTGATTACATTAATATTATTGATATAACTGAGGACATGACGATAACAAGAAATTTGAATTTCAGATATGAACGAACTGCGCGGGGATATGCCTCTCAATTTTTAACAGTTTTATTGTTCCTGCTCCTAATTTACCCAAAACCGCTTCATGCCGCTTACACAGGATCTGTCCCCGCCTCACTGCTCAAGCTGTCGTCGGGTTTCGCCGTGTTCGTGGACAAGAAGCAGCAGAAGCTTTACGTCTTCCAGAGCATCAACGGCGGACTGGAAAAGGTTTTTGAAGCCCCCTGCTCAACCGGAAAAGTTCAGGGGCCCAAATCCGTCGAGGGCGATGCGAAGACACCGAACGGTATTTTCTTTGCCACCCGATTCGCTACCCTGCCCGATTCAACATCCACATACGGATCGATGGTCTTTTACCTTGATTACCCGAATCTCTTTGACAAGCGGGCATTCAGAAACGGGGACAACATCTGGATCCATGGAACGAACAAACCGCTCCAGCCTAATCAGTCCAACGGTTGCGTGGCGTTGCGCAATCAGGACATCGAAAACCTGTCCCGATACATCTATCTCGGGAAGACCCCGGTCATTATCGAGGAGTCCATAAAATGGGTAGCCCAGAAGGATCGTCAGCCCGAGGTGGAAGACCTCGAACGGATGGCCAGACAATGGGCAAAGACCCTGGTGGATGTTGATTGGTCGGCAAACAACAGCCTCTATTTACAGGAAGGGCTGGAGCCTGCCTCTCAGCGCAAGGCCCTGATCCAGAAAGCGGCCCAATTGAAAACCGCCAAATGGCATTTTGACGTCTCGCCCCACGATATGACCATCTGCAAGATTGATAACCTGGCCGTGATCATGTTTGACCAGGTTCTTTCCCTGAAGAGCCCCGACAATGTTCAGGGCACCTATGTGAGGCTCTATCTGGAAAAATATGCAAACGGATGGTTCATCGTTGAAAATCTGAAACCGGCGCCCAAGAAAGAACCCGTCGTCGTGGCCAAGCGTGGGAACGATACGGCCGCCAGGACCGAAGCGGCTGCCGGCGACGGGACGAAGAAGGCCGACCAGGACATTGCGCAGCTGGTGGAGAGGTGGGCATCAAGCTGGGAGAAGGGTCGTATGGATAAATACGGCGCCTGCTATGCCCCAAGCTTCCGGTCCCAGGGCAAAGACCTGAAGGCCTGGGTCGCTTACAAACAGGATCTGAGCAAGCGATACAAAAACATTCATGTCCGCGCTGATAACCTAAAGGTGAACATTCAGGGAGACAAGGCAACCGCTACGTTCAGGCAGCATTACAGCGCGTCCAATCTGAAAAGTTCGGGGGTAAAGCGGCTTGATCTCGTCAGGATAGGCGGCGAGTGGAAAATCGCCCGGGAGAGCATCGCACGCTGAGAGCTTGTTCATAAATGAGGATCACAAGCTAAATCTTTCTTTCAATCACATAATCGGCAATGGCATGCAGGGCTGTACGGCCCAGGGATTCGGGGTAGGAGGCGAGAAGTTTCCTGCTTTCCTCAATATAGGCCCCGGCCTTGTCCATGGCATAACGAATGCCGTCGTAACGGTCAATCAAGGCCAGGATATCGCTCACGGTGCGGCTGTCCCCTTCGGGACTTTTAATGATATTAACAACGCCGGCCCGTTCTTTCTCGCTGCATAAACGAAGCATTCGGATCAGGGGCAGAGTGACCTTGCCTTCATCCAGGTCTTTCCCGATGGCCTTACCGAAGCTCTTTTCCTGCGCCACATAATCCAAGGTATCGTCAATGATCTGGAAGGCCGACCCCACATTCATGCCGAAGCGCGTCAGATCGGCAACCTGCGACGGCGCGGCATTGCCCAGGATGGCCCCGACGGCGCAGGCCGCCGAGATCAGAAAAGAGGTCTTCTTCTCGATAATCTTTAGATAATCCTCTTCCGTCAGGCTCACATCGCCACATTTAACCAATTGAAAGACCTCGCCCTCCGCCATGACATTTGTCGTTTCCGCAAGAACTTTGATGATCTCGAGATTGCCGTGTTCGGTCATGAGCTTGAAGGCCTTCGAATAGAGATAGTCCCCTACAAGAACGCTGGCCGCATTTCCCCAGACATTGTTGGCCGATACCTTCCCCCGGCGTACCTGGGCATGATCGATGACATCATCATGCAGAAGAGTCGCTGTGTGGATAAATTCAATGACAGCCGACAGGGGATAACGTTTCTCTCCCTCGTAGCCGCAAAGAGAGGCCGAGGACAGGAGGAGCAAGGGGCGAAAACGCTTCCCGCCGCTGCCGATAAGATGATGACCGATCTCGGGAATCATGGCAACATCCGACTGGAGGGCCTCCTCCATCCATGTCTCAACCTGATCCAGATCTTTCCGGAAATGCACAAAGACGTCGTTAATCTGCATGGCGACTTTATATTGGACTATTGGGTGATTGTCAAATAATGAATCAGCGGCATGGCATGGCAGGAACAGCCATGCCGACTACCTTGCCCGTTGATCAAAGCCCCTCGGCGAAAAGATCGTATTCCTCCGCCTCGACGATGCGGCAAGAGACAAAGGTGCCGATGTCCAGGTGCTCTCCCCGGATATACGTGACGCCGTCGATTTCCGGCGCCTGGCGGCGGCAGCGGCCGATATAGGGATATTCGGGGAGGTCGCTTTTGCCCTCAATCAGGACTTCCTGTATTGAGCCCACCAACACCTGATTGATCTCATAGGAAATCACGGACTGCTCTTCCATGATGAGACTCCGGCGGCGGGTCTTTTCTTCTTCGGAAATGCGGGATGGTTTTTCGGCCGCGATGGTGCCTTCTTCCCGGGAATAAATAAAAACGCCCAGATGATCGAACCGGGCTTCCCGGACAAAGTCCAGCAGCCGGTCAAATCTCCGGGAGGTTTCTCCCGGGAAACCCACAATCAGAGAGGTCCGGAGGGCTACCTGGGGAATCATGGCCCGCGCCGTCCGGATGGCCCATTCCATCTGTTGGCGGTCTCCCTGGCGGTTCATGGCCTTAAGAAGACGGTCATCGGCATGCTGGATGGGCATATCAATGTAAGGACAGACCTTCTTTTCCTCCGCCATGGCCTGAAAGAGGTCTTCCGTGAGCCTTGCCGGATAAGCGTAGAGGATCCGGAGCCACTTCAAGGCATCGATGGACGCAAGCTCTTTCAGGAGGCGACTCAACGTCGGCTTGCCTTTCAGGTCCATTCCATAGGCCGTTGTATCCTGGGCGATGAGAATGATTTCCCGAACGCCCCGGGCAACAAGGGCCTCGGCCTCTTTAAGGATATCGCCGGGCATGCGGCTGCGTGCCCGGCCGCGAATATCGGGAATGATGCAGTAGGTACATCGGTTTGAACAACCGTCGGCAATCTTGAGATAGGCGGTATGGGGCGGCGTGGAAAGAAGGCGCTGGTGGCCGGCGTTCATCAGGAAAGTCGGTTTTCCAATAATGGAACGGGAGCCGGCTTTATTTCCGCCGACCAAGTCATTCAACCGGCGGGCCAGATGCGGAACATCCGACGTTCCGAGGAAGAGATCGACTTCGGGCAATTCCTTGCGAAGATCCTTGCCGTAACGCTGGGGCAGGCATCCGCTCACGACAAGATGCCGGCATGCTCCGGCCCCCTCCTTTTTGAACTGGCCCATCCGGAGGATTTCCTCGATGGATTCCTCTTTGGCTGGAAGGATGAAGGCACACGTATTGACGAGAATAATCCCGGCCCCCTCCGGCGCTTGCGTTATTTCAAAACCGCTTTCCACGAGGGATGCCGCCATGATTTCCGCATCGACCAGATTTTTAGGGCAGCCGAGGCTTGTGATATAAACCGTTCTTTGATTCAAAGCGTTTAACCTTAAAGAGAAGTTAAAGATTTGTCCCTCAATACCCGGTTCCTTATAGAATGTCAAATAATATCGATTGCTTAATCGAAATTAAAAATCATTAAAGTTTTTGTGAGATATGCCGATAGTCAAATAGAACTATGTATTACATTGCATTACTACAGGAGGCGACAAAATGTCCAATGCCATGATGATTGCCCTGACGGGGCTTGGGGCCTTTGGAAAAAAACTGGACGTTACGGCCCATAACACGGCCAATGCGAATACCGATGGGTTTAAAAAAAGCCGAGCTGAACTGGCGGCGGCTTATCCTGACGGCGTAAAGGTAACTATCAGCAAAGAAAATACGCCCGGCGATTTTGTCGCGGTCGGGGATGGAACCATGGCCATGAAGGAATCCTCCAATGTGTCTCTTGAGGAAGAAATGACCAGCCTCATCACGACGAGATACACTTATGAGTCCAACCTCAAGATGATCAAGGTTGAAGATGAAATGAGGGGAGAACTCCTCAATATCAAGGCGTAACTGACAGGCCAATTGGGACATCCTATAATGTCCCCATGAAGACTCACAGATATTTTCTCTTAAACCCTATGAGCCCAAGGAGTCCGGGTGCAAGGAGATATAGAGCGGATGGGATAGGGACGGGGCTACTTGGCTGCCCAATCGTATAAACTTCCAATTCACTAAGCTTATAATATGACATAGTAGTATTATTGCCTAATATGTTTATTGCGCTATTGCCGTAGCTATAACGATAAACATAACTATTGACTCCCAATGCTGCGGCTACGTAAATGTCATGACCCCCTCCAAAGGTAGGCCCGTTATTAGCGTTGTCATATGTACCATACCTACTTCTGTTTGTATCTGAACTTAAACCCTGTTTGAAATTATTTGTCAGATTAAAAATAAAACCCCCGGGATTTGTATGATATCCAGCCACTGAAGACCAGGAATTTGAGTTATAACCTCCGAATATGTTACCATTTGTATCTTTAATGACTGTTATTGTAGCCCCTTTCCCATTAGCGGCGCTATGGAAGGCAGCGGCGCTGTATGAGGTCGCACTGGAATCAAATAGAATCTTAAATCCATAAGAGTTGAGTGAACCTCCAAGCCAGTTCTCTAACTGATTTGCATAGCTCTGCGTGAGAAGAGACCCGCCGTTAATAGTTGCAGCATGTACTTGTATCGATGCAAGCAGAAAAAGTCCCAAAAATAACATTAACGATTTTTTAAGCATTTTAGATTCTCCTTGATCATTACATTAATCTGATTTTGATTTTTTTGATAAGAACTTCCTTTTTGTGGGGTGAAGTATAGGAAACGCCGTCTTGTATGTCAAGGCAATCATGACCACAAAATGCAGTGTACTGCACTAATGAGCGCGTTGACGGTACGTTGCGACATCTGCCCTGATGAGAAATATGCTTATCTTTTGGTCGATTCATCTGAAAAGTAGATGGTTTTTGCAGAATTCAGACAGACCTCTCCGTCGCTCCTTATTTTATTTTTAAAAAATGCGTTATGACTGGATGTATTCATCCCAGGTATATTCTGGGTCGCCGTAGATAATATCAGGGTGAGGTTGGATTTGGAGATAAGCAGCGGCGTATTCCCTGATTGGCAGGTCATGTATTTTCGGCGGCGGTCTTGATCTTACCAGCCAAAGTCCCAGATGTTCGTGGGAGAACCAGAGGGGACGCCCTTGAAAAATTAAGTATTTCAAGGCGGTCAGCTATTTTGTCGATTGCCAAGAAAAGATTGCGAAAGAAAGAAGATAACAGCTTAATTACTTAAGGATGTCCCGCTTGGTTCCCCCGGCCAATGCAAATACCGGTGGGTTTAAAAAAAGCCGAGCTGAACTGGCGGCGGCTTATCCTGACGGCGTCAAGGTAACTATCAGCAAAGAAAATACGCCCGGCGATTTTGTCGCGGTCGGGGATGGAACCATGGCCATGAAGGAATCCTCCAATGTGTCTCTTGAGGAAGAAATGACCAGCCTCATCACGACGAGATACACTTATGAGTCCAACCTCAAGATGATCAAGGTTGAAGATGAAATGAGGGGAGAGCTCCTCAATATCAAGGCGTAGCTTACATACAAGCTCTTTACCGCAGACGCTCCAATGCAAGATATATGATCCTGCATTACTTTCATTCTATGGCTTCGATATCCTGATCAAGGCAACCTGTCAACCTTTTGAATAAACCTCGATATCAACCACACTTCCTGCGGTTCCGGCAGAGGCTCCGCTGATCAATCGGACCAAGGCCTCAACATAGCCTTTCATTTGCTGAGCCTGTGCACTCATTTCTTCCGAGGCGCTTGCCGATTCCTCGGCATTGGCCGCCGTCTGCTGAATGACCTTGTCCATCTCCGCTACTGCTTTGCCAATCTGGCCGATACCTTGAGCCTGTTCCTGCGAGGCCACGGCAATTTCATCCACCAGGTGACCGACCTTATCGGATATTTCCACATTTTCCTTGAAGGCTTCCTGGGTTTGCCGGGTCAGTTCGTTGCTCTTTCTTACCGTTGCCACGGTATTTTCAATAAGGCTGGACGTGTTTTTTGCCGCTTCCGCCGCTCTCATGGCAAGGTTTCTGACTTCATCGGCCACAACGGCAAAGCCGGCCCCTGCCTCCCCGGCCCTGGCCGCTTCGACAGCCGCGTTTAGGGCTAGCAGGTTCGTCTGGAAGGCAATCTCATCAATTGTTTTGATGATTTTCCCCGTCTCTTCACTGGATTTTGTAACCTCTTGAATGGATAAGGCCATGTCGGACATCTGGCCGTTCACTTTCTCTACAATTTTTCTGGCCTCTTCCATGAGGGCTTTGGCATGGGCAGCATTGTCGGCATTTTGCCTCGTCATGGAGGACATCTCCTCCAGGGATGAAGATGTCTCTTCAACGGCCGCCGCCTGCTGGGAAGATCCCTCTGCCAGAGATTGACTGGTTGATGCGACCTGGGCGGAAGCGGACGCTACCTGATTCGCACCCGTATCAAGCCCTTCCGTGATCCTATTGATCGGACCCACGATGGATCGGACGATGAAAAACAGAGCGGCGGCAATCACAGTCACCCCCAAGATAAGAAGACCGATATTGACCAATGTCATATAGTTCGCGCTATCCAGAACCTCTTTGGTAGGGGCGACGACAACGGCGAACCAAGCGACATTCTTGCATGGTTCCACATAAGCTGTTCTCTTTTGACCCTGAAATTCATAGAGGACCAAGCCTTGCTTTATCCTGAGCATTTCTCGGCCAAAATCATAGTCGTTCATGTTCATCTTCATCACCAGGTCTTTGTTTTTGTGGGCAAATGTCATCCCCGTAGCGTCAAACAAGGCAAGATAGCCGGTCTTGAAGATCTTGACACTGCTGACAAATTTCTCGGTGAATTTAGTCAGATCGGGAACGCCGAAAATGACGCCGATGACCTGCTCTCCGTCCTTGATGGGCGCAGCAACCGAAAAGGTCGGCTGATTCGATGTGCGGGAAAGAAAGACGCCCGAAACGACCACTTCTCCCTTCATTGCCTTTAAGAAGTAGTCGCGATCAGCTACTTTTAACTTACCGATCTGGTCGGGAGATGAAGAGGCCCGCGCCTCTCCCTGGCCATTGATAATGTGGAGGCGGGTAAAGCCACCAATTTTCTTGGATTCTTCTGCCAACTCGACATTAGCGGCCCGCATCGTATCTTCAGTGTCGTTCTTCAGAACCGCCTTGTAAACGCTCCGCCTTGCCGCCGTCTGGATTTCTCCCTTGGCGGCCTCAATCCAAAGATCGATCAGATCTGTTCTTGATTTGGCGGATGCGGAAATCGTCTTAACGGCCTCTTCCTTAAACGCTTCCGCAGACAGGAAATAAGTGACGCCGGTGGAGATGCCCATCACCAGGACAATCAGCCCGATTGTGGGCAATAGAATTTTCTTCTTTAAACTCATTTGCATGTCAAGAATCCCCCCATACCGTCAAATTTTTTACAATAACGACCGCCAAAGACCGCTCCCACAAAGCCCGAATAACCGGGTATTGAAGGGTTTTCCGGACTGTCGCTCATTTTGCAGACAAAACCGAATCAACCCATAGATAGCCAGAAGTATGCCAAAGCATATGACACAAAAATGAGGGCCTTTTTACTCAAAAGGCCCTCAGAAAAACTTTTGTTATATTTTCATATCGCCGCATTTACCCCCGGATAGAAGTGGTAAAAGACGGCAATAAGCCATCATTAAAAATACATGCTCTCCGGATGCATCAACGGTTCCGGGTAATCATAGACTTCAAGGGTAGCCTTTCCAATCGAGGCCACTATTTTTGCCTGGAGGCCAGACCGTTTGGACTCAGCTAAATATTTCTCCCAGGTTTCCAATGTCTGCCAGGTACTGATGACCAGATAATCTTCAGGATCACGGACATTGCGAAGCGTTTCCCCGGAGATATAACCGGGCCACCCCATAGCCGACCGCCTCAACTCTCCGATCAGGCCCTGGGCCTCCTTTTCCTTATCTCTGGGAATTTTTCTTCTGACCAGCACTCTTACCGCCATTTTTCATTCCTCCTTTCTTGCATGATGTTCCCCCGTTATATTAACTTCAAGGAAGGTGGCCGAAAATAGCCACCTTCCTTGATCTGTCCATGGGGAAGTGGGGGGCTCAGGAAGGGACCCAGGAACAGATCGACTTATTTATGGCATCCTGTGCGGCATCCGAAGTGCTGCGGAAACCACAGGCCGGCAGGCGTGATATAACCTGCCCATTTTAGCGATTGTCCAATAAATATTGGGATTCCATCCACCCCCCAGTTGGAGGAGGAGGAGTTGAAGAAGGGTGGTGGAACCCAATATTATTAAAATGGATGCTTATACAACTCTTCTTTTACGAATGCGTGGTCCAATTCATCGTGCTTTCCACACCGAAGTCGCTTATCTCCAGAATATAAAGCTGAGAACAGCAGCGAATACGGACATGGCCATACCCCAGATCAGGAGCTTACGGAAGAGCTTGTTCCTGTCTTCCCATTCGGGGGCGGCGGCGATACAAAGGGCACCCAGTAGTGACAGCGGACTGGCGTCAACCAGATGGGCTGAAACGCAACTGGTATAGACCAGATTACGCGCCATATTGATCGCATCGGCCCCGACAACACCCAGTTTTGCCACAAGTCCCGGGATCAAGGGAATGAATGTCGGCATGACCACAGCGGAAGATCCGCTGTAAATGGAAACAAAGCCATTGATAAAGCCAAAGATGGTGGAAATGGTCATCGTGCTGGAGAAGGCAGCGATTGCCGATGTCGCATAGTCGAGACCGCCTGTCGATCCGGCAACTTCCACGAGGACCATGACACCGACCAGCATGAACATGGTAAACCAGGGCTGCCTTTTCATCGCCTCTTTCTCATCCGCACAATTGAACAGGGACAGAAGAACCGCAAACAACAAGGCCGTGTAGCCTACATCCCATTTGAAGAAGAGAACCAGCACTATCCAGGCGGTAATTGCCCCCAGGGTAATCAATTGTTTCCGATCCCAGGGGTCTATACGCTGGTCGACAATTTCCTTTACACGTACCTTCATCTCGGGATCAACCTTGGCGCCGAAGAGCTTGAGGCCGCCAAAGGCAAAAAAGGCGAATGCCGCCGCGACACCGTTCCCCAGGAGGGAGTTCAGAAAGATCTGACCGCCGATGTAATCCATATGTATCTTCTCGACCAGACCGTTGGCGATGATGCCCGTCGGGGCCAGGGGTGAAAGGGCGCCGGCATTGGCCCCGTTGACGATCATCAGCGTCATGAGAAACGGACTGATGCGGGTTGCGCCGCTGAGAGCCATACCGATAGGGGCAAGAACCACGCAGGTGGCGATGTTGCCCGGCCCGATCGCCGCCAGGACCACTGCCAGAACAAAAAAGATGATGGGAAGCATTCCGACAATCCCCCGGGACCCTTTTACGGCCCACTTGGCCATCTTTTCCACGGTGCCGTTGATGGTTGCCATACTAAAAAGCAGGGTGGCGCCCACGAGGATCATGAAAAGCCGTAACGGGAAAAACTTGGTCAACTGCGCCACCTTTAGGCCGCTGTCCGGAAGCATGGCAATGACAAAGCCGAATGCGATACACATGAGTCCGACGTTGCGTTCGGAAATACAGCTGACCACAACAGCGATCAGCAGCGCGGCCAAGGATAGGATGCCGAGCATCTGCCCGTTCGAGGATCCCGCCGCCTTCGCTGCCTGCGCAAACAAGTCGGTCCCAAAAATTATTCCTGCCAGAAAAAACAGAATACCAATAAAATAACTCTTCTTCATTAATTTCCTCCCTTTAGTTTTATTATTCTATGGGTGTGACCCCACGTCCCGGCAGACGGCAGGTTCACACCAGGCCATTCTATTTCCATAAACTCCGGCTTTTCTACCTACATCCTTTTACTTTTCCATCATCGGCCTTGGAAGTCCCGTGACGACCTGGGACCGGATCATCCGGGGCAGGATCATGT
>CAZBME010000019.1:0-75688 GCA_964492965.1 uncultured Syntrophaceae bacterium | reverse complement strand
TTCCCAAACTCGTCCATCTTCGCAAAATACTGTCTCATTCGTGTTTGCTCCTTATTAGATTCGGTGCGGTTTCCCCGAGGACATCCCTCGGTAGTGGATCTCACAATAAACCGGTATTCTCCCTGCCATGTCTTTCGCTGTTTGTTCTATTGCCTTATGTTCATGAATGCTTCTGGCCACGCCTCTGATAAGGATGCCATCATCCTGCGCCACGACATCCAGGGTCGGAATCAGGAAGTCCGGATTCGTCTTGATGGCAGCGTTGATTCGCGCCGCCAGGGCTTTCATTCTCAGCAGACTGATCGTTTCCTCTGTTTTAAGACTATCTTTGGTGTGGAGAAGATTCTTAGCCATTTCCACTATTTCGTCCATCTGCTGGACACTGGTATCAAAACGGATTTCATAGGCATCGGGTTCTTCCCATTTCTTGCCGTACAGTTGATAAATGACGCCGGCAATCTCCCGGTCGGCCTGTTTCACGAGAAGATGTGCCATTTCCCGGCTGATCGACTCTTTTTCCCGGATTTGATCGATCCTCTTTCCGACTGGCGCGGACACGCGGATTCGCAGTGTGTGGGGAATTCCCCGGAGGAGGTAAATGCCTCCCCGAAGCATGATGACGACGTTGTCTTTCAAGGCATGATCCAGAATGATACTCTGGACCAACGCCATGAATCCCATGAATGACCAGTCATATCTTTCCCAGATATTGGGCTGGCCTTCGCCGTACTCCCGGCTGTAGCGTTCCCACTTTTTCCCTTTGCGCTTGGCCTCATCCAGGATTCTGCCCAGGGCGATATACTCGTAGCCCATCTGCCGTTCGACTTCGTGGCCGATCTCTTCACCGGCGCTGCCAAATTCATAGGATACTGCCAAAATCGCCATAAATCCCCTTTATCCGACCCACTCCCAAATGGCGGCTACGCCCTGGCCATGGCCCACACACATGCTCTCTACAGCGTATCGTGCGCCGTAATAGGGCATTTCATGCATGAGTGTGGTCGCGATTCTCGCACCGGTGCATCCCAGGGGATGTCCAAGGGAGATACCGCTTCCTTTGGGGTTAAGCAGTTTATGGTTCCTGATGCCCAGCTCTTTGGTGCAGTAAACGGCCTGGGCGGCAAAAGCTTCATTCACTTCCCAGATGCCGATGTCTTCCTTTTTCAGACCGGCCATGCTCAAGGCCTTGGGAATGGCCACGGCAGGCCCGATCCCCATGTAGGCCGGGTCAACGCCCACAACCGCATACCCGACAAGCTTCATTTTGGGTTTGAGGCCTAATTCCTGACATTTTTCCTTGCTGGCCACCAGCACACAGGCCGCGGCGTCATTGGTCTGGCTCGCATTGCCGGCCGTGACGGTGGCCTTTTCATCCTTCAGGAATACAGGCTGAAGCTTGGCCAGCGTCTCAAGGGTCGTCCCCGGCCGGATGCCCTGATCCTTATCCACGATCATTTTCTTTGTGCTGCCGTCTTCCAGAGGAACATCGGCCTCAATGGCAAGAATCTCATCTTTGAAAAGACCCTTCTCCGTTGCTTCATGGGCCTTGGCGTGGCTCTCCACGGCCATCTGGTCCTGTTCTTCCCGGGTAATGCCGTATTTTCGAGCCACCATTTCCGCCGTATATCCCATGGACACCATCTGGGGATCACAGAATTCTCCGAGCCGCGGGTTCGGATCCGACATGGTTCCCATGGGAATGTGGGTCATATGCTGGGCGCCGCCGGCCAGAATCATATCCGCCCAGCCCATATTGATGGAGGCGATGGCAAAGGCGATGGTTTGCAGTCCGGAGGAGCAGAACCGGTCAACGGTACATCCCGGCACACTGTAGGGGAGCCCGGCCATGATGCCCGATAAACGTCCGATATTAGAGCCCATATCCTTCATGAGGGCCGTTCCGCCCCAGATGACATCGCCGATCTGGTCTTTTTTGTCCTGCAGTCCTGCTCTCCGGATGACTTCATTGATCACGAGGGCCGACATGTCATCGGCACGCAGATTTGTAAACCAGGAACTTTTTCCCGCCCGCGCCAGAGCCGTTCTGGCACTTTCAACCAGGTACACTTCTTTCATCATGCTGATCCTTTCCTTTATAATCTCTTGTTGCTTCTTCTCCAGATGCCTCTTTCTTCGGCAGCCTTGATGAGATCATCCCGGAAATTGGGATGGGCTATGGAAATCATCGCCTCCGCAACCTGCCAGGTGGCTTTTCCCTTCAAATTGACCTTGCCGAATTCCGTCACGATATAATTGGCCGATGCCCTGGTGACGGACACAATACCCGTTACCTCCGGAACAATGCGGGAGATCATCTGATCGCCCATCATGCGCGTCGAACGCATACAAAGAAAGGACTTGCCGCCCTTCGCCTTCTGGGAGCCCGTGACAAAATCCGCCTGGCCGCCGGAACCGGAGATCTGCTTCTTCCCCTGGGCCTCCGAGCAGACCTGTCCCCAGAGATCAACCTGGAGCGTATTGTTGATGCTGATCATATTGTCGTTTCGCGCAATGTTCTCCGGCGTATTGGTGTAATCGACGGGGTAGGTGGCACAGGCGGGGTTCTTATCCAGAAACTCATAAAGTTCGGCAGTTCCCATGGCAAATGTATAGATCATCTTGCCTTTATCCGTATGTTTGTACTTCCCCGTCAGCTTTCCTTTCAGATACAAATCCATGTAGGCATCGCACATCATCTCGCTGTGACCGCCCAGGTCCTTGAGATCGGATTCGGCGATCATACTGCCCACCATATTGGGAATGCCGCCGATGCCCAGTTGAACACAGGAACCATCATGGATATCCTCGATAATCAAGGCGGCGATTTTTTTCTCTTCCTCCGAGGCCTGCGGTTTTGGAATGGCCAAAAGAGGCGCCTTCTCCGTTTCCACAATATATTTAACCTTGGAGATATGGACGTTCTCACTGAAGCCGCCCAGACAGGTTGGAACGCCCTCGTTCACTTCCACGACGACCGTATCGGCCATCTTGACAGCCTCCCCGATATAGGAAACGGAGGTCCCGAAATTGAAGAAGCCCTTTTCGTCCATGGGCGTGGTTTTAACAAAGACGACATTGGGTTTGGGCATGTCGCCTTTACGAATCTTGATGGGTCCCTCGGAATAGTTGCTCGCGGAAAAATAACACAGGCCCCTTTTGCTTAACTGCCGTTCGGCATTGCTGAAAAAGGTGCTCTGGTAGGTAAAGGATATCTGTTCGGGGTCATTGACCACCGCCTGGGACGGATACATGCCGCTGACACAGACGATTGTGACGTCCGTGACCTCGCCCACCCTTTTCCCCAGCGCCTCATCCAGGACCCTGGGAAACATGGCAAAATGGCTGTAGTAAACGTTATCTCCCGATTTGACGACTCTTGCCGCTTCGTCTGCTGTTTTCAACTTGCTGCGATACTGATCCCAAAAACCACCAATCATGAATCGTTCCCCCTCTTTTTATGATTAAACTGTCAAATCGACTTGCATTTATTTCCCCTTGTAGTCAGGTTTTCGTTTTTCCAGAAACGCCCGCATGCCTTCCGTCTGATCTTCGCTGGCAAAGGCCAGGGAGAAACAGGACCGTTCGATGGATTTGCCCGTGCGGATGTCCGTCTCGGCCGCGTTTTTCAAGGCATACTTGGCCAGGCTGACGGCCACGGGGCTCTGCCGGGTAATCGATTTTGCCATGGCGATGGCTTCCTCCATCAACTTATCCTCCGGCACGACCTTGTTGACCAGATTGATGGCCAGGGCCTCCTGGGCTGAAATGGGTTTCCCCGTCAGCACGAGTTCACTGGCTTTTCCCATACCGACCAATCTTGTCAGACGGACGGTCCCCCCGCCTCCGGGGATAATCCCGATATTAATCTCCGGTTGGCCGAACTGCGCCTTATCCGTGGCAATGCGGATATCGCAGGCCAGGGCCAGCTCGCATCCACCCCCCAGACAGAAGCCTGTAATGGCTGCGATGTAGGGCTTCTTGGACTCTTCCATTTTGAATGTGACATCCCAAAGCGCGGCGGGACCGAACATCTCCATGGCCGTGCTCTCCACCATGGCGGCAATATCGGCGCCGGCGGCAAATATCTTGTCTCCCCCCGTAACGATGACGGCACGCACCCCCGCATCCGCTTCCAGTTCCGCAATGGCCTGATACAATTCGGTACGCATCGTGGGATTGATGGCATTTCGCACATCGGGACGGTTCAGGGTAATGATTCCGATCTTTTCTTCCGCTCTTTTTTCAACGATGATGGTTGTATAGCTCATGGCTTCCCTCCAAATATTTTAATGGTTCAACTGATCACCAAGGCTTCCTCCGGGCAGGTCAGGACCGTATCGTCTTCGTTTTTGATCAATTCTGCCGCCAGAAACACATTGGGCAAGATATTGTTCACATAGTATTTGGCACTGGCAATTTTCCCTTGATAGAATGTCGCGTCAAAGGAGTCGGCGGTGGCCAGTTTTTGTTTCGCAACCAGGGCCTGCTCCATGAGACACATGGCTACATAACCCTGGGCCATGACAAAGAGGGCTTTCATGGCATACAGTGGGATGAGGGATCGTTTGGTCTCCATATTGCCGTACCAGGTATCATAAATCGCCGTCACTTCTTCCATGCACTGATACCCTTTCAGCAGGTTCTTCATTTCTCTGGCGAACCCTTCGGCCTTCTGGTTGGCATCTATGAATTCCTTGATGTCGTCCAGCCAGCCCCGGAAGATCTTTCCTTCCTTCATCCGCATCTTCCGTCCGATAAGATCATTGGCGTGGATGAAAGAGGTCCCTTCCCAGATAGTGAGGATCTTGGAATCCCGAAGATACTGCTCCACGGGGTATTCCTGCGTGTAGCCCACCCCGCCCAAAACCTGGATGGCCTGGGCGATGACGCCGAGGCTTGCCTCACTGCCGTAGCATTTGACCAGGGGGGTCAGGATCTCCACGAAACCGGCATATTTTTTTGCCTTGGCCTTGTCGGCGCTGTTGCCTTCGATATCAAGGTAATAGAACCCCTTGAAGATCATGGCCCGGATGCCTTCCACATGGGCCTTCATATCCAGGAGCATCCTCCGGACATCCTCATGCTTGATGATGGGAACCCGGTCGGCGCCCTTGATGCCGAAAGGCCGGCCCTGTATCCGCTCCGTCGCATACTGTGAGGCAAAATAATAGGCAGCCGCAGCCTGGCTGTTGGAGTTGTGGCCTGTGCCGATCCGCGATTCGTTCATCATATGGAACATCATGGCAAGACCCTGGGAAAATCCTTTTTCATCCTGAGGCGGACCGACAAGGATACCCCGGCACTGATCATCGTCGCCAAAATTGAGCAGCGCCGTGGCCTGGGCATGGAGCCCCATTTTATGTTCGATACCGACCGTGACGACATCATTGGGCTCACCCATGGACCCGTCATCGTTGACCCAAATTTTCGGTACGATATACAGACCGATTCCGGGCGATCCGGCAGCGGCGCCTTCGGGGCGGGCCAGAACCATATGGATCGTATTGTCGCCCGTTCCCTGGTCGCCGGCGGTGATGAACATCTTGGTTCCCTTGATCTTGTAGATACGGGGATCGTCCGTCGCATAGGAGCGGGTAATGATGTCGCCCGTGTCGGAGCCGTAGTTCGGTTCCGTAAGGCACATGGTGCCCTGCCACTCGCCGTTCAGCATCTTCGGGATGAAGATGTCCTGATCCTTCTGCGATGCAAAACGCAGAATCAGGTTCGCCGCGCCGCTCGTCAGCTTGACGCAGGATGTAAGGGCCGGGCAGGCCCCGGTATTCATTTCAAAGATCGCCTTGTACATCAGCAGAGGCATTCCCGTATCCACCTTGATGCATTCGCTGCTGGAACCCCATCCATTCTGCTGCAAGAACTGATAAGCCTCGCGGAATCCCGGGACCGGGATCGCCTTGCCGTTTTCTATTTTGACCCCGATCTTGTCTCCGGGGGCGTTAATGGGATTTAGAATCTCTTTCGCCACCTTGTACCCTTCGTTCAAGAGCATATCGACATCATCAACACTGAATGTGTCCTTGAACCTGTCGCATGCGGCCACCTCCTCCGTCGGTAACCATTCCTTCAGAATAAACTTCAAATCCCTGATATCATATTTGTATTCCATCTTCCTTCATACCCCCTTCTTGTCGATTCTCCGTTTTCCCGGATATCGACAGTAAATTATTGTTAGACGATTACTTGAGCTTTGTGCAGGGTTCCTTTTCGAATTCCGTTTCTGTCTCATTGCCAGCGCCGTTCCGCTCAGCATTGGCGATCTTCCATTTCATCCAGAGCTTGCCCACGACAATAACACCGACCGTGCAGAGGATCTGGACACCATATTCCGTCATTTTTGAAGGGTGGAGCCATTTCTCGATAAAAGGATCGGTGATGATCATTTCTCCACCGACCCGCCCCAGGATCGCCGCGCCGATAAAGATAATAATGGGATACTTATCCATAAGCGTGGATAAAAGGTTACTCGTATAGATAACAATAGGGATGCTCATGACAAGGCCAAAAACAAGGAGAAAGAGGCTTCCTTCCGCAGCCCCTGCGACGGCGAGAACATTGTCTAGGGACATGGTAAGGTCGGCGACCAAGATGATCTTGATCGCCTGCCAGAGGGTTGTGGCCTCATTCTCAAAGCCATCCCCGGCATCCCCTTCCATCAGCAGTTGTATGGCGATCCAGAGGATCAGCGCCCCGCCGACGAGTTTGATGAAGCTGATTTTCAGGAGCAGAGCGACAAAATAAGTGAGCACCACCCGCAGGATAATCGCCGCTCCGGTACCAAAGGCGATGCCCTTCATCCTCTGGCTTTTCGGAAGGTTCCGGACCGCCATGGCGATCAAAACGGCATTATCCCCCGACAGAATGAGATTAATGAACATGATGTTCAGCAATGCCAAACCGAAAGTCAGATTCCACTCAATCTGAAACAATGATCCCCAGTCAAAATTCATGCTGTTGTCCATTCATGTCGATGTATTCCCCCCCAGGGCTATTTGCAAGTCATTGGGCTTTCAGACGACGATCATCATCACTCACATCAAACAGGCCCTCCACCCCCCGGCTAAGAACCTCCGGCATTACAACTGTGAATGACACGGCATTATAAGCTTAAAGTAAAGTGGGCCGGAAGACCCACAATATTACAATAAACATGCCATCTATGTCCCTGACGGAAACAAAGGGTAAATGGCCCTGATATCGAGGACAAACAAGAGGCTTCTATGTGCCGCATGCCGGCAGGTCCTTTCGGGATGCCGCTGGTTCAATGGGTGTTGATGCCTTGGCCTGAAGGGCTTTGCTCCTAACTGTATATTTTATAGCCAGGCCCGGCAGGCCTCAGGGGTAGGCGGTATGTCAAAAGAAGAAGATTGCGGAGAGCCATGCTTAGCAATAAAACGACAACTGATCCACCTGCCCTGCCGGCATGATGTATTATTTGTATACAATGACAGCATAACCGGCAAATGGTCGGTTGCCTTGTGCAGACAGCCAGGCATCTTAATTACTGA
This sequence comes from uncultured Syntrophaceae bacterium, assembly GCA_964492965.1. Lineage (GTDB taxonomy): Bacteria > Desulfobacterota > Syntrophia > Syntrophales > UBA8958 > CAZBME01. Next base: position 68,165 of record CAZBME010000019.1, on the reverse strand, counting down.
AGTTGCCGGAAGTTGTGCATTTCCATGAGATCAGGAACCTCGGCCAAACGGGAGTTTGGATTAGCCCGCAACAGATGACCCGGCAAAGGTTTGCCGACAAGCCCTTCGGCAATCCTGACGCATCCAAGCAGGTTGTCAATATCGAGGCCCGTATCAATGCCCATCTCCTCGAACACGTGAACAAGGTCTTCCGTGGGCACATTCCAATATCCGAAGGCCAGCTCCATAACCCCATAAGGCGTTCCGCTCAAACCGCCAATGGAGGTGTAAAAAGTCCTGGCACCGGCCTCATAGGCAGCGATGCAATTGGCAATGGCGGTCCCCCTCGTGTTATGGAAATGAACCGCCAGCTTGACGCCCGTATCCAACTCCAGAAGCTTTTTAACAAATTCCTTGACCTGTTTTGGATTGGCCATGCCTGTTGAATCAACCAGGACGATCTCTTTGGCCCCCATGTATGTCAAGGTCAGGAAGAGCTGCATCGTCTGGTCGAAAGATATGTTCCCTGTGTAGGGGCAACCGAACGCGGTCAGGATATAACTGCGGATGCCCTTTCCCGTCTTCTTCGCAGCCTCGAATATCGCGGGCAACACCTTGTGCAGGGTTTCCTTTTTTGTCTTGCCGGCATTGATCTGATTAAAGACATCGCTTGTCGCCACAAGCGTTAAAATATCGTCAATTCCCGATGCCAATGCCCGGCGACAGCCTATTTCATTAGAAACCAACCCGATGTAGGACACCCCCGGCTTTTTGGTGATCCCGGCCATGATCTTTTCCGCATCGGCATTTTCAGGAATGAGTCGGGGATGGGTAAAAGCAACGCTTTCAATATTCTGAAGACCGGCGTTTACCAGGCTGTTGATGTACATAATCTTTTCCGCCGTTGATGTGCCTCCGGATATGACGGGCAGCCCATCCCGAGGAGACACCTCAATAATCGTCACGCGATCTTCCCGTTTTTTCAAGTTTTTCAGGGCCTTTCTGACTGATAGATTCTAGCGGTTATCGTTGATGCATAAACGGAAACTTTCATCATTTATAGGGACGCCTTCTCCCGCTTCATCAAGCATATATCGTTCCATATTTAATTAAGTCCCTATTAATACCTTTTTCACGAGAGGCCATATTGCTTCAGCTTAATATAAAAGGTGCGCCTGCTGATCCCCAGCCTCTTGATGGCCTCTGTCCTGTTCGTCGATTTCGCCAGGGCGTCCTTGATGAGATCTCGCTCCACATACTGGATAATCTCACCCAGAGACGACGATTCGGGCGGAACGGCAATGGCCGTCTCCGACATCTTCTCCGTTGTCGGCAGAGATGCCTGGGAATACAGGAAACTGGGCAGGGAGCTCGGATCAATGGTGGCGCCTGAACTCATGTTGACGGCATAATTGACGACCCCTTTCAGTTCACGGACATTGCCGGGCCAATGATAGGCGCAAAGGATTTCCATGCAGGAAGGCAGAAATTTCCGATGGCGATGCTCACTGAGATCGTTTGCCGCCAGAAAATGGTCCACCAGCAGGGGAATGTCCCGAACCCGGTCCCTCAATGGCGGCAGTTGGATCGAAAAGGTGTTCAGACGATAGAATAAGTCCTCACGGAATGTCTTTTCGGCGATATTCTTCCTCAAGTCCTTGTTGGTGGAAGAAATAATGCGCACATCCACCTTGACGTTACGGCTTCCCCCCACCCGTTTGAAAGAACCGTCTTCAAGAACGCGAAGGAGCTTGGACTGGGATTGCAGGGATGCATCCCCGATTTCATCCATCAGCAGCGTCCCGCCATGAGCAACTTCAAAGTAACCTGTTCTCCCTTCCGTTCTGGCCCCCGTAAAAGCCCCTTTTTCATAACCAAAAAGCTCGCTTTCAATGAGGGTATCGGGAATAGCGGCACAATTGACATCCACAAGGGGCTTGTTGCTTCTCCGGCTTGTCTGGTGAATGGCCCGGGCGACAATCTCCTTTCCCGTCCCGCTCTCTCCCAGGATCAGAACAGGCAGATCGGCCTTGGCCGCCTTTTGGGCAATTAAAAGGGCTTTCCGGAAGGAGGCGTCCTCCCCAACCAACCCTCGAAACTCAGGAGACAGTGACTCCTTCTGGAGTTTCTCCTGCCCTGCCTGTGCTCTTGCCGAAGTTGCCGATCCCGGACGGGAATCATCCGTCATGCTGGAATTCTGCTTGGGCAGGATCAGGTAATGACGGAGGCCTTTTTTAGGCGTGTCTAATAAGTAAACATTCATGGGGTAGGATACGAGCCCATCGGACAGAAAGAGCGCCAGGAGAGACAGTCCGTCACTTTCTAACGCCACTCCCTGGTCTATGGCGCATAATGCCTTGCTGTTCCTTCCGGCCCCGCCCTCCAGAAAAAATCGCCTTTCAAATACATTGTTCGCGTGAATAACAGCGCCGTTCTGGTCGATAATGGCGGCTGCATCGGAAAGGTTGCCGAGGATATTCATCAGAAACTCTCTTGTGCCCTTCATGGTAGCCTCCTTCTTTATGTATACTTTCAATACACAACACGTCCTGATTCGTCAATCCCTTTTTCCGGTCATGTAAACAAGGACAGGCCGGCGGCAAGATAAACGGACATCGGCCAAAAGTTTCGGAATTTGGTATGGTCCTTGCTCAGTGTACACCTGCGGTACATCGTCATGGATCGCGTCATCAGGTCGCAACAATATAATAAGGAGGTTCTCGTTATGGAAATAAAAAAAATCATGGTTATCGGTGCGGGATTAATGGGGGGAGGTATCGCCCAGGTGTCTGCCCAGAACGGTTATAATGTTATCCTGAATGATACGGCGGCAGAATTTGTCGACCGGGGATTCAATAACATCACCAAGCTCCTGGAGGGGCAGGTGAAAAAGGAAAAGATAACGGCGGCCGATAAAGATGCAACGCTGGGGCGCATTCAGAAATCGACGAACCTTGAAGACGGAAAAGATGCAGATTTCATCATCGAAGCCGTCTATGAAAATCTCGATGTCAAGAAAGCCATCTTCCAGAAGTTGGACAGTATCTGCCGCGAAGGCGCTATCTTCGCCTCCAATACCTCATCTATTCCCATTACCACACTCGCAGCGGTCACATCCCGTCCTGATAAATTCATCGGCATGCACTTTTTCAGCCCCGTGCCGGTCATGCGCCTGGTTGAAATCATTCGTGGCATAAAAACCTCCGAAGAGACGACAAAGATAACGGAGGAGATTGCGGCCAAAATGAAAAAGGAATCGGTCCGTGTGAAGGACGTGCCAGGCTTCCTTGTTAATCGGGTCAACGCAGCCTTTCGGGCCGAGGTCTACAGGTGCCTGCTGGAAGGCGTCGCCAGCCTGGAGGATATCGACAAGGCCATCAAGCTGGGGCTGAACCATCCCATGGGACCTTTCGAGCTGGGGGACTTTGTCGGTCTTGAAATCGGCCTCAGTGTTTTTAAAACCCTTTACGAAGGCTATAAGGATCCCAAGTTCGCTCCGGCCCTCATCCTGGAAAAACTGGTCCAGAGCGGAGACCTGGGCAGAAAAACAGGCAAGGGCTGGTATGATTACAGCACCGGAGAAAGAAAACCCCGGACGGACATCACTTTCTAAATTAAAGGACTCGCAAGATGCGTACGAGTCTGCAAATCCTTAACATGAGGGTATAAGAGACATGGAAAATGTAGTGATTTTAAGTTCTGCGCGGACGCCCATCGGTGCTTACGGTGGCGCCCTTAGAGGAGTTCCCGTTTACCGCCTGGGCAGCCTTGTCCTTCAGGCAGCGGCAAAACGGGCCAATATTGATCCCGCCATGGTCGATGATGTCATCATGGGATCGGCCTATCAGAATGGGGAATGCGCAAACGGCGCCCGGATGGCCGTCCTGGACGCCGGTTGGCCCGATACGGTTCCGGGGGTTGTCCTGGACCGGCGGTGCTGCTCCGGCCTGGAATCCATTTTCTACGGAGCCATGAAAATCCAGACGGGAAATGCGGATATCGTCATTGCCGGGGGAATGGACAGCATGAGTCAGGGCGAGCTCTACATCCCCGGCGATATCAAATGGGGCCTCGGCGGCAAGAATCATGAGAAATACGGGTTCATGCCCAAGGGGCACGGCGCCCTTGCCATGTGGGGCATCCCCTTCTATGACCGGATCCAGCGGGCTCGCGTCATGTCTCAGCCCATTCCGCGTTACGGCGAGTTGAGTTCCATGATGGCCTGGGCCGAAGCTGCGGCCAGGGTCGAGAAGATCACCCGGGCGGAAGCGGACCAATGGGCCTACCGGAGCCACCAGAGGGCCATTGCGGCCCAGGATGCGGGCAAATTTTCCCAGGAAATTGTGCCTATCCCCCTCGGGAAAGGGAAAAACGGCGAAGCCCTGTTTTTCGATACCGACGAGGGTCCCCGTAGAGAGACAACCCTTGAGAAGCTCACGAAGCTGAAGCCTGTTTACGCCGATGGCGTCTGCACCGCCGGGAACTCCTCGTCGGAAAATGATGGCGCGGCCGTCGTCGTTCTGGCATCGGAAAAAAAGGCGAAAGAACTCGGCGCCAAGCCGCTGGCCTACTTCCGTTCCTGCGCCATCGCCGCGACGGATCCGACCTTGACCTACCCGGCCGTTCCTTCTTCCGTCGAGAAGGCTCTGCAGAAGATCGGTATTACCATTAAGCAGATTGATCTGATCGAGGTACAGGAGGCCTTCGCCGTGCAATGCCTGGCTGACGCCAGACTATCGGGTCTCAGTGATGAGGAAATGGATGCGAAAGTGAACGTCAACGGGTCGGGGATATCCCTGGGGCACCCCATCGGGGCGACGGGGACCATGCGCTTGACGACCTTGCTGAATGAAATGGTCAGGCAAGACAGTCGGTTCGGCCTGGAAACCATTTGCGGCGGCGGCGGTCAGGGCATCTGCATGGTCGTGGAGCGGAAATAGACTGAACTGAAGGGGATAGACTGAAGATTTGTAATCCTTTAGCCTTCAACCTTCGATCTTCAGCCTAAAATAACCTACAACAAAAAGGAGAGAAGCGATGGATTTCGCATTGACAGAAGAGCAAACAATGATTCAGGATATGGCCAGGAATTTCGCAGAAAACGAGATCGGGCCTCATGTGGAAGAGGACGAAAAAAACCACTTCTGGAGGAAGGAAATCTTTATGAAGATGGCGGAACTTGGGTTTTTCGGATTCTCCATCGACGAAAAATACGGCGGCAACGGCATGGGCTTCCTGGAAGCCGCCCTCGCCATCGAACAGGTCGCCAAGGTTCACACAGCCTGGCGGATGGCCTTCAATATGCAGTGCTGGGGGCCTTCTCTGACGATCCAGAAATTCGGAACGGAAGAGCAGAAGCAGCATTATATCCCCAAGTTTGTCAGCGGTGAATATATCGGAAGCTTCGCCATGACCGAGGCCGATATCGGCTCGGACGTCGCCAGCATGAAATGCCGCGCTGAAGACAAAGGGGATTATTATCTGCTCAACGGCCACAAAATGTGGATTACCAACGGCACGGTCTGCAACCATGGTCTTTTATATGTCAAAACGGATAAAGACGCCGGGGCCAACGGCATTACCTGCTTCATCATGGACTACAGCCTGCCGGGCATCACCCGCCGGGCGATCCACGACAAGGTAGGGCTCTGGGCTTCCGACACGGCGGAGTTGACCTTCGAGGACGTGAAAGTCCCCAAAAGTCTCGTCCTGGGGCCGGTCAACAGAGGGTTCCAGATGTGTATGACCCAGTTGAATTCCACCCGTCTGGGCTGCTCCGCCGGCGCTTTGGGCCTCTCCGGGGCCATCCTGGAGGCTTCTGCAAAGTACGCCACGGAAAGATCCCAGTTCGGCCAGCAGATCGGAAAATACCAGTTGATTCAGCAGCAGATCGCCGATATGAAGATGTCTCACGATAATCTGGCCTATCTGGTCTATCGGGCCGCCTGGCTCAAGGATAAAGGTCTTCCCAATGTCATGGAGACCTCCATGTCCAAGTTATACGGCGCCAAAGTTGTGGTTCATGACGCCAATGAATGCATGAAGCTGTTCGGCTCCTTCGGTTATTCCGACGAATACCCATGCGGGCGCTTCCTGAGGGATTCCAAGCAATTTGAGACCCTCGAAGGAACATCCAACATGCATACCATGATCGTAGCCAATGCCACGTTGGGTTATGCGCCAAACAGGGCATAAACGGCGGCCATGTAGAATTTAAGTCGTGCGGGCTTTGCCCGCACGACTGCTCGTAAGGGGTTACATCCTTTATCCTGTGCCGGGGGGGTTGCATGAAAGGGAAACAATATCAATACGCCATGAGGATCATTCACGATCCGCCGGCCGTCGAGCTTTTATCAATTCGTTGTCGCAACTCCTTTTCGCATCACATGATGTCGGGCCTATCAGCAATAACGTTTCAATGTCTTAATAAAATAATCCACTAAAGGGAGGTGATAGAGAGGAAAATCAAAGTTCAGGATCGAGATCAACCGATCGATGCCCAGTCTGACCAAAAGGTTTTTATTGTAAATTCATGGGGGCAGCAGATCCTTTTTTGATGGAAGATCGTTAATAACATTTAAAATACCAACGCGTTACTAAAGAAGAAAAATGGGAGGGTATATCTATGGTAAAGATGATTGGTTTTGTTTTGAGTATTGTCCTTGGTCTCGCCGTGGCATTTTCGACACCGCCACAGGGGTTGAGCGTCACGGCCATGTGGGCTCTCGGGATCCTGGTCTGGGGCATCACCTGCCTGATCTTTGAAGTCGGGCCCGATTATGTGATTTCCCTGATCATGAGCTGCCTGTGGGTTATTTTTAACACTGTACCGTTTAAAACGGTTTTCAATTTCTTTGTCGAACCGACCTTCTGGCTCTTCATCGGCGCCCTGGGCCTGGGCGTGGCCGCCCAGAAAACCGGGCTGTTGAGGAGGATTTCACTTCTGATCATGAACATATGCCCCGCTACCTTCCGGGGGCAGACACTGGCCCTTTTCGGCGCGGGCACCATTATTTCCCCACTGATTCCATCCATAACGGCGAAGGCGGCTATCTGCGCCCCCTTGAGCGCCGGCATCAGCGAAGCCATGGGGTATGAAAAGAAGTCAAAGGCCGCAACAGGTCTGTTCGGCGCCATGTGGCTCGGTTTTATCATGACGGGCCCCATCTTTCTGACGGCGACATTCTTGAATTTCATGATTATAGCCTTGCTGCCGAAGGATATTGCCACTCAGTTTGACTGGATAAGATGGTTTATGCTGATGCTCCCCTGGGGCATCGTATTTTGGGTCCTGTGCTATGTGGCCCTGCAAATTCTCTACAAACCCGCGGAAAAGGACACCCTACCCTCCGGATATGCGGCTGAACAACTGGCCAAAATGGGAAAGATGGGCCGTTCGGAGAAAATAACGCTGGCCGTAACCATCATCACCCTGCTCTTCTGGATGACGGAAAGGCTCCACGGGGTTAACGCCGCCATCATCGCCCTCGCCAGCATGTCCATCCTGATTCTGGCGAAAGTGTTCGACCGGCCCGAATTCCGCAAGGACATGCCCTGGGATACGGCCGTTTTCATCGGCTGCATCGTAGGCATCTCCTATATCTTCCCGGCGTTGAAGATCGACAAGTGGATGGGGTCCGTCCTTATTCCCTATCTCACCCCGATGGCATCCAATCCCTACCTTTTCCTCGCCGGTCTGGCCGTTGTGATTTATATTCTGCGATTTGCGTTGATCTCCATGACGGCGACGATTACCATCTTCACGGTCATGCTGTCGCCTGTCGCCACGGCGGCCGGTATGAGCCCCTGGGTGATTGCCATTACCGTCTCAGCCTCAATGATGCTCTGGAATGTTCCTTACCAGAACCTGGTTTATCTCGTCTCCTACGCGGCAAGCGGCGAGCTGGTCAGCCATCAGCAGACGGCAAAACTTTGCGTGGCCTATATGATCATCTCCGTAATCGCCATCATGATCAGTATTCCCTACTGGCAGATGCTGGGATTGATCAAGTAGAGAAGGGTCAGCTAACTTTTTAGATTATGGCGCGTTTTCTCAAATTGCCGGTCCGGCTGTCTGTTTGCCGGACCGGCCTTGAATGACAGGTACCGTCATAAGGATTAAACAACGACTGGCTAGTCGGTGAAGTGAAGGAGTCTTCCGCATGAGAAAGAATATCTGGGACCAATACAAAAACAAGTTGAGAACGGCCGATGAGGCCGTCAAGGTTGTAAAAACAGGGGATTGGATTTACTACAGCCACTTTGTCATGACCCCTGTAACACTGGACCGCGCTCTGGCCAAACGGATCGGCGAAGTGACCGACGTCAAGACCAGCATGTCCAGCGGCATGCATCAGATTCAAGTGGCCGCTGTCGACCCGGGGAGGGAATCCTTTACACACAACAGCACTTTTTACAGTAAAAGCGATCGGGCGCTGGCCAAACAGGGCTCGACCTTCTTTATCCCTTCAAACTACCATGAGCAGCCCTGGCGCCTTCGCAACGGCTTTTCGCCCAAGCCCAACGTGGCTTTCGTCAAGACAACCCCCATGGACAACAACGGGCTGTTTAATTTCGGCACGTCCAACTCCTATATCAAGGCCGTAACGGAAATGGCCGACATCGTCATCGTCGAAACCAACGAGGGCGTTCCCAAGTGCCTGGGCGGACACAGTGAAAATATCCACATTGCCGATGTCGATTATGTTGTGGAGGCGGAAAAAACACCCATGATGCCCATCCCCAAACCAACGGCATCCCCCGAAGAAATCGGGATGGCAAAACTCATTATGGAAGAGATTCATGACGGCGCCTGCCTGCAACTGGGCATCGGGGGCATTCCCAATATGGTGGGGAGCCTTCTGGCCGAATCGGATCTCAAGGATCTGGGCATGCATAGCGAAATGATGTGCGATGCCTTTATGGATCTCTACGATAAAGGGAAAATCACCGGACGCTATAAATACACGGATAAGAACAAAATGATCTATACGTTCGCCATGGGCGGTCCCGAGCTTTATGAATTCCTCGATGACAACCCCGTCTGTGCGAGCTATCCCGTGGATTATACCAATACGGCGGAACATATTGCCCGCAATGACAACATGATCAGCATCAACAATGCCCTCCAGGTGGATCTCTTCGGGCAGACCGCCTCGGAAGCCCTCGGAGCGAGGCAAATATCCGGTTCCGGCGGCCAGGGGGATTTTGTGATCGGCGCCGCTAAGTCGAAAGGCGGCAAGGCCTTCATCTGCCTTCGGTCGACCCGCGTCGTGGGCGATAAGGTCGTTTCCCGGATCGTTCCCGATATCCAGGGCATTGTTTCCGTACCACGGGCCTGGGCCTTTTATGTCGTCACGGAATACGGCAAGGTCCTGCTGAAAGGAAAATCAACCTGGGCCATTGCGGAAGAATTAATCTCCATCGCCCATCCCGATTTCCGGGAAGACCTGATCAAGGCCGCCCAGGAACGGGGCATCTGGCGCAGAAGTAACAAGATTGCATAATCAAGGAAAAAGGAGGAAGTTTTTGTATGTCTAGTGATGTTGGTGGCGTTGAGTCCGGATGGACGCTGGGCACGGATCAGTGGATCGGGCTCGTTGCCGGGATTGTCTTGTTTGCTTTGTTCATGGTGTTGCCCCCTATTGCGCCGATTACGCCTCTGGGTATGAGAGGGGTCGCTCTGTTTCTGTTGTTTTCCTGCTGGTTGTTCACAACCCCTTTGCCCCTTTATGCCATTTGCTTCTTCGTGATGGGACTTGCACCGATTCTGGGATTGCTCGATTCCGACAAGACCATGGCCTATTTTGGAAGCTGGATCAACCTTTTCCTGGTCGGGGCCTTCGCCCTGGGGCGCAACCTGGACCGTACCGGCGCCGCCCGCCGCATCGCCCTGGCCGTTTGCGGCATGCCCATCATGCGCCACCGGCCCTGGATGTTCTTTACCATTTTTACGCTCACCACGATGATTTCCCCCGTCCTGCTGTGCTCCTCCACGGTCGCCACGGTGGTTTTCACGACGATTCTCATCAGTTTCTTCACGGCCATCGGCATCAAGCAGGGCGACCGGTTCGGCGGGATGATGGTTCTGGCCGTTACCTGGTCGGCCGTGGCCGGCTCGATGATCTTCGCCTGGGGCACCGTCATCAACATGTTTGCCATCGGTGTGGTGAAAAAGCAGACCGGCTACCAGCTCGGACTCCTGGAGTGGATGATGTACGGCATCATCATTGCTTCCATTACCTACATTCTGTTCTGGATCGTCTGCCGCTTTGTGGCCCGGATCAAGGTCGATCGCCTCGCAGAGCTCCTGGAACCGGATTTCATCAACCAGGAGCGGAAAAACCTGGGGCCCATGAGTTCCGGCGAAAAGGCCGCGATTATCTGTATGTGCCTCGCCATCTGCTGCTGGTTTTTACCCGAAATCATCAATGTCGTTGCCGCGGGAACCCAGGCCAAATGGTTGAAAAGCCATTTGACCTGGCCGGCGACCGCCCTTCTAATCGCCGCGGCATGCACCATCATCCCGGTCAGGATCAACGGTGAAAAACGCATGCTCCTGAACTGGACGGAGTGGACAAAATCGGTCGAGTGGGGCATTCTGGCCATCATCGCCACCGGTCTTGTTCTGGGAGACGTTCTCTCCAACAAGGAAACGGGCATCCCCCAGTTCTTCACCTCCACCATCGGCGACCTGGTCAAGGGCGGCGGCGGGGAGTATCTCCTGGTCTTCCTGCTGGCAGGCATCGGTTGCCTGCTGACGGAGGGGTTGTCCAACTTCGGCCTGATTGCCGTCTTTATTCCCCTCGGCATGTCCATCTCGTCAGCCACGGGGGTCGGCAACCCCATTGCCATGGCGATTGTGGCGACGGCGGCCTACAATCAGAGTTTTGCCCTGCCCTTGTCGCCGGTGCTTGCCATCGCTTACGGCACGGGCTGGGTAACGCCCAAGGATGCCCTGAAATACGGCTTCCTTCTGGATGTCATCGTCGGACTGGGTTTGACCTTCATTGCCTACCCCATTCTCAAGATGATCGTTCCTATGCCGTAGAACTGGGAATATCCATTCTGCCGGAACAGAACTTTGCTTCCGGAATGATATGTGGAAATGATGTGGAAACTGTTTCACACAAGCTGAACGTGATGAACCCGTAAAGGCCAAGCATTCATGCCTGGGACTGCATGCGGGTTTATTGCTTTTTAAGTCAGGATTGTTTTCAGTATGCAGGACATCGACAATACAATTTTAAGACCTGTTTCCATTCTGGAATACAATGCAAGGAAATTCGGCATTGTCGTTTCCCGTAACAGGATAAAGGGCAGGATAGCCGTAGAACAAATTCGCAGGGCGCTCCGGATTATCACAGAGCGGCATCCGTTTTTGAGTGCCGCCTTTATTGATATTGAAAGCAAACCCTTCATTAAAAGGATCGAAAAATTTTCAATTCCCCTGACCGTCAAGGAAAATATCAAAACGGAATCGGAAAAAGAGGCCTTATATGAAGACGAACTGAACACCCCCATCAATCCCTATGAAAGATTGTGGCGTGTTCTTTTGATTCTGGAAGGGACCGAAGATGACATCGATGCAAACAGCAGCATGGAGATGATCATATCGCTCCAGCATGCCGTCTGTGACGGTCTTTCCATCCTGAATCTGGCCAAAGAAATACTGGAACAGATCCAGGCAGTGCAAAAAGGGCTTCCCCTTTATGAGGACAACAGGCTGCCGGTCACGCCTCCCTTTGACGAATTCCTGCCCGACATTCTAAAGAGTCCCGGAACGAAGCCAGATCGCGGGCGAACCATTGATTACGAAAAGATGGATATCCTGGGACGCGATCTTTCCATCCCCAAGGAAAGTTGCAGGATTCATTATGTGGGCGGCCGTTATTCCGAGGAAGACATGCGGCGGCTTTGCAGCCGGTGCAAGGACAACCATGTTTCCATACATGGCCTCATGGCCGCCTCCATGATAAAAGCTATTGCCGAAAGTATTAATAACCCGTCGGGAAAAGAACTGCATCTTTTGTTGAGAAATCCCGTCAGCAGAAGAAAACAGGTTTCTCCCCCCCTTGGGAATCAGGCATTGTCGTGCTTTGTCGCCTCGGAACTGATTGTTTGTTCCATCGGCAAAATGAAAACAACCCTGGAGATCGGCCGGCAAATCATGCATGATCTCGATCACGACATTAAAATCAACAAGGCCCTGACACGATACCAGGCCGTCGTTGATTCCGTCCTGAACGGCCAGATGGACAAGGAAAAATATGTGCAGGTCTTGACATTGTCCAATGCCGGCATGATTGACACACCGGCCGATTATGGTCAATTTGAATTGCTGGGAACCAATTTCATTTCCAGCAACAAGCATCACGCCATCCAGCTTTCGTTCACCACGTTCATGAATCGCCTCGATTATGTCATGTTGTATACCCATCCGTGGTATCAGACGGATCTGATGCAGAGGTTAAACAGGCGATTCAGGGAACTTCTGTTCGAATTTTTGGATAACCCACGAAATAATAACCGGGCGCGGTGATTACCCGAAGCTTAAAACTGCCGCAATTGAATAGGAGGAAGATAGAAATGAAGTATTTGAAAGGATTCATCTGTTTTTTGTCATTGCTCTTCGTTGTTTCCTGGTCGCCCGCCGTCAGAGCCCAGGACGTTGTCATCGGTTATACGGGCCCCCTGAGCGGCCCGGCTGCGGAATATGGCCAGGATTGTCTGAACGGCATCGACATGGCCGTGAAGGATATCAATGCCGCCGGAGGCCTGCTGGTGCAAGGGAAAAAACACCTTATCCGGCTCGAAAAGCTTGATGACCGAACGGACCCCACGCAGGCCGTTAACAATGCCCGCCGTTTTCGTTCCCAACACAAGGCCATTGCCGTGTTTGACGGCGTTTTCAATACCATCGCCCCTATTGCAAAAATTAACGAAGAAAAAGGAAACGAGTTTCTGATCATGGCCTACACCAGCACGCCCAAGGTCGTCCAGATGGGTAACAAACTGCTGGTCGCGACCACTCTCCCTTTTACCGTCTATTGCCAGGCCTTGTCAGATATGGCCTGGGAGCAGGGCTGGCGCAAAGCGGCTATGGTGACGACCCTCGGGGCATACGGAGACGAATGGAGGCATTCCTTTAAGGCCTACTGGCAGAAGCTCGGCGGCACCATCACCATCGACAAACCGGCAAACTACTACACGGAAACGGACTTCTCCGCGCCGCTGACCGCCGCCCTCGCCACCAAACCCGAAGTCATGCTGATCGGCGGCCCTTCCGCCACGACGGCCCTGGTCATTGAACAGGCCCGGGGGATGGGCTACAAAGGAGGCTTTATTCTCATCGATCAGGCCAAGCTGGATTACGTTGCAGAAATACTCAAGAGCTACAAGTTGATGGAAGGCGTCATGGGTGTCGCGGCGATCAACAGCATCCCTTACCCGGCATTTGCCGCGTTTGAAAAAAGATATACAACAACCTACAAGCGCATGAACACGTCAGAGGCCTGCCGGAATTATCTTGCCGTTCAGGCCCTGGCCAAAGCCATCGCTATCGCCGGCACGACAACCGATGTCTGGGCAATCCGTAAGGCCTTGCCGAAGGCTTATCCGCTGTTGGGCGACAAGTTCCCCGTCGAGGGTTTCGGACTCACGGATCACGGGCGTTTACAGATCATCGGAACAGGACAGATGGTCAAAAACGGCAAGTTGACCCAACCGGTTTCCTATTACTGGTGGATCAAGTCGCAAAAAGAGTTCAACGATGTCAAGAAAATCACCAAAAGCTCCAAAGCGACGCAGCAGTGGTTCAAGGCAAAAATCGCGGATGTCTTGTAGGGAGAATGCATATGATCGACAAAAGCAAGCGGTATGTCAGGGCGCAGATACCTCTGGAAGACACACCGACCTTGAAGAGCAAACAACTGGAATTCGACAGCGTTGCCCAGATGTTGACTTCACGGGCCCGGGAAATCCCGGATACGGTTCACGTCCTTTATAACGATGAGGTCATTACCTATGCCCAGGTCAACGAGCGCGCCAACAAGGTGGCCCACTATCTGAAAGAAAAGGACGTCGGGAAGGGCGACATCGTCTCGGTCATGGTTCTGAATTCTCCCGAAATCTATTACACCATGTTCGGCGCGCAGAAACTGGGGGCCATCGCCGGGGCCATCAATTACATGCTGAAAGGGCCGGAAATTGCCTATGTCCTGGAAGATTCCAAGCCCAGGGTGGCCTTCGTGGGAAGCGAATACATGGAGGAATTCGCCAAAGGCTGGAGTTTATCGTCCCATCAGCCGATCGTTGTCGAGGTTGTCACGGGTATTGACCATGGGGCAAATATCGCCGAAAACAACCTGAAAGATATCCTGGACAAGTACCCCTCTGCCGAGTGTCTGGTGCCGCAGAAGCCCGACGATCCCTTTTTGCTTCTCTATTCTTCAGGAACCACGGGTATGCCCAAAGGCATTCTCCTGTCCAACAGGAATCAATTAACCATATGCAAAGACCGGGGTGGCATGGGGGTAAACAGACCCGGGGATGTCATGATGATCATCCTGCCCATGTTCCATACCAACCCCCTGTGCGTCCACACCTATCCTCTCAGCTATCAGGGGCTGACCCTCTGCATCCGCAGGACCTTTTCACCCGCCGATTTCTGGCCTTCGATCCTCCGATACGGGGTTACCATTGTTCAGGGCGTTCCGGCCATGTATGCCTATATTTACAAGGCCGCAGATCCCAAGACCATTGATTACACCAAACTGAAGCTGCGCCTGGCCTTCTCGGGCGCAGCCCCCATGCCGCCCGAATTGATTGACGGCTTCAAGGAGAAATTCAACGTCCAGGTGGTGGACGGTTACGGCCTGACCGAGGCCTGCGGAGTCACGACAACGAGCCTGGGCATGCCTGAGAACAGGGCCTCCATCGGCATTGCCTACCCCAGCCTGCAGGTCGAGATTATGGATGATGGCCATAAGATCCTGCCCTACGGAGAGCGTGGCGAGATCTGTATCAAGGGCGATGCCGTCATGATCGGCTACCTCAACCAGCCCGAAGCCACCGCCGAAACCATCCGGGACGGTTGGCTCCATACCGGCGATATAGGGTTCATGAACGAACAGGGTTGCCTCTTTATCTCCGGGCGGAAAAAAGAAATGATCAACCGCGGCGGCGAGAATATCTATCCGCGGGAAATTGAAATTCCTCTGGAGAATCATCCCAAGATCGCCGATGTAGCCGTTATCGGCGCCCCTGATCCCGCCCTGGGCGAACGTGTCCGGGCCTGTATCGTCCTGAAGGACGCCTGCACCATGACGGAAGAAGAGGTAAAGGACTTCCTGAAAGACAAAATCGCCAAATACAAGCTCCCGGAGTTCGTCGAGTTCATGTCCGAGTTTCCGCGAAACCCGACGGGGAAAATCATGAAGAAGGAGCTCAGGAAGAGGTTCGGTTAAATGAGGTCTCCCTAAAGATATCCGGAACAGGAAGATGTGCTTTCTTAGGCTTCTCGGCCGGTTATTTTAGTTGACAATATTTCCAAAAGTTCCCATGCGTACGTTAGAGTTTCATTTTTTAACCCATACGAAACAAAAAGGAGGGTTTTTATGAACAGGCGCATAAAGAGAGGGGCTTTATTTCTGGCAGCTGCCATGGCTTGGGGTGGGCTTGCCGTTTCCGCCGAGGCAGCGGAATTTCCTGTAAAACCCGTCACTCTGATCGTCCCTTACACGGCCGGAGGATCGGCGGATGTTACCATGCGGGCGCTGGCGGAAACCACCAAGAAGTATCTGGGGCAGCCGGTGATCGTCGAGAATAAGCCCGGAGCAGGGGGGACCATCGGTCCGGCAACCATGGCCGCCACGGCCAAACCGGACGGTTATACCATTTCCCAGACACCGATCAGTGTTTTTCGCACCCCCTATATGATGAAAGTCAACTGGGATCCCCTGAAGGATTTCACCTATATTATCAATGTGAGTGGCTATACCTTCGGTGTCGTGGTCAAGAAGGACGCCCCCTGGAAAACCTTCAAAGAATTCATTGCCTATGCCAAGGCCAACCCCGGAAAGGTAAAGTATGCCACGACGGGCGCAGGATCGAGCGCGGCGATCACCATGGAAACCATCGCCCATCAGCAGAGCATCAAATGGAGTCAGATTCCCATGAAAGGCGTGGCAGAGGGGACGGCAGCCGTCATGGGCGGCCATGTCACGGCCACAGCCGATTCGAGCGGCTGGGCCCCGCAGGTGGATTCCGGCGATCTTCGTCTGCTTGTGACCTGGGGGAGCGGAAGCCAGCGGACCAAGAAGTGGCCCAACGTTCCGACACTCAAGGAGTTGGGGTATGGAAACGGCACCGGGTCGCCCTTCGGGATTTCCGGTCCCAAGGACATGGACCCGAAGATCGTTAAAATTCTACACGACGCCTTCAAGAAGGGCATAGAGGATCCCGCCTATCAGAAGATGCTGGAGAAATATGACATGCCCGTCCTCTATAAGAACAGCGCTGACTATACAAAAGAAGTAAAGGAATTGTGCGACGAGGAAAAGGTGACCGTGGAGAAACTGGGCCTGGGTCTGAAGAAGAAATGATCTCTCATGCCAATGGTGAAGACCTGAACATAGCTCGTCATGAAAAAAGGAGAAAATAGATGAAAAGAAAAGGCGCTTTCTTGCTGGTCATATTCATAATAATCGGGGTTTTTACCGTTTCCGTTATGGCTGCGGACTTTCCTGCAAAACCTGTAACACTGATTGTCCCCTGGCCCCCCGGTGGCTCAACGGATGTCACCATGCGGGTTCTGGCAGAGGTTACGGGTAAATATCTCGGGCAGCCCATCATCGTCGAGAACAAACCCGGAGGAGGGGGAACGGTCGGCCCTGCCACCATGGTCGCCACTGCCAAACCGGACGGTTATACTATTTCCCAGATACCAACCACCGTATTCCGTTATCCATATATGATGAAAATGAGCTGGGATCCCCTGAAGGACTTTTCCTATATCATCCATACGACCGGCTATACCTTCGGCGTTGTGGTCAGGAAGGATGCCCCCTGGAAAACCTGGAACGAACTCATTGCCTACGCCAAGGCCAATCCGGGAAAAGTGAAGTATGCTACTCCAGGTGCGGGAACATCACTGCACATCACCATGGAAAAGATCGCCCTGAAACAGGGCATCAAATGGGTCCAGGTCCCGATGAAGGGCGGCGCAGAATCTACAGCCGCCGTTTTAGGCGGCCACGTCATGGCCACGGCCGACTCCACGGGGTGGGCGCCTCAGGTGAATTCCGGGGATCTTCGTCTTCTCTGTACATGGGGTAACAAGCGGTCGGAGAGATGGCCAAAGGTTCCGACACTCAAGGAACTGGGATACGGGATTATCTCCAACTCCCCCTTCGGGATTGCCGGACCCAAAGGGATAGATCCCAAAGTAGTCAAGATTCTTCATGACGCCTTCAAGAAAGGATTGGAGGACCCGGCCTACCTCAAGATCCTGGATAAATTCGATATGGAAGTCGACTATATGAATACCGCAGACTATGTAAAACACGCCAAGGAGTCCTGTGATGATGAAAAAGAGATGGTGGAAAAGCTGGGTCTGAAAAAGAAATAGAATATTTAGGGGGTAATCGTGAGAAAAAGAGACATCATCGGTTCTCTCTTTTGGCTGGTTTTGGGGATCGGCGTCTGTTACGGCGGATACGATCTGGATCTGGGGACTCTGCAGGAACCGGGCTCCGGGTTTATCTTCTTTTGGGTGGGGGTCATCATGATCGGCCTGTCCATCGGCATTCTCATCGGGACCTTGAAGAAAACGGCTGTCCCCGGAGAGTTTAACGCTATCTGGGCTGATATCCACTGGAAAAAGATCGCGATCGTCATGGCGGCTCTTTTCCTCTATGGTTTTGCCTTTATGCCTCTGGGGTTCATATTGAGCACGTTTCTGCTCCTCATCTTTCTTTTTAAGGCCGTCGAGCCGCAACGGTGGTCGATCGCTATTATGGGGTCAGTGATCACTACACTAACCGCCTACGGCGTATTTCAGCTCTGGCTGGGAAGCCAGCTTCCCGCGGGTTTACTGGGCATCGGCTAGGGCAAAGGATCAGGATATGGAACTTCTGAATTATTTAGGTATAGGGTTCTCCGTTGCCCTTGATCCCATGAATCTCTTATACTGCTTTCTCGGGGTTTTTATCGGCACGCTGATCGGCGTGCTGCCGGGGATTGGGCCCGTCGGAGCCATGTCTCTTCTGTTGCCGATGACTTTTAAGGCCAGTCCCGAGGCGGCCATCATCATGCTGGCGGGAATCTATTATGGGGCCATGTACGGAGGATCGACGACCTCCATTCTGGTCAATATCCCCGGTGAAGCGGCCTCTGTGGTTACCTGCCTCGATGGCTATCAGATGGCCCGAAAGGGTCGGGCTGGCCCGGCCTTGGGCATTTCCGCCTTTGGCTCTTTTATTGCGGGCACCTTGTCCATTGTCGGCCTGATGTTGCTTGCCCCGCCACTGGCTAAGTTCGCCCTCCGTTTCGGGCCTCCGGAGTACTTCACCCTCATGATCCTGGGCCTCACGGTCCTCATCTACCTGGCCCACGGATCCATGCTCAAGGCGCTTCTCATGGGCGCCTTCGGGATCGTCCTGGGGTTGATCGGCCTGGATTCCATCAATGCCGCGCCCCGTTTTACCTTTGGCAAAATGGAGCTGATGGATGGGGTTGGTCTGGTGCCGATTGTCATGGGACTCTTTGGCATCTCCGAGGTCTTGCTGAATATCGAGCAGGTCGCTAAAAGAGAGATTTTCGAGACGAAGCTCAAAGGTTTGATGCCAACCCTCAAAGATTGGAAGGACAGTGCCGGACCCATCGCGAGAGGGTCAGTTCTGGGGTTTCTTCTGGGCATCCTTCCGGGCGGGGGGGCGGTCATTTCATCTTTTCTTTCCTATGCCGTCGAGAAACGGATATCCAAACATCCCGAACGATTCGGGGAAGGGGCCATCGAAGGCGTGGCCGGACCGGAGTCGGCCAACAATGCCGCCACCGGCGGAGCTTTCATTCCCCTCATGATTCTCGGCATCCCGCCCAATGTGGTGATGGCCATGCTCCTGGGGGCCTTCATGATCCATGGGGTGACGCCCGGACCCTTGATGATGACCGAACATCCGGGACTGTTCTGGGGGGTCATCGCCAGCATGTACATCGGCAATGCCATGCTTCTGGTCCTCAACCTTCCCTTGATCGGCATGTGGGTACAGATTCTGAAGATTCCCTATAAAATTCTCTTCCCCTTGATCCTCCTTTTCTGTCTCATCGGCGTTTACAGCGTCGGTAATACGGTCTTCGATATCTACATCATGCTCCTCTTCGGCATCCTGGGATACCTGATGAAAAAATTCGACTACGAGGCGGCCCCGCTGGTTTTGGCCTTTGTCCTCGGACCGCTCCTGGAGAATAACCTGCGCAAATCCCTGATCATGTCCGACGGCGGGTTCTCCATCTTTTTCACCCGGCCCCTGGCAGCGGTTTCTCTCGTGGTGGCCCTGTTGCTTCTGGTCTCGCCCCTCATCCCCGCACTGCGCAAGAAACGCGACGAAATCCCCAAGGAGGAGGTGTCGTAGAGGCCGCGCCGGTTTAAATGATCGACGAGTGAGCAAAATAAGCCCTGATAAGGGCGGCAAAAACCGGCATTCTCCTGACGCCGCTTTTATGCACAAACCCAAGAAGGAGGTATATCTGTTTATGCACGATAAGAAACCCTGGTTAAAGTTCTATGAAAACATCCCGACATCGATCGATTATCCCCGGGTGACCATGTATGAGGCCCTGATGCAGACGGTGGAACGTTATCCGGAGAGAATCGCCTACGATTTTATGGATAACCGGTCAACTTACAGGGCCTATGCTCGGGACATCGATACCTGCGCCGATTTTCTGGCCGGCCTCGGGCTGAAACAGGGGGAGCGTATCACCATCGCCATGCCCACCACCCCCCAGGGGCTCATCTGTTTCTATGCCGCCAACAAGCTGGGCGCGGTGGCCAGCATGATTCATCCTCTTTCCACGGCCCCGGAAATCGTCTTTTATCTCAATATCAGCAAAAGTCGGTATGCCCTCACCCTGGAAGAGCATTACGATAAATTCAGGGAGGCCAAAGCTGAAACACCTCTGGAGAGGCTTATCCTGACCAGACTTTCCGACTGCCTTCCCGGTTCCGATGCCCAGCCTTTGCCGCCGGAACATGCGGACCCCATGGTCAGACAATGGCGGACGCTCATGGCCGGTTCCAACCCTCCGGCCCCGAAATCATCCACGGGACCCGACGAGTTGGCCGTTATTCTATACAGCGGCGGCACAACGGGCTTTCCCAAGGGCATCATGCTTTCCAACTATAATTTTATCAGCGAGGGAATGATGGCCGCCTCATTTCGTATCGCGGCTCATGGCGGTCTTCCCATGGTAATGCTGGCCAGCCTCCCCATCTTTCACGGGTTCGGGCTGGGAATCTGCTGCAACGCCATGTTCATGACCGGCGGGACGAGCATCCTGATCCCTCAATTTACGCCGGACATTGTCGCGGAGCTCATTACAACCAAGCGTCCGACATCGATTTCGGGTGTTCCGACCCTTTACGATGCCCTTACCCGGAATCCCGTCTTCCAAAGCGCCGACCTTAGTTGTCTGAAAGCCGCAACGAGCGGCGCCGATACGTTACCCAGAACCGTCAAGGAGCGCTTCGAGGAAGTGGTACGAAGACAGGGCGGCAGCGTCCAACTGGTGGAAGGCTATGGCTTGACGGAAGCGGTGACGGGGATCATGGCGACACCTGCGCACGCTTACCGGGAAGGCAGTGTGGGCATTCCCTATCCCGACATGGAGGCGAAAATCGTTAAAATGGGCACCACCGAGGAAATCCCCGCAGGGCAAGAGGGAGAGCTCTGCGTCAGCGGCCCCGCCGTCATGCTTGGCTATCTGGAACAGCCCGCTGAGACCGCGGAAACGCTCAAAAGGCACGCTGATGGCAAAATCTGGCTTCACACAGGCGATATATTTACGATGAGTGAAGAAGGATTCTTCTATTTCAAGCTTCGCCTGAAACGCATGATCAAATCGTCGGGAATGAACGTTTATCCGGCCCAGGTCGAGGCGGTTCTATATCAACATCCCGATGTCCGCGACGCCTGCGTGATCGGTGTTCCCGATGAGGCCCAGGTCGAGCGCGTCAAGGCTATCATCGTCCTGAAGGACCCCGCCAAGGCAGGTCCGGACAAGGGCAAGGAGCTGATCAAGCATTGCCAGGACCATCTGATCAAGTGGTCCTGCCCCCGGGAAGTGGAATTCCGGGACAGCCTGCCCCTGACCCGTGTCGGGAAAATCGCATACACGGTGCTCGAGCAAGAGGAAATCGCCCGTCTGAAGGCCGAAGGGAAATATACGGGGAAATAGAAGGATTGGAATACAACCCATAAAGGAGGAGGAAGCATATGAAAAAGCTTAAGATTATAAACATCGTGGTTTGTTTGTTTTTAGTCCTGGGACTGGCATTACCGGTACTGGCTGACAATTATCCCTCCAAGCCCATCCGCATTATTATTCCCTATGCGGCCGGGGGCGGCAATGATGTCTTGATGCGGGCATTCCAGAAGCCTCTGGAAAAAGAACTCGGAACGAAGCTTCTGATTGAGAACATACCGGCGGGCAATACCAAGATGGGCACCCTGGAGTTGCTGAAGGCCAAACCGGATGGCTACACGATCATGCTGATCTCGGACATTGCCTGGGTCGGGTACTATTATGCCGGAACCTATGATTCAAAGACCTGGTACAAGGTGTCGCCCATTGCAAACCTGACGACCGAACCGCTGTTTTTCTTTGAAACCCGCGCGGAAAACCCCTACAACACATGGAAGGAACTGGCCGCCTATGCGAAAAAAAATCCCGACAAGATATTCAGTTGCGGGGCGCCGGGAACCGGCGGCACGCTAGAGCTGGTCACCATGGACATTATGAAGAAAAACGGGATCCCCTGCAAGTTCGTCCCCTTCCAGGGGGCCGGCCCAAGCAAGATCGCCCTCCTGGGCGGGCATGTTGATTTCCGGGTCTGCCAGATCACGGAGGCCATCACGATGATCCGGGCCGGGAAAACCAAAGGGTTGGCCATTTCCTCAGACAAGCGTTATAAGGCCACACCGAACGTCCCCACATTCAAAGAACTGGGATTCGGCTCTTCCTGGACGTTGCCTAGGGCTTTCTGGGGACCTCCAAAGCTTCCCGAAAATATCGTGAACACCTTGACCAAAGCCATCGAAAAGGCATCCCAAGATCCGGCCTTTGTGAAACTGGTTGAGGATCAGCTCCTTTATGACATTGAATACCGGACGCCGAAAGAGACCTATGAAGCCCTGGACAAGTATGACCGGGACAATGGGGCAAGATTGGCGGCATCCTATAAGAAATAATTATGAAAAAGCGTGACCTCATCAGCAGTCTGATCTGGATGGGATTGGGAACCCTCTTCATCATCGGCGCCCTGGACCAGGGGTTGATGAGAAGAGGCGCCCCCGGCCCCGGCTTTGTCCCCTTCCTTACCGGCATTGCCATCGTGGGTCTGGCCCTCATGGTTTTTCTCCCGACTCTGATCGGTAAGCGCCGGGAGAATGCCGAGGCTGTCGAGACATTTTTCCCCGAAAAAGGCAGCCTGAAAAGGATACTCCTCGCTCTCACGGCGTTGTTGGTTTACGGAGCGGTCGTGAATTATGCGGGCTATTTGATTACGACTTTTTTCTTCATGCTCTTTTCCTGCCGCCTGATGGAGCCTGAGAAATGGCGAACCGTCTTCATCGTCTCCCTGGCGACCGCAGGTCTGTCTTATCTCCTTTTTATCAAACTCCTGGACGTTCCCCTGCCCATCGGCGTCCTGGGCATATGATGGAGGTTCCATGACTGAATTCCTGAGCAATTTTACCATGGCTTTCAGCGTAGCGCTGGAACCGATGAACCTCATTCTATGCTTCCTGGGCTGCCTGATCGGCACTTTCGTTGGGGTTCTTCCGGGGCTGGGACCCGCGGCTACCATCTCCCTCCTTTTGCCCATCACCTTCAAACTCTCTCCCGTCTCGGCCGTCATCATGCTCGGGGGGCTCTATTATGGAACCATGTACGGGGGCTCTACTACCTCCATACTGGTCAATGTCCCCGGGGAGGCGGCGTCGGTGGTCACCTGCCTGGACGGCTACCAGATGGCCCGGAAAGGACGGGCCGGGGCGGCCCTGGGGATAGCAGCCTTCGGTTCTTTTATCGCCGGAACCTTCGGCACGATCATGATCATGTTGATGGCCCCGCCATTGGCGGATATGGCCTTGAAGTTCGGTCCACCCGAGTTTGTCGGCCTGATTTTTCTGGGAATGACCATGATTACCTATCTGTCAAGCGGCTCCATGATCAAGTCCCTGATTATGGCCATGGCGGGCCTGCTGATCAGCTTCATCGGGACGGACATCATCACCGGACGTGAGCGATTCACCCTGGGAGTCGCCACGATTGCGGGCGGTTTCGACATCATCCCCATCGCCATGGGCCTGTTCGGCATTTCCGAGGTTTTGCTGAATCTGGAAAAAACGGGGCAGGCCCGGGAAATCTTTCAGACCACGTTAAGACACCTTCTGCCGACCAAACAGGATTGGAAGGACTCCGCCGGACCTATCGGCCGTGGCTCCGTTTTGGGCTTTATCCTGGGGCTGATCCCCGGCGGTGGGGGATTTATCGCCTCTTTCATCTCGTATGCCATGGAGAAAAAAATGGCCAAGAACCCGGAAAACTTCGGCAAAGGCGATATCCGGGGGGTCGCCGGACCGGAATCGGCCAACAACGCCGGGGCTCAGGGGGCCTTTGTTCCCATGCTCACCATGGGTATTCCCTGCAACGTGGTCATCGCCATCCTCATGGGAGCCCTGATGATACACGGTGTCACACCGGGTCCCCGGCTGATTGTCGAACATCCGGATATTTTTTGGGGTGTTGTGGGGAGCATGTATATCGGAAACGTTATGCTCCTGATCCTCAACCTGCCCTTGATCGGCATGTGGGTCAAGCTCCTGAAGGTGCCCTATTCGATTCTTTTCCCTTTTATCCTGCTTTTCTGTCTCATCGGCGCCTACACCGTCGGCAACAATATTTTGGATGTTTTCATCATGATCATCTTCGGCATTATCGGATATATCCTGAAAAAATGTGCCTACGAACCGGCCCCCCTGGTTCTGGCTTTTGTTCTGGGCCCCATGTTCGAGAACGCCTTTCGCCAGTCCCTGATCATTTCCGATGGGAATCCGATGATATTCTTCACCCGGCCCATCTCGGTCGTCTTTATCACAGTAGCCCTGATCTTCCTTGTTTCCCCAGTGATCCTGAAACTTCTAGGAAAGCAACGGCCGGGTTTGCTGGTCAAGGAAGATTAAGCGTTTGTCGGATACAGCCGTTGCGGTTCAAGGAGATGTTGAAATGTCAAAAAAAATTGACAAACGGATGAGCGCTAAAGAGGCGATTGCCGAATATGTTCACGATGGCGATGAACTCATCATCGGTAACTATACGCTCGGCATGGCCTGCGGTCTCATCTATGAAATCGTCAGGCAGAAGAAGCGGGGATTGACCCATTGCTCCCAGTCAGGTCATGTGATTGACGAGGTCCTGGTGGCCGGTGGTTGCGTCGACCGCCTGGTGACGGCTTTTGTGTTGAATGCGGGCGGCACCGAAGGCGGTTCCGCCGTTGGCCGCGCCTGGAAGCAGGGCAAGCTGCAAATCGAAGACTATACAAACTTCAACTACAACGCGAGACTACAGGCAGGGATGCATGGGTTTAGTTTCATGCAGGTTTTCGAAGGTATTATCCACACGGATCTTTTTGAGAAAAGAGGGTTCATGGGGGAAAACAAGTATAAGGTCATCACCTGTCCCTTTACGGGGAAGGATACGGTCCTTGTTCCGGCATTGAACCCCGATGTTTGCGTCATTCATGTTCAGCGAGCCGACAAGACCGGCAACGCCCAGTATTGGGGCGCCATGGGCAGCGTCCAGGCAGCGGCTTTGGCCAGCAATCGGATCGTCGTTTCCTGCGAAGAGATTGTGGAGCACGATGTCATTAAGGCAAGTCCCCACTTTACGATCATTCCGGCCTACCGCGTCGATGCCGTCGTCGAGATGCCCTGGGGTGCTCACCCCTCGGATGTTCTCGGCTATTACAACCGGGATGGGCTATTTTGGTCCGTTTTCATGAATGCGCTACAGAAGGAGGCAGATACGGCAACGTGGATGGATGAATGGATCTACGGATGCCGGGATCACAACGCCTATCTTGAACATTATATTGAACGCTTCGGGTTGGAAGCGCTTCATGCCAACAAGGCCCGCGCTTTTTACTCGGCACCGGCAAACTATGGTGCGGCATTCACATCCATATGGGACGAACAGGGGCGGGAACGCAGCATGGGGGTGACCGTGGAAGAGCTGGAACAATTTATGAAGGATAAGGGGGTGCTGTATGAGTAAGCCCTATACCTTGAATGAACTCCTGATCATCGCTATTGCCAAGGAAATCAACGACTATGAAAATGTGATCCTGGGCGTGGGGATTCCCATGACCTCTGGGGCTCTGGCCAAGGCCCTCTTCGCCCCCCATGCCACGCTCATGATGGAGTCGGGCATTATCGATTTTGAACCCACCGTGCCCCTGAATCATATCGCCGACTGCCTGTCGTGCCGGGGCTTTTCTTTCGCTACGGATCTCTTTTCCACATTTACCATGACCTACCGGGGTTTTGTGGATGTCTGCTTTCTCGGTGTGGCCCAGGTGGACAAATACGGCAATCTGAACACGACGGTCATCGGTGACTATGACAAGCCCCGCCTGAGATTGCCGGGCTCCGGGGGCGCTGCCGATTTCATCGCTTATTCCAAAAAGACGATCCTCACCATGCGCGGCGGCGAGTTTGTCGAGAAGCTTTCCTATCGGACATCTCCGGGCTATCTGGATGGCGGTGACAGCCGCGACCGGACGGGACATTTTCCGAAGGGGACGGGACCGACCAAACTCATCAGTACGCAGGGCATCTTCGAGTTTGACCCGGAGACCAAGGAGATTTTCCTGTCGAAAGTGCATCCGGGCGTTGCCGTTGCCGATATCAGGAAGAAAGTCCCCTGGGACCTCAAGGTCTCCCCGGACCTGACGGAAACGGAGCGGCCGACGGACGACGAAATCGATTTTGTCAGGCGGTTTGCGCCAGCGGAATCCCTGGGAAAGAATCTCGCCATTGAACTGGCCATCACCAATATGGAAAGACGGGCAAAGGCCGCAGGCAAGAGCTGATACCACGGGGAGATCTATAACCGGGGGTTTTAAGGCCGGCGGATAAAACTGATCGCTGGATATCCCTTAATCCTGTTTGTAGGGAATGTTATACTTTTTCAGCCTGCGATAGATGGTCATTCGGGAAAGATTCAGTGTCTCCGCAATCCTTTTTTTTGTAACCCCCAGCCCAACCATCCGTATGATCATCTCCCGGTCATTATCACGGTCGAATTCGTCCCTAAGAATGTCCCGGGAACGCCGATGGCCTGACCGCCCGGATTCGCCTTCTCCTGCTGGGTAACAGGCAGCAGTCAGGGTATCGACATCTCCGCCCTCCAGGATCTCCGGAGGAATAAGGTCCATGGTCAGATCCGTTTTTCGCGTAAAATTCATCATCCGCTCGACAATGTTCTGCAATTCCCGAACATTGCCCGGCCATGCATAACGGGAGAAAACGTCCAGGATTCCAGGATCGACCCTGTCAACTTTTTTCCCGAGAAGCTTTCCGTATTTCTCGAGAAAAACGTCCAGGAGAATGGGAATATCGTCGCGCCTCTCCCTGAGCGGAATAAGATGGATAGTAAAGACATTGAGACGGTAATAGAGATCCTCCCGGAAGTTTCCTCTCCGGACTTCTTCCCGGAGATCTTTGTTGGTTGCGGCGATAACCCTGACATTCACAGGCCGGACCCTTTTCCCGCCGATGCGGATGATGGATTTATCCTCAATGACCCGCAGCAGAACGGCCTGAAGTTCGAGAGGCGTTTCAGCGATTTCATCAAGGAAAATGGTTCCGCCGTCAGCCAGCTCGAACTTTCCCTGACTTCCTCCCCGGCGCGACCCCGTGAAGGAACCGTCGGAATAGCCAAAGAGTTCGCTTGTAATCAGATCCCGGGGAATCGCCGCACAGTTGATCGCCAGATAGGGGCCGCTTTTGCGGCTGCTTGCATTGTGGATGGACTGAGCAAAAATGTCTTTCCCTGTCCCGCTCTTTCCCAGAAGCAGGGCATTGGAGGTACTTTCAGCGACCATCCGCGCCTGCTCGATGGTCTTTAGAAACTTGGGATTTCGGCCACAGATATCCTTGAAATGGAAATTCGCCTTGGCCCCGATCATTCTGGTAACCAGCGTCTTGGCCCTTTTAATTTCATTGAGGATGATGATCTTCCCGAGGATTTCCTCTTGGGGAGAATAGATCGGATTGCAGGTCAAGGTATAATCGTGGGCGGAATAGGCCGCGAATATCCGGATTTCCATGTCGGTGACCGCTTCATTTCCTTTGATAATGTCGAGAAAAGGGCGGTTATCCGCGCCAAAGACACGGCTGATGTGCTCGCCCTCGACCCGCCTGCCATCGAGATGAAACATCCTCCTGGCGTTTGAGTTGAGCAGAGATATGTATCCACCGTTATCGACGGTAATGAGGGCCTCGGGAATCGAGGCGATGACCGTCTTTTGGTAACTGCTGGCAATCTGGGCTTTTGTCAGGGCTTTCTGGATGTGGAGTTGGTTTTCAATCGCCTTGGCGGAGGCGACGGCCAAACCAAGGATATGCGGATTGGTGCCATAGTAGTAACCCGTCAGGGTGACACCACCGATCAAGGTGCCTTCAGGGCTATAAATGGGGGCGCTGGCGACGGTGTCGCGATGATAGGTTTTATTGAAATGCTGGGGACCGAAGATACGGATGGGTTTTCTCTGGGCCAGAACAGTACCGACGGCATTGTTGCCTGCCGTGGGCTCATCCCACAGGGCGCCCACCAGCCAGTTTCGTTTCCGGTTCCCTTCCCTGTATTCCTCCCGCGTCATGATCTCCAACAGGTAGCCCCGATGATCGAACAGGGTGACGATGAAGCGTGAACTCTTCATGAACTGATAAAGATGCTTCATAAAAACCCGACTGATACTGATAAAATGCCGATTCTCCTCCAAAAGACCCTGCAAATCCCTTCCCGACAGGATGCGGTGCCGCGGCTCTTCCATGGGGTCGATGCCCAGGCTCAAGCAGCGCGTCCATGACTCCTGGACTTCCCGGGGAACAACAGTACCGTCAATGCTCCGATTGCCGTTGACGAATTTTTCCCATTCGCTTACAGTGCGTTGATATTTTTTTTCATAATAATCGGGTTTTGCCGGACCGGTCCTGTCGAATAATCCCGCATGAACGGCCTCGCCTGATTGCATCATGGTCCGTATTCCTCCCCTTTCTCCTAGGCCTCACAGCATAAAATGTGGTTACGTTAATGTAACATACGTCACATCATGTTACATTCGGGTGACGTTTCTGAAACACAATACCGGGCTAAAAATCAAGGAGAATATGCAGGCATTTTTTAATATTCTCTCTTCGGACAGAGGCACTTTTATTGCCCAGGCGTTTCAATTTCTTTATATAAATCCGTTATTATTCATATTTTTATTTATGGCCAAAGCGGCACGAAAAGGTGTTCCCCCATAATGCCGGCCCTGCGGCAGCGGGATTCGGCCAATTTAAAGGCCATGGCATGAACAGTGCAGTACGCCCACGGCATCATTCGAGAATTTGTCATGCAATCGTTTCTTGTCACGGCTTGGTCACCACCCGGTTCAACCGGCGGGGGTGATGGATAGGCCCACTGCACACAGAAATCCCGGCATGCGCCGTGGGACGGCTTGGTGATTGCCGACGGTGTTCCCAATGCATTCCGGGGCGAAGACAACGGAGAAGGACATTATCGCCTTCTGCAGGGAGCACCTGGCGCTCGACAAGGCGCCCAAACTCGCGGAGTCCCGGGATGGCTTGCCAAATCGGCGGTAAAGGCAAGATTCTTCGCAAATTCCTGCGGGAGGAGATCGCAAAATAGGCAAGCAGGTAGATTCCCCCGACAGCAAAGAGGTTAAAAATTTTAACAAGGAGCACAATAATGAAAGGTATGAGCAGACGTTTTTTGATGGTGTGGTTGGTATTGGCCGTTGTGGCTCTGGGCATTTACGGCCCTTCCACGGCAACAGCCGCCAAAGCGGCAAAAGTGGATAAGACGGATAAATTGGCTAAGTCCAATGCATCCCTCGATGCCAACAAAATGGTGGATATGTCGGAATTTGATCCGTCGAATACGATTCAGCCAAAGGGCGATACCATCAAGATTGCCGTGGTGGCATCCTTTTCCGGTCCGGCGGCAATGAATGGGCAGCTTTACTGGCTTTGCGTAAACTGGGTGGCCCATGATTTGAATAAGCGGGGCGGCATTTTGGTGGATGGAAAAAAGAAACTGATCGAAGTCATCAAAGCCGATCACATGAGCAAGGCCGATCAATGCAAAAAGGTCGTTGAACGCATGATCCTTCAGGAAAAGGTCCATGTTCTCTGGGGCACGGACGGCAGCCACCTTATGCGGATCATCAACGAAACAGCCAATAAGTATAAAGTCATTGCCGTCAATGCAACGTGCCTGTCCGATGACCTCATGGATGCGACCAATTTTTCCCGCTACGCTTTTCATACGTCCTTTTCCACAGAACAGGTTTGTCGCGGGATTGCCTATTATTACGGCCAAATAAGGAAAAAGGAGAAAAAGTTTTATATCCTTAACCAGGATTACGCTTTCGGTCATCAACTGGCCGACGATTTCAAGAAGGGCCTGAAAGAATATTATCCTGAAGCGAGCGTGGTCGGTGAAGATTATCATAAACTTTTTCTCACGGACTTCGCCCCCTACCTCACTAAAATCAAAACTGCAGGCACCGAGGTTATTTTCACGGGCGATTGGATGCCTGATGCCGGAAACCTTCTGAAACAGGCAAGACAAATGAACGTCATGCTCCCCTTTGCCAACATCTATATGGATGAACCCAACAGCATTAACGAAGTCGGCGTGGAAGGGACGAAGGGATTGGTCAATCTCAGCCCATGGTATACCGCCAACCCCCAGTTCAAATCTCCGGGACATATTAAATTCTATCAAGCCTGGCACGGGCTCTGGCTGAATAAATGGAAAACGGCGCCCTACAACAGCAAGCTGTTTGAACATTTCATGGGGTATTTCGGCGCATGGACAAACTCGACTTATTGGCTGATGAGCGTGATTGAGCGTGCGAAGAGCACTGATCCGGAGAAAATAATCGCGGCATGGGAAAATGATTCCTATCGGTTTGTGAACGGCAAAGTCGTTAAGATGAGAGCCTGCGACCACAAAGTGATTCAAGATCTGGCCGTTTCGGAATTCGTCCCGTGGGAACAGCAGAAGGCCTCTTTCAATATGCCACCCTATTATTGGTACAAGGGGGCATCGTACACAGGCCCGGTATCCGTCGTACCCGCCGCGAAAGCGCTTCCCTGGATGGATCCGAAGCTGGATCGGTGCAAAGGGAAAAATGGTTGGGGAGAATAATTGCTCCCGGCATCGCTCCAACTGGGTGAGCGATTGTCAGATCAACGTATCTGTGATGTTTTGCTGGATTTGGAAACGTCCTCCGGGCACCTGAACAGGGCGGCCGGAGGACGTTTTTTTATCGGCTAAAAGAGGCAAGATAGACCTCCTCTTTACGAACCGGTTGGGAGGAGGTCTACCGGGGTGGGGGCTATTGAAGTTTTCTCAGCTCCTTTTTCAGGATCTTGCCGACCAGCGTTTTGGGAAGAGACGGCAGGATGACGATTTCCCTGGGAACGCGGAAGCTTTTCAGATTGGCCTTGCAAAACGCCATGATCTCCTCCTCCATCGCCGTCTGTCCCGGCTTTAATGCGATAAAGGCCTTGACATTCTCGCCATAAAGGGCGTCCTTGATGCCGATGACGGAAGCTTCGGCGATTTTGGGGTGCTGATACAGGATCTCCTCGATGGATCGCGGCGATATATTCTCACCGCCTTTGATGATGATGTCTTTCTTCCGGTCCGTAATGAAGAAATAGCCGTCCGCATCGACGTAACCGATATCGCCCGTATGAAGCCAGCCGTCCTTGATCACCTCCGCCGTCGCTTCCGGCTGATTCCAGTAACCTTTCATGACCATGGGGCCCCGGAGAACGATTTCGCCCTCCTCACCCTGCGGCATTTCCTTGTCGCCGTTGTCGAAGATCTTCATCTCCATGCCTAGCATGGGCTTGCCGATAGAACCCACTTTTTTCAACCCGTCGACGGGGTTGATGGAGTTGTTGGCCGCCGCCTCCGTCAGCCCCCAGCCCTCGGCGATTTCCCCGCCGAATTTCTCCTTGAACTGATTCCACGTTTCCACGGCCAAGGGCGCCGAACCGCAGATATAATATTTAACCGAACTCAGGTCATACTTCGCATAATCGGGATACAAGAGCATATAGACATACATGGTCGGCACGAGGGCGACGCTGTTGACCTTGTATTTTTCGATGGATGAGAAAAGCTGCTCCAGGTTGAAGGCGCGCAGCACCACCGTCTTGCCCAGGGGGCGCATGGACGCGTAGATCATCGTCCCGATCCCATAGGAATGGCAGAGGGGCAGGGCCGCCATATTCACGCAATCCAGGGGATACTGGACCGTCTTTTGCAGCATGGACGCCGTATAGTAGAGCCCGTAATGGGAATGCATGACCCCCTTGGGGTTACCCGTCGTCCCCGAGGTGTAAACGATGGCGGCAATGTCTTTGTCTTCGGTTTGCACGATCTCCAGATCCTCCGGACTCTCCGACACCAGCCCGGAAAAGCTCAGGGTCCCCTCAGGCGGTTCGGGAGCGACCATGATGACGTTTTTCATCCCCGACGCATTGGCTTGCGCCGCCTTGACCCTGTCCAAATAATCCGGTGCGGAGATGACGATTTTCGCCCCGGAATCCTGATAAATATAACTAATTTCCTCGGCGCCGACGAGATAGTTGATGGGAACCACCACGGCGCCTATTTTCCAGATGGCTTGAAAAGACTGAAGCACTTCCGGGCAGTTCGGCATTTGCAGGATCACCCGATCGCCTTGCTCTACGCCCAGCTTCTTAAGGGCGTTCCCCAATCTCCGGGCCACCCGGTCCATTTGCATGTTTGTTATTTCCTGCCCCTCGAAGATGGTGCTGACATGTTCTCCCGCTTCAAGGCTCTTGACGGCAATTTCTGCAACATTCATTTCACTAATTCCCCCAATCCTTTTTTATAACCACAGGTCCCGAAGAATCATTCCCTCGGGGCGCCGGTGAAATTCTCCGCCATGGCTTCCAGGGGAGCCGCCTCATTGCCCAGGATACATTCCATTTTCCCGAAATACTTCGGAAACTCGGAGGCAATATAGAACTGAGACGACAACACCCGGCCACTATAATATGCGGCTTCATCATTTTCAATGATGATCTTCCTGCGCGCTTCCCCGGCGGCCCCTCCGATGACAGCCTTCACCTTGGGAAGGGAAATCGTCAGGCTGGTCAGATGCAGCCAAGCGAGAACAAGCATGAACATGGACTGTTGCAGCACCGTGGCATTCAAAAAAAGCCCCGGGATGTTCATTTCCGAAAGCTGCTTTTTCATCATATCAATCACTTCATCGAGTTTCTGAACGCCCCGTTCCACCATGGAAACGTACTTGTTGTCAACGACGCCCCTGGCTTTTTCGATGCTCTCGGCCATGCGCTTCTTGAGAATCGAGTAGTTGTACAGGTCTTTGTTCATGAGAATCTTGCGCATCTGGAGGTCCAGAGACTGAATGGCATTTGTGCCTTCATAAAGGGAAAAAACCTTGCTGTCCCGGGCATACTGCTCGACGGGATACTCCCGGCAGTAACCGTAGCCGCCGTAAACCTGCATGGCTTCAGCCGTCACCAGCCACGCCGCATCGGATATTCCCGCCTTGACAAGGGGCGTGAGGATCTCCATGGCCGCCCGGGATTCCTTCGCTTCATCGGGCGACGAGGTCGCATTCGCCACATCCATGTTGTAGCTCAGGTAATAAACAAGCATCCGCATGCCTTCCACGATGCTCTTCATATAAAGAAGCATGCGCCTGACATCGACATGCTCCACGATTGGAACTTTGGGGCCGTTGTGCTTGGCCTCGCCCTGAATACGGTTCCTCGCATAGGTCACGGCATGCATATAGGCGCCGCTGGAAACGGCCAGGGACTGGAGCCCCGTAAAGATACGGGCGGAATTCATGAGCTGAAACATAATCTTCATCCCCTCGCGCTCCTCACCCAGGAGATAGCCCACGCACTTGCCGTTATCGCCAAAATTAAGGGATGAGGTTGCATTTCCCTTCAGACCCATTTTATGCTCGATGCCTGAGCAGAACATGTCGTTTCGATCTCCGAGGGAGCCGTCCTTGTTCACAAGAACCTTGGGAACCACAAAGATGGATATGCCTTTCGTGCCCTCCGGATCGCCTTCGATTCTCGCCAGCACCGGGTGGATAATATTCTCAACCATATCGTGCTCGCCGTTGCTGATGAAGATCTTCTGCCCGGAGATAAGATAAGTGCCGTCCGGCTGCCTCACGGCCTTTGTTTTGAGGGCTCCGACATCCGAGCCTGCGCCCGGTTCGGTGAGACACATGGTGCCGCCCCATTTCCCTTCGAACATTTTGGGAACAAACATCTCCTTCAAGGCCTCGGAGGCAAAAGTCGTCAAGAGATGCGCCGTTCCCCTCAAGGACGAGCAATACATGGCCAGGGAGGTGTTGCCGGCATTGAAATATTCCTGGGAGGCAATTGAAGTCACCGCCGGCAGCCCCATCCCGCCTTCTTCCGGTTTGAAGGCAAGAAGATGGAATCCCGCGTCAACAAAGGCTTTGTACCCCTTGTGAAACGATTCAGGCACCTTGACCTCGCAGGTTTGGGGATTGTAATTCAAGCCGATCTGGTCGCCTTCCGCATTTGAACTATAGAACTGCTCCACGGCAATCTGTTCGGCAAGATTCAATGTTTCCTCGAGCACATCCTTGTCCAGCCCGGAGAAACGATCATATCGGCTGAGCTTGTCGATCTCCAGCATCTCAAAAAGAACAAACCGCACATCCCGTGAATCAACCAACGGATTTAATGACATTTTCAAAAACCTCCTTTTATTCTCAATTATTTTAGAAATTTTGCTCTACTCAATCCGCCTGAGCCGCAGCATATGAAGATTCAGCCGTCTGCAAGGGGCGTTTATCAAGACTTGTCTCTTTGACGGGCGGCGTCATCATGACTGTGCCCATCATCGCCGCACCCGCCAGGGCGATCAGAATGATAAAAGCCCAGTCATAGCTTTTGTTGAAGTCGAAAGTGTATCCGGCCATCACCGGTATCAAGGCGGAAAACCCAGTTTGAAACGGCAGCGTGAAGCCGTTGACAGAGGCAAAGGAGGATGGGCCGAAATAATTTCCGATGATAATGGGCATCAGCACTAAATTCGCGCCGAAGCAGAATCCGAAAAGGCAGCAGCCCGTAATGATCATGGGGATGCTGGTAGCTTGCCAGAAAAGGAACAGCGAGGCGATATAGCCGATAAAGAATAGGAGCATCAGCCTTCGGGCTTCGACATAATCCGCCAACCAACCGACGGGGAACCTGGCAAAGCCGCTGATAAGGACAAGCATGCTCAGGGCATAGGCTGCCTGCATGGGTTTATAGCCTTTGTCCATCATATGCAGGGCACCATGGGTCGTGAAGAGATAAATGGGCAGGCCCATGACGATAAAACATAAAATCATGACCCACAGGGTCCGCGTCCGCAGGGCCTCTTTAAGGCTCCAGATCTCTGTTGTCCTATAGGTTCTCGCCACCCGTCGCGCTTGTAGAGATGCGGTTTTCACCTGTTCCGGAGAGATGCCGTCCTGGTGCTGCCCCAGATCTGACGGCTTACTGCGCAACCAGAGAAGCAGGATCAGGGTTGGAATGAGCGCTCCCGCAGCCGCAAGCCAGCCCGTCTGCCAGTTGCCGGATGTCTTGATCAACCAGGTAAAGAGAGGCTGGGCGAAAAAACCGCCGACGCCGGCCCCCGTCATGATGAGCCCCAGGGCCATGCCGCGGCGCTTGTTGAACCAGAAGGTGGCGGTGGTTTGAACGGGAATGAAGCCGCCGATGGAAAAACCGAAGCCCATGACCACACCCCACAGGAGCGTCCATTGCCAAAGACTGTCTACCTGACTCAACAGGCCCAATCCGAGGATACAGATAACGGCTCCCGGCAGAAGGGTATTGCGTGACCCAAAGCGGTTGACCATATAGGCAACCAGAGGGGCTGTAACACCGATCATCAGGGTGCGGATGGTGTGGCCCACCGATGCGTCTCCCCGGCTCCACTTCATGGCCTTGATCATGGCCGGAAAGATAACGTTGAATCCATAGAAGACAACCCCGTAAAGAACTGCATAAAAAATAAATAAAATGATTACGTTATTCCACCCATAGAAACGCTGCTGCTGTACCGGTCCCTTGTCCATGATTTATCCCTCTCCCTTTTTTTAAAGATCTAAATCATAGCACCACCCGTGCCATACCGAGATATTCTTTCAAGTAATTGATATAGCATGTTATTATTTTTATTGAAGGAAAGAGGTTTTACTGATATGTCGCATTATGAAGCATGCTATGTTGTATAATGAGACATATTCCCGCAATAAAACCCAATTACTAAAGAGGTAATAAATGACTACATACCCTTCCACCTTGAATCTCCTCCTCAACGAGGGGGAAAGATTGGCCAGAATCGGCTCCCACGCGAAATATAAATCAGTTTTCAGGGAGTGGGAGCGATTTATTCAGGGCGATGCGAAGATTGACAGGACATTAATTTCTCAGGATATTTTAACCTCATGGATTCGCTGCCGCGAGAAAGGTCTCGATCCTTTGCTGGAACCGAAACAAAAGATATTAACGGAATCAGAGGTCGGTGAATTACGCAAAGAGAACAAGCAACTCATCCAGGTCAGCAAATTCTTTTTGACCCACTACTATCGCCTGGTTTCCCTCATCCCTTTTGCCGTCAGCTTTTTTGACCCTAACGGCTTTTTAATCGATGTCCGAATTGCTGAAGACTATCGAGAGGAAGCCCAGATGAAGAATTGGATCGTGGGCGCAATGTGGGATGAGGAATCCATTGGCACCAGCGCTGTCGGATCGGTGCTGAAGCTGAAAAGACCGAGCCGCGTATTCGGACCCCAGCATTACCTGAAATGTTTCCACGAAACGACGGCCTATGCCGCCCCCATATTCGATCCGGACGGGGTGTTTCTCGGCGGCATCGTCCTGCTTTGCCGTTATTATCAGACAAACAAGCATACCCACGGGATGACCATCGCCGCCGCCCACCTGATCGAAAACCAGCTAAAAATCAATCAGGCCCTGGCCGAATCGAAATCGGCCTTCATCAAGAGCGAAATCGCCAACAGCTATCAGCAAACAGTCATGGCGTCGATTCCCGAGGCGCTCATCGCCATCGACAACAAAGGGCTTATTACCCTGATTAACGATCAGGCCAGAAAAATATTGGCCATCGACGGCGAGAACATCGTGGGGCAATACCTGAGACGGGTCCTCGGTCACGAGAACAGGGCATTCATGTCTTTAATTGAAGGCCCGCATGCCCTGGTGGATGTTGAAGTCAGGATTTATGACGGGAAAACGGGGAATGATTATACCCTGACCTGCAATCCCATTTTATCGTCACAGGGGGAGGCCATCGGAAAGATTCTGCTTCTTACGGGGATCAAGCGCGTGAAAAAGCTGGTGACCAACATGATCGGGGCCAAAGCGAATTTTTCATTCGATGGTTTTTGCGGGCAGAACACCCGGTTCCTGAGTACCGTCGATCAGGCGCGGATGGCCTCCCAAAGCAGTTCCAATGTGTTGCTTCTGGGAGAAAGCGGTGTGGGAAAGGACATATACGCCCAGGCCATCCACAATGCGAGCGAGCGCAGAAATGGCCCTTACGTCGCGATCAATTGCGGCGCCATTCCGAGAGACCTGATCGCCAGCGAGCTATTCGGCCATGACGAAGGCGCCTTCACCGGATCCCGGCGGGGGGGAAACCAGGGGAAGTTCGAACTGGCCGATGGGGGAACGATCTTTCTGGATGAGATCGGTGAGACGCCGCTCGAAATGCAGACCGTGCTGCTGCGGGTCATCGAAGACAAGTGCGTCATCCGCATCGGCGGCGCGAAGGTAAGACCTGTCGACGTCCGCATCATCGCCGCAACCAATAAGGACCTTCTGGCGGAGGTGTATAAGGGGAATTTCCGCAAGGACCTCTACTACCGGCTGAATGTCTTCACCATTCATCTGCTGCCGCTGAGTGAGAGGGCAGACGACATCCCTCTTCTTTTGGACTACTTCGTTAAAAAATATTCCAAAGTCCTGGGAAAGAGGATTGATCGCATCGATCATCGGGTGCTTGAATTTTTCATGCCCTATGCCTGGCCGGGCAATATCCGGGAATTGCAGAATGTCGTGGAACGCATGATGAACTGTGTCCAGACAAATGAGTTGACCGCCGATCTCATACCCCCGGAAATCGCCTATCACGAAGCGGATCTCAAGACCCAGCTGGAGATTCAATCACCCAGGGATTTTGAAAGGCAGATCATCACCAAGATGATCCGCTTGAAGGTCCCGAAAACCGAAATCGCCAGAAGGATGAATATCGACCGCAGCACCCTATACCGCAAACTTGACCAGTATAATCTGGTTGCGGGTTAAGAGCCTGTCCTTAAATAAGCGCCCCAAGTCCTTGTTGTCTTTGGACCAGAGGCTCTCGGAACAGCTTGCCGTTAGGGCTTTTGTTTCCTCGGCGGATGGTAGGGAAGGGGCACAGGGTTCGGGACGGGTATGTCACGCGGGTCGTCATATTGGCCGCGGAGTCCGAACCAATGGTCGGTCTGGTAGGCCAATCGGTTTAGCCGGATGTCCAGCTCCCGGCGAAGTTCCTCCAGGCGCTCACGTCCGGCATCCGACGGGACGATGATCGGTTCCCTGTCAAATACCGCTACCAGCCGGGAGAAAGGCTTGGGAATAATGGTTCGGTCCCAACTGCCGATGCGGATATTCGATTCGGCGTACCACCCGAAGGGGCAAATGGAGGCCCCGGTCCGGGAGGCGGCAGCGATGATGCCGTGCTTGGATATACACGGGGGGCCTTTCGGAGCGTCAACCGCCAGCCCGCCAGGTCTCCCGGAACTTACCAGGCCGACGAATTCATCAAGGGCCTCCTGCCCTCCGGTTGTGTTACTTCCCCGCGGTGAGACATAGCCGAAGCGTTCAATCAACTGGGCGCCAAGTTCTCCATCGGAGCTGCGGCTGGTCATGATGGCGCCGTCGATGTTTCTGAAATGGAATATGATATAGATGATGCCGCGATGCCAGCCGGCGCCAAGGGATTTGCGGCCATTATCCCGCATTTGCCCGTCCCATACATCCTGTCCGAAGACCTGTTTTCTGCATGTGAGGATCAGGACGTGCATGACAGCCCAGATCAGATAACTGCCCAGCGTCGCCGCCAGCAAGACCTTCATCCTTTGTTTGGGAACGAATAGCTTTGCCTTTTCGCCTTTTGTCTTCAATATGGGCCTCGGTCTCCGGTTCATTTTGCTGTGCATGCCGGGTTGTTGAATATTATTGGATATTTTTGCTGATCAGGTCTTTTTTAAGAGCCTTCTGCTGAATATTTTCCTTTGATAAGAACCTGCCTTTTACTGGAAGGGAGTATAGGAAAACCATTCATGCCTGTCAATGAAAACCGATCAAACATGCAGGACAAGGTTACGGCATTGCGTAGAAACCTCCCCTCCCCCTCTTTAGAAAAAGGGGGAGGGGCATGATTGTCAGGCCCCGACGCGGGTGGCGGCTGCGGCCCGGGACGGGAACCCGGACAGGTCGCGCTGGGTGCGTGAAGCCGTGCGCGCAGGCTTTCGTGGGGCGGCCCTTCCCGTTTTCGGCTGGGCTGTGCGGCCTCGGGGCTCGCGCGGCGGACGGGAGAACTCGACATCCTTCGCCGGTACTGCCTTTCTGTAATCGAAATCCTTCAGCAAACGGCGCTCGATCTTCTCGCCCAGAACGCGCTCGACGCTCCGGATCAGGGGTTCATCCTCATGGCAGACGAAGGTGAAGGCGTCGCCAGTCTTGGCCGCCCGTCCCGTCCGGCCGATACGGTGGGTGTAGGCGTCCGTCGTATCGGGAATGTCGTAGTTGATCACATGGGAAATACTGGCCACATCAATGCCCCGGGCCGCTATGTCCGTCGCCACGAGGATCTGGTAGGATCCGTCGCGGAAACCGTCGAGGGCGTCCTGGCGCTTGTTCTGGGAAAGGTTCCCCTGGAGGGACGCCGCCCTGTAGCCGGCCTTTTCGAGCTGCTGACCGATGCGTTTGGCCCGGTGCTTCGTTCGCGTGAAGATGAGGATCGATTCCGTGTCGGTCCGTTTCAGAAGCTCCATGAGGAGACCCGTCTTCAGGTGCTGCTCGACGGGATAGAGGGCGTGGGAGACGGAATTGACTGGGGCGGCATGGCCGATCTGGACCGTGACGGGGTCGTGCAGAACGTCATTGGCCAGCTTCCGGATGTCGTCTGCCATGGTGGCGGAGAACATAAGGGTCTGGCGCTTCGTCGGCACTTGCTTGATGATCCGCCGGATATCGGGTAGGAACCCCATGTCGAACATGCGGTCCGCCTCGTCGATGACGAGGACTTCCAGGCCTGTGAAGTTGATTGTCTTCTGGGTCATATGGTCGAGGAGTCGACCGGGACAGGCGACGGCAATATCGACGCCCATGCGGAGCTTCTGGATTTGCGGGTTGATGTTCACACCACCGTAAATGGTGCAGCTCTTGAGGTGTGTCTTCCGACCCATCTCGCCGATGGCGACGTGGATTTGCTCGGCCAGCTCCCGGGTGGGGGCGATGATCAGGGCACGGACCGTTCCGCGGGGGCCCGGCAGGAGACGCTCCAGAATGGGCAGGACAAAGGCCGCGGTTTTGCCCGTTCCGGTCTGGGCCAGGCCCATGACGTCACGGCCTTCGAGGACCGGCGGGATCGCCCGGACCTGAATCGGGGTCGGATCGGTGTAGCCCAGGGCCTTGACGCCGGCGGCAATCTGGGGGTGAAACTTGAACGAACTGAAACTCATGATATCTTCTTTCTTTGCGACATTGGGTGAAAACGGTGCCTGCCTTTGTCGCTGTGGGCATGGCCGTCTGATCGGGAGGCTGCCGGACCGAAACCCTGTAGGCAGCCTTTATGGGGACGAGTAGTTGAAGCAGAAATCTTACCGATAATGTTCGAGTTAGGGGGACGTTTGGCGATGGGTCAAAAGGGTCTCTAACGCGGTTGTTGGTCGTCACTTCATTACTTGGTTGGTAATATAAGTCCCTTCCCCTGCATTGTCAATGAATTTCTCACAATTATCCGATATTTGTCCCGTATGGCCCGGAAGAATGGCCGTCCCGGGGCCTTTTAGGGCCTTTCCTCCCTTAACCGGCGG
This sequence comes from uncultured Syntrophaceae bacterium, assembly GCA_964492965.1. Taxonomy (GTDB): domain Bacteria; phylum Desulfobacterota; class Syntrophia; order Syntrophales; family UBA8958; genus CAZBME01. The sequence continues at coordinate 27,448 of CAZBME010000019.1, read as the reverse complement.
ATCAGGAAACGATCAAGCTGGTCGGCAAATGCCTGACAGTCCTTCTTCCCGAAGGCCGGCGGTCCTCCCGTCATCAGGCCGCCGTCTCGCAGTTCGCTCAAAAGATCGCGCACGGCCAGACGATCCTTGATGTTCTCCTCTGTGTAGAGCTTACCCCTGGGATTGAGGGCGAAGGCGCCCTTGGAGATGACCCGGTCAGCCAGGGGGATGTCGGCTGTAATGACCAGGTCACCCGTCCCTACCAGCGCCACGATGCGGTCATCGGCGATGTCCGGCCCCTCAGGGACGAGGAGGCTCGAAATCAGAGGGGACGGCTCGTTACGGACGGCCTTATTGGCCACAAAGATCAGGGGTACGCCCAGGCGCAGGGCAGCCCGGATCAGGATGTCCTTGGCCGCCCGGGGAAATCCGTCTGCATCGACGTAAATCTGCATGGAGGTCCTTTCCGCGTAAAAAAGGCGGTGCCCTTCAGGCGCCCAGAATCTCTTTCACCCGGCCGACGATGCCGCCTTCCAGGCGCACTTTGATGCCGTGGGGGTGGTGGGGCGATTTCGTAAGCAGATCCCGGACAACCCCTTCCGTAAGGGCGCCGCTCCGCTGATCCTCTTTCCGGACCACTTTCACCCGCATGCCGGGTCTTATGTCGGACCGTTCATTACCGTTCATGGGTTCGTCCTCTATCATAGATTACCATCAAAGCCATCTTTTTATTCTTCCCTATACCACATCATCCCCATCTCCACCTGCAAAGGGTAAACCTTTGCTTGGTTCATAAGCGCTGACGAATACGGCAATTCAAGCCGGTAATTTCCACCATGATTTGTTTGACATACCCAACGGTCTTTTCTATACTCCACACAATAAAAAAACTTCTTGTCAAAGCTATAAACGTCTGATGAAAATTCCGCGCAGGCATCATTTGCGGAACACGGCAATCAATCACCATCGAAAGGGAGGTATTATGAAGAAAGTCAATGAAGGCAAAAAGTGTTATTATTCTGTAAACGAGGCCGGTGTTGCCCTTATGGAAATCAACAACCCGCCCATGAACGCCCTGAGCAGGCCGACGCTGGACGATATGCGCGACACCCTGACCAAGGCCCTGGCGGATGAGGATGTAAGGGTCATCGTCTTTACCGGAGCCGGAAAGGCCTTCATCGCGGGCGCCGACATCAGTGAGTTCAACGATTTTGAGACAGCCCAGGAAGGAGCCGATTTCCTCATCCGGGGCCAGGAGCTTACGCACCTTTTCCAGAACGCGGATAAACCTGTCATTGCAGCCGTCAACGGGTTCTGTCTCGGTGGAGGCACGGAAATGGCCCTCGCCTGCCACATCCAGATTGCAGACGAAACCGCCATGTTCGGTTATCCCGAAATCAAACTGGGCATCATCCCCGGATACGGCGGAACCCAGAGAACAACGAGGCGCATCGGTCTGGGCAGGACCCTGGAACTCATCCTGTCCGGCAACTTTCTGAACGGCAAGCAGGCAGAACAGTATGGGCTTGTAAACCGGGCCGTGGCGAAAGGAACCGTGGTGGAAGAGGCGATGAAACTCGCCGCCACCATTGCCGCAAAAAGCAGGATCGCCCTTCAGGCAGCCCTAAGGGCAGTCCATGAGGGGATCACCATGGATCTCCATACCGCCATGAAACTTGAACGCGAACAGTTCGGCATCTGCTATGCCAGCGAAGACAAGAAGGAAGGCGTGGCCGCCTTCATCGAAAAACGCGAGCCCAAATTCAAGGACCGCTAGCCTGAATGGGCAAGGTCGGGCAATGCCTTGACCTATAGGGACGGCATGAGAACCTTGCCCATCGCAAGGTTCTCATGCAAAACCCATTTCATCCGTCAAGAAAACAGTCCAACCCAAGGTGCCCGCCATGAAAAGTAAATCAACACGGATTCTTTTTCACATCCTCCTGCTCGTTTTATGTTTGCCCGGCCCTCTTCCGGCCGCCGAACCGCCGAAGGAGCCCATCCTGAAGATCGAAACGGGGATGCACACGGCGACCATAAGGCGGATCAGTGTGGATCGGGAAAATCGTTTCCTCGCCACGGCTTCGGAAGACAAAACGGTCAGGCTTTGGGATGCCGCAACGGGGGCACTCCTCCGGATTATCCGGCCACCCATCGGTGAGGGGCATGAGGGGAAGATCAATGCCGTGGCCCTGTCGCCAAATGGGAAGACAGTCGCCGTTGGTGGGTATACGGGTTGGGACTGGGAAGGTTCCGCATACATCTACCTCTTCGACACCGGAACGGGTCGCCTCCTCCGGCGGCTCACAGGCCTCACCAATGTGATATTCAACCTCGTATTCTCCCGGGATGGCCGGTATCTCGCTGCCTGCCTGTACGGCAATAACGGCATACAAATCTATCGAACCGACAATTTCACCCTCGCCGGGGAGGACAAAAACTCCGGTTCGGACAGCTATGGCGCCGACTTTGATCACGCAGGGGGCCTCGTAACGACTTCCTGGGACGGGTATCTGCGCCGCTACGACGAACGTTTCCGGCTCGTCGCCAAAACAAAGCCCCCCGGAGGAAACAGGCCCTACGCCGCCCGCTTCTCCCCTGACGGACAGCAGATCGCTGTGGGGTTCAGCGATACGACGGCAGTGAATGTCCTGGACGGAAAGGACCTCACCTTTCTCTTCGCCCCGGACACCGAGGGGGTGATACGCAGTTTGGACTCTGTCAGCTGGTCTGCGGACGGCCGTCACCTCTATGCCGGGGGAAGATCTCAAAAACTTTTTGACGGGATATGGAATTCCCCCATCCGTGCCTGGTCCGCCGGAGGCCGGGGGCGCTATATAGACATCCCGGCGGCCAAAGACACCATCATGGACCTCCAGCCCCGGAAGGGCGGCGGTATCTTCTTCGGAGCAGCTGATCCCGCCTTCGGGGCCTTCGACGGCATGGGCAATGCCCTCTATACCCGGAATACCGTAATCGGCGATTATCGGGAAAATTATGCAGGCTTCCATGTCTCTCCCGACGGCTCCGTAGTGCGCTTCGCCTATCAGGTATGGGGCCAAACTCCCGCTGTCTTTTCCCTGACGGAGCGCCGCCTGACCATGGGCACATTCGTTCCGGGAGGCGTTTCCCTGGCCGCTCCCCGGACAGAGGCTCCCGGCCTGACCGTAACCGACTGGTATAATACCACCACCCCTAAGCGCAACGGCATCCCCCTGAAGCTCAGGGCATACGAAACCGCCTTTTCCCTTGCCGTTGCACCGGACAGCCAGACCTTCCTCCTGGGAACTCACTGGTACCTCCGTCTCTTCAATGCCAAAGGCGAAGAGCTCTGGCAGGCCTTTGCCCCCGGCGTTGCCTGGGCGGTGAACATCACCGGTAACGGCCGCTTTGCCCTTGCCGCCTTCGGCGACGGCACAATCCGCTGGTTCAGGATGGAGGACGGCAAGGAGGTCCTCGCCTTCTTCCCCCACAAGGATCAAAAGCGCTGGGTTCTGTGGAGCCCTTCCGGCTACTATGACGCCTCGTCCGGTGCGGAGGAACTGATCGGCTGGCATATCAATCAGGGGAAAAACCAGGCCGCTGACTTCTTCCCCGCCTCCCGGTTTCGCTCCGTCTATTACCGCCCCGATGTACTGGCCAAGATTCTAGAGACGGGAAATGAACAGGAGGCGATTCGCTTAGCCGACGCCGAGTCTGGCCGGAAGCGCCAGGAACTCGCCGTCAGCCAAATGCTTCCTCCGGTGACGACGATCCTCTCTCCGGAAGATAACACCACCGTCGGCCAACAGGCAGTGAAGGTCCGCTACAGCCTCCGCTCGCCTTCCGGGGAAGCGATTACAGCTGTGCGTTTCCTCGTCGATGGCCGCCCGGTGAGCGCCAAGCGCGGCATTGCCATCGTTCCCAAAGGGGAAGCGATCCAGGAGGCGACGATTCCTGTTCCCGCCCAGGATTGCGAAATATCCGTCATCGCCGAAAACCGTTACGCCGCCGGTGTTCCCGCAAAGGTTCGCCTGCGCTGGGCCGGAAAGAGCGCCTCCCACGAATTCGTGATCAAGCCCAAGCTCTATGTCCTGGCCATCGGGGTAAGCCAGTATCAAGATAAAGATCTCCGTTTGGCCTACGCCGCCAAGGATGCAAACGATTTTGCCCGGGTTCTAAAGGGCCAGGAAGGGCAACTCTATCGCCAGGTGACGGTCAAGGTCCTCACGGATAACAAGGCGACGAAAGAAGAAATCCTCGACGGCCTGGAATGGCTCCAGAAGGAGACAACCTCCAAGGATGTGGCGATCATCTTCATCGCCGGGCATGGCCTGAACGACCCGGCGGGCATCTACTATTATCTGCCCGTCAATATTGATCTGGAGAAACTCAAGCGGACGGGGGTGGCGTTTTCGGACATCAAGAACACCGTGTCCTCCCTGGCGGGGAAGGCCGTCCTTTTTGTGGATACCTGTCATGCCGGAAATGTCATGGGAAAGCGACGGGCTGTGGCAGACATCAACGCCGTGGTTAACGAACTGGCCAGCGCGGAGAATGGGGCGGTGGTCTTCGCCTCTTCGACGGGCAAACAATACAGCCTGGAAAACGACGCCTGGGGCAACGGGGCCTTCACGAAAGCCCTGGTGGAGGGTCTCAGCGGCAAGGCGGATTACAAACCGGACGGGAAGATCACAATCAATGAACTGGATCTGTATCTGTCCGAGCGGGTGAAGGAACTGACGAAAGGTCAGCAGACCCCTTCAACGACAAAGCCGGAGACGATCTCGGATTTCCCTATCACCGTCACCAGATGAAAACCGCGTGAAAATTACCAAATGAGAGAAAAAAACAACCCTGAGAAGAGGGACATCCAGATGGTCAGCGGTGGGGGTTACGAGAGGCCGGGCCACATCCCCGGGGACGATCTTCGCCGTCAAACACTATCGTCATCGGCCCCGCCGCCTCGCTATCCCTTTGCAGGCAAGATGGGATTGACGGCTACGGCCTTGAAAAACATATAGCAGAAAACCCCATCCTGCTCCGTTGTTCTGTATAAATCCGCAACGCCTTTGTCGAAGGTCGCGGCGTCTATCATCTGCGCCGCAAGAGCGGATTCCCGAATGCCTTCGATCATGGCGGTGAAGGTTTTTTTCGTAAACCCCTCAACCCAATCGGGCTTGCTTGCATCGACATAAACCATCCTCGGCGAAACACGAACGCCTTCAAATCCTGCTTCGGAAAGCAACGGGTAGAGCTCTCTGCCGATCTGCGCATTGCCGCCGGCCCTTGCCTGTAGTTCAACCTGGCAGTGAATCGCCCGGCGGGCATCTTCACTGTCGGGATAAAAATAGGCCGAACCGTGATCGCCTTCAATGACCGTGATGGTTCCCCCGATCTTCAAAACCTTCTTCAGGGCCCTTAAGGCCTCAAGGGGCTTTGGCAGATGCTCCAGGACAAAACACAGGAAAACATGATCGAATGATGCCGGCGGCCAGGGCAGGTTGAAAATATCCCCCTGATGGAAGGTCACGTTTTTAAATCCGGCCGCTTCAACGGTCTTTTGGGCTTTGGCCACCGATGAAGCGGAGATATCGATGGAGGTGATCAACGCCAGCGGGCTGTTTCGCGCCAGGGTCACCGTTTGCGCCCCAACGCCGCAACCGGCCTCCAGGACATGGCTTCCTTCGGGGAAAGCCGTATCGGCGTGCAGCAGTTCAACGAGGGTTGAGGCCTGATCCTGAAGCCGTAAGTTTTCTCTCGGGTCATACCCGTGGACATAATGATCTACCATTTCTTTTCTCCGGACATGGTTTGTTTGCTTTTTGCCGCGGCAAGATCACATGCCAGCCGAGCCATCGAGTGGCTTGCCACGACGTTGGCCGATCTCACAAAATTATAGCGGATCTCACGAATAGCGGGAACCGATGCGGAAGGCGGATAGGCATAGCTCAGGAACAACCGCAGATAGGCCAGAATTTCACCGTGCTCAAAGACACGGTCAATCTCCAGTTTTTCGGCATTATACGATCTCAGTTCCGGGTCAACGCTGTACCAGCCCGTCACCGGCGATGGGTCAAACGCATAGACGTGAGCTATGCGGGGTATTTTTTCACCGGTTGCTGCGGTCTTCGGTAGTGAATAGGCAAAATATTGCGCAAGGCCGCCGCCCAAGGAGTGCCCGGCTGCCACCAAGAGAAATTTATTCCGATCGCCTTGGGGAAGGGATTGCATCCGCCTGGCCAACTCATCGGCGAACTCCTGTCCCAATTGCTTTGAGAGGACAATATACTGGTCCTTATAGCCGGGCACAAACCGTAGAAACCAGCGCAGATTTGACTTCCAGTCCGCAAGGCTTTCAAACTCCGTCCCCCGGAAAACAACAGCAACAGTCTTCGGGCCGGAGGCGCTTTCCCACACATCGACATAGAGGCCCTGCTTGATGGCCTCATCCCGGAGAGGTTTGCCCGGAAAGTCGCGCCAGAGAACCCAGCCCTCAAGGGGCAGCAGACGCGCCGGATCGGTTGAACAGGCCTTGATATAGGCATCGCTGCCGTATGTTCCCGCATCTGATCCTGTCGGGCCTGCCGACCGCCCGCCATCGCCTTTTCCCCAGTCATTGAAATAGGCATTTGAGCTCAATACGGCATACTGCCAAAGTTTTTCGGCACTGCCCGCCACCGCCACCGGCGGGCCGTAATGTCGCTGTCCCGGTTCTCGAATCAGGACCATGTCTTTCGATTGTTCAAACACGGCACATCCCCCTAAGAAAAAAAACATGAAAAACACAATGCCATGGCGCAGCGTCCTGGACATCAGCATGTCTACCTCCTTTACCTATTCAAGAGTGAGCTCCGGGCCTTGCCTTTGCACTTTTCCCGCGCAGGAAATCGAGCCTCAACATCTTCCGGAGCGTCTCCAGGGCAGGCTTGCCATCCCGGTCGTCAACCGAAGGGGCTTTTTCACTACCGGCCCAATAGCGCATATGGGAAATCAACGTACGGTCCAGGCAATGATTCGTCGAAGGCACTACGGCAATGTCGCGGATACCCTTTCCAAAGATGCCATTGAGGGGGCCGCCGATCAGATCTCCAAGGATGAAACGGCGATAAGGGAAATACAAATTCGTCCACCGGGTACAGCAGAACGGCGCACCGTGATGCGGCATCAGCATATTGCGGATGACGCTTGAATCACCCTGGCCAAGGCGATACTGCTGGTCGTAGTAAAGTGCTTCATTCCCGCAGGGCGGGCAACAGGGGTATTCGTATTGCCCCTTCTTGAGCACAAAACCATCGGGGTTATCCGCCATAAGCAGCTGTGCATGAGCCAGAGGCGCACCGAGGGTCACAAAATCGGTCACCAGCCACGGGATGCCCAATCTGCGGAATTCCTGCCACAAACGGTGCTGGCTCTGCTGGAAAACCTCGATCTTGGCAGGATTAGCGGCCCCTTCTTCCATCTTATCCGACTCGCCTTTGAAGGCTTTCAATTCAGGCTGTTTCTGAGGATAAAGAACCGTGGGCTTCCTAAGGTCCACCCATAAATTGCGGATGATATCGTAACCGATCACAGCCCCCAGACTGTGCCCAACCACGACAATGCGATTGTATCTCCCGGAATCATGCAAGGCACGGAGCAGCTTTATCCCCTCGCTGCGGATCGCATTGCGCACCTTGATATTGTCAGGACTCGGCTTGAGGTAACGCGCGGCATCCGCGACAAAACCCAGCAGGAAGTGTGAACAAACCCATTGCATGAGTATCGATATCAGGCCACCTGCAAAGAACCATTTTTGCTGTTTCAACCCGTCAATGAAAGGAGCATACCCCGTGCCGGCGCCGCCCAAACCCCAGAGCCACAAACCGGCGGCAAAGATCATGAGAACCCAGCTGACGAAATAAACCGGTCGGAGCGCGGGCGGAATATTCTTCGGGCGCCGCATCATCAATTCCCACAGCCAGAAGATCACTTGAGCGTACTTTGAACCTTCAACATGATGGGCCCAATAGTACTCATAGAAATCCGTCAGAGGCCGGGAAGTCTGCCTGCTAAACGGTGCCTGCAGGCACCGCATCTCCAGCAGTTCATTCATGGCATCCGGTTTGTTGTAATATTTATATCCGGTTTTCTGTTCATCGACCAGCACGGCATCGACAAAGCTGCGCAGGGTATCCATGGGACGCTGTTCCCCGACGCCATGAATCACCACCACGGCCTGGCGGATGCGGCGTTCCTTGTTGACGATTTGTTGAATGCCGCTTGAGCCTTCATGCGTCGTCTCTTCGATTTCCTCTTCTTTTGGTAACGATACCTCCGGCGGCATTTCTTGTTTCATTTCCATCTCCCGATCAATAGGCACCTTTTTCCCTTATCGCCACCTCGGCGAAAAGACAGGGGGCATGATGATTTCAGAGATTGACGGCATAATAATGGTATAAATCCACCGCAGTTTACAAGTCATCGGGAGCAAACAATGATCCCTGAATATAAGCCTCCTTTTCCAGGATGGCCAGCAGATCTTTCAGTGCAAAAGGCTTCGTCAAGGCCCCAACAAATCCATAATCCTTATAATTCTGTATCACGGGGTCATCGGTGTAGCCGCTGAGGATGATGGCTTTAACCTGCGGATCTATCGAGAGAATTCTCTCGATGGTCAACTTGCCTCCCATCCCCCCTTTGACCGTCAGGTCAAGGATCAGCAGGTCGTATGATTCTCCCGATTCCCTCGCCTTTAAGTACAAATCGATAGCTGAAAGGCCGTCATTTGCGGCATGGACCCGATAGCCTTTAGCCGTCAATAACTGGCTTATCATATCCCGAACGATTGCCTCGTCATCCATGACCAGAATTCGCCCCTTGAGGTCCGGTTGTTTATCCGCATACGATAGCTTCAATTGGCGCATCTCCATGATCGTGGCGGGTAAATAAACATGGAAAATACTGCCCTTGCCTCTCGCTGATTCCACTTTTATATAGCCGTTATGCCTGTTGACCACGGAATAGCAGACCGACAGACCGAGTCCCATGCCCTTCTGGGAACCCCTTTCCTTCGTGGAATAATAGGGATCAAACAGAAGCGGCAGCTGCTCGGCGGAGATGCCCGTTCCCGTATCTTCCACTGAAATCCTCACGTAGGGTCCCTCGGAAAGGGGTAATTTGCTCTGGGGGGCGATCATGACGTTTTCCGTCCTGACCGTCAGCCTGCCTCCGCCAGGCATGGCCTCGGCGGCATTCAGAACGAGGTTTCTGATCACCTGGCGTATCTGTCCTTCATCAACCTCCGCTTGCCAGAGACCATGATCCATCAACATTTCCATATCCACCGATGCGTTGCCGATGCTTTTAGCTGCGGCATCTTTAACGATATCAGCCACATCGCAGAGCTTTTTGACGGGATCGCCACCACGGGAGAAAGTGATCAGGCGTTTTGTCAATTCCGCGGCCTGCATGGTCGCCTGTTCCGCCGCGGAAAGCATATCGGCAACATCGGTCCCTGGTGTGATGCTGTCCTTGATCAATTCGATGTATCCGTAAATGCCGGCCAGAAGGTTATTAAAATCATGGGCAATGCCTCCGGCAAGGGCGCCGACGGATTCGAGTTTATGGGACTTCAGCAACTCTTCTTCCATCCTTTTGCGCTCCGTAACGTCCCTGATATTGACCAGGTCTCCGTCAGTTCCCTTAAAATGGACCTTTGTTCCAATGGCTTCCACCCATTTTTCATGTCCGTTTTCCGTAATGACCTTACATCCTGCAGTCACGCCTCTATGTCCTGCCTGAATAAGGGATAGAGCCGTCATCACCTCTTTCATGTTGGCCGGATCAATAAATTCGGCAATATTTCTACCCACAACGTCTGCATCGGCATCAAGCTCCACCAGTTTCAAGGCCGTCGCATTGGCAAAGAGGACCGTTCCGTTCCAGTCGATGATGATCACGCTGTCTATCATTTGATCCACCAGCGACCGGAAGCGCTCTTCACTCTCCTGCAGGGCCTCTTTCGCCATCTTGCGCTCGGTGATGTCGTTCAAGACGCCATGCCAGACCCTGTCGCCATTGTCCTGAAGGTGGGGGTACGATTCGACTTGTATCCAGCGGATTTGCTGATCGACCATCAGACGGCCTTCCCAGGCAAATGGGCTTCCGTTCCGCACGGCTGCTTCACTTTCCCGGGTGAAGCTGTTCACATCATCAGAATGTAATCGCTCCGGCAGAGCATGATCATTCTCCATAAGTTCACGGACGTCTATGCCCAGGAGCTCACTGCAACGAGGGCTGATATAATCGAAGCGCCGTTTCCCGTCAGGCGGGACGGTAAACTTATAGATTCCGGTCGGGATCATGGAAATCAGTTCGTCGTATTCCTGCTTGTTCTGCCGCAGGGCCTCCTGTGACTTTTTGGCATCGGATATGTCCCGGGTGATTCCCAAAATGCCGATGGCCGCTCCGGCTTCATCCCGGATAAAGGTCATGTTCATTTCCGCCCAGAGGGTCCTTCCGTCCCTGTGGATATACTCCGCCTCAAGGGTCCGGGAGCGGGAAGGATTCTTGTCTCCGCCCTTCTCACTCTCCAGTTCTTCGTTCAAGACACGCATACAAAGCTCAACCGAAGAAGGCGTCATCACTTCATGGAGGGGTTTGGCCACATATTCTTCCGGGCTGTAATCGAGGTTATGCTTGATGTACGGGCTTATATACGTATAACGTAGATTCAAATCCATCATCCAGATGACCGCTTTCGCATTTTCCGCAATCAGGCGGAAAAATTCTTCACTTTTCTTAAGAGCCGTTCCCGTTGTTCTGCGCTCCGTATCCTGGGGCATGGAAATGGCACAGCGCGGCCCTCCTTCCCTAACCTTTTTGTGCAAGGCCAGTTCAATGGTCGCCTTTAACTGCTCTTTGGGGAAGGGTTTCAGGAGATAGCCATAAGGTTCCACATCCTTCGCCCTCTGAATGAAGCCCTCTTCCACATGACCAGTCAGTAAAATGATGGGGATATCGAGTTCTTCCCGGATTCTTTTAGCCGTATCAAATCCATCCGCATGGCCGGGCATCGCGATGTCCATGAGGACGATATCCGGTCGCAATTCTTGGGTCAGATGAAAGGCTTCTGATCCATCGGCGACCGTTCCCGCCACTTCATACCCCATTAAAATCAGGAGCTGCGCCATGTTGAGCCGCATGTTCGGTTCGGCATCCACAATCAGGATCCTGGCCATCGGAAGGGTCTCCTTAAAGTGTAAGTTTATGATTTTGTTAGTCAATAATATATTACAAGGATAATTGCCGTTCGTGATTCCCGTAACGCTATATCACAATTCGGATGATATCTGCCAATCATCTGTAACAAATGGATGAACGAACAAAGGCTTAACAGGAGTCTGCCGCACAACCCCTTGTGCTGACAAGGAGTCTTGGCATAGGCGCTCCACTTGTGTTGATAAGCCTGTTGATATCCGTGTTGATATATTTTGCAATCACTTGTTAAAACAAGACTCCTTACGGATTGCCAAAAATATAGGCGATAGTTTTCTTAATAATTACTTATACATATAAAATATTGCCTGATTCCGAAACTTTCGGGTGGTCTCGAGATAAGTTATGCACTGGTGTTTAACAAAATGTCACATCAGCAATCGTCTGATAGACAAAAGGCGATTCTTCCTATCCGGGCCTCTCCCTGTCTTTGCATGCAACATTCAGCATCATGCCGATTGCTGGAACGCGCCTCTGCATATAGATTATCTGCAAACAAGACATGGATGCCTGACGGATCGCACGGCATCCGAGGGTTGACAGGCAATAAGGAACATACACCAAGTCAAGGTCACATTCGGAGGTAATCGTATGAAAATTTTACTTTATGGCAGGGCAAAGAAAATTGTCAAAAACATCGAGGGCAGCAAGGAACTGAAGAAAAAAAAGGTGATCGAACTGTCCCAGGGGGAAATCATCCCCACTTATCTTTGGCCGTTCAATATCTGAGGGTCCATTTTCAACGGACGGATTACAAAAGAAAACCTTCCCTTCTTAACGGCATTTGCTTCCAGCAGGGGACAGTCGTCAACGCAGAAAGTTGTTCGCCAACACGACTGCCCCCTGCACTGTAAACGCCGTCATCCCGCGTAATTTTCTTTTACAAAAACGCACCCCCTATCGTGTTTTGCGATCATCATTTCATTGACATGCGGGACCGCTCGCCCTATACTTCCCCGTAAAGAAATAATATTCCCTTCCATATCGAGTACTTATAGTCGTCCATGAGGGGACGTAAGGAGATAACATGTCAAATACGAAAGGAAAGATTCTCGCTGTCAACATTGCGGACCGGAAGGGACGCAAAAAGACCAATGTCGGTTGCGGCCAATTGGTGACCGATTTCGGTATCGCCAACGATGCCCATGCCGGAACGGATATCCGTCAGGTCAGCCTTCTGGCCAGGGAAAGCATCGACAAGATGCGGGGCAAGGGACTGGATGTCACCTATGGTGATTTCGCCGAGAATCTGACAACGGAAGGCCTTGACCTGCCGTCTTTACCCATCGGTACGCAATTGAAGGTCGGGGCAGGCGTTCTTCTGGAAGTCACCCAGATCGGCAAGGTCTGCCATGATCGCTGCCACATCTTTTATACGGTAGGAGACTGCGTCATGCCGCGGGAGGGGATTTTTGTGAAGGTTCTGACCGGCGGAGAGGTTAAGATCGGCGATGAAATTGAAATCATAGCGTTATAAAAAGGAGGATTAAAATGGATTTTAAAGAACTCTTAATGAACAGACGTTCCATCCGGGATTTCCAGAGCAGGGAGGTGCCCCTTTCCGTCGTTCAGGAGATTATTCAGGACACCTGCATGGCCCCATCGGCCCGCAACGGTCAACCTTGCCGCTTCGTGATTATCCGGTCGGCGGATTACATCAGAAAGCTTTCCCAGGAAAGCAAGAACAACCTCCTCGCGGATCTGCAGAAGAATCCCGAATCTCCATTGAAGAATTATGAGGAAGCCCTCCGGAATGACGAGTTCAACGCCTTCTATAATGCACCCTGCCTGGTTTATGTCGTCGGCCCCAGAAGCCACCCGTCCCTCGACGTGGACTGTGCCCTGACGGCGGCTTATTTCATGCTGTCGGCAGCGTCACGGGGGTTGGGGACCTGCTGGGTCGGCCTGGGCGCCCATATCCGTGACCGCAAGATCCTCAATGAAATGGGCGTGCCCGAGGACTGCAAGATCGTGGCCCCCATCATCCTCGGTTACCCGGCAGCCATCCCGGCGCCGCTCGACAGGCATGCACCGGACATCCTTAAGGTGATCGAATGACCGAGGCCCAGGATACGGCGGAGAGGATATGCCATCGCTGCCGCAAAACCCTGACCTTGACGGATCATATCGGCAGGCGGGAGATGTGCGCATTCTGCGGCGCCGACCTTCACGTCTGCCTGAACTGCCGCTTTTACGATCCCGGCATCTATAATGGGTGCCGGGAACCTCAGGCGGAAAGAGTCCTGGACAAGGACCGGTCCAATTTCTGTGATTATTTTGATTTCAGGCATGGCGTAGATATACCGCAATCGGTTGCAAACGGGCAAACCTCCGCCAAAGACCGATTGGCGGCTCTTTTTACAAAATAATTATCCTGAGGGAATCCCCTTTGCCGGCAACAGCCGAATCGCCGACAAGGCGATTCGGCTGCGTCATCCTCAACGCTTTCCGGCGCTTTATGGACCGTTAAGTCCTTTAATTTAATATAATTATCGTTTTCTGCAAAACCTGTTGCTTTTTTTCCCGTAATCCGTTAGAGGAGACGCCAGCGTTCAGGGTGGAAGCAGAGGGCACCCAGTATTTCAGTGTATCGGACAGGCTAACACGGAGGCTATCAAGCATGCGCTTCATCCCCAGAGAAGAGAAATTTTACGATCTTTTTGAAGAACTGGCTGAGAAGATCGACGAGGGGGCCAGGCTCTTTTTGGACATGCTCACCCATTTCGAATCGTTTGAACCCAGGCTTGTGAAGCTCAAGGAAATCGAGCACGAAGCGGATATCATCACCCACCGGACCTATGAGAAAATGCACAAGACCTTTCTCACGCCCCTGGATCGGGAGGATATCTATGCCTTGGTCAACAAGATGGACAGCATTCTGGATATGACGGAGGCCGCGGCCATCCGCATGTCCATTTATAAAGTCAACCGGACGTCTCCTGCCCTGATCGAGCAGGCCAAATTGGTCACCGAGGCGACGGCCAGGGTCAAGAAGATCGTCCATGGCCTCAGAGACATGAAGAATGCCCCGATGATCCTGGAAGCCTGCGTGGAGATCAATACCCTGGAAAACGCCGGGGACGTCATCCTGAGAACAACGATGGCCAGCCTTTTTGAGAACGAAACGGACCCCATCGAGCTGATCAAGTGGAAAGAGATTTTTGAGCGGTTTGAAGAAGCCCTGGACGTCTGTGAAGATGTTTCCAATATTGTAGAAGGCATTGTCCTGAAAAATGGCTGATTCACTGATATTTGTCATCTTTATTATCGCTGTAGCCCTTGTCTTTGATTTCATTAACGGGTTTCACGATTCGGCCAACTCGATTTCCACCATTGTTTCCACCCGTGTGCTGTCACCCAAATATGCCGTAATCTGGGCAGCCTTCTTTAATTTCGCTGCAATTTTCTTCATCGGCGTCCCCGTCGCCAAGACCATCGGTACAGGAATCATTCATCCCGACATTGTCGACGACTTCCTTATTCTGGGCTCTCTTGGCGGCGCCATCACCTGGAATCTCATCACCTGGTACTTCGGCCTTCCGAGCAGCTCATCCCATGCCCTGATCGGCGGCCTGATCGGCGCCGGCGTTGTCAAGGGCGGCACTGACGTTCTGGTTCTGGGAGGCATATCCAAAGCCGCCATCTTTATCGTTCTCTCTCCGACAATCGGCATGGCCCTCGGTCTGATCCTCATGATTATCGTGCTCAACCTCAGCAGAAACTCCAATGTGGCACGTTCTCAAAAAGTCTTCAGAAAGTTGCAATTGCTATCAGCGGCTGTTTACAGCCTGGGACATGGGATGAATGATGCACAGAAAACCATGGGCATCATAGCCATTGTTTTGTTCAGTAAAGGATACCTGGGAACGACATTTCACATTCCTTTTTGGGTGATCTTTTCTTGTTACCTCTTCATTGCGTTGGGGACCATGTCGGGGGGCTGGCGCATCGTCAAAACAATGGGAACGAAAATCACCAAACTTCAGCCGATGGGGGGATTCTGCGCAGAAACGGCCGCAGCTGTTGCCATCATCGGCGCATCCATATTCGGCATCCCCGTCAGTACAACCCACACGATTACCGGATCCATCGTGGGCGTCGGCTCGACAAAGCGATGGACCGCCGTCCGCTGGGGGGTGGCGGGAACCATTATTTGGGCCTGGGTTCTGACGATACCTGTTTCGGCCATCATCTCCGCCCTGATTTATATGATCGCAGTGGCCACGCTTTCTCCCGGCTAAAACGTTATTCCTTTGTTATATCTTAGCAATCCCGTTTTTTTTCTCTCCCATATCTTGACATGAGAAAATTGATGTTTATTTTAGGCAACGATACAGACAGGTATTTCTATTAGCCTTTAAAAAAATCTAAATATATTTGAGAAAGGAGAGGTTAAAAAATGAAAATCAGACCATTGCAGGACAGAGTCATTGTGGAACGGTTGGCGGAAGAGGAAAAGACGAAGGGCGGCATCATCATCCCTGACACCGCCAAAGAGAAACCCATGGAGGGCAAGGTCATTGCCGTAGGCAAGGGAAAGACGGCGGATGACGGCAAGCTGATCAAGCTAGATGTCAAAGCGGGGGACGTGATTCTCTTCAGCAAGTATGCCGGCACGGAAGTCAAGATTGACGGCAAGGAATATCTCATCATGAGAGAAGATGACATTCTCGGAATAGTCGAAAAGTAATTATAATTGATATAAGGAGGTTTTTTGTATGGGAGCAAAGATAATTCAGTACGATGAAGAGGCGCGTAAATCAATCCTCAGGGGTGTCAACACCCTGGCCGATGCCGTAAAGGTCACCCTGGGCCCCAAAGGCCGCAATGTCATTCTCGATAAGTCCTACGGCGCACCGACGGTCACAAAGGACGGCGTCACCGTCGCCAAAGAGATTGAACTGGAAGATAAGTTTGAAAACATGGGCGCCCAGATGGTTCGGGAAGTGGCCAGCAAGACCAGCGACGTAGCCGGTGACGGCACCACGACGGCCACCATCCTCGCCCAGGCCATTTATCGGGAAGGCGCCAAGACGGTAGCCGCCGGTAGCAACCCCATGGAAGTAAAACGCGGCATCGAAAAGGCCGTCGCGGCCGTCGTCGCCGAGCTCAAAAAGTTAAGCAAACCGACCAAAGACCAGAAGGAAATTGCCCAGGTCGGCACCATTTCCGCAAACAACGACGAAGCCATCGGCGATATTATTGCCGAGGCCATGGGCAAAGTCGGCAAGGAAGGCGTCATCACCGTTGAAGAAGCCAAAGGCCTCGAAACGGAACTGGATATCGTCGAAGGTATGCAGTTTGACCGCGGTTACCTGTCCCCCTACTTCGTCACCAACCCTGAAAAGATGATCGTCGATCTGGCGGATGTCCTGATCCTGATCAACGAAAAGAAGATCAGCAACATGAAGGATCTTCTCCCCATTCTGGAACAAATTGCCAAGATGGGCAAGCCCCTGCTTATCATCGCTGAAGACATCGAAGGCGAAGCCCTGGCGACCCTCGTGGTCAACAAGCTTCGCGGCACCCTCCATGTGGCCGCCGTCAAGGCGCCGGGTTTCGGCGATCGCCGCAAGGCCATGCTGGAAGACATCGCCATCCTCACGGGCGGCAAGATGATCTCCGAAGACATGGGTTACAAGCTGGAGAATGTAAAGCTGGAAGATCTTGGCCGGGCCAAGAAAATCACCATTGATAAGGATAACACGACCATCATCGACGGCGCCGGGAAACGGGCCGACCTGGAAGGCCGCGTTAAGCAGATCCGGGCACAGATCGAAGAGACCACCTCCGATTATGACCGTGAAAAACTCCAGGAAAGACTGGCCAAGCTGGTCGGCGGTGTTGCCGTCATCAAAGTCGGCGCCGCAACGGAATCAGAGATGAAAGAGAAGAAGGCCCGCGTCGAGGACGCCCTCAACGCGACCCGCGCGGCCGTGGAAGAAGGTATCGTTCCCGGTGGTGGTGTGGCCTACCTCCGCGCCCTGCCTGCCCTTGATAAACTGAAGCTCGAAGGGGATCAGGCGGTTGGTGTTTCCATTATCAAAAAGGCTCTTGAGGAGCCCCTGAAGATGATCGCCGCCAATGCCGGTATGGAAGGCAGCATCGTTGTCGAAAAGGTCAAGGAAAAGAAGGGTGCCTTCGGTTTCAATGCCCGGACAGATAAGTACGAAGACATGATCGCCGCCGGCGTCATCGATCCGACCAAGGTGACCCGCTTCGCCCTGCAGAATGCAGCGTCCGTGGCCGCCCTGATGCTCACCACCCAGTGCATGATTGCCGACAAGCCCGAAGAAAAGGGCGCCGGTATGCCCGCCATGCCTCCCGGTGGCGGATATCCCGGAATGGGCATGTAATAAGATTTATCTGCCTGTCAGATTTACCGGCCCCTTGCAGGAAATCCCTGCAAGGGGCTTTTTATTTCCTATTTACATTTTCCCCAAACTTCAATATAGATGAGCGCTTAAAATGTTACCGATTGAGGAGCTGTACCATGGACTATAAAAATACCCTGAACCTGCCGAAAACCGATTTTCCCATGAAGGCCAATCTCACGCTCAAGGAGCCGGAGATGCTCGCCCAGTGGGAAGAAATGAAAATCTATCACAAAATCAGGGAAGCTTCTAAGGGACGGGAAGCCTATATTCTCCATGACGGCCCCCCTTACGCCAACGGCAATATCCATCTGGGCACAGCCCTGAACAAAATGATCAAGGATATCCTCATCAAGGCAAGGAATATGTCCGGTTTCGACAGCATCTATGTGCCGGGCTGGGATTGTCATGGCTTGCCTATCGAACATCAGGTGGATAAAGAGCTTGGCGATAAAAGGCACGACCTGTCCCAGACGGACAAGCGCCGGTCCTGCCGCGCCTATGCCGAAAGATTCGTCGGTATCCAGCGGGATCAGTTCAAGCGCCTCGGCGTCTTTGGCGAATGGGAAAACCCTTATTTGACCATGTCCTATGATTATGAGGCCGTGACAGTCAATGAATTCGGCAAACTCTACCTCAAGGGCAGCGTTTATAAGGGAAAGAAGCCCGTTTACTGGTGCGCCTCCTGCAAGACGGCCCTCGCCGAGGCTGAGGTCGAATACAACGAACACCACACCCCATCCATTTATGTTAAATTCCACATCGTTTCCGATATCGCCGCCATCCGTCCCAAGCTGGCAGGCGAAAAAGTGAACATAGTCATCTGGACGACGACTCCCTGGACGATTCCCGCCAATCTGGCCATCGCCCTTCACGAAGAATTCATTTACGTGGCGGTCAAGGTTGAAGGTGAGGTTCTCATCGTAGCGAAGGATCTCCTCGATTACTGCCTCGATGCCTTTGGCTACCGGGGCAAATCTTACGATATCCTCGATGAATTCCCCGGCGCGGCTCTGGAAGGCCAGAAGGCGCGGCATCCCATCTTTGACCGGGAAAGCCTGTTGATCCTGGCACCTTTTGTCACCCTGGAGGCGGGCACGGGCAGCGTCCATATCGCTCCCGGCCATGGACAGGAGGACTATGAAATCGGCATGGTCTACGGCCTGGATAATTACGCCCCCGTCGATGAGGACGGCAGGTTTACCAAGGATGTCGAACATTTCGCCGGGCAGTTCGTCTTTGACGCCAACGACAGCGTGAACAAGAAACTGGGAGAGGTCGGCGCGCTTCTGGGTCTGGTCGATATTGAGCATTCCTATCCCCACTGCTGGCGCTGTAAACAACCTATCATTTTCCGCTCCACGGAACAGTGGTTCATCTCCATGGAAAAGAACGACCTGCGCAAAAAGGCCCTCGCCGCGATTAATAAAGGCGAGTGGGTTCCGGCGTGGGGACGCGAACGCATCTACGGCATGGTGGAGAACCGGCCCGACTGGTGTATCTCCCGTCAACGCCTCTGGGGTGTTCCGATTACCATGTTCTACTGCAACGAGTGTGGCCATGAATTCCTGACCCAGGACATTCTGGATTATGTTGTCGCCCTGGTCCGGGAACACGGCGCTGATGTCTGGTTCGAGCGGGAGGCCAAAGACCTGATGCCGCCCGGAACGACATGCCCCACCTGCAAAAGCGCCGCATCGTTCCGCAAGGAAACGAATATCCTCGACGTCTGGTTCGACTCGGGCGTCAGCCATGCCGCCGTTCTGGAAACGCGCCCCTATCTTCGTTCCCCTTCTGATATGTACCTGGAGGGAAGCGATCAGCATCGCGGCTGGTTCCATTCTTCCCTCCTCGAATCCATCGGCACACGTGATCGCGCGCCTTACAAGACGGTTCTGACCCACGGTTTTGTCGTCGATGGCGATGGAAAGAAGATGTCCAAATCCGTGGGCAACGTCATTGAACCCCAGGAGATCATCGATCAATACGGGGCGGAGATTCTTCGCCTCTGGGTTGCCGCCGAGGATTACACCGACGACATCCGGATCTCCAAGGAAATCCTGACCCGTCTCGTCGAGGCGTATCGGCGGATTCGCAATACGAGCCGCTATATCCTGGGCAATCTCTCCGATTTCGACCCGGCGAAGGATGCCGTTCCCTATGGCGAGATGATTGAAATGGACCGCTGGGCCCTCCACCGCCTGCAGGAAATCAACCGTCGCGTCCGGGATGCCTATGATCGCTACCAGTTCCATATGGTTTACTATACGCTGTATAATTACTGCACCGTCGATTTGAGCGCCCTGTATCTCGATGTGCTCAAGGACCGTCTGTATACGTCGAAGGTGGATTCAAGGGAACGCCGGTCCGCCCAAAGCGCCATGCTCATCATTCTGGATACCATGGTCAGGCTTCTGGCCCCCATCCTGACTTTCACAGCCGATGAAATCTGGGCCGCCATGCCCGCCTATGCCGGAAAGGAAGCAAGTGTCCATCTGGTGCAGTTTCCGGAAATCAAGGCCGAATATGTTGACGACACTCTGGGCGAACGATGGAAGTCCATGGTTGCGGTGCGGTCGGAGATCGCCAAGGCGGTGGAGAACGCCCGGAAAAACAAAACCATCGGCCATTCTCTCGATGCGGCGGTTGATATTGCCTTGCCGGAGAAGCTCCGGGCGATTTTCGAGAGCCGTCTCGAAGATTTGCGGGCATTGCTGATTGTCTCCCAGCTTAAACTTGTGGAAAAGGACGCCATGACAGATCCTTTTGAAAGCAAGGAAATCGAGGGGCTGTACGTCGGCGTGAGCAAGGCTAAAGGCGAGAAATGCAATCGCTGCTGGATCTACAGCGAGCAGATGGGAACGAATCCGGAACATCCGGCGATATGTGAAAGGTGCGTCAACAAGATTTAACGCCATGACAATGAAGAAAACCAATACAGTCTTCCTGCTGATCGTGATGGCAACTGTTCTCCTCGATCAGGCGACAAAGCTCCATATAGACGCTTCCATGGCCCTTCACGCGTCTTTCCCCGTGATCGACGGGTTCTTCAATATTACGTATATCCGGAATCCCGGCGCGGCTTTCGGTTTTCTGGCGGGAGCGCCGGCGATTTTCCGTTCTTTCTTCTTCCTGGCCGTGACGATCATAGCCGTTTGCCTGATTCTTTATTACCTTTACAAGAACCCCGCACGGGACCGGTTACTGACCATTTCACTGGCCCTTATCCTGGCCGGTGCATTAGGCAATATGATTGACCGGCTTCGATTTAACGAGGTCATTGATTTTCTGGATTTTTACATTGGCACTGCCCACTATCCGGCCTTTAACGTCGCCGACGCTGCCATCTCCGTAGGGGCGGTGATTCTGTTTCTGGCCATGATCAACCAGGGAAAAGAAAAACAGCAGAGTTGAGCCTCCGGCAACCTTTATGACGATCCTTTCCTCAATTAAAACCTTTCTTGCCAGGCAACTGACACCCGCCCGGATCTTTATTCTGAGCTTTGCCGCGATCATTTTTGTTGGCGCCATTCTGCTTTGGCTGCCCTTTGCATCAAGCAAGGGACATCTGACCTTTGTGGATGCCCTGTTTACTGCCGCCTCCGCCGTTTGCGTCACGGGACTCGGCACCATTGATATCGGCAAGGACCTTTCTTTTGCCGGCCAGGTCATCACCCTCGTTCTTTTCCAGATCGGCGGGATCGGCATCATCACCTTTTCCGTCGTTTTCTTCGGCCTCATGGGGCGCAGCCTTTCCTTCAAAGAACGCGAAATCATCCAATCCACGTTCCTTCATACCCCCCGTCGGGATTTTCTCCTGATCATGAAGCGGGTTATTATTCTGACCTTCATTACCGAGGGAATCGGAACCGCTATCCTGTTCATCCGCTTCGTACAGGATTTTCCCCCCGGCCATGCCTTTTTCCAGTCCATTTACCATGCCGTATCCGCTTTCAATAATTGCGGTTACTCCCTTTTTTCCGATAACCTCATGGGTTACCAGAACGACTGGATCGTCAATCTGACGATCATGACCCTCATCGTCCTGGGGGGCATCGGTTTTATCGTTCAATACGAGGTCATTTCGCACCTCCGGGGGCTCCAGAAATCCCTGTCCATCCATACGAAAATCGTTCTCATCACCACGGCAAGCCTCATCATTTCAGGGGCGCTTTTGTTCTACCTGTTTGAGATCAACCACGTCCTGAAGGACGCCTCTTTCAAAACATCACTGCTCACCTCCCTGTTCCAGTCGGTCACTGCAAGGACAAGCGGTTTCAATACCGTTGATATCGGCCAGCTGGCCAATACGACGATTCTGGTCCTTATTATTCTCATGTTTATCGGCGCTTCACCAGGGTCCACGGGGGGAGGCATCAAGACCACCAGTTTTGCCCTGCTGCTCCTCATGATCCGGAATCGCTTCAAGGGACAGGAACAGGTAAATGTCTTCAACAGAACGGTTCCCGCCGAAATTCTGGGGCGAACCATTTCCATCATCTTTGCGTCCGCATTTTCCGTTGTATTAATTACGTCCCTGCTGCTGATCTTCAGCGGGACCAGCATGACGCCGCTTTCAAGTCGCCATTTTTTCGTGGAATATCTCTTTGAAACCGTTTCGGCCTTCGGCACCGTCGGGCTTTCCATGGGTATCACGGCCAAGATGAACGACTTGCAGAAACTGGCGATTATTTTGATGATGTTTGCCGGACGGGTTGGGCCGCTAACCCTGGCCTTCTCATGGGGTACGCCCAGGAAAGGCCTTACCTATGCGGAAGAGCAGGTCATGGTCGGTTAAGGGGGAGAAGATATGAAGAAGGTTGTTATCATCGGGTTGGGCATTTTCGGTTCCAATATCATGAAGGAACTCTACGAAAACGGTTTTGAAGTCATCGCCATAGACAAGAATAAAGATGCCGTGCAAAGGGCCAGGGATTATTCCACCAAGGCCATTGTGGCCGACGGAACCGACAAGGAAGTCATGGAGATGATCGGCATCCATGAAGACGACGCCGTCATCATCTCCTTCGGTGAGGATCTGGCCGCCAGCACCTTGATTACCCTTCATCTCAAGCAGATGAAGATCAAAAATATCATCGTCAAGGCCCCGAACGAGGAACATAAGCTCATTCTGGAAAAAGTGGGGGCCACGGAGGTCATCATCCCGGAGAAGGAAATTGCCGGGAAGGTAGCCAAGAGTCTCATTTCACCCAACGTCCTCGATTACCTGCCGTTGTCCGATGACTACATGATATTCGAAATGGCCCCCCCCAACAGCTTCCTGGGGAAGACCATCGCAGAACTGCAACTGCGGAGCAGATTCCACATCGAAGTCATCGCCATCCGGGACATCATCTCCGACCGTATCCACATGGTCCCGCAGGCCGATTTTGTCATCAAGGACGGGGAAGTCCTCGTCGTCGTAGGCAAAGACAAGGACATCAAAAAAATTACCTAGCACCATGCCACATCAGTCTTTTCACATCTACATCGGGTGAATGAAGCGAAGCGCGTCCACCCATTACCTTTTACCGACAGGAGGCAGGCCATGGCAGAGGATTCCTTATTGCACGAGGGAATGCCGGTTGATTTGATTACGGCGCCCGGCGACATTCGCAAGACGTCGATCCTGCAACTGCAGGCGGACGATCAACGCATCACCCTGAACCAGACATTGCCGCCCCTCGATGATGCCTTCCTGAACCGATCCCTGCTCATCACGTTCAAAAGGGATGGGGCAGAGGCAAAGCGCTTCGGATTCAAGGCTCTCGTGGTCGCGATCAACGCCGGCCAGGATGAAAAAGCGCCCCCCGGCATCGTCGTCGAAAGGGGTGAAGCCATTCACGATTACGAACTGCGAAAATATCCGCGGTTTAATCCCGTCCTCTTTGATCGGATTCAGATTTCTTTCGATGAAAACGTCATGGATATCGCGGATATTTCTGCCGGTGGGGCGAGGGGGTGCTGTCAAAGGGGAAACCTGCAACATTTGAACAGGGGGGACATCATCCGCCTCACAGTCGAGATAGGCAATCAGAATCACCATGTGGAGGCGCAGGTCATGCGGATCAATCATGCCATTAAGAAGGGGGGGCATTGGGAATTGGCCGTGGCTTTCATGCAGTGGGACCGGCCTCTGGCCGATGCCCTGGAGGACCACGTAAATCCCTGAGCAAACGCCGGCACAGTAGCTTAAATCAGGTTCGGCAGGGTGATGCGTCCTATGAGAGCCAAATCATATTTATGTAATTGCGATCTCCATCCCGTCCGTGGAGGCGGTCGTTTCCGGAAAAATAACCTGAGCGGCCAACGCCGCTTGCTCTCTCGTTGCGAGATCCGGATACTGCTGGGCGTCGAAGTGAACCAGGATCAGGCGTCGGGCACTCGCTTCGACGGCAATCCGCGCCGCCGTTTCCGGATTTAGATGGGGCCAGGACTCATCGGTCCGGCCACTCCTGTAAGCGCATTCCGTAATGACCAGATCAGCATCCCTGGAAAGCGCCACGGCATTTTCACAGTAGCCCGTATCCGCACAATAGGTCACCACCCGTCCCTCGAGCTCGATCCGGAAGCCCAGGGTTAAAGCAGAATGCCGAAGAGGCATGGCTTCAGCTTTAAACGGCAGTCGGGAC
Organism: uncultured Syntrophaceae bacterium; assembly: GCA_964492965.1. Lineage (GTDB taxonomy): Bacteria > Desulfobacterota > Syntrophia > Syntrophales > UBA8958 > CAZBME01. Next base: position 3,225 of record CAZBME010000019.1, on the reverse strand, counting down.
GATTCTTCCGGCAGTTCGAGAACCTGCACGGGGTAAGGGAGCTCGGCCAGAGGCAGCGTGAAGGGTTGATTCATGAGGGTATTCAGAATCTTCCTTGAACCGGCAGGGCCGCAGATCGTCAACCCGGCGGGAAATCTGAACTTCGCCAGGACATGGAGACCCGCGACATGATCGAGATGGAAATGGCTGAGAAATAGACAGGCCGGTCGCGGTTCACCTTTATTGAGGTAGCGGTCCAGTTTGGCCAGGCCATATCCGGCATCAAAAATAATGTCATGGTGCTCGGTTTTCAAGAGGATCGAGATGGTGTTGCCCGTTTCCGTGTCGTACCAGCCGTTGGTTCCCAAAAAAATAATCTTTAACACTCACAGTCTCCTTCAGTAATTTCTTCCCTGTTCAGAAGCTTGTCCCGTATTTGATACGGAATGTCCGGATGCAAGGCCTTCAGCACAACGCCGCCGCCCCCCGATAAACGTTTTTCAACGGTTACCTATATCTGAAAATGCCTTCCAACACAACCGGCGGGACATGCCGTCTGGCGCTTAAAGCCGGTCTTTCACGTTTTCTTACTGTTCCCACCCCCTTTTTGCTGATTTGGAAATAGGAAATAGTCCTATTGAATATAGGGACGGCGACTTATTGGCCTCCCTGCCGACACCATGCTAGTTTGAATCATCCGACGTTGGCGTCTGAAAAAGTCTGCGCCGGCAGGGTATTGCAGAGAGGAAGGTTTATCATGCGTTTAATGACAGAGTATAAGAAAAAGCAGGTAACGGCTGATCAGGCCGTCAAAGTTGTAAAATCGGGGGATTGGATCGACTATGCCTCCTTTACGGGAACCGTTCGCTGCCTGGACAGGGCCCTGGCGAAAAGGAAAGATGAGCTGACGGATATCAAGATCTGGAGCTGCGTAACCCCGTACATGCCGGAAGTCATGGCCGTAGATCCCCACGGGGAAACCTTTACCTGGAACAGTTGGCACATGTCCGGCGTCGACCGTCGGATGGCCGACAAGGGCACGCCGGTCTACTATTCACCCATCCGCTATTCCGAGGTGCCGCGCCTCGTCCGCGAAGAGATTGAGAATCTCGACGTGGCCATGCTTCAGGTCACCCCCATGGATAAACACGGCTATTTCAATTTCGGCCTCGAAAATTCCCACAGCAAGGCGGCCTGTGACCGGGCAAAGCTGGTGATCGTGGAGGTCAATAAAAAGCAGCCGCGCTGTCTGGGAGGTTACGAGGAAGCCATTCACATATCGGAAGTTGACTACATCGTCGAGGGTGAAAATGCGCCGCTGGCCCAGGCACCTGCCGGTCCCATCACCGACGTGGACAAGAAAGTGGCACAGTTTATCGTGGAAGAGATGTGCGACGGGTCCGTGGTTCAGCTCGGCATCGGCGGTATGCCCAATGCCGTCGGCATGTTGATTGCCGAATCGGATCTGAAAGACCTGGGATGCCACACGGAGATGCTGGTGGATGCCTATGTCCACATGTTCAATGCGGGCAAGATGACCGGCGCCCGGAAGAACATCGAGCCGGGGAAGATGGTTTATACCTTCGCCCTGGGAACCCAGCTGCTTTATGATTTTGTCGACGACAATCCCCTTTGCGCCTCCTATCCCGTCAACTATACGAATGATCCTTATATCGCCGCCAGGAACGATCACCTGATGTCCATCAACAACGCCATCGAAGTGGACCTCTACGGTCAGGTTTGCGCCGAATCAGCAGGCATCCGGCAGATCAGCGGAACGGGCGGGCAGCTCGACTTCGTCATGGCCGCCTATCTGTCAAAAGGCGGCAAGTCTTTCATCTGCCTTCCTTCCAGCTTCAAAACCAAGGATGGCAACATTAAATCAAGAATTGTTCCAACCCTGCAAGTCGGCGGCATCGTGACCGATCCGCGATCCGTGGCTCAGATCATTGTAACGGAATACGGTAAGTGCAATTTGAAAGGGAAAAGCACCTGGCAGCGTGCGGAGGGACTGATCGGCATCGCCCATCCCGAAACGCGCGAAGGTTTGATCAGGTCCGCTGAATCTCAAGGTATCTGGCGGCGGTCTAATAAATGATTTTTTATCGTGATTTGCCGATGAAAATTTGATAATGATCCCAAGTGTGGAGGAGTTGCCACATCTTAATTAAAGAGGAGGCATTTAGATGAATTTTGGATTAAGCGAAGAACAACAGATGGTACAGGATATGGTAACCCGTTTTGCCGAAACGGAGATCAAACCTATCGCCGCTGAACTCGATCGCACCCATCGCCATCCGGAGGAGATCTGCCGCAAGCTTGGCGAGATGGGCATCATGGGGGTTTCCGTCCCCACGGAGTACGGCGGCGCCGGCATGGACAATGTGACCTACGTCCTGGCCATGATCGCCATTTCCAAGGCCTGTGCAAGCACGGGCGTTATCGTATCCGTGAACAACACCCTTTACGGCTACCCTGTGAAGACATATGGCACCCATGAGCAGAAACTCGAATTCCTTGTCCCTGTCGCCGGCGGACAGGCGGAGGGCTGCTATGCCCTGACGGAAGCGGGTGCGGGTTCAGATGCGGCGTCCCTGACCTGTCGGGCGGAACTGAAAGGGGACAAGTTCATCGTCAACGGCACCAAGCGTTTTATCACCAACGGCGGCATCGCCCGGTACTGCGTTCTTGCAGCCACAACAGACCCGTCGAAAGGCTACAAGTCCATCATCAACCTGCTGGTTGACCTGAAGAATACCCCCGGATTTTCCGTCGGGAAGATCGAAGAAAAGATGGGCATCCTGGCCTCCAGCACCGCCGAGTTGGTTTTCGAGGATGCGGAAATCCCGGCCAAGAACCTGATGGGCAAGGAAGGCCAGGGGTTCCGCCAGATGCTTTCCAGTCTCGACGCGGGCCGGATCGGTATTGGCGCCCAGGCCTGCGGCATCGGCAAGGCGGCTCTGGAAGATGCCTTGAATTATGCCAAGGAGCGGGTCCAGTTCGGCAAGCCCATTTCGACCTTCCAGGCAATTCAGTTCAAACTGGCGGATATGGCCACGGAACTCGATGCCGCGGAGCTTCTGCTCCTCAAGGCCGCCTGGATGGAAGACAACGATATGGATTACGAAAAGGAAGCGGCCATGGCGAAGATGTATGCCTCGGATGTGGCCATGAGAGCGGCCATTGAAGGCGTCCAGATCTTCGGCGGCTACGGCTACTGCAAGGAATACCCGGCAGAGCGGCATA
>CAZBME010000018.1:24120-76047 GCA_964492965.1 uncultured Syntrophaceae bacterium | reverse complement strand
AATCCCTCCTGCCCCCGAACGAAGAACTGGAGACCGCCAATGACGGCCTCAAGTCCTCCAACTAAGAGATGCAATCGGTCAACGAGGAGATGCAGTCCACGAACGAGGAGTTGGAGACCGCCAAAGAGGAATTGCAGTCGGTCAACGAGGAGCTAGCCACCGTCAACACCGAACTGCAAACCAAAGTGACGGATCTTTCCCAGGCCAACAACGACATGAACAATCTCCTGGCCGGCACGGGCATCGCCACCATCTTTGTCGATCACAAGCTGCACATCCTGCGCTTCACCCCTGCCTCCACCGGGATCATCAATCTGATCCTCTCCGACGTGGGGCGACCCGTGGGGCACCTCGTCTCCAATCTCGCGGGCTACGACCGCCTGGTGGCGGATGTGCAGGCGGTGCTGGACACACTGGTACCCAAAGAGGCGGACGTTCAGACCACGGCGGGCGGCTGGTACTCGATGCGCATCCAGCCCTACCGCACGCAGAACAACGTGATCGAGGGCGCCGTGATCACCTTTGCGGACATTACCGAGGCGAAGAAGACGCAGGAGGCCCTGCGGAAGGCCAATGACCTGAACCGCCTGGCCGTGGTCGTCCGCGATTCGCACGATGCCATTACCGTACAGGACCTGGACGGGCGCATCCTGGCCTGGAACCCGGGAGCGGTGAGGATGTACGGCTGGAGTGAAGCCGAGGCGCAGGGGATGAACATCCGCGACCTTATCCCGGAAGGCCTGCGAGAGGAGGCGTTGGCCACAATAGGGCAGCTCAGCCGGGCTGAGGTTCTGGAGCCGTACCGTACGCAACGGATCGCCAAAGACGGCAGGGTCGTTGAGGTCGTGATGGTCTCCACGGCTCTGGTGGATAAGGCCGGCCGAATGTACGCGATTGCGACCACGGAACGGTTGAAAGGAACCAGGAAATAAGGAGGGTGCAGTGCCTTAACCGCGACAGCTCCCCTCTTTTCTAAAGAGGGGCTGGGGGAGATTTTTTAGCATAGCCCATAAAAAATCCCCCTTTCTCCCCCTTTAGACAAGGGGGAGAAAAAGAAAAAAAACTTTAGGCAATACTGAAAGATTTTCGTTTCCGCTAGAGGGAAAGCCGGTGTCATGGACTTAAGTACAACAGCTCCCCTCTTTTCTAAAGAGGGGCGGGGGGAGATTTTTAAGCATGGCCCATAAAAATCCCCCTGTATCCCCCTTTAAAAAAGGGGGAGGAAAAGAGTCTTTCCCTTTACAAATTAATTATTTGCAGTTTAGCATCTTCCTTAAAAAAAGAAATGAAAAGAAGAAAACCTTTATACAATACCTTTGTAGAAAAACGGATCGGCAGGCCTGAGGCAATGGTGCAAAAGAGGAGCGAGGAAGACCGTGACTGATGAAAAGCAATTCGATCCGGATGGTGCCGACGACCCTTCGACAGGCAAAGGGCATACACTGCGCCAGCGGGCCGAAGAGATCGAGGAAAAGGCGCCCCGGCGCCATGAAGACAAGCATGTCCTCCACGAACTGCGGGTGCATCAGATCGAGCTGATGATGCAAAATGAGGAACTGCAACGTGCGCAGTTAGAGCTGGATGCATCGCGGACACGCTATTTTGACCTCTACGATCTGGCTCCGGTGGGTTATTGCACCCTCAACGAAAAGGGGCTGGTCCTGGAGGCCAACCTCACCGCCGCGACCCTGCTGGGCGTTGCCCGGGGTGCGCTGGCCAAGCAGCCGATCTCCCGGTTTATCCTCAAAGAGGACCAGGACATCTACTACCGGTACCGCAAAGAGCTCTTTGAGACCGGTTTGCCTAAGGCGTGCGAACTGCGGATGGTAAAGAAGGGCGGAACGATATTATGGGTGCGGATGGAAGCCATCATCTCGCAGGACGCCGACCGTAAGCCCGTATGCCGCGTCGTGTTGAGCGACATCACCGAACGAAAATTCCAGGAGGATGAACATGAACTGACGTCGCGATTGATTAGACTGGTCAACACGCCGGGCGATTTCCGTGAACGCATGTCGGACCTGACGGCGTCCCTGCAAGGCTGGTCGGGGTGCGAGGCCGTCGGCATCCGCCTGCAGGCCGGGGACGACTATCCCTATTACGAGACCCGGGGATTCACTCCGGCATTTGTTCTCGAGGAAAACCACCTCTGCGCAGTCGGCCCGGACGGCGTAATCCTGCGCGATGCCGCAGGAAACCCCGTCCTCGAATGCATGTGCGGCAACATCCTACGCGGCCTGTTCGATCCCGAAAAGCCGTTTTTCACTGCCAAGGGAAGCTTCTGGTCCAACAACACCTCGGCCCTCCTCGCCGGCACCACCGAAGCCGACCGCCAGGCGCGTACGCGCAACCGGTGCAACGGCGAGGGATATGAATCGGTGGCGCTGATCCCCCTGCGCACAGGGCATCAGGTTTTCGGATTGGTGCAATTCAATGACCGGCGCCCGGACCGTTTCACTCCCGGGCTGATTGCCCATTTCGAACGGCTGGTTGAAAGCCTGGCCATCGCCCTGTCGCGGCGGCAGGCCGAGGAGGCGCTGCGGGAGAGCGAGGAAAAATATCGGGGGATTCTGGAGAGCATCGACGAGGGCTATTTTGAGATTGATCTTGCCGGCAATTTCACCTTCGTCAATGATGCGGAATGCATCAATCTCGGATATGCCCGGGATGAATTGATCGGCATGAACTACCGGAAATTGACGGATGAAACGGACGCAAAAAAGAAGCATGAAATATTCAGCAGGCTCTACAAGACAGATGAACCGATTAAGGCCTTTGACGGGAATTTTATCAGGAAAGACGGGACGAAAGGGTTTAACGAATTTTCCGCCTCCTTGATCAGAGATGGCGGAGGCAAGCCAATCGGATTTCGCGGCCTTTCCCGGGACGTTACGGAGCGCAAGCGTTCGGAGGAGGATAAGCAAAACCTGGAAGAGCGTCTGCAGCGGGCGGAGAAGATGGAGGCCCTGGGTCTCCTGGCCGGCGGCGTCGCCCATGATCTGAACAATGCCCTCGGCATCCTTGTCGGGTATGCGGAACTGCTGTACGACGGCCTGGACGAATCGAGCCCCCTGCGGGATGATGCCCGCAACATCATGATGGGCGGTGAACAGGCGGCAGCCATTGTACAGGATCTCCTGACCCTTGCCCGCCGGGGCGCCCAGGCCAGAACGGTCATCAATATGAATAAAATCATTACGGAATATCTAAAATCTCCCGAGTTCATGAAGCTCTCGTCGTTTCATCCCCATGTCCGGATAAAAACAGACCTCGAAGAGGACCTCATCAAGATTGCCGGGTCCCAGGCGCATTTATCAAAAACGCTGATGAATCTCGTTTACAATGCCGCGGAGGCGATGACATCGGGGGGAGAGCTGACCATCCGGACGGAGAACCGGTATGTGGACAGACCTGTTTCCGGTTATGACGCGGTCGAGGAAGGGGACTATGTCGTACTGAGCGTCTCCGATGAGGGTGAAGGCATCAAGGATGACGACCTGCAGCGGATATTTGAACCTTTCTACACCAAAAAAGTGATGGGCAGAAGCGGGACGTGACTAGGATTGTCCGTGGTCTGGGGAACGGTGAAGGATCACAGCGGTTATATAGATGTGCAGAGCATCCTCGGTAAAGGAACGACATTCACCCTGTATTTCCCCGTGACACGGGAAGAGGCGGGAGATGATGTTGCGACCCCGACAGATCAATACGTGGGCAGGGGTGAACAAATCCTCGTGGTTGACGATGTGGCGGGGCAGCGGGAGCTGGCCGTTCGCATCCTGGAAAAACTCAATTACACCGTGGCGAGTGTCGAAAGCGGGGAAGCGGCTGTCGCTTACCTGAAAGAAAACGCCGCTGATTTGATCGTTCTGGACATGATCATGGACCCCGGCATCGACGGTTTCGAGACATACAGACAGATATCGGAAATCCGCCCGGGACAGAAGGCGATCATTGTAAGCGGTTTTGCCGAGACGGAACGGGTCAACATGGCCCAGTCTTTGGGGGCGGGCGCCTTTGTCAGGAAGCCCTATGTCACGGAACGGATCGGCCTGGCCGTCAGGAAAGAGCTGGATCGGACATAGATGACGGCATCTTCACCCGCACAGGGAACACCCCTTAAAGAATAAGATTCATCCGCGAACCGGCTTTTTCTTCCGCACGGAAAAACCGAAATGGCCCAGATGGCGGCCCAGGGAGAAGTAATGACCGTGGGCAAAGGCCAGCAAGCCGCTTTTCTCCAGGCGGAGACGCCCTTTCGCATCGATCAGCGAGGAAGAAACCTGGACGGCGACCACTTCTGCCAGAAACAGGGTGTGAGAGCCCAGCTCCAGCGTGTTCCGGACCCGGCATTCGATGTTCAGGGGGCATTCCAGGACAATCGGGCTGCTTACCTTCAGGGCGCAAGCGGCCGTCAGCCCCGTATGGGCAAATTTGTCAAAATCCCGGCCAGAAACCACGCCGCACCAGTCCACCGCTTTGGCCTGCCTGAGGGAAGGCACATTGACCACAAATTCATGGGTGGCCCCGATGATGCCATGGGAATAGCGTTCCGGGCGGACAGAAATGGAGATCATGGGCGGGTCGCTGCAAACGTTTCCCGTCCAGGCGATGGTGATCAGGTTCGGCTTCCAGTCCTGTGACCCGCCGCAGCTCACCAGAACGGCAGGAACAGGGGCCAGGATGTTGCCGGGCTTCCAGGATTGTTTCTCGATCGGGCCTCTTTTTAACATGTGGTGCATCCTTTCTTTCAGATCATCGTTTTAAGGACTTTCACCTAGCAAGCCGCCCCTTTATCAAAGGGGGTGCCAGGGGGTTGCAGCCTTGTGTAAAATCTCCCCCAACCCCTCTTTAGAAAAGAGGGGATCTTTGGTGTTTACGTCAAGGACAGGGAACATTCCTTTATAAAAGCTCAAATTTTTTCATTTTCCGGTAAAGCGTCGCCCGCGATATCTGCATCTGTTCGGCCATCCGGTTTTTGCGAAACTTCATGGAAATCATTTTCACCAGTATCTTCCGCTCCGCTTCGTCGGGAGATTCCAGTCCGGCGCTGTATTCAGGATAATGGCTGAAATTCACGATCTCCGATGGAATGAGGTCAACCGTCAACTCATGACCCCGGACATAATTCATCATCCGTTCGATGACATTCTGCAGCTCCCGGACATTGCCCGGCCAGGGATAATTCATGAAGACGTCCAGGACCTTTTTATCCACACGGTCGATCCTTTTATTCATGGCCGCGGCATACCGCTTGATGAAGCAGTCCATCAGGAGTTGGATATCGTCCAGCCTCTCGCTCAGGGGGATCATTTCAATGGCAAAAACATTGGCGCGATAGTACAAATCCTCACGGAAATTGCCCTTGCGGACCTCTTCGCGCAGATCTTTGTTCGTGGCGGCAATAATGCGGACATCCACAGGACGGACCCTTGCGCCCCCGATACGGAGGATGGATTTATCCTCGATAACCCGCAGGAGCGCCGTTTGCAGCTCAAGGGGCATTTCGGCAATTTCATCAAGAAATATCGTCCCGCCGTCGGCCAGTTCGAATTTGCCCTGCCCTCCCCCCCGCCGCGAACCGGTGAAAGCCCCCTCTTCATGGCCGAAAAGCTCGCTTGTAATCAGATCCCGGGGGATGGCCCCGCAGTTGATGGCCAGATAAGGACCGTTTCTGCGAGTGCTCGCATTATGGATCGCCTGAGCGAAGAGATCCTTCCCCGTCCCGCTTTTCCCGAGCAGCAAAACATTGGAATTGCTCTGGGAAACCATTTTAGCCTGATCCATCGTCATCAAAAACCTCGGATTGCCGCCGCATATGTCTTCAAACCGGAAGTTGGCCTTCGCCCCCATCATTTTCGTGACCATTGATTTGGCTCTCTTGATTTCATTCAAAATAATGATCTTGCCGATGACGCTTCCCGCCTGGGACAGGATCGGATTGCAGGTCAGGGTAAAATCGCTTCCCGAATTTTTGGAAAATATGCGGACCTCTGCATCCGTGACGGTGTCCTTGCTGTCGATCCAGGAGAACAGTTGGTGGTTTTCCTTGCAGAAGACGTCGCGAAGGCTGTGACCTTCCACATTTCCGGCATCAAGTGAAAACATTTTTTTCGCCTTATCGTTGATCAGCGTGATGCAGCCTTTCATATCAACGGCAATCAATGCCTCCAGAATGGAGGAGATGACCGTTTTCTGATAACTGTAGGCCACCTGACATTCGACAAAGGCTTTCCTGATCCTGAGCTCGTTCTCGATGGCGTTGGCCGCCGCCACCGTCATCCCCAGCGTATGGGCATTCGCCCGGAAATAGCGGCCCGAGAGGGCAATCCCCCCCAGGAAATGCCCGTCAGGACCGAAGATCGGCGCCCCCGACCCTGTTCCGCCATGGCAGGCTTTTACGTACTGCTGGCTCCCGAAAAGCTGGACCGGTTTCTGAAACGTAACGACGGTTCCCGTAGCATTGTTGCCGGCGCATTTCTCACTCCAAAGCGAACCGATGCCCCCTTTTGCCATGCGAACCAGCTGGTCGAATTCATGATCCCCGATCATTTCCAGAATGAAACCCTCCCGGTCAAACAGGGAAACGACAAAACCGGACCCTTCGAGAAAGCGGTAAAGGTTTTTCATAACCGGCCGGCTGACGTCGATAAACGATTTATTTCTATCGAGCAGTTTTTGCAGTTCCCGTCCGGCAAGCACCTCGTTACCCGGCTGGGTGAAAGGATCGACGCCAAGATGCCTGCACCTTATCCACGCATCCAGCACTTCCCGGGGAACAATGGCGGTATCGATATTCAGCTCGTTGTTTACAAATTTCTCCCATTCCACAAAGGTTCTTTTATTCTTTCTCTGGTAGTAGTCGGACCCGATCCATTTTGTCTCCTGCAAGAATCCCGGCCTCTCCATTTTCTTGGGAATCATCCGTTCCAATCTCCAATTCTGTCTCACTACTGATATAAACGTCTCACATATGTCTCATTATTGCTTCTGTCGAGACGCTTTTGAATCATCAATTCATCCATAATTCAAGGAGAAAAATAATTATCCATTCATTTCAGACAAATACAGAGATATATCGGCAGCAGGGCTTTGGCACGAAGGGTGCTATAGCGCTCACCCGTAAGCATTGACCACCTTATTCATCATTCCCCGAAAAGTGCACCGGAAGATGATCTTACAAAGATCAGGCTTATTGGTGTTTGTTCAATAAAATCAAAGGAGGGTTAAGTGAAGATTCAGCAGTCAAATCAGTTTCAAGTAGGTGGTTCGAGGGCAACTTTCGTCATGATTATCAGTTCCTTGCTGTATGCGGTCAACTATATGGACAGGCAGGTCATGACCGTCGTGCTGCAGCCGATGAAGATCGACCTGGGCCTGACGGACCTCCAGGTAGGCCTGGTAAATACCATGTTCTATGTGGGCGTCATCGTCTTCTGCATGCCTATTGCCCATTTTATTGATGTCTGGAGCCGGAAGAAAATGATCGGCCTGATGGCCTTTGCCTGGAGCATCTTCACGCTTGCTACGGGCTTCTGCAACGGCTTTGCCTCCCTGCTGACCGCCCGGCTGGGCGTCGGCATCGGTGAATCCGGTTTCGCCGCCGGCGGCACGGCGCTGATTGCCGCATCCTATCCGGAAGAGAAAAGGGCTCAGAAGCTTGGCATTTTTAACATGTTTATCACCATCGGCATCATCGTGGGCGTTATTTTGGGCGGTTATTTATCAGCGAATTACGGCGGCTGGAGGACACCTTTCTATATATTCGGCATCCCCGGCATCATCCTGGGAATTCTCGCATTTTTCATGCAGGATTATTCTCTCAAGAAAGAAGACGGATCGGCCGTGGTCCATGACTCCTTTATCAAAAATTTTAAGAAGCTCTTGAAAATTCCTACATTGCGCTGGCTTTACGCCGGATTGGGCATGTTTGCCGTATTGCAGTTTTCCATTATGACCTGGTTCCCGGCACTCTTGATGCGGGCATATCATGTCAAGGAAGACAAGGCGGGCCTGGTCGTCGGGCTCGTCAGCATTATCGGCCTGCTCGGTCCAATCCTCGGGGGTATTCTGGCGGACAAATGGCAGAAAAAAAGGCCAGGCGGACGCATGAGACTGGCCGCGGTCAGTATTTCCGTTTCCGCCATTTTTTTAATGCTGGTGCTGATTGCCGTTTTTGACCTAAGCAACAGGAATCTGCTTATTTTTTGTTCGGTCATGATGCCGCTGCACAGCATATTCGGCGGCATGGCTTTTCCCGCCGCATCGGCGACGACCCAGGATGTCGTTACACCCAACCTGAAGGGATTATCCTCCGGCACGGCCTATCTGGCCATGATGGCCCTCGGCGGCGCCTGGGGGCCCGCGCTGGTGGGAGGCCTCTCGGACACTTTCGGTGGCGGATATCAGGGGCTTGCCTATGCCCTTTATGTGTCCACCGCCTTTGGTTTCCTGGCCACCATCTTCTGGTGGATAGCTGCCCGTCATTGCGACGAGGACATGAAAAAGGCCAAAGGCGTCTGATCTTGACGGCCGAACCGTTTGCAATCTTCCAACGGTTCCGATACGATCATCTCCCGCCCTCTTTCTTCTCTGTCCGGAGAGGGCGGGAGAATCATCTTCATGTTTTCCCTATTTATGCTCTTTGCTGAAAAAAGCCTCGGCTTTCTTGTAATTCTCATCGACGCGGTCCTTGAGATCATCGCGGCCCCGGCGGTACGTTTGCGCCCATTCGACAATGAGTTTTTTCCCTTCTTCCGGCAGGACAGGGTTCATCTCGACACATGAGAGCACTTGCTGCGCCACATAATCCTGAAGCTCCGTCATAGATTTAAACGAATTGTCAAGGGCCTTCTTTTGGAGCATGAGCCATTGCTGCATGAGACTTTCCATCTTGTCGCCTCCCTCTCATATTTTTCTTTTCATAAGCCATTGACTTATATATTATATTGAAAAATACGGATAAACAAGAAGATTCAACGGGGAAAATGGAAATTGCCGGCACATTTGACAGCCCTCTCCTCAGGGAAGGGGAAACGGTCGACGGAATCCAAGGCGGCCGCCTCAGGGTTATTCAGCGAAAACGGGGGTACCGTTTCTCTGTCGATGCCTTGCTCCTGGCTCAATTCGCCGGCTCCGCCAAGGGACGCCACATTCTGGACATGGGATCAGGCAGCGGCATCATCGGCCTGCTCCTTTGCCGTCTGCGGCCCGGCAGCCGTGTCGTCGGCATAGAGATCCAGCAGGGGTTGGCCGATATGGCCCGGCGGACCCTCGCTATGAACGGCATGCGGGATAAAATGAACATCGTGGAAGGGGACGTGCGGCAGATAAAAGAGCTTGTCCCGGCTCACGCCTTCGACACCGTGGTTTCCAATCCCCCCTATCGGAAACACCTTTCCGGCAGAATCAATGCGGAAAGTGAAAAGGCCGTGGCGCGGCATGAAATCTCGGGCTCGCTGGATGACTTTCTCAAGGCTGCGGCATACGCCCTGAAACCGGGAGGCCGGGTTTATCTCATCTATCCGGCCCGCAGGATGGCGGAGCTGATCAGCCGCATGCGTCTGAATCGTCTGGAACCCAAGCGATGCCGGATCGTCCATTCCCATCCCGAATCGAGGGGGGAATTCATCCTTGCCGAGGGGGTTGCGGGAGGACGTGAGGAAATGGCCGTGGAACCGCCCCTTTTTATCTACGACGGTAACGGAAATTATTCCGCGGCCATGACTGCCCTGTTCAGCGACCTCGCTTCTTCTCCATGAAACGGCGGCGGCTGATTTCCTTCGTCATGACCCGCTCCAGGATGTCTTTCAACTCCTGATCAACGATGGCGACCAGGCTTTCCTTGATGATCCGTTTATCCCGCGGCTTCAGGATATCGGCGGGCACGGGATCGGCAGGAGCCTGATGTTTCGTTTGGGGTATCGGCGGCATCTCCCCCAGGGAAAAATGAATGGTGGCAATCGGGTCTCTTCCGGAATACTGGTTGAATTTTCTAAGGATTTCTTCCTTCATAAACTGCAATTGATGCATCCAGACAGAGGTGGCCACTTTCACTCGCAGGGCACCTCGCTTAATATGCTCCGGCGATGTCTGGGCCGATATCTGGGGGCCCACCGCCCGGTTCCAGATGTGGCGGAGCGTCTGGTCTTCAAAATGAACGGGGATTTTCTGTTTCTTCAGGATATGCTGAAGGATATCGCCCAGCTTCTGGGGTATTTTCTGGGATGCGCGTCTGACCATAGGTGAAACCTCTCATACTTTCCCTTTCCGGTCAAGGCATGCCGGGTAGACGTTACCGGGGTGTTAAAAAACGTCCCGGCATCAAGGCTGTTCAAAAATGTCGGATGCAAGGCGCGCAAAAACCGAGGGAAGGAACGTATCTTGATTGACGAGGCTTGCAACGCAGCAGATGGGCGTTTTTACACCAGCTTTCGCAATTCCTCGGCAAATACGTCATACGTTCTGCCGTCGAAAAGGACAAACCTGACCAGAGCCGGCTCTTCATGTTCCCGGAGATAGCCGATAGCCGTTTTCAAGGCAATGCTCGCTGCTTCGGCGAGGGGATAGCTGTAAACGCCTGTGCTGAGAGCCGGGAAGGCAACGCTTTTGAGCCCTTTTGCCGAGGCCAGCTTCAGGCTTTCGAGGTAGGCGCTCTTCAGAAGGTCCGCTTCGCCTTTCATGCCCCCCTGGTAAATGGGCCCCACGGTATGAATGACATATCCCGCCTTGAGGCGGCCGCCTGTAGTCACCACAGCCTGGCCCGTCGGACAGCCTCCGATCCTCCGGCACTCTTCCATGATGGACGGTCCCCCGGCCCGGTGGATCGCGCCATCGACCCCGGCGCCTCCGGCAAGCCTCGCATTGGCGGCATTGACGATAGCGTCCGTCTCTTCCAGGGTAATGTCTCCCTCAACAAGGGAAATGGTGGAACGATTGATCCTGACCTCCATGCCGACACCTCCTCCGGACGAATTATGTCTATTTGTAGCGGAAGACCCGGGCCCTGTAAAGGGGAAAAAGAATACCGGCAAGCATCGGGTTTTATGTTGATCCGGCACCCGCAAAATGGTAAAATATTTTTATTACAAAGGATTAAGGACTTCACATGCATGGAAAAGACCCCCGAAGATGCATTACAACAGGAACTTCTCAAGGAAAGGGCCGAGGTCCTGGGGCGCGCCGGCCACAGCGTCGACCGGGCACTCACGAAGCTTCGCGACCTTGGGAAAGCCATCGATGGGCGATGCCATGACCTTAACCATCGGGACAACGGGGATGGGCAGCATGCCTCGCCAGATCTCTCCCTTCCCAAGAGGCAAATCATCCAGGGGATCAATAAGGATATCAGCCGTTACAACCGGTTACGGGAGTACGCCCAGTTACGTTATCATTATCTGATTATTACCCGGGAGGCCATTGGTTTGCGGAGGCATCAGCGGGTGGAGGAGATTTATCCCATTCCGCCCAAGAGAAAACATCTTCAGGAGATTTGATGGACCGATACAAGAAGCAGCGGCAGAAGATGGTCGATTCCCAGATCCGGGCACGCAATATTGCGGACCAGCGCGTTCTGGCGGCCATGGAAAAGATGCCCCGGCACCTGTTCGTCGACGGCGGCCTGATCGAACAGGCCTATAATGACAATCCCCTGCCGATTGATGCGCGCCAGACCATTTCCCAGCCGTACATCGTGGCCCTCATGACGGAGGCCCTTGCCCTCACCAGAAAGGATAGGGTCCTGGAAATAGGCACCGGTTCGGGCTACCAGACCGCCCTTCTCGCAGAACTCGCCGGGCATGTTTTTTCTATCGAGCGAATTGCCTCGCTGGCAACCGGAGCCAGAAAGATTCTTGATTTTTTGAATTATTTCAACGTTGCCATCCGCGTAGGCGACGGGACTTACGGCTGGCGGGAGGAGGCCCCGTTTGAAGGGATCATCGTCACGGCAGGCGCTCCCAAAATACCGGATATACTGGTTGAACAGCTGGCGGTCGGCGGCCGCCTGGTGATCCCGGTGGGCGGCCGGATCAGCCAGGAACTGTTCCGGGTAACCCGGCTGTCGGACGACGCTGCCGATATAAAGAAAGAATCCCTGGGCGGATGCCGCTTTGTGGACCTTATTGGCGAACACGGTTGGAACAATTGACAAATATTCAGAAGAACCGATGGGGCATGTTCGGGAAATATCTTTTATTGGCCCTGGCGACGCTGCTGATCCTTTCCTGTGGCGGACCCGCAAAATCCACCCGGATTACGGGGATATACTACCAGGTAAAGCCTGGAGATACCCTGAGCAAAATCGCCAAGACGTATCAAATATCCCCGCGGAAACTGGCGGAGGCGAATAAACTCCCGCAACCGAACCAGTTGACGGAAGGCATGGTGATTTTCATTCCCGATGCCGAACAGATCATCGAAAAAGCGCCCCCTCCCGCCGCCGATGCCGCAAAAACAGGAGACGCGAAGGTCAAGCCTCCCGTGACATCGGCACAGGCAAAGACACCGGTTGAAACAAAAGGGGCAGGCATGGCCAAGAAGGCCAAAGAGAAAGTGCCTCCCGCCGAAAGCATGCCATCGGCGAAACAGGACCCGGAAATGGTCGAACCGACGGTCAAAAAGGAACCGGAAAAGGCCGCACCGGGGGCAGCGTCGGCAACCGTGCGGAAAACACCCATTTCTCAGCCCCTGTGGCAATCACCTTCGGCCAAACAGGAGGGCAGCCTTCCCCTGCCGGAACAGACCAAACCCAGAGAACCATCGGCTTTGCCCAAGGAAAGCCTTATGGCGGCCCCCGGGGCGGAAGAGATCGCACCCTCGGAAAAAGGGCGGTTTACCTGGCCCGTAAAAGGGAAAGTCGTTAGTCGTTTTGGCGTTCAGCCCAATGGCATGTACTACAACCATATCCGGATCGTTTCCAGGGAAAATGCATCCGTGACGGCGGCGGCGCCGGGAACGGTGATCTTCTCCGCGCCGCTGAAGGAATTCGGGGAAACCATTATCGTCAAGCATGATCAACGCTTCGCAACCGTTTACACCCATTTGGGCACCCGTATGGTAAAGATTGACCATCGCGTGCGAAAAGGCGAGCAGATCGGCCTCGCCGGAAAATCTGAAATAAAAAACGATGGTTACATCCATTTCGAAATCAGGGACAATAATAAATCTCGCAACCCCCTTCTCTTTCTTCCCTGAGATGCTTACATTAGTACTTTTGTATAAATGAAGGAGCATCCGGTTCATGAACAAGCCCTTATCTGAGCAGGAAATTCAAGCCCCGTATACGTCATCAACCGCTATGATGATAATGGTTGACTATTCGGCATGAATGTGATAAGTTACTAGATTCAAAATAAAATAGGTTACGCAGGTGGTGTTTGAAATGTTTAAGGTAGGCGATTTGGCAGTATATCCCGCGCAGGGCGTCGGTGTCATTGAGGCCATTGAGAAGAAAGACATCATGGGCAGCAATCAGACCTTTTATATCATGAAAATCATGGGCAACGGGATGAAAATCATGATCCCGACGAGCAGCGCAAAATCCGTCGGCCTGCGGGAGGTCATCAAGGAAAAGGAAATATCCAAGGTCTATGATATTCTCAAAAACAAGGACATAACCATCGATAAGCAGACCTGGAACAAGAGATACCGGGAATATCTGGAAAAGATCAAAACCGGGTCCGTTTATGAAATTGCCAAGGTCCTGAGGGATCTCCTGATTCTGAAGAATGACAAGAACCTGTCTTTCGGAGAGAGGAAAATGATGGATACGGCCAAAAGCCTGCTCATCAAGGAGATATCCGTAGCCACCAAATCGGATGAAACGAAGATCGAACAGGACCTGAAATTGATCTTCACGATCCAGTGAAGCGATAGGCGCTGCCTGTCCGGCTGCTTCGCAATTTAGAGACTTATAAAAAAACCAGACCGCCATCCCCCCGGCCTGCAAGCAGGAGATTCAGGGGAATGCCGGTCCGTCATCCATTAACGGAAAGGAGGTGAAAAGAGATGGTTGTCAGAATAATACTTATTTTAGCCTGTTCCATTAGCGGCTTTTTCATTGCATACCTGTCTTATCCGGCCAATCAGTGGTGGACATGGCCGGTCGGATTTATTTTGGGATTATTGATCGCGCTTTTCGTTATTAAAACAGAACAGGACATTCGCAAGATTTCTCTGCGCGTGATCCTGGGCGGCGTCAGCGGGATGATTATCGGGTTACTGATTGCTTTTTTACTTGCCTACGGCCTTACTTTCGTTAGTAAAATCCAAGAAAACCAGGCGATCCTCCCCTGGATTTATGCCCTTTTAACAGGAATCATGGGATATCTCGGGCTCGTTCTGGGATCAAAAAAGATTGAAGAATTTAATATTTTTGGTTTTACTCAGGCTAAGGAGCATTCAGAGATCAGGATTCTGGACACAAGCGTCATTATTGACGGCCGAATAGCCGACATCTGCGAGACAAGCTTTGTGGAAGGCACCCTGACCGTCCCCCGCTTCGTTCTTGACGAGCTTCAGTATATCGCCGATTCGGGTGATTCCATGAAGCGGTCCCGGGGCAGGCGCGGACTCGACATTTTGAACCGCATGCAGAAGAGCGTGGGGATTCACATCGATGTTATCGATCAGGACTTCCCCAAGATCAAAGGCGTGGATGCCAAACTGGTGGCGCTGGCCCAGGCCCAGGGAGGCAAAATCATCACCAATGATTTCAACCTGAATAAGGTAGCGGAATTACAGGGCATCAAGATTCTCAACGTCAATGAACTGGCCAACGCCCTGAAACCCGTTGTTCTCCCGGGAGAGTTGATGACCGTGAAGATCATCAAAGAGGGCAAAGAAACCGGCCAGGGCGTTGCCTATCTCGATGACGGCACGATGATCATTGTCGATCACGCCCAGAAGTACCAGGGGCAGATTGTTGAGGTCACCGTCACCAGCGTCCTCCAGACAACAGCGGGAAGAATGATTTTCTCGGAGATGAAGAACGTCGCCAACGACAAAAAGCCCTTCGGACTACCCGTCAAGCAGTAACGAAAGGGGTCAGGTCTTGAATTTTGCGTTTCTGAACAATTGTTCGCCCTATGGAATTTCCGGATAACAACGGCAAACCTCAAGACCTGACCTACCCCATCAAGACCGTGGCGATCATTCCCGCCGGCGGGTCAGGGCAACGGATGCAAGGAAACGTATCCAAACAGTATCTCACCCTGAACGGCCTTCCCATTCTTGTCCACACCTTGCGGCGTTTCCAGGCCTCGGCAGCCATTCATGCCATTTTTCTGGTCGTGCCCTCAAAAGACAGGGCTGATGTCAGGACATCCATCGTTGAGAAATATGGCCTGACCAAGATCGCAAAGATTCTTCCCGGCGGCCGGGAGAGGCAGGATTCCATCAGGCAGGGGATTGAAGCCCTCGACGGCGACGTGGATGTGGTTATCATTCATGATGCCGTCAGACCCTTCATTTCGGGAGCATTGATCCGGGAAACCATCATGGAGGCAAAACAATGGGGAGCTGCCATCGTGGCCGTACCGGCGAAGGACACGGTCAAAATCTGCGACGAGGGAAACCGGGTCCACTATACGCCGAATCGGGATCGGGTCCGTTTAACCCAGACACCCCAGGCATTTCAGCGGGAGATCATTGTCCGTGCCTACGATCAGGCATACCGGGACAACTTTTACGGGACGGATGACGCCGGCCTCGTAGAACGGATAGGCGTTTCGGTAAACATCATTCCCGGCTCCTATGACAACATAAAAATTACAACGCCCGATGACCTTGTCATGGCGGAATATCTGATGAAAAAAGAGGAATGGTCAACATGATGCGCGTTGGAATAGGTTACGACAGCCATCGCCTGGCCGAGGGACGGCGATTGATCTTGGGCGGCGTGGAAGTTCCCCATATGAAAGGGCTGGTCGGCCATTCCGATGCGGATGCCCTCCTCCACGCCATCGGTGATGCCATTCTGGGCGCTGTCGGCGCCGGAGACATAGGCACCCATTTCCCCGATAACGATCCTGCCTACAAGGACATTCCCAGCACGATCCTCCTCTCCAAAATTGTGGAGATTGCCGAAAGAAATGGCTATAAAGTCCATAACGCCGATGCGACGGTCATTCTTGAAAGACCTCGTTTGCAGGACTATATTCCCCTGATGATCCGGCAGATCGCCAATGTCCTGGGCATACCGGCCGAAAATATGAGCGTCAAAGCAAAAACGAACGAGGGCATGGGATTCACGGGGCATGAAGAAGGCGTGGCCGTCATGGCGGTCGTAACCGTCCAGCCGAAGGTGGCGCCATGACGGATGCGCCGAGAGTCCGATTCGCCCCTTCTCCCACGGGGGAGCTTCATGTGGGAAACGCCCGCACTGCCCTTTTTAACTGGCTTTTTGCCCGGCATCACGGCGGCAGGCTCGTCCTGCGGATTGAGGATACGGACCAGACCCGAACGACCAAGGCCTTTGAGGAAAACCTGATCGCGGATCTCACCTGGATGGGGATCGACTGGGACGAAGGACCCGGGAAAGACGGCCCTTTTGGACCTTACCGCCAGAGCGAACGATTCCCTGTCTACGCGAAAAACCTGCAAAGACTCGTTGAAACCGAGGCGGTTTATCCTTGCTATTGCACGGATGAAGAACTGGAGACGGAACGGCTCAGCCTGGTTGCCCGGAAGATGATGCCGCGCTACATGGGAAAATGCCGAAGCCTGAACGCCGAAGAACGGAAAGAGAAAGAGGCCGAGGGCCGGAGACCGGCCTGGCGATTTAAGGTTCCGCCTGGCCTGATCGCCTTTAAAGACATGATCAGGGGCCCTGTTCAGTTCGAGGGCAACGCCATCGGCGATTTCATCATCGTTCGCGCCAACGGTATCCCGGCCTACAATTTTGCCTGCGTCATCGATGACCACCTCATGGAGATCAGCCATGTCATCCGGGGAGAAGATCACCTCTCCAATACGGCCCTGCAAAACCTTCTCTACCAGGCGCTGGGATTCACCCCGCCCCGTTTCGCCCACCATGCACTGATTCTCGGCAAAGACCGGTCCAAGCTCAGCAAACGGCACGGCTCCGTCGCCGTCAGGGAGTTCAAGGCCAAAGGCATCCTGCCCGAGGTGATGCTCAATTACCTGGCCCTTCTCGGCGCCTCCCTCGGTGAAGGCAAGGAGGTTTGCCATGTTGCGGAACTGACGGCCCGCTTTTCCCTGGACCGGGCCGGCAAAAGCGGCGCCATCTTTGACGAAGACAAACTTCGCTGGCTCAATGCCCTTTATATCCATCACCAGGACGCGGCGGTACTGATAGAACACTTAAAGCCCTTCATGGTCAAGGCCGGTTATGACCCGGCAAAAATGGAGGCTGGACGTCTGAACCTGATTGTCGCAGCCATTCAGGACAATCTGATGACCCTCGCCGACATAGGCGAATACCTGGATATATTTGATGACGAGCGGTTTGGATTCTCCGACGAGGCCCTGCAAATATTGAAGGCAGAAGAATCCGGGAATGTTCTGAAGGCGTTGCAGGAAGTCCTTGAAGACATGGGGAATAACGAGGCCGACCTTTACGGCAAGCTGATCGCATTCATAAAAGAGAAGACCGGCTTCAAGGGGAAAGCTATTTTCATGCCCCTTCGGGCGGCTATCACAGGCCGGAGCCGGGGGCCGGAACTGGACAAGGTTTTCTCTATCCTGGGGAAGGCATCCCTGGCAAAACGACTGGACAAGGTCCTGGCTCTGCGCTGATCAAACAATCCCGTCCACGCCGTCACCATAGCAGAACTGGTTCCTCCCCATACTCTTGGCCCGATACATGGCCATGTCGGCATTCTTCATGAGGGCATCGATATTCTCGCCATGCAGCGGATACAGGGCTACACCCAGACTGGTGGTGACGGTCAACTCGCAGGCATCAAAACGAAAGGGCTCTTTGAAGGCCCGGACAATTTTCCGGGCCACACGCAACGCATCTTCCCGGTGGGGAAGCGAGGGCAGGATCAGGGTGAATTCATCCCCGCCGTGACGGGCAACGGTATCACTGGCCCGGACGATCTCCAGAAGGCGGCCGGCAACGCCCTGCAAAAGCGCATCTCCCGTTGCATGTCCCCACTGATCATTGACGCCTTTGAAATAATCCAGATCAAGAACAATGACGGCGACAAGTTTTTTATCCCGTTTAGCCCGCTTGATGGCCATATGCAGGCGGTCGTAGAAGAGCGTCCGATTGGAAAGTCCCGTCAGCGGATCATGGAAGGCCTGCTGCCGGATCGCTTCTTCCGCCTTGCGCCTTATGGTGATATCGCTGATAATACCCCGGAACCCCTTGGGTCGGCCCTGTGCATCCCGAACCAGGGAGATGGACAATTCCACCTGTTTCGTTTCTCCCCCTTTGGTGATGATCTCCCACCCCATCTTCTTGACGGGCCTGCCGGTCCTGAATACCTGATGGAAAACCCGGAAGGCAATGTCGGCTTGTTTGTTGTCAACATAGGCCCGGTAATTGCTCCCCTGAATATCCTCCCTGCCGTACCCGTGGAGGTTGACATAGGCGTCGTTGAACATCACATAGTTCCCTGCCAGATCAAGCTCGTAATAGGCATCGGCAATGGTATCAATAATCGTCCGGTAACGTTCTTCGCTTTCCCTCAGGGCGTCTTCCGCCTGTTTTTGCGCTGTAATATCCATCTGACTGCCGAGAACGGCCCGGCGGCCATTGTAGGTAATCGACATGACCGTTTCCAGGTACCACAGCAGATCCCCCGACTTCGTGACAAATCGGTATCCGTAGGGAAGGGATGTCTCGCCGCGCAACATGGTGACGGCATGGCTCCTGACCCATTCCCGGTCCTCCGGATGAACAACGGACAAGCAAGGCACGCCGATAATTTCCTGTGTCGTGTAGCCCGTCGATTCACGAATTTTTTCATTAACCCATTGGAAGCATTCATCCTGGGCGATGTAGATCCCGATCGGGGATTTTTCGGCTATCGTCTCATAGAGATGTTCGATGTGCTTCCATTCCGTAACATCCTTGGAAATGATGGATACGGCGGCGATTTCTTGATGTCCCGGAGCAGGACGGACAGGGCTGAAGGTGCGAAGAAACGTCTTGCCGTCTCGATGGCTGCGATATTCACACTGGAAAGACAAGCCTTCCTGAAAGACCTTGGCTACATCCGTCGTAAAGGCAAGGGTCTCCTCGGGGGTGTGTAAATCCTCATAACGCCTGCCGACCAACTCGCCCGGAGGTACCCCCAACGCCAGACAATGCTTGGGATTAACATAAAGATAACAGCACCGGCTATCCACCATATAAATGGAATCGCTTGTGGATTCCACCACGGTCCGGTAGATATCCAGCATCCTCCGTAGTGACTTGATTTCCGTTTCCCGATTCTCCGTCTTGTCCTCCCTTGATAAAGCGATCCCCGCAGAGACAGCGTTTCAGATATTTCCAGCCCTTCAGGTCTTTTCCGGCGTTGATCCGGTGAAATGGGCCATCGCCTCAAGCAGCCTGGCTTTCTTGATGGGCTTGGTGATATGTCCGTCGCAGCCCGCGTCGCGGCTCTTCTGCTCGTCTTCTTTCAAGGCATGCGCCGTCAGGGCAATAACGGGAACCGATGGGCGTCCCTGATCCTGTTCCCACCGGCGAATCTCACGGGTGGCCGTATAGCCGTCCATGACGGGCATCTGCATATCCATAAGCACAATGTCATAGGTGGCCGTCTTGAATTTATCAACGGCGATGGCGCCGTTTTCCGCCATTTGCACCTGATGGGGCGTATTTTTCAAATAGGCCCAGATCAACAGACGATTATCTTCGTTATCCTCGACCAGAAGGATCCGGAGAGGCCGCTGATAACCCGGCTGATCAGGGGCGGCAGCGGGCTTTGTCTCCGTTGCGGCGCTTTGCGCCGCCTCCGGTGACGCCGGCTGAACCTTTCCCAGGGACAAACTGATGGCCTCGCGCAGGTCCCGACGCTTGACCGGTTTATAAAGGAATTGATCGATGCCGACCTGCCTGGCCTTTGCCAGGTCCTCTTTTGGATAGCCTGATGAAAGCATGATGATCACCATGGGCGAAAGAGCGGGGTCTTCACGGATCGCCGTCGCCGTTGCAAACCCGTCCATAATCGGCATATGATAATCCAATATGACAAAATCATAAGGATTGTTTGAGGCAACCGCCTCTCTGAGGGCGGTGATGCCGCTCCAACCGCTGCCTGCCGTTGTGACATGCGTCCCCCAGCCCGTCAACATTTCCCTGATAATCATCCGGTTCGTCGCATTATCATCAATGACAAGGGCGCGGCAACCGACGATATCCGCCAAAGACGGCTCTTCCTCTTTCCGGGGCTCCTTCTGAAGGGCAAAACGGGCCGTAAAGGTGAAGACGCTTCCTTTTCCCACCTCGCTTTCGACCTGAATGCTTCCCGCCATCAGCTCGGCAAGACGTTTGGTGATCGGCAATCCCAGCCCCGTACCGCCGTATTTGCGCGTTGTGGATGAATCGGCCTGGGTAAACCGTTCAAACACAAGATCCAGTTTATCCGGAGGAATGCCGATACCCGTGTCTTTCAAGGTAAAGACCAGTTCAACCGTTTCCGTCTCTTGACCCGGAACCGCCTCCGGTGATTTCCTCACACCCAGGATAATTTCTCCCGACTCGGTAAATTTGATTGCATTGCCAAGGAGATTGACGATCACCTGGCGCAAGCGCGTGGGATCGCCCACTAAAGATACGGGGACATCCGGAGCGATATGGCAATTCAGCTCAAGGCCCTTGTTGTTGGCACGGATACCCATTATCTCCCCGATCCGGTCGAACAGGTCCGCAAGGTCAAAATCGACATGCTCAAGGTTGATCTGTCCGGCCTCCACCTTCGACAGATCAAGAATATCATTGATGATCCCCAGAAGATTCTCACCGGCGTCCCTGAAGACCTGGACATATTTCTGCTGCTCCTTGCTCAAAGGCGTTTCGGATAGGAGTTCCGCCATGCCCAGAATGGCATTCATCGGGGTTCGAATCTCGTGGCTCATGCTGGCCAGGAATTCACTCTTGGCCTTATTGGCCACCTCGGCCATTTCTTTGGCCTGCAACAGGCTGGCCTCAACCTTCTTCCGTTCCGAAATATCATGGGACACAACCCGGAATCCGGTAGGTTTCCCATCGCCATCACGAATGAGGCTTATGGAGAGCTCCACTTGCCGCCTCTCCCCATCCCGGCGCATGAATTCAGTTTCTACGAACTTTGCAGGGTTTCCGGTTTTATAAACGCTGTTGAAAACTTCAAAGGACTGCCGGGCGGCTTCAGGGTCCTGATAAGCCCGGTTATTGAGACCCTCCATCTCCTCGCGTCGGTATCCAAGAATTTTACAGAACTCATCATTGAAGAAAACGACATCCCCCGCCAAATCAAGCTCAAAATAGGATTCCACCGTTGTCTCGATAATGGCGCGGCTGCGCTCTTCGCTGGCGCGGAGGGCGTCCTCCATCTTCTTGCGCTCCGTCGTATCATGGTAAAGTGTCCTGAACCCCGAGGGTTTTCCCTGGGCGTCATGAATCAGGCTGACGGACAGTTCGGATTGCCTTTTCTCCCCTGTCTTTGAAATTAACTCAAAAGCTCTATTTCTAACGGGTTTCCCCGTTATAAAAACCTCATGGTAAAGATTGAATATCCGTTTGGCATCGGCCTTCTCCATATAGTTGCGGTAGTTTAGACCCTGCAGTTCTTCTCTGCTGAAGTCCTGGTTGTTTACGTATGCTTCATTGAAGAAGGTGTGATTCCCCTTCAGATCGACCTCTGCGTAAGGTTCAGGGATCGTTTCGATAATCATCCGGAAGCGCTCCTCGCTTGCCCGGATGGCCTCTTCCGCCTGACGCCGTTCCGTGACATCCCGGATGATGCCCCGGAATCCCATCGGCTTCCCGTCAACGTCCCGGACAGGGCTTACGGAGAGCTCGACCTGTTTTTTGATGCCGCCTTTGGTCATGACCTCCCAGTCCATGCTCCTGACAGGCATCCCCGTCTTGAAGACTTGGTTAAAAATCCGGAAGGCGATATCCGCATTGACCTTATCCGTATAGGCCCGGTAATTCAGGCCCTGCATTTCCTCCATCTCATATTCATAAAGTTTCAGGAAGGCATCATTAAAAATTTGGGCATTGCCTTTTAAATCCACCTCATAATAGGCATCGGGAATCGTGTCGATGATGGTCCGGTAACGTTCTTCACTGGCGCGAATAGCATCTTCGGCTTTCTTCCGCTCCGTTACGTCTCTGTATATCCCCCGGAAGCCGAGGGGATTTCCTTTATTATCCCGAAAGAGGCTGACGGAGAGTTCCACATGCTTTTTCTTGCCGCTCTTGGTAATAACCTCCCACCCCATGCTCCTGACGGGAACACCTGTTTCGTAAACCTTATGAAAGATCTCATAGGCAACCTTGGCGTTCTTTTCATCCGTATAGGCCCGGAAGTTGCTTCCCTGCATTTCTTCCTGACTGGTTTCGAACATATTCAGGTAAGGCGTATTGAACAGCAGGAGGTTCCCCCGCAGATCGACTTCGTAGAAGGCATCGGGGATACTTTCGATAATGGTCCGGTAGCGCTCTTCACTGGCCCGCAGGGCTTCTTCCATCTGCTGCCGCTCCGTCGTGTCGTGATAGATCGTCCGGAACCCGATGGGCTTCCCCTGTCCGTCCCGCCTCAGACTGATGGACAGCTCATAGTACTTTTTCTCACCACTTTTTGAGAACCATTCCATTCCCCTGTTTTTCACAGGGTTTCCGCTTTTATAGACCTCATGGTAGGCATCAAAGGCCAATTTTACATTCTTATCATCCATGTAGGACCGATAATTGAGGCCTGTCAGCTCTTCCCGGCTGTAACCGATGACATCCATGTAAGCGTTGTTAAAATAGGTTTTGTTCCCCTCCAGATCTTCTTCGGAATAAGGCTCCGTAATGTCCTCGATAATCGTCCGGTAGCGCTCTTCGCTGGCGCGCAGGGCCTCCTCCATTTTTCGCCGTTCTGTGATATTACGGGAAATGCCTCGAAATCCGATGGGCTTCCCCTCGGAATCCCGGATGAGGCTGACGGAAGTTTCCGACCGCATTATTTCGCCGTTTTTGGTTATGACCTCCGATTCGAAGTTCCTGGCCGGTTTGCCGGTTTTGTAAATGTCATGATAGGTCTTGAAGATGCGGTCGGCGTTCCCTTTGTCCATATAGGTCCGGTAATGGAGCCCCTTGAGCTCCTCCCGGCTGTAGCCCGTGTTCTCCACGTATCGATCGTTGCAAAAGACGGTGTTGCCTACCAGATCAACCTCGAAATAGCCGTCGGCAATCGTTTCGATGATGGTCCGGGAGCGCTCCTCGCTGGTCCGCAGGGCCTCCGCCACGCGCTTTTGACGCGTGATGTCCATATGACTGCCCAGAAAGGCCCGGCGGCCCCGGAACATAATCGGCACCACCGTTTCCATGGACCAGAGGAGATCGCCTTTCTTGGTAATCACCCGGTATTCATAGGAAAGATCGGTCTCTCCCCGGAGCATGGCGATGGCGCTTCTGCGGACCAGGTCCCGGTCATCGGGATGAACCAGGGACAGGCATAAAAGCCCCACGGCTTCGTCCGCGCCGTACCCCGTCACCTCCTGAAACCGGGTATTGACCCATTGAAAACGTCCGTCCTGGCCGATGTAAACACTGATGGGCAATTTATCCGCAAGGGTATAGTCCATATCAGATATCATCTTCACCTCTTTGAACGATGGATTTTCGTCTGTAGAAGGCATATATTTTTACACTGTACAACAACTTAAAGCTTTTTTGCCGCCAATGTCAAGCTTGGCGTACAGTCGATCCACGGCCTTCAGCAATCCATTTATTGATGAATCATTGCCATGATTTCGGTCTTGACCTTCCCGGGGTATTTCATCTATATAGGCAGCGCACAAAGAATCGAAAAGCGGATGGAGGGGAAATGAAATTCATTGACCAAATCAACCTGAAAGACAAAAGAGTCCTGTTCAGATTCGATTACAACGTCCCCCTGGACAGTTCACAGAATATTGCCGATGACAGCCGCATCCGGGCAACCCTGCCGACGGTCAACTATGCCCTGGATGAAGGGGCCAAGATCATCATCACCTCCCATCTGGGACGGCCGAAAGGCAAAGTGAATCCGGCATACAGCCTTGCCCCCGTGGCCAAAAGGCTTTCACGCCTCATCCAGAAGGATGTGGTCATGGCCAAAGACTGCATCGGCGATGACGTTAAGGGTCTTGTAGACGCCATGAAACCGGGCGATGTCCTTCTTCTTGAAAATCTTCGCTTCTACCCCGAGGAAGAAAAGAACGACGAGGCGTTTGCGAAAAAACTGGCCGCCTATGCGGATGTCTATATCGATGACGCCTTCGGAAACGCCCATCGCGCCCATGCCTCAAATGTCGCTATCACCCGTTACGTCAAGGAATGCGGCGGCGGATTCCTCCTCAAGAAGGAGGTCAACTATTTCCAGAAATGCCTCGAAAATCCGGCCCGGCCATTCGTGGCCATTATCGGCGGCTCCAAGGTGTCGGGCAAACTGGAAGCCCTGGCAAACCTCATCCGGAAAGTTGACAAGATGATTATCGGCGGCGGCATGGCCTTTACTTTCCTGAAGGCCCTGGGACACGAAGTCGGTAAATCGCTTGTGGAGGACGACCTGATCCCCAAGGCCATCGAAGTCATGAAGACGGCCCGGGAACTGGGCGTCAAATTATACCTCCCCGTGGACTGCATCATGGCGGAGCAGATGAGCGCCGATGCAGAGACGAAGATCGTCCCTATTCAAGAGATGAACGCCCACTGGATGGGCCTCGACATCGGACCTGCCACCATCACCCTCTTCACAGAGGCCTTGGGTAACGCCAAGACGATTGTCTGGAACGGCCCGATGGGGGTTTTCGAAATCGACGCCTTCGGCAGGGGAACCGCCGCCCTGGTTCACAGCGTGGCCAACTCCTACGCCCTTACCATCGTCGGCGGCGGCGATACGGATGTCGCCGTCCATAAAACAGGAGAAAGCGACAAGATCACCTACATTTCCACCGGCGGCGGCGCCTCCCTCGAACTGCTAGAGGGCAAGGTATTGCCCGGCATTGCCGCTCTGGAGGCCTGTGACGGAAATTAACGACGCTCCATCGCCTATAAAGCGATATGGGAAAAAAGGAGAAGGGCGTCTTCTCCTTTTTTATATACAACCGTGCACTATCCCCAATGCGTAACCTTAAAATCACCATCGAATTTGACGGCGCCCGTTACCATGGCTGGCAGCGCCAGAAAAACGGACTGTCCATCCAGCAGGTCCTGGAAGAAAAGATCGCCGTCATGACAGGGGAAACGGTCAAGATCATCGGGTCGGGACGGACCGACGCCGGGGTCCATGCCATCGCCCAGGTCGCCCATTTCAGGACAAATTCAGAAATCCCCAAGGAACAATTCCATAACGGCCTCAACAGCCTCCTTCCGGAAGATATCGTCATCAGCGAACTGGAAGAGGCCGATATGTCCTTTCATGCCCGCATCGACGTCAAGAGCAAGGTTTATCTGTACCGTATAAGCAACAGGCCGACAAGAACGCCCCTTTACAGGCAATATGCCTGGGCCATTTATAAACCCCTGAATGTCGAGGCCATGCGTGAAGCCGCCGGGTTTCTCAAAGGGACCCATGATTATACCTCTTTCAGCACGGTCCATACGGATGTCGCCACTTTTACGAGGACCATCATGGCGATTGGCGTCGAAAGGGATGATCAGGGCTTCATCAATATTCTCGTAGAAGCAGACGGTTTTTTGCGGTATATGGTCAGGACTATCGTCGGAACCCTGGTTGACGTCGGCAAGGGCAAGCGGCAGCCTGGGGACATCGGAAACATTCTGGAGGCCCGGGACAGGAAAATGGCCGGCATGACGGCGCCTCCCCAGGGTCTTTTTTTAAAAGAAGTAAAATACACATAAACGTAAAGGATGATCCATGAAGATTCTTATCCTGGGCCATAAGGGCATGCTGGGCAGCGATTTGTTTGCCCGTCTGTGCCCGGAGCATGATGTGACGGGCAAGGATGTGGAGGATTTCGATCTGGCCTCCGAGGTATCCTGCCGGCAGGTTATTGACCAGTCGGAACCCCGGGTGATCATCAATGCCGCGGCCTATACCAACGTCGATGGCGCCGAAGGGAACCACGACCTCGCTTACGCCGTCAACGCCGGCGGGATAAAAAACCTGATCGCCGCCTGCGAAGACCGCCGGATCAAAATCGTCCATTTCAGCACCGATTACGTCTTTGACGGCACCAAGGGCCATCCCTATAAAGAAGGGGACACGCCAAATCCCCAGAATGTCTATGGCGCCTCCAAGCTGGAAGGCGAACGGATTTTGCAGGCATACCCCCATGACTTCCTCCTGATCCGGACATCCTGGCTCTACGGCAAAAACGGCAAGAATTTCGTCCGGACTATTCTCGAAAAGACCAAAACCGAAAAGAAACTGACCGTTGTTGATGATCAGGTCGGATCACCAACTTATACATGGGATCTTGCCGGAGCCACCAAAATCCTCATCGAAGGGGGACATTGCGGAATCTTCCATGTAACGAACCGGGGACTTTGCAGCTGGTATGAGTTCACCCTGAAAATTCTCGAATACGCCGAGCAGAAAGATATCACCGTTTTGCCGTCCAAGTCGGCAGATCTGACCCGACCGGCGAAACGTCCGCATTTCAGCGGGCTCAGCGGAGGCAAGTTTTCGGAAATAACCGGGAAAACCCTTCGTTTCTGGCAGCTGGCCCTGGCTGAGTTCATGGATAAACTTGGCCATTCTTACCGCTAATCAGGATCACCTTTGGGCAGGCAAAGGACGGTCAACCGGCGCGCGGGTTGAATATCAAACACCTTGACATAGGAATCAATATCAGTATAGTTACACGATGTAATATAATGTATGGCACTGCCTGAAAGGCATGGCAAAATCCTCAAAATAATTTGGTTATCATGAATTATTGTTTCCAAAGGTGGAGCATGAATAGAGTTCTCCTGTCCATCATTCTTCTTGTTGTCTCTTTCTTTCCATACGCCCTCCATGCTCAGGATCGCATCCGCTCTGTCGGCATGGCCACCATTTACAACAATGCCATTGATGTTGCGCGGGACAAAGCCCTGGATAATGCCCAGCGAAATGCCGTCGAAGAAAAGGTCGGCGTGATGATCACCAGCGTCTCGGAGGTGGAAAACTTCGAGCTCAAACTGGATCAGATCCTCTCGGAATCCCGCGGCTTCATCAACAATTATAAAATCGTTACGGAAGGAAGGCAGGGAAATACCTACAAGGTCACCATTGATGCGGATGTCGAAACGGGCCGCCTGAAGGACCGGATGGATGCGGTTCAGCTTGTCATGGCAAGAAAATCCAAGCCCCGCCTTATGTTTATTCTGAACGGCCGGGAGAAACAGCATGCCATCGCGGAAGCCTCTATGACCCGATATTTTCTGTCCCAGGGCTTCAAGATGGTCGATGCTTCAGCAAAGCCAAAAGCCACGCCGAGTTTTTCAACTCTGGCAAGCGACGCACGGGCCCTGTCATCCATCGCACAGAAGTATGGCGCGGAGATTGTCATCCTCGTCCATGTTGAAGATACGGCAAAATCATTCAAAATGGGAGATATTGAAGTAAAATCCCACGAAGTGACCATTTCGAGCAAGGTCCTAAACGGTGATACGGGGGAAATCATCACCACAGCCAACAGGACTGAAAAGGGGGAGTTCAAGACGGCTATCGAGGAGGCCTCAATCAAGGCGGCAAAGCAGATGCGGGAGGAAATCCTTGAACGCTGGTCTTCGGAACTGACCAATACGGCCACCATTAAACTGCATATCTCCGGGCTGCTCCACGCAGACCTGTCTGCGCTCAAGGAAAAACTCCGGGAGCAGGTCAAGGGCCTTAAACAGATCTACCAGAGATCCTATTCCCGGGGGACGGCCGAGCTCGATCTGGATATGAAAGGCAACACCCAGGGACTCGCTGAGGACCTTACCGCGATTCGCATTCAGGGGAAAAAGATCGTGATTCTGGAAACATCCCCGAACCGGATCGAAGCCGCGATAGGGTCAAAATAACCCAATCATTTAAAAGTATAAACAAATTATATACCTGATATCCAAAAGTGTGGGAGGCAAAACATGAAACTCGGAAAAAGTCTGACGATCCTGATCGGGTTCTGTCTTTTGGCGGCTATCGTCGCCTGCGGCACAAGCGAGGTTTACAAAATCGGACAGGACATGATGAAACAGAGCCGTCCCGATGAAGCTATCGGTTATTTCGAACAGGCCCTGAAAGAGGACCCGGAAAATCCGGAGTACAAAGCAGCCCTGCTGCAGGCAAAACAGGAATCGGCCAAAACAAAATACAGTAAAGCACAGAAGGCCTTCAACGCAAACCCCGACATCACAATGCCCGTTCTGGAGCAAATTGCCAGGGATGCCGAGCTGGCCCAGAAGCTGGATCCGCAAAATGGAGAGATCTCGGCATTTAACACCAGGATCAAGGATAAAGTCAAAACCATCCAGGAAAGCTTGAAAGCCCTTTATATCCAAGCAGATGCGGACATGGCAAAAGACGACTGGCTCGCCGCCGTCGCTAAACTGCGTCAGATCAACAAAATATTCCCAAACTATGAAGATACGGGGAATCGTCTCGCCAGGGCAGAACAAGAGGGCGTGAAACTTTTTTATCAGCAGGGAGTGGGGCTCGGCAAACAGGAAGATTGGAAAATGGCCGCCCAGGCCTTTAAGGCAGCCATGGATATCAACCCGAATTACCTGGACGTCACCCAGCAATATGAAGGGGCCAAAAGTAAAGACCATGTGGCCTATTATGATACCGAAGCGAAAAAGGCCGTTTCCGGGCAAAACTGGTCTCGAGCCATTCTTCTGATGGAAAAAGCAGTGGAATACCTGCCGGAAGATCAGGTACGCCAAAAAGCCCTCGATGACTTGAAAAAGAAGGTCGCGAAGATATATTTAGAAGATGCCGGCCGTTCAACCGACGCAGGACAGCTCTCCGGGGCCGTTAAAAAGCTTGACCTCGCGAGAACCTACATGCCTTCGCTGCCGAGCGATCCCCACTATAAATCCTTGTTGAAGAACCTGACCGCCAAACTGATCGACCGGGCGGATAAGTCTTACAGTGAGAGGGAATTGTGGGGAAACGCCCTTGTATGGCTCCAAAAGGCCGAGCTATTGATGCCCAATAATCAGGAGCTGTTCCAGAAGATGATCGATGTTAAAGACCGGATCAACCGGCGCATCCGCAAATCCGTCGCCGTCTTTGATTTTGGCAGCCCGAGCAACAACAAGGATTCGGGGAAAATCGTTGCGGACAAGCTGATTACCTATCTTCACCGTAATGCCAGCGGTGATCTCCGGATTATCGAACGGGAGAAACTCGAATCCATCCTGAGGGAAATGCAATTGGGCCAGACTGGGCTTGTTGATATAAAATCCGCCCAAACCGTCGGGAAGATGCGGGGGATCGACACCTTTATCATGGGAAATGTTCTTCAGTTTTCCTCCAAGACCACGGATAACTCGAGCACGGCTCAGGTGAAGGTGCTTGTTGATGAAGAAGATATCCCGAACCCGGAATATCAGTACTGGCTTATTCAACACTCAAGGCCTTCGGAGGAAGAGTTGAAGAACGCGCCTCCCAGAACGGTAAAAAAGAGGAATTTCCAGTTTGTTTCTTACAAGCACGGCGTCGCAAAAATCAATGCCATGATCGAAATATCCTATAAGCTTGTTGATACCATGTCCGGAGAGAATGTGGTCACCAATACCATCCCCGGAAGGGCCATCAAAGAAGATAAATACCAGGATGCCGTGGCAATGGCCAACATCCCCCACGACCCCCTTGAGCTTCCGACGGAAGCGGAGGTCCTTGATGATCTGACGAATCAGAAGGTCGGCGAAATGGGGCAGAGCGTTCTGAAGAAGTTCCAGAGCCTGGAAGTCGAATATCTGAAGGATGCCAGAGCCCATCAAAAACGCCGCAACTTCGAACAGGCTATTGAAAAGTACACCGATGCCATTTATGACGAGAAGCTGAAGAGCATCTCAACCTCCGTATCTCAGGAATCGATGGAAACGATTGAAAATTTGACCCAGAACCAGTAGCCCTCTGAAGGAGTAGATTGGGATATATGTTGAAAAAATATAACCTGTTCTGGGTTTTCCTTCTGTCGTCGCTTCTCTGGCCGATCTGTCTTCATGCTCAAACCACGACACAGATCAAGATCTCCGTCTTCAATTTCGGAACCGTCAATGCCGACGCCTCCGGTTACGGTACAACGGTCACCAACATGCTGATCAGTTCCCTGGCCGCCGATCCGGCCCTGGCCATGCTTGACCGCAAGGAACTCGAAGCCTTTCTCAATCTCAATGACCTGCAGCAGAATGACGCTATGGACAATGTTGTTCACATCGGCTCGCGTCTCGGCCTGGATGTCATCGTCGTCGGCACCGTTGACAAAAAGGGGACGATGATCAATATCCGGTGCAATGTCGTGCAGATAGACAATAAGAAATCCATCCTGCGCACGCGGGTCAGCGCCATGGGAGACGCCGGCCTGACAAGTGAGGTCAGGAAACTCAGCGATGAGATCCGGAAGTCGATTGGCGAGAACCTCATGAAACAGCGCGACGATGCATCGACTGCCGTTAAAACCCCTGTCGGCATCCAGATACGATCCGGAAATCAAAGAGTTTCCCTCTTCTGGGAACAACCGGACGGCAGTATTGCCGGCTATGAAGTATATCGGAGTTCCTCGGAAAAGGGTCCATTCGCCAAAATCGCCCAGGTGTCAAAGCCCGAATATCTGGACGAGGGCATCGAACGCAATACGACCTATTACTATAAGCTGCGTTCCTATAATCAGCGGGGTCTGCGTAGCGGCTTCACGGCCACCATTCCCGCGGAATCGGCACTGACGCCTAATCCGCCCGTTATTCTTTCCGCCGAAAGCCATATCAAAAGCATCGCCTTGACCTGGACCCCCGGCCCGGCCGGTGAAGACCCCTTGAAGCTGAAAGGTTACAAGCTTTTCCGGGCAAAAGCGGAAAGCGGACCTTACAAAGAAGTTGCCAATATCCTTGGAACAGACCTCGGCCTGGGTATGGACGCCGCTCTGGACAAACTGCTGAAGGTTCCTTATGCCGATAAGGGACTGGCCGATGGCGAGGACTATTATTACAAGGCAACGGCCTACAATGAGAAAGGACTGGAAAGCGATTTTTCCAGAGCCATTAAAGGCACAGCCATACCCATTGTGGTCGGGCTTGCGGCCCGGGGAGAAATGGTCCGGGAAATCGGATTGACCTGGGACCATCTGGCTCTGCCCTATGTCAGAGGTTATTATGTCTATCGCAGCACCTCTGCCGATACCAATTTCCTGAAGATTAAGAAAGTCTCCCCGGAATCGGGTAAAGATAAGAAGATATATTATAGCGATACGGAAGGCCTGGCGGATAAGACCCGCTATTACTATCGGGTGACAGCTCTGGAAGAAGCCGAACTAGAAACATCGCCCTCGGTGACCGTCTCCGGCATCACGAGGGGCAAACCAGCCATGCCTCAGGGACTTCAGGCCAAAAGCGGTCTCGTAAAAAAAGTGGAGTTGATCTGGACGCCGGGTAAAGACGAGGATATTGAGGGCTATAATATTTACTGGTCAAAGGATAAACAAGGCCAGTTTCAGTTCCTGAAGAAGCAGAACGGCCGCGCGACGGAACGATTCGCTGACGACGCCAGGGGCATGTCCAAACTTGCCGACGGTACCGCCTATTACTACACCATCAAGTCCTTTAACAAAGTGGATGTGGAAAGCGAGGCTACACCCGCCGTTTCCGCAACGACGAAATTCAAGCCAAGAAAGCCGGAAAACCTGAAAAGTGAGGGAGTGCGGGTTAAAAGCGTTTCTCTGCGCTGGCAAGCGAACCCGGAGCAGGATATTGCCGCTTATCACATCTTTCGCAGCGCCGATAATCGGGAAGACAAGTTCACCGCCTTAACCAGAATAACAGGAAAGACCGAATATCTCGATCAGGATTTGAAGGATGGACATTCCTATCATTATAAAATCCAGGCGGAAGACAAGGACGAACTCCTCAGCGAGTTTTCTGAAGCGGTGAAAGCGACAACAAAGCCTAAACCACAACCACCCCAGGGCCTGGCGGGAGCTGCCAGGGGAGGCGGCGCGGAGATCCGGTGGAAGCCAAACCCGGAAAAGGACATTGTGTCGTACGCCGTCTATGAAAAGGGGTTTTTTAAGCCTGTCAAGCTCGCTTCCGATATCAAACAGCCGCCATTCCTCGATGACCGTCCCTTAAAGGCCGCCAAGGAAAGGGTATATGTCGTGACCGCCGTCGACGGGGATGGCCTGGAAAGCGAGTTCAGTCAGGAACTGGCCATCGTCGGGAAGTAAGCCATCATCATTGAATAACCATACATCATTGCTAAAAATGCAGATTCAGGAGGATCGGTCATGAAGAGACGCTACATCAATATTTTTTTCCTGTTGTCGATCATGCTGCCCTCGGTCGTCTTCTTGCAGAGCTGCCTGGTTGCAACCCAAACCACCGTCATTACTCCCGAAATCCGCTCTATGTATGAAGGGAAATATAAAGTCTATCCCTATATGGAAAAGCATATCCCCAAACTGGTTGCCGTACTGCCCTTTGTGGATGTTTCCGAAAGCCAGAAGGGCGCCCAGGCCGTCCGCAAGGGATTCTACAACCACTTCAGCTCCATGCCTTTCAAGGATATGGAGCTTTACCGGGTGGACAATGCCCTGGCGAAGGCCGGTTTCACGGACCCCATCGCCATCAACAAGATGTCCCCTCAGGAACTGGGCAGGATCCTGGGAGCGGATGCCGTGGTCTATGGTGAAATCTCCAACTTCGACAAGCTTTTTTTGCTCATGTATTCTCAGGTCTCAGTCGGCGCCAAGGTCCGGATGGCCGATACCAAATCGGGGGAAACGCTCTGGACGGGGGAACACGTCGTCAGGATTCATGAAGGAGGCATCTCGGTAAACCCCATCGGCATTGTGGCTACCATCGTCGCCACGGCGATGAATATCCGGGATATTCAGTTACTACGGGCCTGCGATGACCTTTTCCGGGAAATGGTCAAAACGATTCCCGCCCCGACGCTGGCCGAGGCCCTACGGCCGCCTGTTATATCGCTTCTGGTACAGGATACGAAGAATCTGCCGAAAAAGGCGGGGGATGAAATCCGCGTCGTCATCCAGGGGGCGCCGAAGATGCAGGCCTATTTCGATATCGGCGAATTCAAGAAGTATATCGATATGCAGGAACAGACGGACACGCCGGGCGTCTATCTGGGTGTTTACAAGGTTCTTCCGGGTGAGAACGTACGCAAGGCCGTCATCACGGGATACCTGAAGGACGACACCGGCAACATCGCCCAATGGGTCGATGCCGTCGGTACGGTGACCCTCAAAACAACACCGCCGGATAAGCCGTCTTTCCTCAAAACCGTCGGCAGAAACAACCTGATCCTCTTGAACTGGGGCAAATCGACAGATCCCGACCTGGCCGGCTATCGGATTTACCGGAGCCGGACACCCATTTCGGGTTATCAGGAGATCGCCAAGACAGAAGTGACGGAATACCGCGATCAGGGCCTGGTGAACGGCGAAATCTATTATTATCAGGTGTCGGCGGTGGATCTGGCGGGAAACGAAAGCGATATGGTGCAGAGCCAGGGCATACCCGTTGCGCCGGGACCGACGCCCGTATCCGGCGCCATCGAGACCAATGCCATATGGTATTCCGGCGCCAGTCCCTATGTGATTGAAAATGTCGTCACTGTAAAGGACAAGGCAACCCTGACGATCGAACCCGGCACAGAAATCCGGTCCAAGGGTGGGGCGCTGATCGTGGAGGGCAGTCTCGTCTCGCAAGGGGACAGCGAACATGTCATCACCTGGGATAATGCCGAAGGCGGAAAACCCTGGGGCGGCCTGATCTTCAACAACGTCAAGGAAAGGGAAAACACCTTGAAATTCAACAGGATCCGCAACGCCTCGACCGCCATCACCTGCCAGGCGTCTTCGCCCCGCATCGAAGCCAATGAGTTGACGGAAAACACGACAGCCCTGAAAATTACGGGGGCCTTCTCCAGACCCCAAATCATTAAAAACACTATCCAGAAGAACACCGCATCGGCGGTGATGATTACCGATGGCGCTCAGCCCGTCCTGACGGAAAACAGAATCCAGGACAACGCCAGGGAAGGCGTGCTGATTGAGGGCGCCGCCCCCACCCTGTCACGCAACCTGATCACGCAGAACCGGGGCAACGGCCTCTGCATACAAAACAGCCAATCCATGATCAGGGAAAACAACATCATCGATAACAAGCCTTTCAACATGACCGGCCAGATGGCGGGAGAATCCGTCAACGCCCTGGACAACTGGTGGGGAACGATAAAAGGCCTGGATATTCTGGCCGCGATCCAGGGCCGGATTAATATTCAGACGATTCTGGATGGGCCTTATCCCGAGGGGAAAAAGCTGGAACTCCCCATCCTTGCAGCCCGGTTGGGCGGTCCGCTGAAGGCTGACGGCTATCTCATCCTTGCCAACAGCCCCTACCGAATCACCCGTGATGTCATTGTCGATAACGGCGCTGCCTTGCATGTGGAGCCGGGCGTGACCATCCAGTATGACCAGAATACAACCATTATCATTGAAGACGGAGGCATCACAGCCAAGGGCACCCCGGATAATCCCATAGTCTTTACGGCATCGGGAACCTCTCCCTCCCCGGGATTCTATGCCGGCGCCATTCGTTTCGCCAAGCCCACCAAGGTCAACAGCTCTCTGGCATACTGCATCCTGAAATATGCCGATATCGCCCTGGACATCCACCATGGCGCACCGGAGATATCCTATTCGCATATTGCCCGCAATGCCCAGGCCGGCATTTATTGCCGCAACGATGCCGCTCCGACCATCTTGTACAACACACTGACAGGCAACAAGGGAGAAGGCGCTATCACCTGCGTGGGAAATGCCCGGCCAAAAATTAATTATAATAATATCATGGGCAACGATTTTGCCATTCAGGCCCGTTCTACGATTTATATCGACGCCCGGGAAAACTGGTGGGGTAAGACGCCACCCGATACGGGCATGATCTTTGGAGATCTGGAAAGAAATATTAATATCAAGCCCTGGTTGACGGCGCCGGAGGCCAAGGCCTTCCGGGAGAAGAAATAGTTGCAAGCCACCGGACGTTTTGTTATCATCGTTTAAAGCTGAAGGGCTTTTACGGCATGATGTAGAAAAGACAAAAAGTTTCGTCTATAAATTCAAACATTTTTGAAGGAGGAACGTATGAAGTCAAAATTGGGCATGTTGATCGGGGCAATCGTATGCATGACCTTCCTGATGGCAGGCATGGGGTTTTGCCAGGACGATGCCAAGGTCAGTCTGAAGGACTGGACAAAAATTCTCGAGTCCAAGGTCGCGGAATCGGTTGGAGACAAAGGCATTGTGAACTACGAAGATCAATATATCGAAGTGGTTGGCGTCGGCGCTCCTCCGGAAAAATATTACGGCAAACCCCAGGCGCGTCCCATG
Organism: uncultured Syntrophaceae bacterium; assembly: GCA_964492965.1. Lineage (GTDB taxonomy): Bacteria > Desulfobacterota > Syntrophia > Syntrophales > UBA8958 > CAZBME01. The sequence goes on along the minus strand of CAZBME010000018.1, from coordinate 40,332 downwards.
TGCCTTCGTGCCGCGGAAATCGTCGCAAAGCGAGATATTCTGGAAATCGTTCAGGGCGTCCGGATTGACTCTGAGACCATGGTCAAGGACTATGTCGTTGAATCCGACACCGTTAGAGCCACGGTGAGCGGTCTCATTAAAAACGCCCAGCGGATCGGGGAACCCAATTATATGTCCGACGGCACCTGTGAGGTTCGGGTTCGCATGTCCATGAAGGGCCCCTTCATGTCCGCCATCATTCCCAAAGCTATAGCCGACGACAAAAAAACCGATACGCCGCCGCCGCCCGTCAAAGCCAAACCGACACCTGCCGGCGGTGAAATCTTCACCGGCCTTGTCGTGGACGCCCGCGGCCTGGGCGCCCGCCCCGCCATGTCCCCCAAGGTATTCGATGAGAACGGCAAGGAAGTCTATGGCTCACTCGTCGTCAGTAAAGAGTATGCTGTGCAGCAGGGGATCAGCGGCTATGCCCGCGATCTGACGGCCGCCCAGGGCAACCCGCGCGTCACGGCCAATCCTGTGACCGTGAAAGCCCTGTCCTCCGAAGGCCCCGGCAAATCGGACGTCAAGATCAGCAACGCCGATGCCAACAGGCTCCGGATGGCCAAAGAGAACCTGACCTTCATGCAGAAGTGCCGGGTCATGATCGTCCTGGATTGAAATATCCAAAAGTGAATTCTTAAATACATGCCAAGGCCGCAGCCGTCATACCGACGCTGCGGCCTTTGTTTATGGTCAAAGGTTGACGTCTATGGAACGAAAGATACATATTCTGCCGGTTGAACTGACTTTGAAGATTGCCGCCGGAGAGGTCGTTGAAAGACCCGCATCTATCCTGAAGGAACTCATTGAAAATGCCCTGGACGCCGGCGCCACGGCCCTCCGGATTGAGCTGCAGAAAGGGGGCTGTGCCGGTATCCGCATAGAAGACAACGGCAGCGGTATCCCCCGCGAGCAGGCGCCCCTGGCCTTTGAACGGTTCGCCACCAGCAAGATTCAGGACTTCGACGATCTCTACACGGCCACATCCTTCGGGTTCCGCGGGGAAGCACTGCCCAGCATCTCCGCCATCGCCCGTGTTGAATTGACAACCAGGACACGGGATGCCCTGTCGGGCACCCGGATGATCGCCGAGGGCGGCGAGGTCCGGGAGATCTCCGAAGTGGGCTGCCCGGTGGGGACATCCATTGCCGTTACCCGGATTTTCGATAATGTTCCCGTACGCAAGAAATTCCTCAAATCGGAATCGACTGAACAAGGATATTGTCTTGATGTCATTCACTGCGCCGCCCTGGCCGACGAGAAAGTCAAAATAGATGTCGTCGCCAACGGCAGACACCTGTTCTCCATTCCCGGCACCTCCCGGACGGATGAGCGCGTTGCTCTCATCCTGGGGAAAGAGGCCGCGGATAATCTTATCTCCGTCTCAGGTGTAAAAGACGATGGTCTGCGGCTCCGGGGCTTCATCTCCAGGCCCGCCTGGAACCGCTCCAGCGCCAAGCATATCTACTGCTTTGTGAATAAACGCTACATCAAGGACCACCTGATCAATCACGCCATCATGACGGCTTACCGCAACGTCATGGAAGCCAAACGTTACCCCGTGGCCGTCCTGCACCTCGACATTCCCCCGGGCACGGTGGATGTGAATGTCCACCCGGCCAAGCGGGAGGTCCGCTTCCAGAATCCCCGGGACATTTACAGCCTGGTCGTGGAGTCTGCTGTGCATGGCTTATCGGGAGCCTCTGCCGAGCTCGCCCAGTCAGTGACGCCGAAATCGCCTGTTCACGCCGCCGCCTATCAGTCCCGCGTGGAAGAGGCCCTGAAGCGTTATCGCCTTCATACGGGGGGAGCCAAACTCACCTTCAAAAATACGCCCTTAACGGCGACATCGCCGCCCCCGAGACAGCCTCTCTTTGCCTCCATGGAAACCACCGTCACGGAAGAGTTTTTCCCTATTTCTCCCGAAAAGATCATCTTCAGGGACCTGACCTACCTCGGACAGGCGTCGGGCACCTACCTCGTCTTTACCGGACCGGACGGCCTGATCCTGCTTGATCAACATGCCGCTCACGAACGAATCCTGTTTGAGAAGTTCCGAAACAGCTCCTCGGGAGAAGCGGCCATCAGCCAGCATCTCCTGATACCGGACATGATCAAACTTGCCCCCCGGGAATTCGAACTCATGATGGATTACATCGATCTTTTACGGGGCGTGGGGATAGAAGCGGAACCCTTCGGAGACAACACCCTGGCCATCAAAGCGGTCCCGGCCATCCTGCCCGATCTGGACCCTCTGGCCCTCATTCGGGATATCATCGACGATGCCGCAGGGATGGAACATTCCCCCCATCTTCAGGGGAAAAGAGACCGGCTTATGGCCGTTCTGGCCTGCCGGGGCGCCGTAAAAGCTAATCATGACCTATCGCCATCGGAGGTAACCGCCCTTTGCCGGGACCTTGATAATACCTCGTTCGCCGCCACATGCCCCCACGGAAGACCGACCCATGTTCCTATCTCGAAGAAGGATCTGGAGCGGATGTTCAAAAGAAAATAAAGAAGATCGCTGGAACCGTTACGCTTATGCCGCCCGGCAGAGCGTTTGAATTATCACAAGAAAAAAAAGATAAGGTGCAAGCTTGTTCTGCTTATCTACAAACAGGCTTTAAATTATATCACCCCGTAGCTACAGCGCTTGTTTCCGCCGGGATCTCACAATGTCCGGCCGGCAAATAGAGGAGAAAGGTCGTTCCGGCGCCGTCTGCTGAATCCACCCGGATAAGGCCGTTATGGTTCTTCATAATCGAGTGGGATACGGCCAGCCCGAGGCCGGTTCCTCTGTGGCTGCCGTTTCTTTTCGTCGTGAAATAGGGGTCGAAAATCCGCGGCAAATCATCCTCATTAATACCGGCGCCGCTGTCTTTGACTGATACTTTAACGTAATCCCCCGGTTTCAACGACGGCATGTCCTCGCCGATCGTTACGTTTTCCGCAACCAGTTCAAAGACACCACCTTCGGGCATGGCCTCGAAGGAATTCTGGATGATATTTTCAAAAACCTGCCTGATCTGCTTGAGGTCCACAATCACAGGCCACAGGTCAGGCGACAGGGAGAGGCGACAGTCAAGATTTTCCTCTTTCCGGTTTAACGCCACCGTTTCGAGCAGTAGTCGGTCAATGGCTTCCGCCTTTCGTGAAGGATATCCGCCTTTGGCAAAGGTAATCAATTTGTGGGCCAACTCCTTCGCTTGCAGTCCGGCCTTTTCCGCTATGGCCAGGCCTTCCTCCAGGATCTTATCTTCTTCATCCACCGATATTTTCGCCAGAAAAATATTGCGGAGGATAGCTGAAAGCAGGCTGTCAAAATCATGGGCAACACCACTGGCAAAAGTGCCCAGAGACTCGAGCTTTTTCATTTTGAGGAGCTCTTCCTCCGCCAACCTCCGGTCCGTGATGTCCTCCAGCGTTTCAATCGCCCCGGAAATCCTGCCCCGGGAATCTCTCATCGCGGCGGCTGTGATCCGCACCCATTTCCCGCTGTTTCCGGATTTCAGTTGCGGGAAAAACTCCGTTGCTTCGTAGGCTTCCTTGAGGAGAGGGGATTTGCTGAATTTACCGGAGTACCAGTTGGGAGCGCTTTCCAGGGTTTCATCGACAATCAGGTCCGCCATGCAGGGTCTTTCCGCACGATAGAAGGCCTTCCAGTGCTGTTTGGTGCCCATCATGTCCTTGACTTTGATACCGCTCAAGGCCTCGAGCGATTTGTTCCAGTACAGGACGTTGTGATCCTTCTTGATGACAAAGGTCGGAATGGGGGACCCCTGGATAATGCTGCGCATCATCTGTTCATTTTCTATCCGCTGCCAGACGGCATATCCCAGGCAAATGAAGGCGGTGATGGCCACACCCAGAAGAAAGGCTAATAACAGGTTCATCATGCACTCCCGGAGATTGCAAACGAATGAAGAAGTTTCATCAAGCTAAAAATAACCTTTTTAGTTTTCAACATGAAGTTCACAAAATCGGCATATTATACCACACAATCATGGCATTTGTCTCTATGTTTTATTAACCGTATGATTTTAAGGAGATATTCTGGAGGCAGGGATCGACACAGTCTTCAAAAAGGCAGGCCCCCGCAGTTAACAAAAATCACGGAGCGGCGGGACCATCGGCCTGCCTTAGCATTCATATCCCGTCATGAGGGACGGACATTAGAACTTTTTTGCCTGGTAAGCATTTTTAATAATAGACGTCGCCTCGTCAACACTGAGCCCCACCGTATTGACCACAAGGTCATAGTGGGCTGGATTGGCAATGTCTTCATGAAAGTACTTCATGACAAAGGCGCTGCGATCGTTGTCCCTTTTAATGATGTAACTTTGCGCCTCTTCACGACTGCAGCCACGATTTTTGACCACATTTTGAATCCGCTGCTCCAGAGGACCGATAATTCGCACCCGGAACGTTTTACCCTGCGGCAGGATAAACTGGGCGCCCCTCCCCAAAATGATGACATTTCCATGCTCGCCACCGGTTCGAATCACTTTGGTCAGGTGCTGGAGATAGACATCCGGCCAGAGATGCTTTGCCGTAAAGAAGGATGTGATCCAGCTGTCCAACATGGAAACATGCTTTTCATCCAGGGTTTGGACCACCTTCTCGCTCATTTTTGCGCTTTCGGCAATCCGGGCGATAATCTGGCTTCCGATAAGGTCCATTTTCAGTTCTTCAGCCAGTTTACGGGATATTTCACTACCGCCCGCCCCGGCCTCACGGGAAACGGTGATGCTGGGGCGGAACTTATCCTTACCTTCCTTGCGCCACCTTACCAATTGCGCTTCCAGGGCTTTCTGATCGGCCTCCGAATCCTTGATCGTGTAGTCCCTCGTAAAGTCCGGACAATGTATGTTCAATAACCCGTCGTAGCTCACCGTGAAACGTTTCTGGCAATGTTGCCGCCAGGCACAGATGACGCAAAGTCTTTTTTCCATTCCCATGACAGTTACCCCCCTTTCTTTGGTTTCACCTTCATGGCTTCAAAGCCGGCGACGATATCCAGAAGCTCTTCCGTAATCGTCATCTGGCGCTGCCGATGAAATTGGCCGTGAAGTTCCTGAAGTCGTTCTTCGATATTCTTTTCCGCATTTTGCATAGACGCCAGTCGACTGGCGTTTTCACTGGCCAGGGATTCGGCAAAGGCGCGGTACAGGGAAACGAACAGATATTCCCGAATCAAGGACATGAAAAGGGCGCCCCATGCCATTGTATAGATCGGCAGGACTTGGGACGGCCACTTCCTGTGCTCCAGGTTTTTAAGCCACTGCTCGTCGACCGGCAGCAGGTGCAGGGTGTGGACACGATAGGAGGCGCCTGAGATGTACTCATTGTAATAGATGTAGATATGCTCGATCTGATGCCGGAAATGCCACTCTTCCAGCACCAGGACCAGATCCTGAACCATGGGGGTGATGCCGGCGACGGAATTGGGCATGGTCAGATTTTCCAGAACCGGCTGTCCGGCATCTTCAAGATAGCCATTGACGCGAAGCCCCAGGGTCATCAGAAACCGATTTTCAGGAGCCACGCCCAGGGCCGACATTTCCTCGAGGGCATGGGTGGCGATATGCTCGTTCAGCGGGCCGCACAATCCCTGATCGGAGCCGAACACTATCGCGCCGATACGCTGCGCAGGGGCCAGCGGCGCCACACCGAAGGGCTCCTTGCGGTACTTCAGCGCCACCTGAATCCCCATCTCCACCGCCTTGTTGTAATCGAGAAGAGACTCCACGGCCCGCTGGTACTGACGAATGCTGACAGCCGCCAGGGCCTTCATGGTCTTGACCACCGACTGGAGATCCTGAGCACTCCTGATTTTTCTTTTTAGGGATTCCGTGGTCTGCATCTTTTATTCTCCCTGTGGCACGCCGGCGGCCTTCCCTGCTGCATTCAGGATAGCCTTAAAATCCTCCGGCGTTGTTTTTTGGCCGTCTTCAATGCGGTTGCAGATCTCGGCGGCATCCTCACGGGCGGCCCTTCTGATCTTGATTTCCGTTTCTCCAACCGCTTCGATGGATACATGGTCCAGAACCCCACCCGTAACGGCCATGAGAGCGGCAATCTGCTCGGAGGCCGGCATGGGCTGGTATTGCGGCTGTTTGAGAATTTCTCGGATACGCCATCCCCTTTCCAAAACCCGCCTTGTCGCATCATCGAGGCGTGTGCCGAAGCGGGAGAAGGACTCCAGCTCCTCAAACTGGGAGTAAGAGAGGCGCAAATCACCTGCCACGGAACGATAGGCCGGAAGCTGCGCCTTGCCGCCCACGCGGGAGACCGATTTCCCGACGTCCACGGCAGGAAGTATCCCTTTCTGGAAGAGACGCGGAGACAGATAGATCTGACCGTCGGTGATGGAAATGAGGTTCGTCGGAATGTAGGAGGAAAGGTCCTGTCCCTCCGTTTCCGTAATGGGCAGCGATGTCAGGGAGCCGCCCCCCCGTTCCTCCCGCAGATGGGTGGAACGCTCGAGCATCCGGGAATGAATATAGAAAATGTCTCCGGGAAAGGCCTCACGACCGGGCGGTCTGCGCAAGAGCAGAGACAACTCGCGGTAGGACCGGGCGTGCCGGGTCAGGTCATCATAAATGATCAGGACATCCCGTCCCCTTTCCATGAAGTATTCACCCATGGTCGTCGCGGCGTACGGGGCGATGAACTGGAGCCCTGGCATATCTTCCCCTGTGGCCGCCACCACGATGGTATAGGACATGGCGTTATGCTCCCGGAGATCGGCAATGACTTTCGCCACATCCGAGGCCTGTTTACCAATAGCGCTGTAAATGCAAATGACATCTTTGCCTTTCTGATTGATAATCGTATCCAGGGCAATGGCCGTCTTACCCGTCTGACGATCACCGAGGATGAGTTCCCGCTGCCCGCGGCCGATAGGAATGAGGGCGTCCACAACCTTCAGCCCTGTCTGGAGGGGAACGGTCACGGGAGACCGGGCCATGACCGGGGGGGCCTCCCGTTCCACAGGTAAACGACGGATCGATCTGATCTCGCCGAGGTTATCCAGGGGCTGGCCCAGGGCATCGACGACCCGTCCAAGAAGATCTTCCCCGACGGGAACATCCATGACGCGGCCCGTTCGGCGGACTTCAGCACCGGCTTTGAGATGTGCCGTCGGCCCCAGGAGGATGACACCGATCTCATCGGGATCGACATTGAAGACATAGCCCAGGAGATCGCCGGGAAACCGCACAATCTCTTCGGATTGTACATTGGGGAGACCTCCGACACGGACAATCCCCTGACCGACGAAATGGACAATCCCGACCTCCCGCTGTTTGAGATGCGGCGGTTCCTCGCTCATGATCCGGTCCAGCGTGGCAAAGGTTTCGTCAAGGCAGGTCCTGATCAGTTGTTCATCACTGATGGCATTGATGGAGACGTTCATAACGATGCTCCTTATGTTCTTCGGTATTTCTCTGTATCCTTTATGCTTTTATCTTGGCTTCTTCCATTAGAGCATGGGCAAAGCCTTCCTCAAGGGTCTCCAGGTAATCACTGAGACTCCAGGCCAGTTTATGGCCGTGAGCCCGGAGTTCGATACCGGAAATGATCTCGGACATGACTTCGTACTGGATCTCCGGTACGCCTTCGGTGTGCCTTTTGAGGGTCTCCTGAATCGTTCCGCGAAGGGACTGGCTGACGGGAAAGGCGCTTTGAACGATCATACCCTTGCCGCCCCTGGCGATGGATTCTCTAAGGGCCGCGCGCTCTGTTTCACCCATGGTCTCAATGCGCTTGAGAAAGACCGCAACGATCCGCTCTTCGAGATCGGAATCAGCCATATCGGTCAGGATGCGGCGTGCAATGGCGTAAACCTGCTTCCCGGCACGCTGTCGCAGATCCTGGAGGAATGAATCCTTTTCCCGGGTGATGGTCTCCTGCCAGCGTTCACGGATGGCATCGACATCCTTACGGGCCTTATCCAGAAGTTCTTTCCGCTGCTGCTCCGCGGCCTGGACCATCTGATTCAAGAGCTCATCCTGTTTTTCCGCCAGGGCCTTGTTCTTTTCCTCGAAGAACGCCGCCGACTTTTCAGCCTCTTTTCTCAGGGTTTCCGCCTCCTCAAAGCGTCCTACAATGCGTGCCTCCCGATTATCCATGGCCTTGACGATGCGGCCATAGAGAAATCGCTTGAGGAGGTAAACCAGAATGAGAAAATTCACAATCTGTGCGAAAAAGACGAACCAGTCGATGTGCATGGTTTATCCTCCGATTTTTTTAATGACATAGTTCCAGAATGGATTGGCAAAAACCAGAATCATGGAAATCACGAAACAGTAAATCGCGATCGATTCGATCATGGCCAAACCGACAAACAGGGTTCTGGTGATGGAGTTCCTCTCATCAGGCTGCTGGGCCATGGAACTTAGAGCGGATTGGACCGCCCGCCCCTGCCCCAGCGCGGGCCCCAGGGAACCGATACCCATACACAATCCCGCCGCAATGATGGAAGCCATGGCAATGTAATTGATACTGTCCATTTTAATCCTTCCTTTCTGTGATAGATTTAGTGACTCATCTGTTTATCTGCTTTTTTCTCGTGATCTGTATGGGCCTGCGTCGCCGAGGCGATATAGACCATTGAGAGGATCGAGAAAATGTAAGCCTGGATCAGACCGATCAAAAGCCCGAGCGCCTGCATGACCACGGGAAAGAACAGGGGTGTCACGGACAGCAGGATGGCGATGACTTTTTCGTGACTCATGATGTTGCCGAAGAGCCGCACCGTCAGCGCCAAGGTTCGGGAAAGTTCGCCCATGACGTGGAAGGGAAAGAAGATGAAGGTCGGCCGGAAATATTCCTTGAGATATTCACCGATTCCCTGCTTGGTGATTCCGTACAGAGGGACGGCAACAAAAACACAAATGGCCAGGGCCGCCGTCGTCGTGAGGGATGCCGTCGGGGCGACATAGCCCGGAACAATCGCCAGAATATTCGCCAGGGCGATGAAAAGGAACAGGGTGCCGATGAAAGGCAGGTAATGGGCGGCTTCTCCCTTGCTGACCTCATCGATCTCCCCCTTGATTCCCGAAACCACCACTTCCAGGAAATTCTGCCAGCGTGAACTCCGGATGGTGGTGGACAGATTGCGCGTAACCAGCCAGGATCCGCCCACCAGCATGGCCATGACCAACCATGTATAAACCAGGGTGGCATTGATTGTAATGAAACTCCACTGCCAGAAGATGACCTGATCGGGACTGATTTGCGATATGGTCATTATTTCCATAAAGGTCTCCTTTTTATGAATAGCTCTTTTCCGCTGCCGGGAGGCGCCTGAGGCCCCCTTTCTCTCCCCAGAGACGTTTGCAGATTTCCCGGGCCGCGATGAATCCCAAAAGGGTAATGAATAAACGTTCCCCATGTCCGTCCATGATGAGATAAAAACCGGACAGAACCAGTCCCAGCCTGACGATAAAACTGATCAACAACAGGCGAACGGGCCGGGGAGAGCTGGAAAGGCGGCGCACGGTCAGCCAGAGGAACCTGAAGTACAGGAACCCCAAGGCCAAGCCCATGACGAAAACCAGAGGCAAAATCTTGAGCATGCTCATCCCTCTTCCTCTCCGTTGTTATTCTTTCCGATGCTGGCCTTCTTTACCCAGTACCAGGCGTTCATGCAACCGAGCATGACGCCTCCGATGAGAAAGGTAAGAGCCCAGGAATACCGACTGGGCCAGGTCTGATCGATCCAGAGGCCGATGGCGATGCCGGCCAGTGTCGGAATGGCGACGGACCAGCCGACAACACCGAAGACGCCTAGTCCGAACCAGATCGTTTCATCATCCTCCTGACGGACCCGGACCTTAAGCCTTTCTTTTTTCGCGATGCGATTGACAAAGGCTTCGGACTGGGACCGCCTTCTTTCTCTCGATGCCTGTTTTTTATTATCCATGGCTGTTCAGCTCCATAAATCTTCGGACAATATCGATTTCCAGTTTCGACGCTGCCGCTCGTGCGACTTTTTCCCTTTCGTCCAGAGCCAGAAAACTCTCTTCCACGGTCTGTTTGAGCATCCCCAGGTCAGGCCCACGGACGGCGTTGCGCGTCGAGACGAGTACCTCGGCACCGCATTTCACCAGGGTTCCCTCGTCCATGGCCAGCATTTCCTCCGCCCCTTCGGCCGTGATAAACGAAAAGATGCCGGGGCTCAAGGCTGCTACGAAATCCACATGATTCGGCAGAAGGCAGAAAGAACCATTGCCGGCCTCAGCGATAATTTTCATGACCGGTTGACTGATAAGGACTTGCGAAGGCAGAAGAATCTTCAGGTTCATGCGCTCTTAACCTCATCGATTGCGCCGATCATATAGAGACTGCTTTCCGGCAAATCGGCGAATTCGTCATTCAGAATGCGCTCGCACCCGGCCAGGGCATCTTCCCGGCTCACCATGCGGCCTGATTTCCCTGTAAATTGCTCGGTGGTAAAGAAAGGCTGCGTGAAGAAACGCTCCAGCCTTCTCGCCCGGTTCACCGTTCGCTGGTCCTCGCGGGAAAGTTCGGAAATGCCGAGCATGGCGATAATGTCTTTGAGCTCCTCGTATGTGCTCAGGGTTTTCTGGATTTCCTGGGCGATGTGGTAGTGCCTGGCGCCGGCAATAAGTGGCATGAGCATCTTGGAACCTGACTGCAGGAGGTCGATGGCCGGGTAGAATCCTTCGCTGGCCCGTTTTCTGGACAGAGAAATTGAAGCGGTCAAATGGCCGAAGGTATGAACGGCCGATGGATCCGTGAAGTCATCGGCGGGAACATAAACGGCCTGAATGGACGTGATGGCGCCGGTCGTCGTGTTGCAGATCCGCTCTTCCAACTCCGCCAGGTCCGTCGCCAGGGTGGGTTGATAACCGAGACGGGAGGGCAGGAGGCCCATAAGTCCGGAAACCTCAGAACCTGCCTGGATAAACCGGAAGATGTTGTCAATCAGAAGCAGCACGTCCTGGCGCTCATCGTCGCGGAAATATTCCGCCATGGTGAGTCCCGAATGTCCTACACGAAAACGGGCTCCAGGCGGTTCGTTCATCTGGCCGAAAACCATGACCGTGTTAGGCATGACACCGGCCTCGACCATCTCCCTGTAGAGCTCCTCGCCTTCCCGGCAGCGTTCCCCGATGCCGCAGAAAATACTGATGCCTTCATGCTGACCGACCATATTATGGATCATTTCCGTGATAAGGACTGTCTTGCCCACACCGGCGCCGCCGAAAAGACCTGCTTTGCCTCCTCTTTCCAAAGGGGAAAGGACATCGATGGCCTTGATGCCCGTTTCGAAGATTTCCGAAACGGTTGACTGCTGGGTTAGCGGAACGGGCACACCATGGATGGAACGCCGTTCAAGGGCCGTCAGGGGCTCTTTATGGTCGATGGTGTCGCCGAAGACATTGAAGACCCGCCCGAGGAGTTCCTTGCCGATAGGCACCGTGAATGGTTGACCTTCGTTAATGACAACGGCGCCCCGCGACAATCCCTGCGTTGGGGTGAGGGCGATGCCACGGACAGTGTGGGCATCCAGTTGGGTGTTCACCTCGATGAGAATGTGCTTGTTCTCGCCGGTTTTCAGAACATGGCGAATTTCGGGAATCCGTACCGGAAAATAGGCGTCGACAACGCTGCCCCGGATGGATACCACCGTGCCCTGGTTGGCTTGTTCGTCTGTGTTCATGATGATGTTGCTCCCTTCGCTTGGTTCAATTTTAGAATCTCTTCCACTTTGTTGATCCCTTCACTCAGAAAGGCGACGACAACACCGATAATGATAAACATGGCGGCCCGGATGAGATCGTCATATATGGCCATTTCTTTTAGAAAAATGAAATGGCTCACCAAAAGATAGACGGCCAGGACAAGCGCGATCCAGATCCCTTTGCGCTGCCACCAGATTCCGGCCAGGACGATGGGAATATAAAAGAGATGGGTGAAAATGACGTTTATACCTGCCATGCCGTGACTATAGGTCGTTAGGGCAATAACGCCCAGGAGCAGACCGGCCATGATAACCGTTCGGTAGCGTCGCATCCTGGCGCCCAGGGGATTTCCGATCAGCAGAACGTTGACGAGACCCATTTTCTCGTCGATTTCCTTGCGGAGCAGTTCCTGGTATCGCTGACTGACAAAGGTAATGGCGTAATCAAACATGAGGATCGTCCGCACGAGAGAATCAACGGCTTGCTTCTGCTCGACGGCGGAGATGAAGATGGTCTGAAATTCGGCATAAAGCCAGATGTGCCGACGCATGAGAATCAATGCGTACAGGGTCTCGCTGAGGGGAATATTTCTCCGGTAATGCTCCTCGGCAAACTGAAAAAAGTAAGGTCGTGAGATGTCTGCCGGTTTGTCCGTGTAGAACATCTGGCTGAAATTATCGTAAAACCGTTCGGCAATGGGAACGAGATGCCTTTCAGGTATGGCATGATATGATGGGGTACGTGAATTCTTAATCACGTCTTTCGCCCATTGCTGCGCAATGGGCTCCGCATGGCTTTCAATGAGTCCAACCAGCTTCAGTGATCCGGTCATGCCATTTGCCCTCCTTTCTTTTCCCGGCAGGAAAGGCAACAGGGCGATCAGGCATGGGAAGCCTTCAACCATCCCTGTTTCGTCATTTCGTGATAATACTTGGCAATAAAGTACATGGCGTAATCGAACACCAAAATGGTGCGGTTCAGGCTTTCCATCGCCTGATGTTTTTCCATCGCTGACGTGAAGACGGCCTGGAATTCCGCATAAAGCCAAAGCTGCCTCCTCATGAGAATCAAGGCATAAACAGCCTCATGAAGCGGGACACCGTCACTGTGACGATCGCGGGCATACCTGGTGAAGAATTCGTCCGCAGCCTCAATAGGCTTGAGCTCCGTGAATATCTTACGGAAGTTCTGATAAAAACGAACAGCCTGGGGCACAAGCTTTTCAGAAGGGCGATCATGATAGTAGGGTGTCAGGGGATTCTTCTGCACGGACTTGATCCACTCTCTGGCAATAGCTTCCGCATTGCTCTCTGCCAAATCGGCCAGTTTCATAGATGGTAGCATGTGCGTATACCTCCTTTCTTTTGAATGGCGCTTTTCCTTTTTTAACATATGATATAGCAAGGGGTATGCCACGGGGAAACCACGGCGGAATATTTCGCAACAATTTGATAATAAAGGATAAATTATTATAGCTTCGCGGCAACAGGCGAAATGGACATGAAATAATTGTCGTGGTTGCTCTTATACCAGTGACCGGCGAGGAGAAAACCTAATAAATTAATTTAATGATATTGGTGATATAGCAGATGATGACATAAATGTCACCGCATCATGACTTAATTGTCGCCTGAGAGTCCGTCACGGAAAAACGATGACCTTTATACATCTTATCTTCAGGCCGTCTTTGGCCGATCCTCAATCGCAAAATCTGTGAAATAGCGCTGTTGTTCCTGCGTCCTTGCTCAATCAGCCCAGGAAAATCCGACCCAAAGCTCAATGCCCTAACGCAACAGTTATTCCGAGACAGAACCTAAAAGACCGCTCCAAAAGGGATCACTTCTCATCTGTGCCAGTTTGCGCTGCAGCTGACGCACGGTGATGCCCAGGATTTCCGCCGCCTGACGGCGGTTACCGCTGGTATTGATGAAAACATAGGCGACATGCGTCTCTTCATTCTCCTGCAGACTGCAGAGTCGTCGATTAAAAATGGACTGTCGTGAAGGGGTCCTGCCCAGGTGGTGAGGCAGAATGATGTTGGATTCCGCCATCAGAACAGCGTTCTCGATGATCTGATACAATTCGCGGACATTGCCGGGATAATCACTCCGGAGGATAACATCCATGGCCTCCGGGCTGAATCCGGTTATTTCCCTGGCATGCCGTTTGTTGGCATCTTCGAGGAAGTGATGCGCCAGAAGGGCTACGTCTCCTTCGCGTTCCCGCAGGGGCGGCAGGTGGATATGGGTGGATTTCAATCGGTATAAAAGATCCAGGCGGAAGCTCCCTTCCTGGCAGGCCTTGTCCAGATCCATATTCGTCGCGGATATCACGCGGACATTGACATGAATGACTTTTGACCCCCCGAGGGGAGTGATCAGTTTATCTTCCAGGACACGCAGGAGCTTGGCCTGCAGGCCATATGGCAGCTCACCGATCTCATCCAGAAAGAGGGTGCCGCCGTCGGCCTGTTCAAAAAAACCCTTATAATTCGTTTCCGCACCGGTGAAGGCGCCTCTGACATGGCCAAAAAACTGCGTCTCGAACATCGTCGTCGGAATGGCGGACACATTGACGGCGATGAAGGGGCCATCCGGAAACGGTCCGCACCGATGAATCCCCCGGGCCATGAGCTCCTTCCCTGTACCCGACTCCCCCGTAATCAGGACGGGATTGCCACTCCGGGCCATCGTGTAGGCATAGGTCAGGAGGGATTTCATCCGCGCGCAATGGGTAATGATATCGGCAAAGCAGGCAAGCGCCTGGGAAGACGGCTCCTGGGATACGCCGGACAGGCTCTTTAGGAGCCCCTTTCGCTCATAGGCCCTCTCGATGCTCAGGATCAGCAGATCATTATCCACAGGCTTCACTAGATAATCATACGCACCCACCCTTATGGCGTTGACTGTTGTGGGGATATCATCCATGGCCGTCAGGATGATGAATTCCGTGTGGGGTTTGTACGGCTTGGCCGCTTCCAGGACCTGCAGCCCGTCCACCTCGGGCATCAAAAGGTCAAGCAGGACCACATCATAATCCGTTTCCTTGATTCTGCGGATGGCATCACGGCCGTTATCACAGATATCCACATCCTTGAGGCCTCTCCATTGGAGCAGACGCCTGACAGAGGTAAGGGCGAGTTCTTCGTCGTCAACAATCAGGATTCTCATAGACGCTGCCTCCCAATTTCCTGAATTATCTTGTGCAACTGATTAATATTAAATGGTTTTTTAAGAATACAGCGGGCATCACCGATCATGTCCTGCGGGGCTTCGCAATCCGTGGGGTCCGAAGAGTAGAGAATAACGTTCAATAGGGGAAACTGCTCCCTGATGTCTCTCAGAAGATCCCAGCCGTTCATTCCCGGCAGCCTTATCTCAGACAGGACAATATCAATTTCGGGATGATTGCGAAGATGCCGAATGATCTTTTTTGAATAATCATCAATCGCGGCTGGCCAGATCTGTGTATGGGGAAAATGCGCAGCCAGCCCTTTCAGGAAAATTTCGTCATCATCAATGCAGAACATCGACGGATAAATTTTGAGCCCACGCTTATCCCCTAAGGGCAGGAAAAGGGTAAATCGCGTGCCGACACCTGCCTGTGTGAGAACGCCAATCACGCCGCCATGCTCCTTCATGATGCCGTAGGAAATGGACAGGCCCAGTCCCGTGCCGCCCGAATCCCTGCGGGTAGTGAAAAAAGGATGAAACAGGTGATCCAGAATTTCCCGGGTCATCCCCCGGCCATTGTCTTCGACTTCAATCACGACTGCTTCCATCCACTCGATAAACCTGGCGTTGATGGCAACCTTCCCTTTCTGCCCGGGAATAACCGCTTGATGAGCGTTTATCAGAAGGTTTGTCATGACCTGTTCCAGCCGCTGAAAATGCCCATATATGCGGGGCAGGTCGGGATCGATCGTCACATCGATGGTGGACACCGTTTTACGCAGCTGGGCGCCGACGATCACCAGCGCCCCCTGAATGATATCGTTGACGGCAATGGGACTTCTGCTGATCGCCTCATCAGACCGGGAAAACTCCTTCAGGCCCGAAATAACGCGGCTGATCCGGTTTGTCGCCATCTTGAAGGCGTGAATGATATCCCGCATATTCCTGGAGATATCTTCCCGGCTCATGCCTCTGTTTTCCCAGGCCGGGTGACGATCAACATTATCCGCCATGACAACCTCCACGCTGTCCCAGATTTCCTCCAGCATGGGAATGTTATAGGAAATAAAGCTGATCGGGTTGTTGATTTCGTGGGCCACTCCTGCAACAACCTCCCCCAGGGCCGTTAATTTATGGGTCTGGATCATCTGTTGCAGACGAAGTTCATTTTCCTGACGGATTCGCTTCTCTTCCGTGACGTTCTGCCAGACCCCCACGACATGAGGCGCCATACTATCGGGAATCTGAATTACCCGCCAGAAATCGGAGAACCAGCGGTAGGT
>CAZBME010000018.1:19196-24020 GCA_964492965.1 uncultured Syntrophaceae bacterium | reverse complement strand
ATTTGCTGCAGGGACTCATTGGCATGGGCCAGCTCAAGGGTGCGCTCACGGACCCGGGATTCCAGTTCATCATGAGCCCTGAGCAAGCCCTGTTCGGCCACCTTTCTGCCGGTGATATCTTCCAGGGTTTCAATAGCGCCGATAAGGCTGCCTTCGGCATCGCGGATCAAGGCGGCGGTAAAATGGAGCCAGCGGCCCTTCTGACCCAGTTCGGGGAAAAAATCCGTCGCTTCGTAGGCCTCATCAATGAGGCTCGATTTGGCATACTTATCGAAATACCATTGCGGAATCTCATGGAAAGCATCATCCAAAAGAAGATCCGCCAGGCAGGGCCGTTCCCCGCTGTAAAAGGCCCGCCAATGCTGATTGGTGCCGATGACTTCTTCGGCATGGATCTCACTCAGCTCCTCAAGGGCACGGTTCCAATAAATCAGTTTGTGGTCTTTTCCGATAACAAAAGCGGGGATGGGCGAGCCGCTGATACAGCGCTGCAGGAGGGCCAATTCTTCGGAAAGTTGTCTGGCAATCCGGTCGTTTTCTTTCATGATTATAAAAGTTTATACCAGAAGAATAAAAAAGGAACAAGCGATTAACCGTCAAACCTTCTAATCTCTAACAGTTAACCGGTGACTTCTTTCATGGAATATTTTTTTAACCATCCGGCAATCAATTCGATCATCCTTTCGATACTCTTTTTGGCCTTGCAATTTTGATCTAAAAAGACTCATAATCATCCGACTTAAAGCCTCTTTACAAGACGGCGTATCGGCGATGGCAGGCTAACAAGACACTTAACATTAAAGATCCGGGAGGTGAAAGATGAACGAAAAGCAGAATGCGAACAGCAATAGGCGATGGTGGAACATCCGGGCAAAAGGCTTTCTTTTCGTAAGCCTTTTGGTAAGCGTTGCGTTTTTGGCGGGATGCGCGGATGTAAAGATCAAAGTTCACAGGCACTTATACAAACCGCTCGTGCCCGATGCCGTCAGCAGTTTTTATAAAGGTAAGCACATCGATATCCTATCTTTTATAAATACTGATGAAAAGACCAAGAGATGGAGCTATTACAGCCCCGACAGGAAGGTGGCATATGAAACATCCGTTCCTCTGGAGTATTATCTCATGGATTGCTTTCGAGATGCCTTCTGGATTGCCGGCGCAAGTGTCACCAAAGATAATCCGGATCCCAAAATTCCCGATATGCTGCTCATTATCGATAACTGGACGGATGTGGAAATGAAGTTTACGGTCACGTTGACCAAAGATAATTTCCTGAAGTTTAAGAATCAGTATGTCATATTGATGCCCTCTGTGGACAAAGGCGATGCTGCCAAGCTGGAAAAGAATGCCTATGAGATGACGAACAAGGCCATTGTCGCGGTTATGAGCGATCCCAACTTCCAGGCGGTATTTCAATAAATCGGTAAGTCCTCTGGCCTCCTCCCCGACGGAGGCCAGAGGATATGACTCCCGTCCGGAAAGCCGGAATCGAAACCCCTCGCTTGCCGCACACTATTCCCTTAATTTTCTTTGTTTTTCTTAGCTACATAAAGGGCGTCATCAGCCATTTTAAGGAATTCACTTGTATTGCCTGCCGTTTCAGCAGAAGCCACGCCATAGCTAAAGGTCACAGAAATTTCTACACCTTCCATCGACACGGGATGCGCCCTGAAATGGTCTTTGAGGCGTTCCATGAAAATTGCGGCTTCTTTTGCGGAAACACCGGGCAGGATCAGGACGAACTCATCGCCGGCAAACCGGGCGATGATATCGCTTTCCCGGCTTAATTCTGTAAAGGATGACGCCATATAGACCAGGACCTCATCGCCGCGGTCATGGCCGAAGCGGTCATTGATGGGCTTAAAGTTGTCTATGTCCACGAAAACCAGGATCAAGGCTGTGCCATACCGTTTGGCCCTTGCCAGTTCTAGCTTAAGAACCTGCTCCATGGCGCGGCGGTTTAGAAGGCCCGTCAGCGGGTCTTTGTAGGCCAATATTTGCAGTTCCTCATGGGCGACGACATTGGAGAAACAAATGGAAATCACCAGGCCCA
The DNA here is from genome assembly GCA_964492965.1 of uncultured Syntrophaceae bacterium. Taxonomy (GTDB): domain Bacteria; phylum Desulfobacterota; class Syntrophia; order Syntrophales; family UBA8958; genus CAZBME01. Next base: position 21,967 of record CAZBME010000018.1, on the reverse strand, counting down.
ACTGAGCCAGAAAGCTGGGATCGAGGTCCGGATGAAAACGCCCGGACGATGGATCTGCGAGGTTAAAGCTCCCTATGAGTTCTCCGTCGAGCGTTATGGGCGTAATGGCAATCGAGCGAAAACCAAGTGCGTCGCCTTCGGGAAGGATGAAGGAAACCCGCTCCAGATCCGAATTCATGAGCATCGGTTTCGAGAGGCCCTTTGTCAGACGCGTCAAATCGTTGCGGGAAACCCGCTTAATGGATTGCGTATGGACCAGGCGCTGGACAAGGGTCGCGACTTTGCCTGGAGAGATCAGGGAAATCCACACATGGGGTACGCCGAATTTTTCCCGGATGGCGCCGAGAAGATTGGAAAATAAATCCTTGAAGTTAAGGGTCGCCTGGACGCTGGTCTGTATTTCAAAAAATTTACGTGCAATTTCATCATTTTCCTTCAACCTGGCAACAAGGGTCTGGTAATCCAAAATTCCATCCTGCATGGGTCTCCTTATATCTTGTGGCATCATATTATTTTTAACCGGTCGGAGCAGGTTTTAAACCCGCCCCTGCATGTCATTTTTTTACGATCAGGGCGTCGGCCACCTTGGCGCCGTCGGGAAAAAGGACCAGGGGATTGATATCCAGTTCCCGGATGGCATCGCCATGATCGGTTACCAATCGTGAAACGCGCATGATCACATCCACCAATGCATCTAAAGAAACAGGCCCTTTGCCTCTGAGCCCCCGGAGCACCGGGTAGCCCCTGATTTCCCGGACCATGGCTTCCGCATCCCGGAGGGCGAGCGGCGTGATGCGGAACGAAACGTCCTTCAGGGCCTCCACAAAAATCCCGCCCAAGCCGAACATCAGGACATGGCCGAATACGGGGTCTTCCGTGGTGCCGACAATGACCTCGACCCCGTCCTTAAGCATTTCCTGCACCAGGACGCCCTGGATTACCGCATCGGGCTTGTATTTTTTTGCATTGGCCATGAGGTCCATGTAAGCGTCACGAACATCCTTGTCGCGGGAAAGATTGAGACGGATGCCGCCGGCCTCCGTCTTGTGCATGATCTGGGGCGACTGGATCTTCAAGACGACAGGGTAGCCGATTTCCCGGGCCCTTTTGACAGCCGTATCCGCGGTAGTGGCCAAGGCCTCACGGGTAATAGGTATTCCGTAGCCTGCCAGGACCTTTTTTGCGTCATATTCGGATAAGGCGTCGGGTGACTTGATCAGCCTCTCCATCTCTTCGCCACCATGAACGCCCGGCCGGTCGATTGAAGCATCCTCGGCCTGCCTGACCTTGCCGGCATACCAGGCCAGATTTTTCATGGCCTGCACAGCGCTCAAGTGATCCTCCAGGACGGGCATGCCCGCTTCCTGCATCATCTTGATGGCTTTACGGGTAACTTCCGTGGGATGAAAAACATGCACCGTCAGCACAACGGGCTTCGTTGTGGACTGATAAACCTCGATGAGATCCTTCGCCATTTGCAAGGCGCTATGATCCATCAGGGAGGTGTTCGCCGCTACCATATGAATGTTATCATCGGCCAGGAGCGCTCTCAGGCACCGGCCCATCATGGCCGTATCGGAGTTCAGGGCCGACGTCATGTCCACCGGGTTTTTGGCAGAACCGAAAGGCGGCAGATATTCCTCAAGCTTGCGCCTCGTCTCGCCGGTGATCTCCGGCACCTTCAGGCCCACACTTTCAAATTTATCGGCCATCAGAACCCCGGCGCCGCCGGAAACGGAAAGAACGGCAACATGATCACCTTCCGGCATCCGGCCGCTGCGATGAACGATGACAAAAGACGTCAGCTCGCCCAGCGATTCGATGCGAATAATCCCCATCTGATTAAAAAAAGCGTCGTATATCTGATCGTCCCCGGCCAGAGACCCCGTATGCGACGCGGCTGCGCGCGCCCCGGCGCCCGTCCGGCCGACTTTGATCATGACGATCGGCTTCTTCAAATTCAAAGCTTCTTCAGCCGCACGGCGAAATTTCTTCCCGTTTTTGGCGCCCTCCAGATAGCCGCCGATGACCTTGGTGTCAGGGTTGGTCAAAAGATAAGACAGAAAGTCTGCAAATTCCGTATCGGCCTCATTGCCGACACTGACAAAGGAGCTGAACCCGACGTCGACCTCCACCGCCTGGGCAAAGATCATGGCTCCAAAGGCCCCGCTTTGGGTTACAAAGCCCAGGCTCATGGGATATACAGGCTCCAGATCGACAATATTGGCAAAAGACGCCATGACGGCGTTGGGCAGATTAACGAGACCAACGCAATTGGGCCCCAGAACGCGAATATTGCTGTTGACGACCAGTTCGGTCATCTTCTCCTGAAGGACCTTGCCCTCCGGACCAACCTCGGAAAAGCCGGACGTAAAGACGACGACCGCCTTGACCTTCTTGATGATGCATTCCTGAAGAATTTTAAGCACGGATCGCGCGGGGATGCTCACAATCACCATATCCACATTCCCGGGAACGGCGGACAGGGACGGGTAGCAGGGGAGGCCGCGTATCTCTCCATACCGGGGATTGATGGGATACAATTTCCCCGTATATCCCCTTTTCAACAGGGCGTTCAGGGATCTGCCGCTTGGTTTGCGCAGATCCTCCGAGGCCCCGATCAAGGCAATCGAGGAAGGGTTAAAGAAAAACTCCATGGTAGCCAAGTCAACTTCACGATCCCTCTGAACCATCTATGATTCCCTCCCGACACTGGACTGAATAACTTTTTTGACGGCCTTATCAAGAATATCCATCCCCTCTTTCACTTC
>CAZBME010000018.1:0-19096 GCA_964492965.1 uncultured Syntrophaceae bacterium | reverse complement strand
AGATATTTGATCACGGCATGGGCCACGGCGCATCCCAGGGGGTTGCCGGAATAGGTGCCACCATGATCGCCCCGCTCCAGTCTCCGAGACACCTCTTCAGTCATGGCAAAAGCCCCGAAGGGGAATCCTCCGGCAATCCCTTTGGCCAGGGTAAGAAAGGCGATCTTCAGGTTCATGCCGCTCGTGGCGAACATGGGACCCGTCCGGCAGAAGCCGGTCTGGACCTCGTCGATAATCAGCAGGGTGCCGTTTGCCTCGCACAAATCGGAAACGGCGTTCAGATAGCCGTCGGAAGGGATAACCACTCCTCCCTCGCCCTGGATCGGTTCAAGAACGACGGCCGCCACCTGATCATCCAGAGAAGCGGCAATTTCTTCGATGCTGTCGTACGCCACAAACCGGTAGTTCGGCATGAGGGGGTTGAACTTGTCGCGGTGCTTGGCCTGCCCCGTCGCCGAGGCGGTGCTGATGGTCCGGCCGTGAAAGCTCTGATGCGTGGAGATGACATCCATCCGGCCCGTGACTTTACGGGCCAGTTTGATGACGGCGTCATTGGCCTCGGCCCCGCTGTTCGAGAAGAAGACCCGCGTCAGTCCCTGGGGCAGAATGCCAGACAGAAGAAGGAGAAGCCTTGCCCGGGCCGGCGAGTAGGTCGTCCCGGAACTCGGGTTCTGCATGATCTTCCGGCTCTGTGTTTCCAGGGCATCGATGATGGCAGGATGGGCATGTCCCAGGCAGGTCACCCCCCAGCCGGCCGTAAAGTCAATGTATTGCCTGCCATTCTCGTCCCATACATAAACGCCCTGCCCCCGGTCGATCGACACGGGCAGTTTTTTAAAGAAAGGCGGTGTATGGGCGTCTTCAATGGAAAATGTCGTTTGCTCCGGCATCATGCCTGTTCGCTCCGTTTCTTGATTTCCTCATCCCGCAGCACCTTACGGAGAATCTTCCCCGCCGCAGACTGGGGGAGGGAGGTCCTGAATTCGATTTCCTTCGGCACCTTGTAAGGGGCCATTTTTTCTTTACAAAAAACGATGATCTCCTCCGCTGTAACGGTTTCCCCCTCTATGGGCACCACAAAGGCCTTGACCGTTTCCCCACGGTAGGCATCGGGAACCCCCACCGTCACGGCATCTTTAATTTTCGGATGCCGGTAGAGGATTTCATCGACTTCCCGGGGATAAATATTAAAGCCGCCGGCAATGATCATGTCCTTTTTCCGATCCACGATGAACAGAAAGCCGTCTTCATCCTGGACGGCAATATCACCCGTATGGAGCCAACCGTCGACGAGCTGCCCCGCCGTTTCCTCGGGATTGTTCCAGTACTCTTTCATGACCGATGGCCCTTTCAGGAGCATTTCCCCCGGCTGTCCCCGGGGAACATCCGTCACCCCATCCACGATGTCAACGAGGCGGATATCGTTATCCGGCGCGGGCAGGCCGATACTGCCTGTCTTTTTCTTTCCCAGGATGGGATTGACGACGCCCAGACCCGCCGATTCACTCATTCCCCAGGCCTCCGTAATGAATACGCCCATGTCGCGAAGCCGCTCAATCAATTCCACCGGACAGGGGGCGGCCCCTGAATTCACCACATGTATTCTCCTGCCCAGGTCGGCCTCTTCAATCCGGGGATGATTGACCAGGGCGGTAAGCATCGTCGGCACAGCGGGGAAATAGGTAATCTCACCAATTTTTATAATCAGATCGATCACCTCATTCGCCTGGAAACGGGGAACCAGAATCTGGGTCACGCAGTTGAAAAGCGACCAGTTGGCAATGAGGTTCCCGTAAACATGATACAGAGGGATGATAATCATCGACGATCGCCGTTCCGGGGGGATGAACTGCATGATCGGGAACATCCGGGGCGAGGTCTGGAACACCGCCGCCACCATGTTGGCATGGGTAAGAACCGCCCCCTTGGGAATGCCTGTCGTGCCGCCGGTAAACTGAATGACGGCGGGATCATCCGACTCCACGGAAACCCTGGGTCGCTTTAAATCGGTACAGTTTTCCAGGAGGGCGGAAAAAGAATGCCACCCCTTGACGAGGTCGCCGGTGACGCCGGGGCTCTTTTCCTTCGCATACTCCATGCGGTTCGTCAAAATGACACGGGCAATAGCCACTTCCCTGCAAAGTTCCCGGATGCGCGGCTGGGCCTCGTCCAGGGTAAAAAGCGTGCTCAACCCCGTATTGGCCGCGATCATGGAAAGCTCTTCCTGCGGATAGGCAGGATTGAGATTGACGACAATCGCCCCCAGGGAAAGGGCGGCATAATAGGCAATAAGATACTGGGGACAGTTGGGCAAATGGACGCCGACCCGATCGCCCTTCTGCACGCCCAGGGCGGCCAGGGCATTGGACATCCTGATGACTAAAGCCCGAAAATCATAGAAGGAGATCTCCGCCCCTTCGTAGTAGACGGCTGCCTTGTCCGGCAGGGCATTCGCCGGAATCTGGAGCAGGTCCGAAACGGCAATGTGGGGATAACGAACGGTTGCAGGAACATTGTAATCGTAATACCGATGCCAAAACCTATCAAACATAATTCTCCTCCTTTATTTTACGATGGCCGCCATCGACAGCCATCATTTTATAGGCATAGTATATAATAAAGATCATGATTCCCATCATTGTTGCCGGGTTTGGCGGCATAGTATATCCATCCTTTCTTTTATTCAACCACGAAAATTAGCCCTTGACAATCACGGTTAAATCATTATATTCAGATTATTCTGATTTATCAGAATATATAAAATAATCAGCTTTTTCATAAAGGAGGCATCAGATGGACAAGAAACAGGGCGAGGCATCATGTTGCGGGACAGAAGGAGGAACGGCAAGCTGCTGCCGCGTCGAATCTCTCATCACCATCGACGAACGGGGGCAGATGGTCCTCCCCAAGGATTTGCGCGACAAGGCCAAAATCAAGGCCGGAGACAAGCTGGCCCTGATCACCTGGGAAATGAACGGCGAGGTCTGCTGCATGACCCTGATCAAGGCGGATTATCTTGCCGCCGGCGTCAAGGAGTTCCTCGGGCCGGTCATGCGGGACATTGCCGGTTAGCTGAATTGTTTCGAGTAATTATATCTTAATAATGCAGCCTATTCAGGTTCCCTTTTTCCAACGGGGGGGGGTGCAAGGGGACTTTAATAACAAGTTAGTAAAATCTCCACCAGCCCTTCTTTAGATAAGCAGGCAATAAAAAACGTTCTAACGCATAACATTATAAATTTACAGGAGGTCATAACAATGAAACAAGAAGAGATCAAAAAAGCAGTCAGAGATGGTTATGGCAAGATCGCCCAGAGCTCAGGATCATGCTGTTTTCCCAAAGCGTCCTGTTGCGGGACGGATACTGCCGTCGATAAACTCAGTAAAAGCGTCGGCTATCAGGCCGAAGACCTGCAGGCCGTTCCGGAAGGGGCCAACCTGGGACTGGGGTGCGGGAATCCCATCGCCCTGGCATCCCTCAAGGAAGGAGAAACGGTAGTTGACCTGGGTTCGGGGGCGGGCTTCGACTGTTTTCTCGCCGCCAATGCCGTCGGGAAAACAGGCCGGGTCATCGGTGTGGACATGACACCGGAAATGCTTGATAAAGCAAGAGAAAACGCCAGAAAGGGGGATTACTCTCAGGTGGAGTTCCGCCTCGGGGAAATCGAAAATCTTCCCGTGGCAGACAACACATCGGACATTATCATTTCCAATTGCGTGATAAACCTTGCTCCCGATAAGGAAAGGGTCTTTGCCGAGGCCTTCCGAATCCTCAAGCCCGGCGGCCGGTTGATGGTTTCCGATCTGGTTCTCTTATCGGAACTCCCGCCATCGGTAAAAGAATCCATCGCCGCCTATATCGGATGCGTCGCCGGCGCGGTCGGGAAAGACAACTACCTCCAGGCCATTAAACAGGCCGGTTTTCAGGACGTGAAAATCATGGATGAGACGACTTACCCGGTCAAAGACCTGATCAGCCATCCCGCAGCCAAGGAGGCGGCCGTTGATTTTGCCACCCTGGAAAAGACAGTGCAAACCCTGTCGGCCGCCATCGCCAGCATCAAGGTTTTTGCTGTTAAGCCGAAGGTTCATTAACCGTTCAATCCGTAGTGAGGGGACGTCAGAGGCGTCCCCTCACTTTTACGCGTTTCCCCTGCGGGCGACAAAGAAGACCGCCACGCTGACGGACAAGATACCGACCACCATATTAACGGGAGTCAGCAGCGATTCCGGCAGATACTGATAGAGGCCTATCAGGCCGAAAAGTATAAATATAATAGCTGCGAACCATTTCACCGCCCGCTCGGGAATCTTTTTCCCGATGACGATGCCGATGACAATTCCGATGGCGTCGGCAATGATCATACCCGTCGTCGTTCCCAGCCATACAGGAATGATGGACTGGTACTTGGCAGCCAGGGCGACCGTCGCCAGCTGGGTTTTATCGCCCATCTCGGCGATGAAGAAGGCAATTGCCACGGTCCAGAAAGGGCTGAAGGAAAAGCGCTTGTCTTCATCATTGAGCTCATCGCCCCGAATCGTCCAGAGCCCGAATAGGATAAAAGAGACGGCGGCGGCAATCTGGATGTATTGAATGGGAATGAAATGGGTAAGATAGTTTCCGACCACCACGGCAAACAGGTGATTTAAGAGGGTGGCCCAGAAGACCGCCCACAGCACAACGGTTGCCTTGTATCGGGTCGCAAAGGCCATGGCCAGGAGCTGGGTCTTGTCGCCCATTTCCGCAAGGACGACAAAGGACATGGACAGAAAATAAGCCGTCATGGATAACTCCTTTCATACAAAAAAAGCGAGACTTCAGTATGAACGGCATCATACTAAAGGTCTCGCTAATTGGTGTTTACCCAACGGCAGGGCCAGGCGCCCGGCGCCAGCATGTTGACCCTGCCCGAATAGCTACTCCCCTTTAACGGGTGGGCCTGTAGAATATATCCTTTGGAATGTCAAGGGTTTTTCCCAAGGGTAAGGCGGCATGTATCCTTTTGGGTTCCCCTTTCGTCTATAGAATAAAAAGCAGCGAGAAAGGAGCGATTATGTTCTGTTGTTATGGAGGTGCCACTGGTACCCTTTGGGGATGGTGGTGGATGATACCGCTTATGGGATTCATCCTTTGTTTCAGCATGTGCTTTTTCTTCCGGCGAAAAGCGACCGGAAGGCGCTGGTGCTTCGGAGGGGGCATCCGTTTTCCCGATTTTGAATCCGTAAAAAAAGAAATCAGGGAACTACGGGAAGAAATAGACAAGATAAAAGAAAAATAAACATTTACAAATTCAAACATAACAGGAGGTTGAACATGGAAGAGCGCACTATGAAATTAATCGCCGTCGGGGCGTCGGTCGGGGCCAATTGTCATCCCTGCCTGGAACACAATGTTGCGAAAGCGCTGGAGGCAGGCATTGAACGGGACGAAATTATGGAAGCCGTGAACGTGGCCAAGGCCGTCAGAACCGGCGCCGCATCCAGTATGGATAAACTGGCGCTGCGTCTGATCCGTGAAGATCATCCCCTGGCGGCTACGGGTCAGCAGCAGGCCTGCTGTTGCTCGTAAGCAATTACGGGGTTTTAAGCTGTCATTACGAGGCGTCTCTCGGACACCGTGGCAATCTTAATGATACGAGATTGCCACGCTTCGTTCGTAATGACCCTTGAAGTTTTTTCGGAGGTAAGCCACGCTTGCTCTGGCAATTCTTGAAATATATCACTCGGGAGGATTGCTTTTCACGGATTTATCAGGCATAAAGGTAAATATATTCAAGGGAAAGACCATGATCGACCATCAATTAAGCTTCCAGGACATCTACGACGAATTCCAGCCCCGCATCCGGCGTTATCTGACACGCCTGACCGGTGAAAACGAGGGGGAAGATCTCGCACAAGAGGTTTTTGCCCGCATCAACCATGCCCTGGAAGACTTTCGCGGCGAATCCGGCGTAGCCACATGGGTCTATCGGATCGCGACCAATGTCGCCCGGGACAGGCACCGCCAATCGGTTTCCCGCGGGGGAGACGCGCAGAGCATACCGCTGGAAGCCTTTACCGAAAGTGAAGGCGGCAGGGATTTTGAGGGATCGGCAGACGATACGTCCTCAGAACAACAGGTTATCCGCCAGGAGATGAACGGCTGCATCCGGGAGATTATCGCCACGCTCCCGGATGATTATCAATCTGTCATTATCCTGAGTGAGCTCGAAGGGATGAAAAATGCCGAAATTGCCGAAATTCTGGGCGTCAGCCTCCAGACAGTCAAGATCCGTCTCCACCGCGCCCGGGCCAAACTGAGGGAGGCCCTGACCTCATCCTGTGTCTTTTACCGGGACGAGCGTAACGAATTCGCCTGTGACCGGAAAAATCCACTGGTCAAGATTGAAGAATCCAGATAGGGAATCCACCTATGTTTCATAACCGGAATTACCCGTCACCCCGGCGGAGGCCGGGGTCCAGCTTCCTTTGGACGTTCTGGATTCCGCTCTCGCCGAATGACAAATCCGGCGGATTTTCGACTGTCTACGGGTTCATCCTCTTTAGACCACAATATCACGACAGGTGGAAACATTCGCCCTGAATTTCCTTGAAAAGCACAGGCATTTCCGCTAGGATCACGGGCCATGAAAGTGATTTTAGCGGGCTACAATATTGATCATGACATCATTGCCGAGATCCGCGCCGCCCTGCCCCAACTCGAGGGGCTGACGCCGGAAACCGTCGCCGCTGCTTATGCCCGGATCAGCCGCAGCCCCAAAGGTGTGGACGAGCTGCGGGCCATCGCCCGGGTCGAAGTCGATAAGGCCAGGCAGTCCAACCGCAATATCGTCTTCGAGATGGGCCACAGCTCCATCGCCGAGCATGCCGTCTTCAATATCGATATCATCGGCATTTCCCGGCTCCTGGTCGAAGAGATCGAAAAGTTTCGCCTTTGTTCCTTCACGGAAAAATCCCAACGCTACGTCCTGTTCAAGGATGACTTTGTCATTCCCGATGAAATCCGGGGCGCCGCCCTCGAATTACCCTATCTGGAAACCATCCGCGCCCAGAACCGGCTCTACCAGTCATGCTATGAACGCCTCCGGCCATACGTCTTCGAGAAACACAAGGACCTGGCAGATGATCCCGCCATGCGGTCCACTCTGGAAGGCTGGGCCAAGGAAGACGCCCGCTACGCCATCGCCCTGGCGACGGAAACCCAGCTAGGCATGACCATCAACGCCAGAAATCTGGAGCTGATGCTGCGCCGCCTCGCCGCCCACCCCCTGGCGGAGGCCCGGGACTTCAGCCGCATCCTGTTTGAAGCCACGGGACATATTGCGCCGTCCCTCATCCGCTACACCGAAGCGACGGACTATGACCGCCTGACGCGGCAAAATCTAAAAGACACCGTGGCCTCCCTCGATTTCACTCCCGGCATGCCGGTCGCCGGTGACGACGTTCGCCTTGTCTGGAGCACCCCTGACGCCGATAACCGGATCGTGGCCTCCCTCCTCCATTCCTCATCAAGCCGCCCCCTGGCGGAATGTCTCGACTGGGCGGCACGCATGGATCATCAGGGAAAGGAACGTCTGGTCAAGACGGCCCTGCAACATATCAAGCCCTACGATCAGGTCCTCCGGGAATTCGAATACGCGGACCTGCTTTTTGAATTGACCGTCAGCGCCAGTTGCTTTGCCCAGTTGAAGCGGCATCGTATGGCGACCCTGACCGGCCAGGATTACGACCCGGCTCTGGGAGTCACCATCCCTCCCGCCATCGCCGAAATCGGCATGGGCGATTCATTCCGCGAGATTATCGCCCGAACCGACGACCTGCATGAGCAGCTCAAACGGCTGTTCCCAGATGCGTCTTCCTACATCCTGACGAACGCCCATCGACGACGGGTGGTCTTCAAGATCAACGCCAGGGAATTGAATCACATCGCCCGCCTCAGGGCTGACGGACACGCCCAGTGGGATATCCGGCAGATAACCGAAAAAATGCTCTCTCTCGGACGAAACGACATGCCCCTGGCCCTGATGCTGGCTGTCGGCAAAGATGGTTTTCATCAACGATATCAGGCCATTTTCCCGTGACTGCCACCATGAGACTCACCAGATTGCTCTGTTTCTTCGTCTTTTGGACGATACTGACCGTCGGCCATTTTCCGTTGACGGCGGCCATGGCCGCCCAGGGAACACCGTGGCAATTACTCCGGCAAACCACCCAATACGCAACCTATATCGATACCGGCAGCATTGAAACAACCACGAATCTCACTATTCGCGTTAAATATAAAACCGTTTCCAAATCAGCTGCATACAGGGAGTTCATTCAGGACATCCGACTGGAGGAAGGGCTGTCCGTGGATGGGTACGACAGGTTTTCCTACACGCTTACCCAGGTGGAAATCGACTGCGCCGGGATGAGGCACCGGATTCTCGAAGCAGCCGACTATGACAAAAATGGGAGGGCTCTGAGCAAACTTCTGCAAAAAGAGGAATGGAAAAAAACACACCCGGAGACAACCTACGCCGCCCTGGCTACGTGGGTATGCGACGATTCTCCCTTGCTCGGAGAGCCCCTTGACGACGAGGGCAAGGACGGCTAAGATGAAGGGCAAATTCCCCCGAACATTCGATGCGGCAACGCAGCCCCGCGCAAGCGCTGCCCATCTGACTGAACTTTAAATCAAAGAGGAGGTTTTTTATCATGAAGGATGTTGTTATCGTATCAGCCTGCCGGACGGCCATCGGCGGATTTGGCGGATCATTGAGGGACCTGAATCTGTCAACCCTGGGATCGGTTGTCATGAAAGAAGCCGTAAAGAGAGCCGGGATTGACCCGATCATGATCGGGGACGTGCGGTTTGGATGCTGCCGGGAACCCGCGGACAGCTTGAACACGGCCAGGGTTTCCGCCCTCATGGCCGGGATTCCCGAGTCGGTAACGGCCGTGACGGTCAACCGGGTCTGCATCTCCGGGATGGAAGCGGTTGTGTCCGGCATGGCCATGATTCAGGCTGGCATGGCGGATGTCATTCTAGCAGGCGGCATGGAACATATGTCGGGAATGGCCTATTCCGTTCCCTCGGCCCGATGGGGATGCCGTTTCCAGGATCAGGTTTTCGTGGATGACATCGTTCATGCCCTCCATGCCGGTTCTCACATCCTGCCGGGCCTCGAACAGGGTCCCATCAAGGAGGGGGAACTCGTTGATCTTTTCCGTGGCAAGCCCTACATCATGGGCGTGACAGCGGAGCTGGTCGCCTACAAGCATAACCTCAGCAGGGAAGAGATCGATGAAGTGGCCCTGCGGAGCCATAACAACGCGGAGCGGGCTACAAGAGAAGGTGATTTCAAAGACGAAATCGTTCCCGTCGAAATCCCCCAGAAGAAGGGTCAACCACCGAAGATCTTCGACAAGGATGAACACTTCCGCCCCGGATTGACGATGGCGGATCTGGCCAAACTGCCCACGGCCTTTGTCCCCAAGATCGGCAAGGTCACAGCAGGGAACGCCTCGGGTGTAAACGACGGCGCCAGCGCCATGATGCTTATGTCGGCGGAAAAAGCGAAAGAGTTGGGCTTGAAGCCTATGGCAAGAATCAAAGCCATTGGCCGCGGAGGCTGCCATCCCTCCGTCATGGGATTGAGCCCGGTCCCGGCTGTAAAAGACCTCCTCAATCGTTCGGGCCTCAAATTATCCGATTTCGATCTGATCGAAGTCAACGAGGCCTTTGCCGCCCAATACCTGGGATGCGAGCGGGAGTTGGGGTTGAATCGGGAGATCACCAACGTCAACGGTTCCGGCGTCGGCCTGGGACACCCGGTAGGTTCTACTGGCTGCCGGATCATGGTCACCCTCCTTCATACCTTGAGAAAACAGGGCAAGACCTTGGGCATGGCCACCCTGTGCGGCGGCGGCGGCGTTTCTCTCGCGGCAGTGTTGGAAGTGCTGTAATAGATTATAGCCTCCAATGGAAAGACGACCTGTCATCGGCCTGAACATGTCTCTTGAGGCCATTGAAAATGAAGACCGCTGGGAGCTGCAGGTGCCCGTGACCTACATTGACGCCGTCACGGGCGCCGGCGGCCTCCCCCTTTGCATTCCTCCGTTTGAGGACCCGGCTCTCATCCCGGAAATTCTGCCGCTCCTCGACGGCATGATGTTTATCGGCGGGAATGACTACTTCCCCCAACATTATGGCGGCCATGCCCAACCGGCCAAGGAATTGGTGCCGGAACGCCGGGACCGTTTTGACATGACCCTGGCCAAACAGATTTTGCAGGCGACGTCACTGCCGATTCTGGCCGTCTGCGGCGGCCATCAACTTATCGCTATTGCCCAGGGCGGGGCTCTGGTACAGGACATCAGAACGGAATGGTCAACGCCAACAGGTGTTCCCACGGCGCCTCATGCAAAACCGGAAAGGCCCAAAGCCACCACCAAAGATTTTCGGCACCTCGTGACCACGAAAACGGGCAGCCTCGTATCGCGAATTATAAATGCGTCGCCGGAATCAGGCGTGGAAACGAATTCTTTCCACCACCAGGCCGTTCATCCCGAAAAACCGGGCAGCAACTTCATGGTTTCCGCGTGGACCTCAGATAACATCGTCGAGGCCATCGAACCTTCTCCGGATTCGCCATGGGCTCGCAACCAGCGGTTTGTTCTTGGTATTCAATGGCATCCGGAACGGATGCAGGATGAAGAACCCCACCGCCGCCTCTTTCAAGCCCTCGTCGCTGCCGCCATGCAGCAAAAAAGGCGCTAATGAAAAGCAACCCTTTAGATTTCTTTAAAATTTACCTGAGCAAGCGCATGTTCCTCATGCTCCTGCTGGGATTCTCTTCCGGAATGCCCCTGGCCCTGACCGGATCAACCCTCTCCGCCTGGATGGTGGCCGAAGGCGTTGACCTTCAGACAATCGGAATATTTGCCCTGGCCGGCCTCCCTTACGCTTTTAAATTTGTCTGGTCGCCTCTCATGGATCGTTTTGTGCCGCCTTTTTTGGGCCGGAGGCGGGGATGGATACTGATCACCCAGGTGGCCTTGATTGTATCCATCTCATTTCTGGGATTCTTCAATCCCGCCTCGCAGCCCTTACTGACGGCTTTTCTGGCCCTGGCGATTGCCTTCTTTTCCGCCAGCCAGGATATCGTCCTGGACGCGTACAGGACGGAACTTCTTTCGCCCGAAGAAAGAGGAGCGGGCTCCGGTGTCTGGATCATGGGATATCGGATTGCTATTCTGGTCAGCGGGGCTGCGGCCCTGATCATTTCCGATCATCTTCCCTGGCGAAGTGTTTATCTTATAATGGGATTATTCATGACCATCGGTTGTGCGGCGGCGCTCCTGGCGCCGGAACCGTCGGAGGCGACTTCAGGCCGTCCGACGGCATCTGCGCCCAAATCACTTTCCGAGGCGATCGTACTGCCCTTCATCGAATTCTTCAAGCGGCCTGGGGCGCTGGAAATTCTTTTGTTTGTCATTCTTTACAAAATTGGGGATGTTGCCGCAGCCCAGATGACCACACCCTATATCCTGCAACATATCGGATTCTCACGAACGGAGCTGGGGGCCATCTTCAAGGGATTCGGCATGGCGGCAACCATTATCGGCACTCTCGTCGGCGGTGCATTCATGTCCAGATGGTCCATGAAACGCTCCCTTTTTGTTTTCGGAGTCTTGCAGGGAATTTCGACGTTTGTCTTCATCCTCCTGGAGTTTTCGGGCCGGCAGATCTGGGCCCTCAGCGTTGTAATCGGCGTGGAAAATTTCTGCGGGGGCATGGGAACGGCGGCGTATATTGCCCTGATGATGAGTCTTTGCAACACCAGATTCACCGCTACCCAGTATGCGCTTTTGAGCAGCCTCATGGCCGTAAGCCGCTATATCACAGCCGCACCGACTGGATATATCGCCGCCGCCTCCGGCTGGATATGGTTTTTTACCATCTGCACCGCCGCCTCCATTCCTGCTCTTTTGCTCCTGCTGCGCTACGACAGATGGGCGATAGAAGGGAAAACAGATTAACGGGAGGACGTCATGCCTGATGAAATCTCTCTAAAAATTATATTAATGGCCATGGTTTCATTCCTGATACCCATGTTTGCCGTATGCGCTTACCCGGAAGAGCTGGTTTCTTCATTGCCGGCAACTCAATCTCTTCAGGCCGTCGTTGTCACCACCAAAGGTTGGGAAAGTCCCTCGGCCACACTCCAACGTTACGGGAGAAATCACCCGGATGAACCCTGGAGGGCTGCGGGAGATAGCATCCCGGTGGTTGTCGGACGAAAGGGGCTGGGCTGGGGAACAGGATTACATTCGAAGGTCGGTTCAAACGAACCCATCAAGAAAGAGGGAGACGGCAAGGCCCCGGCAGGGATTTTTCGGCTGAGCGCCGCATTCGGATATGCTCAACCGGAGGCAATGTCCTGGGTTCGCCTGCCCTACCGGCAGGCCACATCGAATCTTCTTTGCATCGATGACACATCATCGGCCTGTTATAACAAAATTGTCGATAAGGGCCAGATCAAAACCGACTGGAACAGTCACGAAGATATGCATCGCAAAGACGACCAATATCGCCTCGGCATCGTTGTTGATCACAACGCCGACCCGGTTGTCCCCGGAGACGGCTCCTGCATATTTATACATATCTGGGCCAAGCCTGGCGCGGGCACGGCCGGATGCACCGCCATGGCCGGAAATCACATGGAAGCCATTCTCCGCTGGCTTGATCCCAAGGCGAAACCTGTCCTCATCCAGCTTTCTGAAGAGGCTTACATCCGCTACCGGTCGGAATGGAAATTGCCCTACTAAAAGCGCAAAGTTATTGACTTACGGGTTCATCTCTTTGAAGTCCCCCTTTTCATAGGGGGAGACAGGGGGATTTTATCGGTATTGTATAAAATCTCCCTCAACCCCTCGTTAGCAAAGAGGGGATCTGTTGTGCTTAAGCCAATGGCAGTGATTCAAATCATGACAATTTTGAAGGGTGTCCCGATGCATTGATGATTTTATCCGCCCAGCACCTCTTCAGGTAACGGAAGAAGCTTTTTTTCTTTCAGATGGTAATAGAGAATTGTTTCAATGACTGAAGAAATGGAACGACGCTCTTCTTTTGCCAACAGTTCAAGGGCCTTCTTGATATCCTTATCCGTTCGAAAGCCGATAATGATTTCTTTTTTCATAATTCATCTCACTTATATTTAGTATTGAGAACGGGTTCCTTCCCGTCCCCGCATAAAATGTATTGCAACGTATTACACAGAAATTATTCTTTGTCAATAAAAAATATCATCCCATTGTTACCTGGGAGGCGCTGGGGGTTACGTCGCGGGGAAAGGCAAGGTGGGGTGCAACCTAATTGCTTATAACTGCTAATTATTTGTCCTTGATCATTTTAATTTCAAAAATCTTCGGCCAGAATTTCCCGGTCACAAACAATCGGTCTCCCTGGGGATCATAGGCGATACCGTTTAGCACATCCGCACCGGCGGAATCCTTCTTGTCCAGCAGGCCTTCCAGATTGATCCGGCACCTGACCCGACCCGTCCGGGGATTGATGACGCTTATGGCATCGGTCGGCCAGACGTTTGCGTAAATCTCCCCCTTGACATATTCCAGTTCATTAAGACCTGAGACGGGACCTCGAACGTCGCGGACCTCGATGCGTGCGGTTTCCTGGAAATCCTTCGGGTCCAGGATATGCAGAATAGACGTTCCATCGCTCATGATGAGCTGTTTGCCGTTATGGGTGATGCCCCAGCCTTCGTGGGGGTAGCTGAATTGCTTCAGGAGGCGAAAAGTGGCCTTATCATAGACAAATCCGATATGGGACTGCCAGGTAATCTGGACGATCCGGTCTCCGAAAACGGTGACGCCTTCACCGAAATGAGCAGGGGCCAGGTCGATCCTCTTCAACACACGCCCCGTTGCCAGATCAACTTTACGCAGGGAAGACCGACCATTCAGGCCCGTACCTTCATACAAAACCCCGTCAACATAAACCAGCCCCTGCGTAAAAGCCTGCCGGTCATGGGGATAGGAACGGACGACACGATAAGAACAGGCGGGCACCTGACCTGCTGCCGGTTCCTGCGCCCAGAGGACTTGGGGAAAGGAGCAAAGGCCTGTCAGCAAGATTATCCATAAAGGAGTTAATAGCTTACTTCCCATTTTGGCAAAGGTGGGTTGCAGAGGATTTCCCTTGATGCGCTGTTGGGGAAGCCCCCCTGGCTCCCCTTTAGGAAGGAGGGGAATATCCATTCTCTTATTCTTCAACAGGGATCGTTTCATGAGGCTTGGCGCTGCCCTCCACCCAGGCATAGGGAAGGGATTCGCGGATATCATCGGGAATGTGCCCATATTTTCCTTCAAATTCTTCCAGAAATCGCTGCCGCCCCAGAAAGAAATTTTCGACGCGGCGGCGCGCCATCTTCGGGTCTCTAAAAAGTTTCTGGGCGTTCATCAGATCAAGGTTGGCCCGGTCGCACTTGATGGGGTGGTGGTAGCCCAGAAAATCCCTCTCATAGCTGAAACGCAGCTGACCCCGGACAAGATCGTTATAGGCGGACAGAGACTGGCGCAGAGTCACTTTCAGATCATCCGGGCCGATCGTCCCCGTATTGGCCAGATAGCAAGGGATATTGTTTCGTTTAACGATATCGTAGAAAATCATGGCGTGCTCCAGACGATCGCCGGCAATGAAGGGATCGAGGAAGAAGACGCGCATGAATTTCCCCGCCTCCTCGGGATTGCCTCCCGTGCTTTCGATGGACTCCCCGTAAATGAACTGCATCGTCGCCTGTTCCGGCGTCAGACGGCTGATGACATTTACGAGAGGATTGCGGGTCAGGATGATGATATATTGAATTTTTCCCGCCCGGAGGTTCTTCGAGGCGATTTCGATGTTATCGCGGGTGACAATCGCCCGGCCATTGCCGGTTTTCCCTACATCCCGGAAGTCAGGGATGTAGGGATAGGTGCTCATCGCCACATTCTCCAGGAAGGCATCACGGGACTCGACGGCCCGGAGGATTTCCGGCTGGCTTTCGTCGAGACCTTCCGTCTTCACGTAGAGACCGCCAGCCTCAAAAGCGGTATAACCGCCGTCGAAACCCACGGTCCCGCCGTCATCACCGATCATTTCCGATAATTCCCGGGGCATCTTGGAAAACTTACGGCACAAGGTGGTCGTCTTACCGGTGGCCGTCAACCCTGAAACAGCGGTGACGATCTCTTTCAACTCGGGGCGTTCCGTCTGATCGTCATAAATCCACAAATAATCCCGGCGGGCCCCTGCGTGGATGAAAATACCCGTTTTATCAATCGATTTTACCCGCCAGTCCTCAAATTGGAAGACGCCTTTCTTCCCTTCACCCAGATAGATGGTGTTGCGGCAGATCTTGACCTGCTCTCCCCGCCGTTCCCCCATGTACAGGCGAACGGTAATATCCTTGTCCGTTAATTTCCTGGATTTATTGGCTTCGAAGGCCCCATCCGTAAAATAGATAATAGTATAAGTCGGATCATCAACGACCCGCGGCGCCGGAGTATCGAACAGGAGCTTGAGACCGTAGGCAATCTGTGCATATTGCTCGGGAATGATGAATCGGGCCGTAACACCTTCGCCGCCGTCCCCGATAATCGTATCGAGGACGATGATCCGTTCGTTGCCGAGGATCTCAACCGCCAGCGTCGCCAGGGCGTCTTCGGCCTCGCCAAAGGGGTGATCAACGCTGTTGCGCGTGTGAGGAGCCGAGCGGTTCATCGGCTCCGAATCTGCCGCCACGGAACCGAGTTGGGATTGTATCACCCCTTCCTGGTTCAGGGCGATCCGCTTCAATTCCTCAAGGCTTCGTCCGGCAATCAATCGACCGGATTTTTGCGCCTCTTCATAAATCCGGCGGGCGGCTTTCTTGAAGGCATGCATGGTCTTCATCCTTGATTTATATTCTGCTTGTGATTAAAAGATCAATTCATTTATATTTGCAATATATTTTTCGTTTTCGCTAATGGCACCCATCGTCATAAAAGGAGTCCCCCATGGAAAAGCAGCATCGATTTTCTTTATGGTACGTCTTGATCGGTATCTGGCTGGTTATTATCGTCCAAAGCTATCTTTCCACCATGTTTGCCGTCCAGACCATTGCCTACAGCCAGTTTCTGAATCTTCTGAAGAACGGCAAGATTTCTGAAGTCGCCGTCACGGCCAACCAGATTCAGGGGAAAATGAAAGTGGAAGGCGGCAAGCCCGATGAAGTCAAAACCTTCAAGGCCGTCCGGGTGGATCAGGAACTCTCGACCATGCTGGAGAAATATCCGGTGGTATTCAAAGGGGAAATTGAATCAACCTTCCTTCGGGATCTCTTCTCCTGGGTCTTCCCCCTCCTTCTTTTCGTCGGCGTCTGGTATTTTTTCATGAAACGCTTCAGCGGTCAGCAGGCCGGGTTCCTGAGCCTTGGGAAAAACAAGGCCAAGATCTACATGGAAAACGAGTTGAATGTGACCTTTAATGATGTGGCCGGCGTTGATGAAGCAAAACAAGAGCTCCTTGAAATTATTGAATTTCTCAAAACACCCGGGAAATTTACAACTCTGGGCGGCAAGATTCCCAAGGGGATTCTCCTCGTCGGACCTCCAGGAACCGGGAAAACCCTTCTTGCCAAGGCCGTAGCCGGTGAGAGTGGCGTGCCTTTTTTCAGCATGAGCGGCTCCGAGTTTGTAGAGATGTTCGTCGGCATGGGGGCGGCCCGGGTGAGGGATCTCTTCGAACAGGCCAAACAGAAAGCGCCTTGCATCATCTTTATCGATGAACTCGACGCCCTGGGAAAAGCACGGGGGTTTGGCGCCATGGGAGGCCATGACGAGCGGGAACAGACCCTCAATCAACTCCTCGTCGAGATGGACGGCTTTGATGCCCGCGTAGGTGTCATTCTCATGGCCGCCACCAACCGGCCGGAAATTCTTGACCCGGCCCTCCTTCGGGCCGGGCGCTTTGACCGGCACGTCCTCGTGGACCGGCCGGACAAGAAAGGGCGGGAAGACATCCTCAAAGTACACCTTAAAAATATAAAACCGACTGCCGACCTGGATGTGGGGAAATTGGCCAATATGACACCGGGCATGGTCGGCGCGGACCTCGCCAACCTGATCAATGAAGCGACCCTCCTTGCTGTCAGACACGACAAAAAACTCGTCGGGATGCCGGAGTTTGAAGAGGCCGTGGAAAGGATCATTGCCGGCCTGGAAAAGAAGAACCGCCTGATCAATGTGAAGGAAAGGGAAATTGTCGCCTATCATGAGATGGGCCATGCCCTGGTCGCCCTGTCCCTGCCCGGCACGGACCCCGTACAGAAAATATCCATCATCCCCCGGGGGATCGCCGCTTTGGGATATACCATGCAGGTCCCGACGGAAGACCGTTATCTCATGAAAAAGACGGAATTATCGAACAAAATAGCTTCTCTCATGGGCGGTCGGGCGGCTGAGGAAATTATGTTCGGAGATGTTTCAACAGGAGCCCACAACGATCTGGCCCGGGCGACGGATATTGCACGGAGCATGATCAAGCAATACGGTATGAGCAGCAGGCTGGGGCAAGTCTTTTTTTCAGAAGAAAAACGCTCACCCTTTATGGAAATGGGCGGGATGCAGCAGCGAGGCGAGTACAGTGAGGCTACCGCTGAAAAAATAGATGCTGAAATAATGGAAATCATTGATAAAGAATATGGAACGGCCCTGGATATTCTGAAAGAAAAAAAGGATGTTCTCATCCAAGGCGCCCAAATGCTTCTGGAGAGAGAAAAGATCGACGGGGAAGAGATCCGGGCGCTCCTTCATTAACAGTTTCATTCAATCCTTATCTTGGAAGATTTAACATTTCTTTAAATAGTCGCCCGCGGAGGCGGCAATCATGCGGCATGGCAATAGGCCATAATTCTAATAACTAAATATAATCATATAGATAAAATGATATACGCACCAGAATGCGTTTTGGCATGCTCATTGCCTTATCCAATATCAAAGACAATGAATCCTCAAAGGAGCAGTAGATCATGAAAAAGCAATTGGCAACAGTGACGGTAGCAATGGTAGTGGTTCTTTTAACGGCATCATTCAGCTTCGCAGAATATGCAGTCGCAGGCGTAGGCAATTTCCCGTACTTCCAGCTCGGATGTCTCATCATCGGCGGCATGATCATCATCTCCCTGAAACATAAGTATGAGAAGATATACGCCAATGAGGCCGTGGGTGCCTTCGCGCTTTACACCGTACTCGTCGCCCTGTTCACGAACCCCGTCGTCGACGCCGTGAAGAACCTGGTCAGCTGATCCTTCATGAATTTATAACCTATTCCGGAGAAAGGAGGAGAGATCATGGCCACACAGAGAAACCACGCACAGCAGTTTCACCAGCTCGGAACGATCATGGTGATCAGCGCCTGGGGATTTGTAATCGTCATTGCCTCCCTTTTTTTCCTCTACATCGGTCACCTGCTGGATGAATGGCTGGGAACGGCACCTAATTTCATGTTCGGCCTTTTCTTCCTGGCCCTGGTCACCTCGATTTATCGTCTCTACCGGGAGGCGTGGCTCAAGCGAAAGGACGTCTAACCCCCGCCGCTTTATGGCGCGAATATATATTGGCTGATCTGAGTTTGTCCGAAGCCCCCCATGTAATGCATGAGGGGTTTTCGGTTTTTTAAGGCACGGTCTCGAAGTAGGCGTCGGTTATACCGTCCAGCAACTGAAAGGCTTTGATCTTCACCACAAGCATTTCCGCCTCGGGGTGATCGGCAAAATCTTTAAGATGGGGATGGCGGTTCAGTAAACGTGCCTTGATTGCATCCTTTGCGTTTTGATCAACGGCACGTTGAACAATTCCCGTCACCGTCAGGGCCTTGGCCCGGCCCCGCCGGTCCGTCCGGTCCATCTCCCGCGAATCGATCAGGAGGCTTACAGACGGATTATCCTTTAAATTATTGTATTTTTTAGTATTTTTTTGTGTCACCATGTAGATTTCCCCGCAATCGTCATCTGTGGCGTAAGACATGAGGGAACAATGGGGGTCTATGCCCGATACCGTGGCCAGGACACAA
>CAZBME010000017.1:5259-78763 GCA_964492965.1 uncultured Syntrophaceae bacterium | reverse complement strand
CTGCCGACACTCGGATTTTCAGTCCGATGCTCTACCGACTGAGCTACCGGCCCGCCTTAATGTGCCCATGTGTCTATTAAATATCCCCTGCTTTGTCAAGGTATTTTTCCCTTTTCAGGATCACGACGGTTCCTGCTATTTTGTCGTGCCATCCCTGTTTTCGGGGATCAAAGGCGACCCAGATATAGCCCAGACAAAAACAGAAAGAAGAAACAAGATATCCCACCCAGCGCAGAAAGGCGATACCCGGTGTCATCTCATCGCCTGAGACCTGCATGACCTTGAGGCTCATGGCCATTTTCCCCGGCGTTTGTCCCGTGATGCCGTGGAAATAGGTGAAATACCCGACATTGATCAGTAAACAGAAAATATAGTAAACAAGCATGAGACCGACGGCAGTCTTTGTGAGAATATCGGACCGAAATGAATAGGAAGAAGTATCGAAGCCGGAAAGGCCGGCCATCGCTCCCATGACAAACAGGAAGACATAAATGATCCAAAGGATGATCTGATCGATCGTTGCGGCTACGGACCGACGCCAGAAACCGCCGTAAGAATATTCCGTCATGTGTCTTTTACTCCCGTCAGGTTAAAGAAATTGCCCATTTCATACTGAATGATGGTGATAACGGCAAGCGATGCCGTTTCCGTCCTTAAAACATGCCGTCCCAGGCTGACGGCCAGGAATCCCCGGTCCTTGGCCATGATGATTTCTTCCGCCGTGAACCCTCCTTCAGGCCCGACAACGATCCAGCAAGCCTTCTCCTCTTGCCGGCCGGACTTCTTTAATAGGCCTTTGATGTCCGCCGACGATTCCTCCTCCCACAGGATGATTCTCAAGGCCGCTTCAGGCGCCCGATCCAGCATCTCACGAAAAGAAATGACAGGGGTTACGTCGGGAATATGGGCACGGCGGCACTGCCTGGCCGCTTCCATAACGATCTTTCGCCAGCGGACCTCCTTTTGCAATGCCCTGCCTGGCTCCAGCCTGGGAACCGACCGGTGCGAAAGAAATGGGATGATGCCGTGAATACCCAATTCCGTCGCCTTCTGAAGAATGAGTTCCATCTTGTCCGATTTGGGGAGGGATTGGGCAAGGGTGACCGCCATCTTATCGGGGAAGACGTCCCAGGCGTCTGTGATGCTGACGCATAGCTCTTTATCGTCCAGACGATCGATGATTCCTTCACCTTCACGACCCGATCCATCGAACAGCAGGACGGGATCCCCCTCGGCGAGACGCAAAACGGACCGGATATACTTCCGGTCCTCTTTTGTCAGTATGCCGCGGCTACCCGCCTGCAAATCCCGCGGGAAATAGAGGCGGGGGCGTGTCAACGGGGGGCTTCCTCTTTTTTAAGGACGTAACAGATCCATTCCTTTTCCGTGAGCGTGCGGTGCGATACAAAGGGCGCCGCCAGGAAATGTGATTCTATATCTTCCCGATTCTGCTCAATAATGCCGGAAATAATCAGGAAGCCGCCCGTTTCGAGGAGGGATATGATATGGGAGCGAAGCTTGATCAGCACCTTGGAAGTCAGGTTGGCCACGATCAGGTCAAAGGTTTCATGGATAGCGGCGACATCGCTGGTGATGGCCTCCACCCGGTCTTCGACATTGTTGATACGGATATTATCTCCGGCGATGTCCGTGGCCAGCTTGTCAATATCCACGCACTTTACTTTTTTCACCCCCAGTTTGGCAGCGGCAATGCCCAGAATACCTGTCCCGGAACCGACGTCGAGGACATATTTTCTTCCCGCTGTTTTTTCATGGAGGATGATGTCTTCCAGAGCTTCCATGCACATACGCGTAGAGGCGTGCTGGCCTGTACCGAAGGCCATTCCCGGGTCCATTTCGATCACGATATCATGGCCTATGGCTGTATAGCGTTCCCATGTAGGCTTGATGATGATGTTCTTCGTTACCCGGATAGGCTTGAAGTATTTCTTCCAGCCTTCCGCCCAATCGGCATCAGCAACGATTTCAGTGACATAGGTGACTTTCGGATAATCGGGAAAAAGATCGGATACGCTTTGAATATAGGCATCGAGTGATTCCAGTCGATGATCAAGGCGGATATCCTTGGGCAGATAGGCCTTGACGATCTGATTTGTCTGAGACTCCTTGAAATCAGGCCCTTCCTGTGGTTCGAGGGATTCTTCATAAACACCCTGGGCGCCGATTTCCGTCATAAAATTGGAAACGGCGTCGATGAGATCCCCAGGGACCGTAATACCGATTTCGACCCACTTGTCTTTTTGCTGGGGCATGGTCCGTCCTTTTCATGAGATGATATTTTACACTTTATAGCCTTTTTTTTCTGATATTTCAAGCAGCTTGAATTTTGACGCCCGTCGTGGTAGCGTCCGGTACGAACGAGAAAACAGGGAAAGACGGAAATGAAATACTACCCTATTTACATGGACATCGCAGGGAAATCCTGCATTGTCATCGGCGGCGGTGAGGTCGGCGAGCGTAAAGTGTTGCGGCTTCTCGAATACGGCGCCCGGGTTACGGTCGTTTCGAAGGCCCTGACACCCACCCTGAAGATCTTGCGGGAGGGAAACAGCATCCATTGCATTGACGACGTCTATGCAACGGATCAACTGACCGGCGCCTTTCTGGTTATCGGCGCCACGGATCAGGATGCCGTCAATCAAAGGATATCGGAAGATTGCCGGCATAAAGGCATCATGGTCAATATTGTGGACAATCCCGTCCTTTGCGATTTTATTCTGCCGTCTCTGTGCGAACGGGGAGATTTGTCCATTGCCGTATCGACGGGAGGGAAAAGCCCCGCCCTGGCCAGGCGGATCAGGCAGGACATGGAGAAAGCCTATGGTGAAGAATATGCAGTCCTGCTTGAAATAATGGGCGATTTGCGTGACAAGGTCATCGCCGCCGGGCGTTCTTCCGCAGACAACCGGGATATTTTCGAAGCCCTGCTGCAATCGACGATTCTGGAAGAAATCCGGGAAGAACGGTGGGCCGAGGTGAAGCGGATCGTCCGTGATATTACGGGCGTTGATGCGGAAATGCCCGGGAAAGGGTGACTTCAATGGATATGGCGATCATTCTATGCCGCATCAGTCTGGCGGCTTATTTAGTCAGCACCCTGGTTTATATCGGGTCTCTTCTTATCCGCCGGGTTTATCTGGCCCGTATCGCGACATGGATCTTTTCGGCGGCCTTTGCCGCCCATACCCTGACCTTCTTCGCCACCTGGCTCAAAACCGGCCACAGCCCCGTGCTTACCATATATGACGGCCTTTCCTTCTTTGCCTGGGTCATGGCCGGAACATATCTGATTTTCCAGTTAAAAACCAAGACCCGCGTTCTGGGGGCCTTTGTGGCGCCGGCCTCTTTTGTTTTCCTGACTATGGCCTCGACGGGCCTGGGTGACCCCGTCACGATTCCTGCCATCCTGAAAAACGGGCTCGTCCCTCTTCATGCCATACCGGCAGTCATCGGCGAGGCCCTTTTCGCCGTCGCTTCCCTGGCCGGCCTCATGTATCTGATCCAGGACAACCTGATCAAGCATAAGAAAACCAGCAGGTTTATCAAGTACCTTCCTTCCCTGCGTGACCTGGACAGGGTGAATCACGCCTGCCTGCTCTGGGGTTTTCCGCTTCTGACACTGGGCATCCTGGCCGGCGCCATATGGGCGCGGGTAGCGTGGGGCAGCCTCTGGCAGTGGGACCCCAAACTCATGTGGACCTCTGCGGCATGGGTGGTCTATGCCCTGCTTTTGCATCAGCGTCTGGCCATCGGCTGGAGGGGGCACAAGGCGGCCCTCTTTTCCTTTATGGCCTTCGCCCTGCTCCTTTTTGCCTTTGTGATTGAAAAGGCGTTTTTTACGACGATACACAGCTTCTTTTAGCCTTATGAATATTGTCCTGATCCGCATGAACCATAAAACAGCCCCCCTGGAAATCCGTGAGCGCCTTTCCTTGTCATGCAATAGAACATTTGACCCCCTGGAGGAGATGAAATGCCTGCCTGGCGTACAGGAGGCTGTTTACCTCGCCACCTGCAATCGCGTGGAGGTGCTGGCAGGCGTTCATGATATGCAGGAAGCGGAAAAAGGATTGAGACGGATGATTTTCCGGCACGGCAACCTTTCTCATGAAGAGATGTCCCGCTGCCTTTACTGCTATCGCGATGAGGCGGCCCTCCGGCACCTCTTCCGCGTCGCCGCCAGTCTCGATTCCCTGATCATGGGCGAACCGCAGATTCTCGGACAGGTCAAGGATGCCTATCGGGTGGCGGTAGACAATCAAATGACGAGTGTCATTCTCAACAAGGCCATGCACTATGCCTTTCGCACGGCCAAGCGCGTGCGGACCGAAACCGGCATTGCCAATCACGCCGTATCGGTGAGTTATGCCGCCGTTGAACTGGCCAAAAAAATATTCGGCAGCCTCCAGGATAAAAAGGTCCTCCTGATCGGCGCCGGTGAGATGTCCGAACTGGCGGCCCGGCATTTGCTGAATCACGGTGTCGATAAAGTCATCGTAGCCAACCGCACTTATGCCCGGGCGGTGCAATTGGCGGCCGACTTTCAGGGCGTGCCCGTGGAATTCGAACGCCTCCAGGAAATCCTCGGGGATGTGGATATCGTCATCAGCTCTACGGGGGCGTCCGGTTATATCCTCACTCCGGAGATGATTGCCCCGGCCCTGAGACGGCGGAAAAACCGCCTGCTTTTCCTCATCGACATTGCCGTGCCGCGGGATATCGATCCCGGGGCAGGGAAAATGGACAATGTTTATCTCTACAACATGGACGACCTGCAGGAAATTGCCGATGAGAACATGAAAATCCGGAAGGTTGAGGCACAGAAGGCGGAAGTCATCGTTGCCGAAGAGGTGCATAAATATCTGGAATGGTTTAATACCCTGGAGGTCGTACCGACGATCGTATCGCTGCGGGAAAAGGTGGAGGCCATCGTCCGGGAAGAGTTGGAAAGGTCGGGTGCGTGGCTCCGCACCCTGAATACACAGGATCGGGAATCTGTTGAAATTCTAGCCAATTCTATTGTAAACAAGATTCTCCATGACCCCATGACCTCAATGAAGGAGGAAAGCCAGCATCCGGGCGGCCTGGCCTATGTGGCGGTGCTCCGACGGCTGTTTCGTCTGGGAAATGGCGATTAATGAAGTAAAGAAAGCGAGGACCCACTATTAAACGGACAATCAAAATCGGCACCCGGGGAAGCGCCCTGGCCCTGACACAGGCCAACGGGGTAAAAGACCGGATCAACAAGCAAGCCCCTGATATTCCTGTGAAATTGGTGATCATCAAGACACAGGGTGATATCATGCAGGATGTCGCCCTGGTGAAGATCGGCGGCAAGGGGGTCTTTGTCAAGGAGATTGAGGACGCCCTGATTCGGGGTGATATCGACCTGGCCATCCACAGCATGAAAGACGTGCCCGCCATTCTGCCCGAAGGTCTGGAAATAGCCGTGACGCCGGAACGGGAGGACCCCCGGGATGTCCTGGTATCCCGCGGCAACCTCAAGTTTGAACGTCTTCCTTACGGTGCCCGCATCGGGACGGGATCTTTGAGAAGAAAATGCCAGCTTCAGCATTTCTATAAAGATGTTCAAGTTCTCCCGCTCAGAGGCAATCTGGATACGCGGATACGCAAGATCGAGACGGAAAAACTGCACGGCATCATTGTTGCCGCGGCCGGCATGCGGCGGATGGGCTGGGTGGATCGGGTCAGTCATTTCATCGCCACGGAACTCATGATCCCCGCCGTTGGGCAAGGCGCACTGGCCCTGGAGGTCCGTCAGGATGATCTGTCGTTGAAAGAAATATTGGCTTTTCTCAACCACGAACGAACCTGGCTGGAAGTATCCGCCGAAAGGGCCTTCCTGAAGCGGCTTGGAGGCGGCTGCCAGTTGCCCATTGCCGCCTATGCGGAGATTAAGGGGGGGGATCTATTTATTAACGGCCTTCTCGGCACCATTGATGGCCTGGCCATTATTAGAAACGAATTCCGCGGTCCCGCAACAGAAGGGGAAGAGCTGGGCATTCGCCTGGCGGAAGATCTCCTTTCACGGGGCGGTCAGGCCATTATGGATATGATGCCCTGCTGAGGACTGGCTCAAGATCACTTGGGAATTGTTTACCTAAGCCTGCCGTCTGATTCAAACCCCCGTTTGCAAAGGGGGATGCAGGGGGATTTTTCCATCTTTCGTAAAATCTCAGGCCCCTCTTTACAAAAAAGGGGAGGAAACACGCTTTAACACAGGGCAGTTTTTAATAAAATACTTGGAATGAGAAAACTATATGGCAAAAAAAGGTAAAGTTTACATCGTTGGTGCTGGTCCCGGTGACCCGGGGCTCATCACTGTCAAAGGCGTCCGGTGCATTCAGGAGGCGGAGGTTATCATCTTTGACCACCTCGTCAGTGAAGACCTCCTGCGTTACGCAAAAGCCGATGTTTGCCTGCTCTATGCCGGAAAACAGGGCGGAGATCACACCCTTTCCCAGGAGGAGATCAATGAACGCCTCGTGGCGGAGGCCTCCCAGGGCCGTGTCGTTACGCGTCTCAAAGGCGGCGATCCTTTCATTTTCGGACGCGGCGGAGAAGAAGCCCTGGTTCTGGCTGCGGCAGGAATCCCGTTTGAAATAGTTCCCGGCGTAACCTCCGCCATCGCTGTCCCTGCCTATGCGGGGATATCCCTGACCCAGCGGGGATATACGTCAACACTGGCCTTTGTGACGGGCCACGAGGATCCGACAAAGGAGCAGAGCGATATCGACTGGCATTCTTTGGCCGGCATCGGCACCCTGGTATTCCTGATGGGCGTCAAGAACCTGCCCCAGATCACCGAAAGCCTGATCGCAAACGGCAAGTCCGCGGAGACACCGGCGGCTCTCATCCGCTGGGGAACGACACCGGAACAAAAGACACTGACGGGCAAACTGGGGGATATCGCCCGCAAGGCAGAGGAAACCCGTTTTTCTCCGCCCTCCATCCTGGTAATCGGCGAGGTGGTCGGCATCCGGGAACAGCTCAACTGGTTCGAGCAAAAGCCCCTCTTCGGCAAGGGTATTGTTATTACCCGGCCGGAGCTCCAGTCCGAGTCTTTTGCCGATCTGCTTCAGGGCCTTGGCGCCCGGGTGATCCATTTCCCCACCATCAGAATTGTGCCTCCCGCTTCATGGGACTCATGCGACAACGCATTGAATAAACTCGATTCTTATCAATGGATTGTCTTCACCAGCGCCAACGGGGTGCGCTTTTTCTTCCAGCGGCTGGGGGAATCGGGTCGTGATATCCGCGACCTGAAAGGCATCCGCCTCTGTACCATCGGCCCGGCAACGGCAGAGGCGTTGGAGGCGATGGGTCTCAGGGTCGATCTTGTTCCTGACGAATATATTTCCGAAGGTGTGGTGCGGGCTTTTGCAGATCAGGATATCCGGGGATTAAGGATTCTTCTGCCGCGGGCAGAGACGGCGCGTGACATCATCCCCGAAGGTCTCACCGGTCAGGGCGCCCAGGTGGACGTGGTCACGGTTTACCGGACAATCTCCTCAGGTGGCAAAAAGGCTGAACTGGGGGCGTTCATGAAGCAGGGCCATGTAGATGTGATCACCTTTACCAGCCCCTCCACGGTTGCCGGTTTCATGGAAATCATGGGAAAAGATTTTATACTGCCGGCCAAGGTAAAAATTGCCGCAATCGGACCCGTTACAGCCGCTGCGGTAAAAAAAGCGGGGCTGCCCATTCATATCCTGCAGGCAACCTATACGATTCCGGGACTGGTGGAGGGGATCGCCGCCTCTTTCCAGGGGAATAACCCGGAGGCTCCGCAAAAACAATACTGAGCCGGCCCCTGCGTTTTCATATTGACTCAGCGGATAGGCTCATTTAAGATCAGTGCTAGAACTGAAATCATTTTGATAAGGAGAATATCTATGAAAAAAGCTGTTTTTGTATTGGCCGTCATGCTTGCTGTTACCTTTAGCTTCGCTTCCATGGCCACGGCCGGACCCGCCATCGATCAAATTTTGAAAAATCAGGAACTCGTCGTCGGAACCTCGGCAAGCTACCCGCCCCTCACCTTCAAGGCGAAAAACGGCAAGGTTTACGGCCTGGATATGGACCTGGCTCAGGCCATCGCCGCCTCTATGGGCGTCAAACTCCGCACGGAAATCATCCCTTTCGATGAGTTATTGCCGGCCCTTGAAAAAGGCAAGATCGATATGATCATCTCCAGCATGACCATCACGCCCCAACGGAACCTCCGAGTGGCCTACGTGGGGCCCTATTTCATTTCCGGCCAGTCGATCCTGACGACAAAAGCGGAGGCCCTCAACATCAACAGCGCCGCAGATGTCAACAAACCGGAGTTCAGCATTTCCGTTCCCCGGGGAACGACGACTGAGCAGATCGCCAAGAAGCTTCTGCCCAAGGCCAATATCATTGTGGTGAAAAACACCGATGAGGCGCTTAAACTCGTCCTCAACAAAAAGGCCAAGGCGATGATGGCCGATTTCCCCTATGTCACCGTGGAGGCTTTCCGGAATAAAGATAAGGGGCTGGTCGCCAATCCCCCCTTCAGCATGGAGCCCCTTGGCATTGCCATCCGCCAGGATGATCCCCTGTTCCTCAATTTTCTGGAAAACCTGCTCAACATGCTCCGGGGCGACGGTCTTTTAACCGCCATGACCCAGCGCTGGTTCACCGATTCATCATGGATCGCGGAACTGCCTTAGAGCGTTCCAGTTGAAATAAAACTACAAATAAAGGTTAAGGCTCCTTTCCCACAATGCCGGGAAGGAGCCTTTTTTCTTCCCGGCGCCCTAGACACCTCATTGAGCAGCCTGGAGTCGGGTTCCTCAGATCTTCTTTTTCTAGCCGGACGGACGATGTCCCAGAAGCGATATCCAGGCCGCCTCCTCGCTGAAGGCGATGATGTGATTATCCTGAAGGGTGAGGACGTTCTCCCGGGACAGGTCTTCAAAGACTTCTTCGAGCTCTCCCGGCTCTTTGCCCGTATATTCGGACAGGTCACTCAGAGGATCTTTTTGCGCGGAGAAAGGCCACATTTTAATAAGATAAAGGATCACCATCGACCTGATCCATGATTGGGTCGTTTCTTCCAGGACCTCATTGGTATGTCTGATCCGGTTGGAGAATTCCTGGAGCATAAAGAGGGAGACGCCGTCGCTTTCCCTCAGGAGATTATGAAAGGTGTCCCGATCGATGACAGCCAGGGTGCTGTCCTCGACGGCCTGGGCCGATGCCGTTCGGGGGGCGTCGATGAGCGGGGCCATTTCCCCGAAATAATGACCCGGTGCCAGGTCGGACAGGATTTTCTTGATATGACCGACCCTCTTTTCCACAAGAACCCGCCCGGCGAGGATATAGTACATGTCGTGGTCATGGTCGCCCTCACGGAAAATATAGGATCCTGTGGGATAGAACCGTCCGAACTTGCGAAAAAGCCGGTCATTGGTCAAGTGCATCTTGCGCCCCGGCTTGAAGAAGGCCTTCTCCAGGAGGATCAGATCCCGCCTCAGATAGGAAGACATCAATTCGGCGCAGAACAGCAGGATCAGGCCGATGTAAAAGACCCAGAAGATCAGGATGACGACTGTTTCCAGAGAGCCGTAGATGATATTATAGCGCGTGTAATTGGCGACATACCAGGTGAACAGGTGCTTGGCCAGTTCCATCAGGGCGGAAAAGATGGCGCTCCCTATGAGGGCCAGTCCCAGAGGGATTTTGATGGTCGGGATAATCTTGTACACGATGGTGAAAAACAGGACCGTAACCACATACGGGATCACATAACGAAACGTGGCCCCCTGAATGAGGGGCAGGTAAGGGATGCCGCTTTCGACCAGCAGGGGCTGGCTGGCCAGGAGCGTCGCAATAGAAGTAACCAGAATGCTTGTGATTCCGACAGCCCAGGCCATGGGGATCATGGCGATGGCCAGGGCCTTGGAGAGAAAATAGTTCCGCGGTTTCTTGGAACGAAAGATGATGTTCAGGGCTGTTTCGATGGCGCCGAAGATCATCGACGAAAACCAGACAAGGGAGATAATGCCGATCCATCCCAAAACACGCTGCTTATCCTCAATGGCGCCTAAATGGGTCAAGAGGCTTCCCGATGAAGATGCGCTGTATCGCTGGATACCCTCCATCAACTGCCGTTGAATCTCAGGATTGGAGCCAAAGATCTGCCCGGCCATCAAAAAGGTCAGGATAGACAGGGGAATAAACGACAGGATGGCATACAGGGCAATGGCCGCTGCCTGGTTCGTCTCCCCGTTGGTCTGAAAATTGATGGCGGCATCCTTTAAGATGTCCCAAAGGGAGGAAAGGCGTACTTTAACGTAGGACAGCCATGAAAAGGACCGAAGCATTCCTGCATGGGGACGATTTTCTGACGGCGGAGACATGGGACACAGGATATGCGATTGCCCGACATTATTCAAGAATAAAAACGTGATCTCGTCAACAGGGGAATCGCCTTGCGTTTGGATAATTTGTATTATAGCATCAGCAAATTTTTCATACATTCACAGGCCGGGATAAATGATTGCAGCAGCTATAAGGCATAGATTGCCACATCTTAAAAAATTCAGCCCCAGACAATGGATGGTGATATTCGGCGCAATCCTTGTTCTGACTGCACTTACAGGGATTACCATTACCGATTATTGGGTTGGTAAAATCCGCCAGGAACTCATCAAGGACAGCGCTACGGCCATACAATCCGCATCCGTTCAAATTTCAAGTGAGCTCAATGAATTGGAACTGACAGACGATATCCTTGCGGGCATGCCCTGGGTGGCATCGGTTCTGGAATCAGGAACGTCTCAGGATAGAGACCGGGCGAATGATAGTTTGCAGCATTTCAATAAGGAAAGGAACATGACCGTTTGTTATATTCTCGATAGGGAAGGAACAACGGTAGCTTCATCAAATTACCGGGAAGAGGACAGCTTTGCCGGTAAAAACTACAGTTTTCGCAAATATTTTAACCAGGCCATCCGCGGAATCCCTGCGAAGGATTTTGCCTTGGGGATAACATCATTGAAAAAAGGTCTTTATGTCGGCTCTCCTGTTCGGGATAGCTATAATCGCGTGATAGGTGTTGCTGTGGTCAAAAAGGACCTTGATTCCATCGAGAATCAGCTTAAAGTGCACCCCCCCTATTTTTTTATCAATCATTCAGGCATCATTCTTCTATCATCCCCCCCTAGTTTTTCCATGAAGAACCTCTGGCCCACTGAGAAAAAGATTACTAAGGATGCAATCCCGCCGGGAAAAAACGGAGACAGGGATCCAAACCCTTTCTTTCAATATGAGATCAAAAGCGGCATGGAGGTGGAATTCCAGGGGGAGACTTATCTCGTTAACCGGGAATTTATTGGCGAAGATAACTGGTCCATTATTTTCCTGACAAATATGCGGCAAGTAATGGCCTTCCGTATCGGAGGTTTGGTTTTAACGGCATCAACCCTGTGCCTGCTGATATTGATCAATCTGGCTGTCCATTCCTGGGGAACGATGCCGGAAAAAATGGACCGCATACATAAGCGGGCCAATAGCCCTGAGGAGTCGAACTCTCACTGGTTTTAAGTTTTACGGGATCATTTTATGAAAAAACTCACCCTGTTTGTAACAACCCATCGCTTAATTCTTCTGATTCTTGTCGGCACTATCTTTGCCGCATCCCTTTTTGTTGTAAAAGGACTCAATGTTGAGGCCTTTCCGGATGCCTCCGCGCCAAGCATTGAAATTGTAGCCATATACGAAGGGAAATCCCCTGAAGAAGTCGAACGGCGAATCACGATCCCCCTTGAGGTTGGTCTGGCGGGGATGCGGGGGATGGAACGTTTAAATTCCATCTC
This sequence comes from uncultured Syntrophaceae bacterium, assembly GCA_964492965.1. Lineage (GTDB taxonomy): Bacteria > Desulfobacterota > Syntrophia > Syntrophales > UBA8958 > CAZBME01. The sequence goes on along the minus strand of CAZBME010000017.1, from coordinate 66,875 downwards.
CATTTACGGGCTTGCAGATGTGAAATGCAAATTTTCATTTGATGTCTCTTACAGAGAAGCAAGGCAGGAGGTCATAAACAGATTGGCCGGCATCTCTTTGCCCGATGGCGTTCAAGCGAACATCATTGCCGGGGATATGGGAGAGGTCATGCAATACGTCGTGTATGGCTCCAATAACCTGATGGAACTGAGGACCATGCAGGACTGGACCATTGGACGATATATCAAAACCGCCCAGGGCGTTGAAGACGTGGCAAGTTATGGGGGGTTCATCAAGGCTTATGTCGTAAAAGTCATCCCTGAAGACCTGATTAAATATGGGATTACACTTGCCCAGGTAACGGATGCCCTCTCAAGATCAAACGTCAATGTCGGTGGAAGGACGATTGAGGTTGGCGACCAGTATTATATGGTCAGGGGGATCGGCTTAATTAAAAGCCTGGAAGATATAGAAAATAATGTGGTGATGTATAAGAATGGGAAAGCCGTTCTTATAAAAAATATTGCCAAGGTGAGCGTCGGCAATATTCCCCGGACGGGCATGGTTATTTTCAATGAGAATGACGATGTGGTCATGGGAAATGTCATCCTCCGGAGAGGCGAGAAAAGCATCCCCTCCATTAAAGGGATAAATGCAAAGATCAAGGAACTTAATGAAAAGATATTGCCGAAAGGGATAACCATTGTACCCTATTATGAACGATGGAATCTCATCTCGACAGTTGTCAAGAAAGTCATGGAATCGGCTTCTCTGGGTATTGCCCTGGTAGCGATCACGATTTTCGTATTTCTGGGAAATTTGCGGGCTGCGATCATTACTGCCCTGGTTATTCCCATATCCCTGGCCCTGACACTGGCTGTCATGTCTCTGATGGGCGATTCTGCCAACCTGCTTTCCATTGGAGCGATCGATTTCGGCATTATTGCCGATATTGCCCTTGTTCTTACGGAGAATTATATACGAGTAGCAAGGAAAGCCCGCGACAGCAGGGATGGAGCCGGCATGTCTTCGGACATGGTGATCGTAAAGGCGACAAAAGAGGTCGGGGCCTCGATCATTCTCCTTGTATGTATCATTGTCGTTGCCTTCATTCCGATCTTTACCATGAAAGGGGCGGAAAAACAGATTTTCTCGCCCATGGCCAAGACCTACTCCTATGCCCTTTTCTTCACACTATTATTGACCTTTACCTACCTGATCGCGTCCATCCATACCGTTCTTGAAGGGCATGAGGGAAAGGGGTTCCGGTTTGTTGAAACCCTGACTGAAGCTTATACGAAGGTCGTCACTTTTTTACTGCAGAAAGTCCGCACGGTGCTCATCACGGCTGCCAGTTTCGTTCTCCTTGGATTCATTGTCAGTTTTATAATGTTGGGAACCGAGTTTCTTCCCAAAATGGATGAAGGGAATGTTTATATAAGGATAACGTTCCCATATTCCATCTCTCTGAATAAGACACATGAAAACGCGAAAAAAGTGCGGAATATCCTCATGGGATTTTCAGAGGCAAAATCCGTTGCTGTCCGGGTCGGGCGGCCTGAGGACGGCACTGAGGCGACAGGCCCTTTTAACTCCGAGTACTATATGAATCTTCATCCATACAGCCAATGGAAGAGATCCATAACAAAGGAACAGCTGGAAGAGGAGGTCCGTGTAAAGCTGATAAGGTTGCTGCCCAACGCCTCGATCAGCCTTTCCCAATACATGCAGGATAACCTGAACGAAGAAAGCTCCGGGGTAAAAGGCGGTGAAAATGCCATAAAGATCTTCGGTAGCGATCTGCTGGAACTTGATAAAACGGCCACGCAAGTTAAATCCGCGATTGAGAAGATACCGGGGATAAAAGACATTGGCATCTATAAGGAATTGGGCCAGCCGAATCTTCTGATAGAAGCCAACAGGGAAAACATTGCCGCCGTGGGACTTAGTGTTCAGGAGGTTCTGGATATGATTTCCGCGGCTTTAGGCGGTAAAGTTGTCAGCCAGGTTATTGAAGGAGATAAAAACTTCGCGCTTCATGTCAGCTTCCCCATTGAATACAGGAACGATCCGGGCAAAATATCAAGCATCCCCATCTTGCTGCCGGGGGGAGGGGTTGTGCCCCTCTCAAGGGTTGCGAACATAAGGTATGATACGGGGGCTTCATCAATATTCAGAGAAGATCACAGACGCTTCATCCCCATAAAGTTCAGCGTCGACTCCAAAGATTTGGGAGGAACCGTTAAAAAGGCACAACAGGAAGTACAAAAAATAAAGATACCTGATGGTTACTTCATGCAATGGAGCGGCATGTTCAATGAGATGGAAGAAGCCTTCATGAGATTCTACGTTTCGATTCCCATGGCCATTTTTCTTATCCTTATTATCCTCTATATGTTTTATGGAAACATGAGGAATGTTCTCCTTACCGCTGTAGCCCCAATCTGTGCCGTTTTCGGCGGTCTTGTCAGTTTGATGATTACAGGCAATTCTCTCAGTATATCGGCAATCGTCGGGTTCATATCCATTATTGGCATATCAACATTCAAGACGAGTATTCTCATCAGGCATTATTCGGAGGTTTTCCGGGAAACGCAAGACCTGCACACAGCAACGCTGGAAACCGTCAGGGAAAAATTCAGATCCATCCTGATGGTCGGCCTTACGGCGTCCCTGGGACTTTTGCCTGCTGCCGTCGCGCAGGGCGTGGGAAGCCAAATTCAGCGACCCCTTGCCATCGTGGTGGTGGGGGGAATGCTGATCGGGACGGCCATCATTCTTCTCGTCATGCCGCTACTGTTCAGGTATGTCCGGATGAAGGAAGAATGATGCATCATCTTCCTTAAGGTTTTTCCAGATCTATGGCTGAATAAACGATTTCTTCGCCTTCCTTGAGCCCATCAACAGCCATGAGCTTATCCGATGTGTCCCGGATCGGCTTGACCTGTTTCAGCTCAATCTGTTCTCTGTCTTTTACGTTGACATAAAAGATACCGTTTTTGTAAATAAGGGCCGTCTTGGGAATGACGGCCAGGTATTTTTCCTTATCGAAAATTTTGATTTTCAGGAACATGTTCTGCTTGAAGATGTTTCTCTGATTCTGGATCCTGATATACGTCTTGACCGTTTTGGATTCCATATCTTCCACATCGCTGATATAAGTGATATGCCCCTTGAAACGAATATCGGGAAAGACATCGGTATAGAAACTGACAACCTGATTTTTCTGGATTTTCGGGATATCCGTGTCGTAAATATTGGCAATGACCATGACCTTATCGGGATTGGCGATGGTCATCAAGGCGGTATTGGAATCGAAACGGCCACCGATATGAGCCTGAAGCTCCGCCACAAAGCCGCTGATCGGAGCTTTGAGCGTGAGCTTATCCTGGAACCCCTTGGGGGAAAATGCCCCGTATATTTCCAGCTTGTTCTTCAAACCCTCCGACAGCGCCGTTGCCTGTTCGTATCCGGCCTCGGCGGCCATAAAGTCATTGCGGGTTACCGCACCGATCTCAAAGAGCTTCTTGTTGAGATGGTAAAGGCGTTCGGCCTGCTTCAACTGGGCAAGGCTGGATTGATAACCGGAATAAGCGTCGTTTACATCAGCGCTGCGAATCGACAACAGAGGCGCCCCCACCTTGACCTGTTCTCCGAATTTGACATGAATCCGCTCCACGATGCCGGGAACAGGCGAAACGATCCTGGCGCCGCCTTCCAGGTCCGCCTGGATCGTGCCTGTGGCCTCAATGTAACCCTGTACCTTGACAATCGTCGTTTTGTAGAGATGGGGGGTGAGTTTGACATCCTTTTTCGGTTGGTCCGCTTTCTCAGAGCAACCCGTCACAAGTATAAGGAACAGAAAAGCAAAAACAGCCACTCTTTTTTTCATTTTATGGTTCCTGTATAGACTTTGATAAGCTCACGGTTAAGGTTGCTCTGGGAAAGCGTCTGGTGATACTTGCCCTGGAAATCACGGTAGGCCTTCTGGGTGTCGAGAAGATCAAGAACCGTGATTCCCCCCAGGGAAAAAGATTTATCCGTTCGCTGCAGCAGGTCATCCATCTCAGCCTTTTTCCCCCGGTAGGCGTCAAAGATCTTGTATGATGTGGCGTAGTTGTTCATAGCCTGGCGGACCTCCATGACAATCTGCTTCTTCACTTTCAGGAGCTGGCTTTCAAGCTGCTTCTGCTCCACCCCCCGCCGCAGAATCTCTCCCTGCCTTCGATTAAAAACCGGAAGGTCGAAACTGAGGCCGAGCCCCACGCCCGTGTTGTAGCTCGGGCTGAACTTTTCCCATTCGGCGCCGAAGGTAACGTCGGGGATGCGCATGGCTTTGGCCAAAGCGGTCCCGTGCCCGGCGGCCTTGATTTGCTTTTCCAGAGAAAGGAGATCGTAACGGTTCTGGTAGGCTGTATTCACCAGGTCTTCTTCCGCCAGCACCTTGAAATCCGTTTGCCCCATTGCCTTTGGCGGGCGGAGAGGTTTGTTGCCGCCGACGAGATATCCGAAAGATTCGCTGTTGTTCCGGAGCTGATTTTCGATATTGGCCAGATTGTTTTCCAGCTCAATCGCGGAGAGTTTCAATTTTGTGTAATCAATAAGAGACAGAAAGCCGGCCTGATGACGTTTCTCTGCAATATCCAGTATTCTTGCAAAACGGTCGACCTCGCCACGGGCAAGGTCATAATTGAGCATATCCTGATAAAGGGTATAAAAGACGGTGTAAAACCCGATAAGGAGGGTGCGGATCGTATCCCGATGGGTCAGTTTTGCCGCTTCCAGGGTTTCTGAGGCGGCGCCCATGCGAAGACCGCGCTTGCCTCCGGTTTCGATCAACTGTTCAATGCGGATCGTATCCTGGGTATTGTCGCCGTTTGCCAGACGATTGCTCAGGTCCATGCCTGTCCGGTCAAGGAAAAGCCTTGGATTGGGCAGGAGCTTGGCGCCCACATAATCGGCATAGGACTTGTCGATCTCATAGCGGTTGATCAGGATGTCGAAGTTGTTCTGATAGAACAATTCCATGGCCTGATCGAGGGTAATTTCCTCAAACCCTGATTGTGCATGGCCGCCTGTGACGGCAATCAATAGAAACACCGACGCCAGAATCGTGACGGCAGTTTTAAATGGAATGTGTTTCTTCATAAGCTAGGAGACTTATATAAAAAATGAGCCGCTGTAAAGATGAATTTCTCTCTACTTTTTTAAGAAAACGCTTCCCGTCACATTTTTTTAATGAGAGACTTTAAAACGAGTACAGGCGATGCCTCTCCGCCAGGGAGACATCGCCTGTATTCAAAATACCCTTTATTTGTATTGTCCAGTTAGAATGTAAAGCTGGCCATCAAACCGCCGGTGATAAAAGAACTGTCCCGGTCGCCGGCAGCGGCGGACCCTTTAAGGCCCTGGCCTTTCATTTCATACCTGGCATCGTTGGACAAGGGGAAGATATAGGAGAGCGTCGGCGTAATCGTGATGTATTTCGTCGCCTTGATGGGCAGGCTGACGGTCACGTTGCCATCGTGGAAATTGTTGAATTTGTCGTTTGTCGCCGCGGCATTGCCGTCGAACTTGGGATAACCGCCGTACATGGCGCCGGCATTGAACAGGGTCGCATCGGCATACGTGCTCGACAGGTAGCTTGCCGTCGCGGCCAGTTTTAAAGAAACCACCTTGTTAAATTCAAAGACATGAGAAATGCCGAGGAGAAAATACCAGTTTCGATAGTGGTCGATATCCTTATAAACCGTCACGGTGGGCGACAGCAGGGTATTCAGCCCGACGGTGGCAAATATCTCCTGTATATCCGCCCGCTTTGGTGCATCCCTGTTCAGAGGTGCCAAGGCATAGTAGATATAGCCGCCACCCAGATTGAACAACCCCAGCGTTTTGGAGTAGGATAATGTGAAATCCGTTTCGGTCATAGAACTGGTATAACTGGTATCGGCTGTACCCGCGAAATAGGGCTTGGTATCCAGATTTCCCCAGAGATTAGCGGTAAAGCCTTTGTACCCGACGGTCAGTGACGGCTGGATGACAACGCTGTTTCTGCTCAATTCATAACCTCTCCAGAAATACTGACTGAGCACGGCAACGGTTGCATCGCCCGTCGGTTTCTCCTCCTCCGGCGGGGCGGCCTTGGGGGGTTCCGTAGCGGCTTTTGATTCCGTCGTTGGTTTAGCTTCTTCAGCATAAAGCCCTGCTACGGAAACGATCAGCATGGACAGAACCATCATACCGATGATCAATAGACTTTTAGTTTTCATTAAGTGCTTCATAACCTTTCCTCCTGTATCCATAAATTATTTACAGGAGGGATAGATCAATATGTGTGCCAGGAAAACCTCATTTATGAAATCTTGTAAGCTGTTGAATATTAATGATAATCATAATATCTCCCTTTTGAATGCGACCTTATAATGCTACATAATTGTTGTTTTCTTCATGTCCCTGACAAAATCGTATTCTTCTGTCCGAATGATCAGGCGTAGCCAACCCGGGGATTTTTCCAATAACGGATTTCAGCATGTTTCGAATTAACCATTGAAAGTGAGCGGGATAGCCGATAATATATATGATCTGCAAAAGCTACATAAAATGGAGGAAATTATCACCTATGAGAAAAAAGTTGACTGAAAAATCGGACCTCGGCCATCTGACCCTTCTCGGGAAAGAAAAAAAAACGGGCCGGAGGCTGGAGGCATTTCCGAATCATCATCCCGAACGGGACTATACGGTGACCCTCCATACAGGTGAATTCACCTGCGTCTGTCCCTTAACGGGGCAACCCGATTTTGCCGAAATCAAAATTCAGTACATCCCGGACCAGCGGATCATTGAATCGAAGTCCCTCAAACTCTATCTCCAGTCCTTCCGGAATGAAGGCTCTTTCCACGAGCATGTCGTCAATGTCATCCTTGATGACCTGGTAGCCGCCCTCGCCCCCCGGTGGTGTAAAATTACGGCGGATTTTGCCGTGCGCGGAGGCATCGGCATTTCCGTCGAGGCGGAATTCAACAAATAGCAGAGTTATGTCAGGTTTGCACCAAGGTCATTGAATTAGGCGGCAGCGCCCCTCTTTTCTAAAGAGGGGCTGGGGGAGGTTTTACGCAATGCAAAATCCCCCTGAATCCCCCTTTAAAAAAGGGGGACTAGAAGGGTAATTAACAAACATCACAAGCCCTAAGGCTTCGCCAGCTTTTGGGTGATTTTGTCGTGGATCGCACCGGCGGCGATTCTGCTGCCCCCCATCCCCACCAGGACGGCAACAGACACCTTGTCCCGTTCCATGAATTCCACCTTGATGGAGATCTTTTCCTCGGAAACCAGCGCGATGATTGAGCCTTTGGCAATCTTCTTCTGTTTCTCTACATTATAGGCCTTCATATCCTTTATGACGGATTCTACGGCGCCCCATACACGTTCAAAGCTGTCATTGTATGAAGAAATCACGTACCCGTCCATGTAGATAAATTCACCGGAGCGCACCCCCATGGATTTGCTTCCCATGATGAGGCCCCCGTCACATCCGGTCATCCCCACCAGAGATACTATCATCAGAGCTGTGATGCCTATCCTTTTAAACATGATTTCCAACCTCCCTTTTTCGTATCCGTTTGTATTGAACCCGCCGCTGATGCGGCCTTTTACAGGGGCGCCCCGCGAAGCAGCAATATGTAGAAGGCCTGCAGGATCGCCAACAGGAGAAGAAAAAAGGTGACCAGCAGGCAGACACCACCGACAAGGCGATGAAATCCTGTCTCGGGACGCCTTTCTTCATAGCCCAGCATGAACCCCACGGCGATTCCGGCGAAGAGACCTCCGATATGGGCCCAGTTGTTAATACCCGGAAGAATCAGGCCAAACAGGACCAGACCGACGACCCAGCCCATGGCCTGCCGGAAGATGTTTTCCCCATAGAATCCTCCCCTGCTTTTACCGAAATAGAGGATCGCGCCGATCAGTCCGCAGATGCTTGCCGATGCCCCGATGGTAAAGGGAATGCCGGCGAGCAACGAAATAAAAAACCCGGCGACACCCGAAAGGATATAGATGCCAATGAAACGATAAAAGCCGTATTCCGCAAGGACGAAAGATGCCAGCTGGGATAGGGCCATCATGTTGAAAATAATATGCAGGATGCCGCCGTGAAGAAAAGACGCCGTAATGAGTGTCCACCAGCGGCCGAATTGCAGGATCGGCATTGTTCCCGACGCCCCCAGAAGGAAAAGGCTTTTGTCCGAAGGGGAAAGAAGCTGCACAGGGTTCGCGGAAAGGCCCATGGACGATGGATTGAGCAAGAGAGACAGGATGTAGAAAAAGGCGTTTGTGTAAATCAAAACCTTGACCGGGTCAAAGGCGGCCCGGCTGATTTTACCCCAGACGGCATTTTTCCAGGCCGCTCCGGGGTTTTTGAGGCCGCAATAGGGGCAAACGGGCTCATCGAGGCTGATGAGGCGGCGGCATTTGGGGCATAATGTGGAATTTCTTTCCATGGCTAGCCTAACTTTTCAGATGCCTTTCTACGGCAGGCGGTGTATAGGCAGATTCATTACCAATATCAATTCTGATTGTAAAGGAAAAGAGGATGTCGCAATCCGGAGGCGCTGCCTTGAAAAAAGGAGCCATGCTCCCCCTGTCCATTGATACTGTGGCCTTTGGCGGTCAGGGGGTGGGGCGTCATAATGATCTGGTCGTCTTTGTTCCCTTAATGGTGGACGGTGATGAAGGTATCGTAGAGATTGTGGATGTAAAGAAACGATATGTCCTGGGACGGCTGAAAGAGCTGACAAAGCCCTCTTTACACCGAACCCTTCCTCGTTGCAGCGCTTACGGCCGTTGCGGCGGATGCCGGTATCAGCATATCGCCTATGACCATCAATTGGCGCTAAAAAAAGGGCATGTGTATGATGCCTTCTCGAGAATCGGGAAATTCCCCCATATACCCCTGGCCGAAGTGATGCCGTCGCCAAGCCCCTGGCACTACCGGAGCAAGGCGGAGTTTCATATCAGCAGGAAATCGCTTCAGGAAATCGCCATCGGGTTCACCCGGGCTGCCAGTCATGAGATACAGGATATTGAAGAATGTATAATCGTTGACCCCACAATCAATGCGGCCCTGGCGACCCTGCGCGAGAAGGAATGCCGGGCAAAAGGAAAAAGGATAGATGGAAAAGAGGTTCTCTGGTCGTCCGCCGATGGAGAAACCGAGGCAAAAGGTCTTGTTTCAAGGACCGTTAAGGGCCGAAAAATGCTGATTCCCCGGAGAGGCTTTTTTCAGGCAAACCGCCTCCTCGCAGATACCCTCGTGGATATCGTTCTGGAGAAATGCGCCCTGACGGGCAGCGAAACGGTTCTCGACGGTTACTGCGGATCCGGATTCTTTTCCCTCTTCCTGGCCCCGAAGTCACGGATGTTTTACGGCATCGAATTTGTCGGAGATGCCGTGCGCGCGGCCGACCTGAATCTGAGAGAGGCCGGGATCGACCATGCCCTATTCTATGAGGGTGATATCGGCCATATTATTGCCGAAGCTTTTGTCAAAGCCGGACAGGGCGTGGATGTCCTTGTCCTGGATCCGCCAAGGATCGGATTGGATCCGCCGGTCTTGTCAGCCATTGCGCGATTAAAGCCGTCCCGAATCGTTTACGTATCCTGCAATCCTTCAACGATGGCCAGGGACGTCCGGTTTCTGGCCGACCATGGCTACAGCCTGGAAATGCTGCAACCCATCGACATGTTTCCCCAAACGAGCCATATCGAGGTCGTCGGCCTGCTGACGAAGACCCCTCAGTGATCGGATAAAGATCCGGATTTCCGGTCAAGCCGAAAATGACTTAAAGAAAAACCGCAATGGCATTGACGGATGGGGAATGTTATAAAGGTTTTGAGAGCGAACCATGACAAAAACGATCTTCCTCCTCGGCGCCGGTATCTGCATTTTCCTCTTCGGAATGTTGCGTCTCAGCACCGGCATACAGGCGCTCTTTACGGCCCGCATCCGTTCCCACATCCGGTATGCCGTAAGGAAACCCCTATGGGGGCTGGTGACGGGCGTGACCGCCACGATTCTGTTTCAAAGCAGTTCCGCAACCACGGTGATTGCCGTCGGCATGGTCAGCGCCGGGCTCATCAGTTTTTACAACGCCCTGGCCGTTATCCTGGGCGCCGATATCGGCACCACCGTCATTGTTCAACTTGTCGTCTGGAAAATCGGTGACCTGTCACCCCTGTTCATCATAACCGGGGGAATTCTCTGGGCCACGGCAAGGGGCAGGGGAAGAATCTTCGGCGAGTCCCTTTTTTATTTTGGCCTCTTGTTCTTCGGTCTGAACCTGATCGGCATGGCAACGGAACCCCTGAAAGATCGTCCCGAGATCATCCGGTTTTTCAGCGAAAATGCTCATCCCCTGGTCGGTTTTCTGTTCAGCGCCGTTTTTACCGGATTTGTCCATGCCTCAGCCATTCCCATCAGCATCCTCGTTATTTTAGGCCATCAGGGTCTCATGTCTCTGGATAATGCCCTGCCCATGGTCATCGGCGCCAATGTGGGGACCGCCGTCACGGCCTTGATGGCCGGCGCTGTGGCGGATATAGGCGGCAAGAGGACGGCCTTGTCCCATTTCTTATTCAAGGCCGTTGGCGCCTGTATCTGCATGGCCATATTGCCCGTCATCCTGACGCTTCTGAAAACTCTTTCCGGTGATGTCGCCCAGCAGATCGCCCTCAGCCATTTTCTTTTCAACATTTTCATTGTCGGCATCTTTTTTTTCTTATTGAAACCCTTTTCGCGGATGATTATGGGAATCATTCCCGGCCACGTGGAAACCCTTCCCCTCTGGCCGGAATTCCTGAGCGAAAAACTGCCGGCCGACCCGGAAGCGGCCCTGCATGGCGTTCAGAGGGAACTGGAAAGGGAGGCCATCCTGGCACAGAAGATGTTCGAAGAAGCCACGTCCCTGAGATCTGCCTATTCTGAAGGGAAAAGAAGGAATATCCAGTATATCGAGATGGTGGTCAATCATCTGCGCAATGAAATTATCGAGTATCTCCGCAGCATGTCCTGTCAGACCCTTTCGCCCCATTTTTCCAAAATACTCTTTGCTTTCACCGCCATTGCCGATGATCTCGAACGGATGGCCAATCACATCATTAGCCTCGTGTATCTCGCCAAAACCAGAGACAACAGACAGATCGCCTTTACAGAATCCGCCATGGCCGAACTTGCTGATATTGAAAAACTTGTCAGTGAGAATATTGAGGATGCCCTGCAATTGATCATTGACCGGCGCAAGGAGCGAGACAGGGTAGCGGCTACCGCAATCAGAGAGGAACGGATCGATTATAGCGTTCAAGAGGCCCGGGACCGTCACCTGATCCGCTTTCACGAACGACAGTGCCCGGCGGAAGCAGGCCCTGTTTTCCTTGAAATGCTGATTCACCTGGAACGCATCTCGGATCACTGCCAGAATATCGCTGATTACCTGGACGAATTGAACATGCCCGAAGACACAGCCGGCAAACCATCTTGACCTGGTTTTCATTTTCATGATACCTTCATTAAAAAAGTAAAGGAGCCTGGACCATGAAAGACCGCCTGAACGCCCTGGAAGTTGCGCTGAATAATGAGATGCGGGAACATGAGTTTTACCGGACAAACGCCGAACGCACGAATAATCCCGTTGGGAAGGCCATGTTCGCCCAGATTGCCGCTGAAGAGCTGGAACATTATGAACGGCTCAAGCAGCTCCATGAAAACTGGACAAAAGCGGGGAAATGGCCCGAAACGGTCCCCCTAAAGGTCAAGAACACCCTGGTCGGCGATATCCTGAAAGATTTTCTTAAAAAAGCCCCGGATTCGCAAGGCGGCGACACCGATGATTTGAAGGCGGTCCGGACGGCCATTGATTTTGAAGGACAGGGCGCCACCTACTATGCAAAGCTTCGCGATCAGGTATCCGATCCCACGGAGAAGGCCTTTTTCGAACTCATGGCGAATATCGAACATGAGCATTATGTCTCCTTGAAGGAAACAGAGGAGTATTTTATCGATCCGGCATCGTGGTATCGGAAAGTGGAAAAAACGGGATTGGATGGGGCGTAGTTGCGCTCCCGCTCATGCTGATTGCATTCTTGAAAAAAATCCGTGACGCCCGCCTGGTCTGGGACGTCATGGGTTCGGTTTATAACCGTCGGATCTATGGCGCCATCGCCGAACTCTATGTCCATATCGCCCGGGAACTTTTGACGACGGGTCCCGTGAAGATTCTTGATATAGGTTCCGGTCGCGGTTATATCTCCCTTCTTTTGGCCGCGCAGAGCCCTGAGGCGACCATTACGGGAATCGACTTTTCCCCCATGCAGGTCAGATCGGCGGACGACCTGAGAGAGCAAAGGAAAATCGTCAATTGCCGCTTCCGCCGGGGCGATGCCATGAAGATCGATTTTAACGACAATGTCTTTGATGCCGCCGTCAGCGTCGGGTCGATCAAACATTGGCCGGATGGTTTGCAGGGATTGAAAGAGATTCTCCGGATACTAAAGCCCGGCGGATGGTTTGTTCTTTCCGAGACGGATCAGGAGGCGCCGGACGAAGCCCTGTGGCAATTCGTCAGGCGCTTCCCTATCTGGTTCATTCCTGATGGGCTGCTATTCTGGGGCCTGCGCCATGTCGTCTTCGGACAAAGCTATACGGAGCAAGGTCTGGCATCTCTGGTTCGAACGGCGGGCTTTCGTAATATCGTATGTCAAAGAGTGCCGACCTGCCCTTACACGATCGTGAAGGCGCAAAAGACGTAGCGCAGGGCTTCAGGCCTGCTCACAGCAGCCCTAAAGGGATGGGCTACATTTCTCCCGACAATTTTTGCCGGTATTATTTATATATGCCTGCCTGTGTCGCCTCTCCAGGACACCGTTGTACTCACCATTGATGTTACCGTTCACGGCTTAATGCCGCCTCCATCTCTACATCCAGCCGGTGCCATTCATCATAGAGGGTCTCCAATTCCATCGAAACGGTTTTCAAGGCCAGGTTCAGTTCCTTGATCATGTCGGGCCTCTTGTGGGTTTCCGGATCGCAGAGAATCGCTTCGTGATCTGCCTTTTTCTGTTCCAGGGTTACTATGGTCTGTTCAACGGCATCCATCCGTTTTTTATGGGTGCTTCTGATTCTGCTCAGACGGGTTCGTTCCTCCGCCTCCTGCCTTTTTTCTTCCCTGGTTTTGTAACTTTCCGTCTTCGATTCCGCCTTCTCGCCGACGGCAGGCGACATGTCGTCTTTTTCCACAACGACGGCATCCATTAATTCCTTCCTCTTTTCGATAAAGTAGGAATAGTTGCCATGATAAGCAATACATCGGCCGTCGCGGATTTCGAAGACCCGATCCACCATGTGATCAAGAAAATACCGATCGTGAGAGACAATGACCACCGTGCCGTGATAGGCGAGAAGGGCTTCCTGAAAAATCTCCTTCGTTTTCAGGTCGAGATGGTTGGTCGGCTCATCCAGAATGAGGAAATTGGAATCCTGCATCAGGATCTTCAGCAGGGACAGACGGGATTTTTCTCCGCCCGATAGAACGGAAACGGGTTTGTAAATGTCGTCGCCGGAAAATAGAAACGCGCCCAGGAGGTTCCGCCGCTCCTGATCATTACTCTTCGAGGGAACCGTGCCGATCTCCTCCCAGACGGTCCCCGTATAGACCAGATTTTCAGCGCTTTCCTGTGAAAAAAAGGCCATTTTCACGTTCAGTCCATAAACCGTTTCACCCGACGTCGGCGGCTCCGTTCCGCTCAATATCCGCGACAGGGTCGATTTTCCCGACCCGTTGATCCCGACGAGGGCAACCTTCTGGCCCCGATAAACAGCCAGCGACACATCCCGGAAGACCTCCAGATCACCGTACCGCTTTGACAAATCATGCGCGACGACGACCTCCTTGCCGCTCTTCGCCCCCTCGGGAAATCGGATTTTGACGGTTTTGGCGTGGGCATCCATGCGAACGGGGGCATATTTCTCCAGGGCGCGGATGCGGCTCTGGACCTGTTTCGCCTTGGTCGCCTTGTAGCGGAACCGTTCGATGAAATCCTGTGTTTTCTTGATTTCCGACTGCTGGAGGGCCATTTCCTTCTCCAGGGCGGCCAGGCGTCTTTCCTTTTCGTCCAGGAAATAGGAGTAATTCCCTTTGTAGATGGTCAAACGGCCCGCCGCCAGCTCGGCGATATGATCGACCATCTTGTCCAGAAAGAACCGGTCGTGGGCGATGGTGATAAGGGTCCCCTGATAGTCCCGGAGGTAGCTCTCCAGCCATTCCATGCTTTCCGTATCGAGATGGTTGGTCGGCTCATCGAGGAGCATGATATCCGGCTGAGAAAGGAGGATGACGGCGAGGAGAATGCGCATCTTCCACCCCCCGGAGAAATCGGCGCATGATTTGGCAAAGTCTCCGTCCCGGAAACCAAGTCCCCGGAGGACCTGACCGGCCCTGGCTTCAAAAGCGTACCCGTCCCGGCCCTGAAAAAGAGAAACGGCGGACTCATAATCCTTCAGCAGCCGCTGATAATCGCTCTCGCTGCCATTTCCATTATCAGAAATGGCGATTTGATGTTCCAGACGGCTGATCTCTTCTTCCGCCTGTGCAATCCCCGTCCTCTTCTTCAGATAGGCGAGCAGGGGAACCGGCTCCAGCTCAACAAGATCCTGGGGCAGATAGGATATGGTCTTGTTTTTCTGCCCGACAATTTCGACGGCACCGTGGTCCAGCTCCTGCTGGCCGAGGATGGTCCGGAAGAGGGTGGTCTTGCCCGTACCGTTGTCACCGACAAGGCCGATGCGGCCCTTCTCATGAATCGCCCAGGTAATATCGTCGAAAATGACCTTATGGGCAAAGGACAGGGAGACGTTCTTTAAATAGATCAAAATTATTCCTTTTAAATAAAAACCAAGTCGCAGCGTATATAGGCAAAACCAGAAGAAAAGTCAAACGGCGGGGGAAGGGGGGGCAGGTTTCCGGCGTCCCTGAAGGCGGTGCAGGCGATGTTCGAGACCTTCCCGGCTGATTTCAGAATCCCCGCCGACGCAGCCCAGAGCCTCGCGCGTGAGGGCAACCGCCCGCTCCACGTCGTGGGCCCGGTGTTCGCACCACTTAGCCAGCTCGATCAAGGCAAAAATATCGCCGGGATCATGCCGGATCATTTCTTCCCAGAGCGCGACGGCTTCGGTCCAGCGGGCGGAGCGTCTATATAATAAGGATAATTCCCGGCAGGCATCCCGGGCCGCCGGGCCATGGTCGGAACCTCTGATCGGATCGAGAATCCGTACGGCATCCAGATGAAGCCCCCGGCTGAGGAAAAGCCGTCCTGCGGCGAGACGGTCACCGGTATGATGCAGAGCCCCTTCCCGTTCCGGATCGATCGTATCGATCAGATGAGTGGCCAGAGCGGCCATGGAAAGAATGTCGAGGCGATTGTGTTCGAAGACATCCGCCATGAGGCGCCCATCGCGGCGTCTCAGCCAGTCGAAATAACGCTGGGGGATCTCGAAGCCGGGGATATCGCCTTCCCGGGAAAACCCGATGACGGCTTCTTCCAGGGAGCCCAGACGCCGGTCCGCCAGGCGGTGGCTCAGGAGCCGCCGCGACGAATGGAGGAGATCGACGTGGGGCATGCCGGCCAGCGGATCCCGCAAACGGTTCATGATGAAGCGGGTTGAAAGGAGATTGACATCGAAGGCCTTGCCGTTGAAGGTGACGAGAAACCGCTTGTCTCTCATCAGTTCCTGCAAATGGGCCAGGGTTGCCTTTTCTTCGGCGAAATCACGGGCAAATATTTGCCTGGTAATGAAAGCGTCTCCCTCAAACCAGCCCAGGCCGATGAGAAAAGCCACCGTTCCCGTTCCGCCGGAGAGCCCCGTCGTTTCCGTATCAAGAAAGAGCGCCTGACTATAATCGAAATCGATCAGCGCGGGATCATTCGCCAGAACAGCGACGAGCCTCATATCCAAGGGCGTCATATCCCGGATGCAGCGGCTGCCGTGGCGGGAAGATCCCCCAGCGATCTGATGGACGCAGAAGAAAGCCCCCTCCTCCGTGACGATTTCCTTCCCCGGGACAAGATCTTCCAGATGCACGGCCTCGCGCCGGGGGGGCGCAGGCTTTCGATAACCCTCAGGTCGCCGTGACAGAATGTCCTCTACTCGCTGCCGGAGCCGACTCAGCTCTTCCGCCCGGGATGGCGTCGCAACGGGTTCTTTTTTCTCTCCCGTCAACCTCTGCAATCGATTTTTTATGCTCATGCGTTATCTTATAGGCCAATTATCAAGGCGGGGTTCTCCTCCCGCCGTGCCTTTCATCTCCCGTATGTCTATCTACGGGGAAGGCGGAATGTAAAAATGGTCCCCCTTTCCAGGGATGACGTAAAGGTGACTTCACCTCCCAGATAACGCTCACCGAACAGCTTCATTGAAAAGGTCCCCAACCCTCTGCCTAACTTCGCCTTCGTGCTGAAATGCTTTTGAAACACCCTTTTTTGGATATTGGAGGGAATTTCGCCTTCGTTCCATACGTCCCAGACGACATGGCCGGGTTCTGGTAAGGTTTTAATATGAACGCTTCCTCCTTCGGGCGTCGCTTCCAGGGCATTGATCAGCATGTTTCCCAGGACCCTTGAGACCAGCATGATGTCTGTGTATATCGTCACGTCTTCACTGGGCCAGACAGCCTCGAGGGTTTTATTATCTTTTGCCGGATGGCCGCTCAGGATGAGGTCCACTTCTTTGCGAACCTCCTTGAGGACAATATCTTTCTTCCTTATGAGGTAGTGGGTGTCTTTCTGGTGAGAAAGGCTTCGTTGCAACGATACCTCGTTAGATAACCTCTCCGCTGCGAGCCGTATCTGCCGAACCTTCCTGTGCTCCGGTTGTTCCTCGGCCAGCAGTTCGCTGTTGCCCAATAGTGAGGTAAGAATATTGTTGATGTCATGGAAGAATACGCGTTCCAGCGTTATCCAGAACTGCTGTTGCGTAATATCCTGGGCAAAGATCAAAATCCATCTATTCTGTTCAACCAAGAGCGGTTGCGCTCTGATCAGCAAACAGGTGTCCTGTATGGCACCGTCCTTTGTCGTGATCAGGGCGCAGACCTGTTCGTCGGTTTTGTCGTCGTTGATGGCCGCCATCATGGCAATCGCGGCGCCGCATGTCGCGCAATAGGCAGTCGTGCCGCATCCGTGGGGTTCATCCTCCGCATGGATGCACTGGAGGGTTTCCCCGAGCCTGAGGCCAAGAACCGCTGCGGGGTCCTGAATGCCAAGGGCATCTAAAAAGGCATGATTGAGGGCTACGACCTGACGATCTTCATTGAGAACGACCAGCAATCCACCGACCGATTTGAGAAGGACGTTCATCAGCGGGTTTTGGCCGATACTGACGATCTGGTTCTCGAATTTTCTCCTGTCCGTTCTTTCCGGCGGGGCAAAAAAGGTTTCCGGCATATATAGGCGCCTCCTTTTAACTTTTAGCATATCATTGTTCGGTTACCGGATCACGTAAAAAGAGCTGACGGTTAAATGGTGCATGGTCGGATATATGATTAACCCATTACTGACACTTCCCTGGAACCGGAGCGCAGATCGCTTGAATTCTCTTGAAATAGCAAATGTTTATATTGATTTGACTTCATTTTTTTGATACGCTTTCCGTCGTCATGTTACCGTACATTCTACCATTATTATGATAGAACACTTGAGGAAACAGGCCTAGGTCATTTAGCTAAAATCAATTACCGATCAGATACCATTTCGTCAATGAGGCAGGCGCAACGGAACACCCGGGAAAAGTATGCCCACCCCTTTTTGAAGATCGCAGGTGGCGGGGACTTTCTCCATTGCCGATTTCCGTTACACAGAAACCCTCTGGAGGAAATTATATGCCAGTAAAAACAACCAAGGGCATTTGCGCCCTCTTCATTTGCGTTTTATGCTCCCTTTTCTTGCCGGTTCTTGTTCCGGCATCCTCCCCCGGATATGGCACGGCTATCGAGACCGGCTGGTTAACGATGCCCGACGGGATAAAACTCGCCGTTACTTATTACCTGCCCGCCGCCGGATCATCAGGGGAAAAATTTCCCGTCCTATTGGAAATGAATCCGTACCGCAAGGGGGATATGTCCTATCTTTACGATCATCCCATCGGTTCGTATTTTGCCCGCCACGGATATGCCGTCGCCAGGGTGGATGTCCGCGGCACGGGCGACAGCAAAGGGGTCGTCCCAACGGCTGAATACTCGGAACAGGAGCTTTCCGATGGCGTGGAGATCATTGCCCAACTGGCGAAGAAACCATGGTCCAACGGCCATGTCGGCATGTACGGCTTGTCCTGGAGCGCATTCAATGCCCTCATGATTTCAGCAAGAAAACCGCCGGCACTCAAGGCCATCCTGATCGCCCACGCCTCGGATGATCTTTTTTATCAGGATGTCCATTACACGGACGGCGTCTTCCACATGGATACATGGGAAGCCATGATCGACACCTTCAACGCCCTGCCGTCACCGGCTGAAAATTACGCCTTCACACCGGAGTACTTTGCCGACCGTTTTGATCAGAAACCCTGGCATTTCATCTGGAAGCAGAAACAATCCGACGGCCCTTACTGGCGCAAGGAATCCGTCCGCTTTCAGCCCGTCGTGTCGCTTCCAATCTATATCATTGGCGGTTTGCTCGACGGCTACCGGGACACGGTCGCCCGCTTGATGAACTCGCAAAACAGGCAGGTGAAAGCGGATCTCGGTCCCTGGAACCATGCCTGGCCGAATACGGGAGAACCGGGACCCAATTATGAATGGCGGAAGAAAGCCGTGAAATGGTGGGATTATTGGCTCAAGGGAATCAATAACGGCATTATGGAGGAACCCCGCTTCATGGTCTTTGTCCGGGACGGCCATGGGCCATCCATGACGATGAAAACAGTTCCGGGGGAATGGCGTTGCGGGGGTTGGCCCATCCAAGGGGTTGAAACGAAACGCTTTTATCCCGGAAAGAGCCGAAACCTGACGGATGTTGTTCCTGCCGGGGCCGATGGGCACAAACTCCGCTACCGCGCCGGCGCAGGGATCGGGGTTCACACTTGGTGGGGAGAACTCTCGGAAGATATGGCGGATGATGATGAATACAGCCTGGTGTATGATTCAGCACCTCTCGCCAAAACGGTTGAAATTATAGGCTTCCCCCGGGTTCACCTGAACATTGCGGCAGACGCCCCTCTCTATCACTGGACGGCCCGGCTGGAAGACGTGAGCCCGGACGGGCAGGTATCCCTCGTCAGCGGCGTATTGATTAATCCGGCAGACCGGGTGTCGCGCCTTGAGCGCTTGCCGTTGATCCCCGGCAAGCCCACCCAATTGTCCGGAGAAATCCACTACACGACCTGGCGATTCAAGCCCGGACACAGAATCCGCCTCGCCATCAGCAATGCCCAGTTCCCCATGGCCTGGCCGACGCCTTACAAAGGGAATACAAGCTTATTTCCGGGTCCCGATACCTGGATCGAACTGCCCGTTGTCGCCAACAATACACTCAACGGCCGCTGTGACCTTCCCGAACCGGAAGAGGACGATGACTCGCCCGGCTCAAAGGCGCGGGACGTGAAGTACAGGGACGACGATTACCCGATGTACCATGACGCCAAGACGGGTGAGGCCGTTTATACGACCGGCGAAAAGGAATCATGGAAGATCAGGGAGGCATCGTATCGGCGCAATGAACGAAATACCTGGAAAGTGAACAACCAAGATCCGGCCCGCGCCTCTTACAAGGCGGAGACAAACTATGATATTATCCTGCCGGGCAGGAAAATCCGGCTGAACAGCCTCTTCGACCTCGTTTCAGATGCGAAAGTATTCCATCTGACCGTTATTCGTCGGCTGCTTGAGAATGGAAAACTGATCCGAACCAAAACATGGAAAGAATCTATACCGCGCAATAACCAGTGATATTTAAAAAGGTTACCCTGTTAAAACGGCGTTGCCATCCTTTTTTGCCATTGCGAGCACAAAACGGGAGCGTGACAACCTCATATTGATAGATTGCCACGGTGTCCAAGGGTCGCCTCGCAACGACAGGCTTTGATTCGTCATGACGACTCTTGCTAAGCCCTGTTAGCCTTTTTTGACAAATTTCTGAGCCTCGGCGCTGAATGACTGGGCACTCCCCGCTCCGAGGCAGATGTCCGTCTCCAGCCGCAAGCCCGCATCGAGTGGGGTGGACATGGACATATTCACGGCGCGCTTGGCCCCCTCGACGTGTCGCGGATTCAATTTGGCAATCTCGGCCGCCAGTTTTTTCGCCTCGGGGATCAACTGGTCCTGCGGGTAAACATGGTTTACCAGTCCGATCCGAAGCGCTTCCTGGGCATTGATGCGGCGGCCGGTGATGATGAGTTCCTTCGCATAACCGGGTCCCACAAAGCGCGGCAACCGCTGGGTGGAGCCAAGGTCGGGAATCACGCCAAATTGCATCTCGGGTAACGCAAAGACGGCGTGTTCCGCGCACATACGGATATCGCAACACAGGCTCAGTTCCATTCCCGCGCCGAGACAATGGCCGTTGATGGCCGCAATCACCGGCACCGCCAGCTCTTCGTACAGAGTGAAAATCGACTTCAAACCATAGAGACGGTCAAAGCCTTCCCGGTAATCGCTCATCAATGCCGACCCTGAACCGCCACCGGCAATCATCTTGAGGTCCATCCCGGCGCTGAACGATCGCTCGCCTGCGCCTGTCATGATAACGACCCGTATTCCCGGCGTTTCCTTGATGGTCTGTGCCGCGGTCTTCAAGCCGAGGTATGAGTCGTGGTTGAAGGCGTTCATCGCCTCCGGCCGATTAAAAGTGACCGTTGCAATTGTTTCTTCGACTGTTAAAAGTACCACATTAGGATCCGTCATAGTCATCTGCCTCTCTTCTTTGGGATATCAATTTGATTTGTAATTTTCTCGTACCTGTCCAAATTTATTTACCTGTCAGAAGTCCAGAAGTTCAACATCAAAAACCAGAATCGAGTTGGGCGGAACAGGGCCGATGCCCATCTCGCCGTAACCCAGATGCGGGGGGATGATGAGGATACGTTTTTCTCCTTTTTTCATGGATAGAAAGGCCTCATCCCAACCCTTGATCACCCGGCCGACCCCGACGGGAAACTGTAAGGGTTTTCCACGGTCCACGGAACTATCGAATTTTTTTCCATTGAGCAGTCTGCCTGTATAATGAGCGCTGACCGTTGTTCCCTTGCTTGGTGCTTTATCTCCGGCCCCTCCCGCCACAACGACATACATCAGACCGGAGGGAAGACTGACGGCGTTGGGATATTTTTCTTTGATCAGGGCCGCGTCACGGGCATTCATTTTTTGCTTTCCCATCGCTTTATCTTCTTTAAGCCTGGCAAGCAGCATATCGAAGGAAGCCTGATCGGCCTTGAATGCCCTGGCCTTGTCTCCAATACGGATGATTTCGATTGCTTTGATGGTGTCACCTGCACGGACGGCATTCACAACGGCCTGTCCTGCGACCGTTCGGCCAAAGACCGTGTGTTTTCCGTCCAACCACGTTGTTTTGACATGGGAAATGAAGAACTGGCTCCCGTTGGTGTCCGGGCCGGAATTAGCCATGGATAATACACCGGGACCATCGTGGGAGAGGGTGTCATCAAACTCGTCGGGGAATTTATAGCCGGGTCCCCCGGCCCCGCTTCCTGTCGGATCGCCCCCTTGAATCATGAAATCGGGGATGACGCGATGGAAGGTCAATCCATCATAAAAGCGAACACCCTTGCCGCGGTTCGATTGCTTGGCACCCTCGGCCAGACCGACAAAGTTGGCCACGGTAACGGGCGTTTTTTCAAATTCCAGCCTGATGAGGATATCGCCTTTGGACGTCAGGAGTTTTGCGTAAAGCCCGTCCGTAAGTTTCATGTTTTCACCCGCCCCGCTCTGCCCTGCCGTAAATATAAAAAGTAAAAGAAACAATAAACAAGCAAACCCTCTCATCTGCTTCATGCGTTTTCTCCTTAAATGGTGTTTTAAGAATTTCGGCGAACAGAAATCCGGCCTTGCCAACTTCTCCTCGCCACAGCTTTAAAGCATAAACCGCAAACGATGGCAAACCATAAATTTGATCGCAAATCGAGCCCATTTTTTTAAAATTTGACGCCAGGAATATCACAAAGAAAAGGGACGGCCAGGGACGGTGTCGTTTTTTGATGTCAGGACCATGCTTTTTTATCCAAGATGTGTTATGGAGGGGACCATGAAACCAAATATCATTCCCCGCCAAGAACACATCATCTCCCGCAAGCAGGTAAGTCCTAACGCGCTGAAAACCCTTTACAGGCTTAACGACCAAGGCTTCACCGCCTATCTGGTCGGGGGCTGTGTACGCGATCTGCTTCTGGGTCGCGTACCCAAGGACTTTGACATCACGACAGATGCCACGCCAGGGCAGATCAAGAAGCTTTTCAGAAACTGCAGGCTCGTCGGCCGCCGCTTTCGCCTTGCCCATCTCGAATTTCAGGATGAAACCATCGAAGTCTCAACCTTCCGTGCCAATGCCGCACCCGATGACGTCGAGCTCGAAGAGACAAAACGGCCAGGTCGACCTCCCCGCCACCTGAAGAATGAAGACGGCATGGTCCTTCGCGACAACATATTCGGGACCCCCGCGGAGGATGCCCTCCGTCGCGACTTCACCATTAATGCCCTCGCCTACAATGTCGCCGATTTTTCTGTGATCGACTTCACCTCCGGGCTGGTTGACCTTGAACAGCGGCTCATCCGCCCCATCGGCGACCCCGCCGTCCGCTTCACCGAGGACCCCGTTCGGATGATCCGAGCCGTCCGCTTTGCCGCCGCCCTTGACTTCGCCATCGAACAGGAATCCTGGGAGATTCTGCGCGAGCAGGCTCCAACCATCAACCGCGCGGCGCCGGCTCGCCTCTACGAGGAGGTGCTGAAACTCCTCCTGCTGGGATCGGCATGTCCTATTTTCGTTCTTCTGGCCGAGAGCGGTCTTCTGGCGGCGCTTTTCCCCTGGTTACACCGGTGGCTCCGTGGGGGCGGCAGCCGCATAGAGCTCATCTATAAGACCCTCAAATGGATCGACGGCCTTGTCCGGGACGGAATCCCCCCCTCGCCTTCACTGCTGTTTGCGGCCCTTTTTGGCCCCAGCCTGGAGGATCAGGCCCTTGCCCGACACCGTGAAGGCATACCCTACCAGCAAGCCATGCATGCCACCTGCGCCGCCTTTTTTGAAGAACTCTGCAAAATAGTGACTGTCCCTGCCAGGATCGGCAACCAGTTGCGAAGCATCCTCACCTTGCAGCCTTCCCTGCACAAGGTCCCGCCCAGGCGCCCCCATGCCATAGCAAGCCGTCAGGACTTTACTGATGCCTTGACCTACCTGAGATTCATGTCAGAGGCCAAAGGAGAAAACATCCCCTCCCGTGAGTGGTGGGATGCCTATGCGGAAGGGAAAATTACCGAAACAATTGAGGAAACGGCAACAGCAGAGCCCCCGGCCAAACGAAAGCGGAAAAGACGCCGCCGCCCCCGGCCCCCCGAAACCGAGGACTGATCTAATACTCAGGAGCTGGAGCTACATCCCTGATATTATTGTCCAGTATCCGTGGGTGCATAAAAACAATGATGACTTAAGGAGATCTGGCCGTGAAAGAACGTGTCCATGCCCGGACGATACGCATTGAGACCTTTGAAACAGACGATGAGACGCTGCTTGTTGAGGGATCCCTGCAAGATGAACGTTTTCACACGTCCAAGGCCTATACCAGGACGGGTACGGTCGAGCCCGGCCTGATCCACGACCTGATCGTCAGGATGAACCTGTCTCTCCCCAGACTAAAGATTATCGGCATAGAAGCGGACATGCCCGTTATCCCCCATGCCGAATGTTCCGAAATCAAGGACGCGGTTCAAAGGCTAAGGGATATGGAAATCAAGCATGGTTTTACGGACGAGGTTCAGCGCCGTTTCGGAAAGACGCAGGGATGTCTTCACATGATGAACTTGATCCTGTCCATGGGTTCGGCTGCCGTTCAGGGGATGTGGAGCTATTATGCCCACAAAAGACAGGTCGGCCAGGCCGGGATGCCTGACGTGGACGGCAGTATGTTGCTCGACAGTTGCTGGGTATGGCGCCAAGATGGACCTTTTGTCAAGAAGATGCAAAAATAAGAAACGTCCGGGGATATCCTTCCCAAGAGAAGGACCTTCTTATAAAAAATAGAGTGATCCGCATTCCAGGCCATAAATCATGTGTCCTGAATTCTATAGAGAATTGGGAAGTCCGCCATGGGGAAAAAAGGTCCCACAAAAAGAGATCTGCAAGCAGAAAAAACGCGCCAGAAGATTCTGGAGACAGCTGTAGAAATGATCAGAACTCATGGCTTCGACAATATTACCGTCGACGATATCTGCAAACAGTCGAAGGCGGCCAAGGGATCATTTTATCATTACTTCAAATCAAAGGATGATATTATCATCGAAATGTACAGGGATTATGACAACAGTTACATGTCAACATTTTCAGAACTGCCGCCCACGATGACCAGCATTGAAAAACTGCTGTTTACCTATAAAAATATGGGGATGAGAGCGAAGGCCCGGGGCGCTGAATACGTGCGGCAGATTTATAAAAGCCAAATCTACACCGGCACGAAGTACTTTATTTCCGAAGAACGGCCTCTTTTCAAAGTGATTCATGAAACCATTGCGGACGGTCAGAAAAACAACGAGATTCGACGCGATCTGACGACAAAAGAATTGACTCGACTCATCCTGATATTTTCTCGCGGGGTTGTCTATGACTGGTCTCTCCATGAGGGCGATTACGACATTGAGGAGGCCATTGAGAAATATTTCAGAATCATTCTGACGGGCATCGCGGCTCCGAAGGATCAATAAAGCCTGTTTCCTTTCCAGCCTTTATCCATTCATCCTCTGCAAAATATCTCTGACAGCGAGGCTATAGCAGTCCTGCATGGCATTTTAGCCCTTTTTTGTTGACTTTAGTCTATGACTGTGGTCTGTAAAACAAACCCCCTGAAAAACACCCTAGACGATTGGTAAGCACTATCCCTGGAGGTAAACAATGCAGAGCGAAAGTGTACATGATCCTGCTGTAAATCATATTGCGACCTTGCGGAAAAATATGATGATGCATCCCGACAAGCCTGCCGTCATCCTCGGAGACAAGGCTGTTACCTGGAAAGATTTCTGGGAACGGAGCAACCGGCTCGGGAACGCCTATACGAATCTGGGGCTTAAAAAGGGTGATCGGGTGCAGGTGTTTTTGCCGAACTGTATTGAATATCTCGAGGTGTTTCTGGCCGGGAACAAGGCAGGGGTCATCAATGCCGCCGGGAATTACCGGCTGACCGGGCGGGAGCTTACCTATCAGCTCAATGACTGCGGTGCCCGGGCGCTGGTGATCAAATCAGCCGCCCAATATGAAAACATCCGGGCCATCCGTGATCAGCTGCCCTCCCTGGAACACATCATCATGATTGATGGCGACCCGCCTCCGGGGGTGTTGTCCTACGAACATCTCCTGGATAAGTCTTCGCCGGAAGATCCTGACATAAAACCCCATCCCGATGACATCACCCTCCTTATGTACACCAGCGGCACGACGGGATTCCCGAAAGGGGTCATGCGCACCGTCCAAACCTCTTATCTCGGCCCTGTTTCGACCTGCCATGAGCTCGGATTGACATCCAGGGATATTTTCCTCGCGGCGGCGCCCATGTACGCTGCCGCGACGATGGGGTGCATCTTTTCCGCCCTGTTTGCCGGCGGCGCCGTGGGTGTCGTCCCTTCTTTCGATGCGGCAACCGTGCTAAAGGAAATTGAAAGACATCGGGCGACATGGGTATTCATGGTGCCCATCATGTATGAATGGATCCTGAACCAGCCTGATGACGTGCTCCGCACCGCCGATATCTCCTCCCTCAGGCACGTCATCGCATGCGGCGCCCCCTTGCACAACCGAACGGCTCAAAGGATGATGGCCTTTTTCAAAGGCGCCGAGATATCGAACTGGCTCGGGGCATCAGAGTTGGGATTTATGACGAAATACAGCTACGGCAAAGGCATCAAGGCGGAAGGATGTGTCGGTAAGCCCGTCTTCGGCCAGGAGCTCAAAATAGTCGATGAAAACAAAAATCCCGTCAAGCAAGGTGAGCCCGGGACACTTTATGTGCGGGGCGTAACGTTCAAAGGCTATTACAATAATACGGAGGCAACAAAAGACGCCTTTCTCGATGAGGGTTGGGCGACCGTCGGCGACGTGGCCCGGCAGGACGAAGACGGAGATTATTGTATTGTCGATCGCAAGATCGATATGATCATTTCCGGTGGTATTAACATCTATCCCGTGGAGATCGAGCATGTCATCCAGCGGATAGAGGGCGTCGAAGACAATGTGGTGATAGGGATCCCCGATGAAAAATGGGGTGAATCGGTAAAGGCCCTCGTCGTGAAGAAGCCGGGGAACACGATTAATGAAGAAGATATTATTGTCGCCTGCAAAAGGGATCTGGCAGGCTTCAAAGTTCCAAAATCCGTGGATTTCGTGGATCAAATACCCAGATCGCCCATCGGTAAAGCTCTGAAGAAAGATCTGCGAAAGAAATTCTGGGAGGGAAGAGAAGCGAAGATATAGGTGTAACGGACCGGGCAGGAATTATGACCTTTTAAGGAGAGGAGATCAATGATGCAAAGAGTGATTAAGCATGTTTGGTTGACCGTGTGCGTATGTTCTTTTTTATTTCTGGCGATCCATACCCCTTTCCCAGCCATGGCCGCCAAGCCGGAAAAGCCGAAGGCCGCCAAGGCCGATCCTGCCGATAGTTGGGCCGCCAAACCCAAGGCTGCTTTTGACGCCAACAAGATGGGGGATATGTCAGGTTACGATCCCGGCAATACAAATTTCCCCGCAGGAGATACCATTAAGATCGCCGTCGTGGCGTCCTTCTCGGGACCGGCGGCTGAAGTTGGTGAATACTTCTGGATAACAGCCAGTTGGGCCGCTTATGACATCAACCAGCGGGGCGGCCTCTGGGTGGATGGTAAAAAAAAGATGGTCCAGGTTATCAAGGCCGATCACATGTCGAAGACCGACCAGTGCAAGAAGATATGCGAACGAATGGTCCTGCAGGAGAAGGTGCATGTCCTCTGGGGCACCAACGGCAGCCATTTGATGAAAATCATTAATGAAGTGGCCACTAAATACAAGGTCATCTCCATGAATGCCGCCTCCGTCTCCTCTGATATCATGGACGCGGATAATGCATCCCGGTATAACTTCATGACCTCTTTAGCAACCGATCAGGTTGGTCGGGGCCTTGCCTATTACTACGGCCAGATCCGGAAGAAAGAAAAGAAGTTTTACATCCTCTGCCAGGATTATGGATTCGGCCACGACATCGCGGCGGGGTTTAAGCAAGGATTGAAGGAATACTATCCCGAGGCGCAGATTGTCGGTGAAGATTATCACAAGCTCTTCCTGACAGATTATGCTCCCTACCTGACCAAGGTCAAGGCCTCCGGAGCCGAGGTCATCTACACCGGCGACTGGCCGCCGGACGCCAATAACCTCCTCAAGCAGACCAGGCAAATGGGAATCAAGCTCCCCTTTGCAAACTGCTATATGGATATTCCGAGCCTCCTGGTGGAGGTAGGCGTGGAAGGTTCAAGGGGCCTCGTCCACATCAACCAGTTGCGTCACGGGAACCCCTGGTTCAGAACACCCGAACAGATCAAATTCTACAAAACGTGGACCAACCAGTGGAAAACATGGAAGGCACCCTTTAACAGCGCCTACTACAGGCATGGCATTGGAAATACCGGCGCCTGGACCATGCACAGCTACTGGCTCCTGAGTGTTATTGAAAGGGCAAAGAGTACGGATCCGGAAAAAATAATCAAGGTATGGGAGGGTGATACCTACAGATACCTCAATGGCAAAGTCGTCAAAATGCGCGCCTGCGATCACAAGGTCATCCAGGATTTGGGCGTGAGCGAAGCCGTGCCGCCGGACCAGCAGAAAAAAACCATGAATATTCCACCTTATTACTGGTTCAATGACGCCTCCTTTGAAGGCGAAACGATCAAGATTCCGGCCGCCAAGATAATCCCCTACATGGATCCGAAGTCGGATCGTTGCAAGGGAAAGAACGAATGGGGCGACTGAACGAAAGAACTATTCAAGGAAACGCAACATTTTATCAAACGAATCGAAAGGGGATATCTAAAATGAATAGGGTAGTTAAGCATGTTTTTATGATCGTATGTGGATTTTCTTTTTTGTTCCTGGCAATCCATGACCCTTTCCCGGCCATGGCGGCCAAGCCGGAGAAGACGAAGGCAGCCAAAACGTCCAAGGCCGACCCTGCCGACAGCTGGGCCGCCAAACCCAATGCCGCTTTTGACGCCAACAAGATGGGGGATATGTCGGACTTCGATCCCATCAATCCAAAAGTTCCTGCGGGCGATACGATAAAGATCGCTGTCGTGGCCTCATTCTCCGGACCAGCTGCCGAAGTGGGGGAAATGTTCTGGATGGCCGTTACTTGGGTGGCTCACGACATCAACAAGCGGGGCGGCATCTGGGCGGACGGCAAGAAAAAGATGGTTCAGGTCATCAAGGCCGACCACATGTCGAAGGCGGATCAGTGCAAAAAGATCTGTGAACGCATGGTTCTGCAGGAGAAGGTTCATGTCCTTTGGGGCACCAACGGCAGCAACCTGATGAAGATCATTAACGATGTGGCCGGCAAGTATAAAGTTATCGCCATCAATATGGCATCCCTGTCATCGGACATTATGGATGCGGAAAACTTCACCCGTTATGCCTTTATGACCTCCATGGCGACGGACCAGGCGGGACGAGGTTTGGCCTACTATTACGGCCAGATCCGGAAGAAGGAAAAGAAATTCTATGTCATCTGCCAGGATTATTCACTCGGCCACACCATGGCGGGGGGCTTCAAACAGGGGCTGAAGGAATACTTCCCCGACGGGCAGATTGTCGGCGAGGATTACCACAAGCTCTTCTTGACCGATTACGCCCCATATCTGACCAAGATCAAGGCCTCGGGAACCGAGGTGATATTTACTGGTGATTGGGTTCCCGATGCGGGTAATCTCATTAAGCAGACAAGGCAGATGGGCATCAAGCTCCCCTTTGCCCATGTCTATATAGATCCGCCGAGCCTGCTGACGGAAGTCGGCGTGGAGGGAACGAAAGGGCTCGTTCATATCAACCCTGTCCGTTATGGGAATCCCTGGTTCAAGACACCTGAGCAGATCAAATTCTATAAGACGTGGAGCAATCTCTGGAAAACAAAATGGCAGGCCCCTTTCAACACGGAATTCTATCGCCACGGCATCGGCAATACCCATTCCTGGATCATGAACACTTACTGGTTTCTGAGTGTTGTGGAGCGGGCTAAGAGCACGGATCCGGAAAAAATCATCACGACGTGGGAGGGCGATACTTACCGCTTTCTCAGCGGGAAAGTCGTGAAGATGCGGGCCTGCGACCACAAGGTGATTCAGGATCTTGGGGTCACGGAGTACGTGCCGCCGGACAAGCAGAAAGTTTCCATGAACATCCCCCCCCATTATTGGTTTTCCAACAGTTCCTATGAAGGAGAAACCATTAAAATTCCGGCTGCCAAGGTCCTCCCTTACATAGATCCGAAATCGGATCGATGTAAGGGAAAAAACGAATGGGGCGACTGAACGAAAGCGTAGCCATCTCGTACAAAAGAGGCGCGGTGTGATGCGATTCACTCCGCGCCTTTTTATTTGGATCTTCTGCCGGATTTATGCTCAAAATAAAAGCCTTCTCTCTTTCCCTTCCAGACGCTTTGGTGTTAAGATAGAAATGAACGTGGCAACAGACAATCTTACAGGAAAGTAGATTCCAGCCACAGCCTCATCGCGGCTTGGCGTTTTTTGACCATTGAGGGGAGGATTAAAGACATTAAAAGGACCGGACTGCCTCTGTGGATCAGCTTGCTGATATGTTTCATGCCGGGCTGTGCGGCAAAGACGGGGACACAGGTAGCCAAGGTTTACCAACATCCCGGGTTGGCGAAACCGGGGTCTTACCATCTCCGGTTTCTACTCGACGGACAGGCCACGCTGAATGACTATTTGGGAAAGGAAATTCTACGAAATCCGGCACTGAAAGGCTTCACGGCTTCGGAGCTGCTTAAACTTTTTCGCAACGCCTATCCGCAGCTTTATCTCCCGGTCCAGCCGGGGGCCCCCATCTGCAACCTGGAAACAAACTTCAGGCACTGCAGGGGAATCGAACTGCTGGCTGATTTTGAAACCTATAAGGATGATTTCGTTGTTTTGCACCATGCCGTTTATTATCACATCAAACTACGCCTGGAGGAGAACCATCCCAATTTTTTCCGGGCCGCCAAAGCACAGCGCGACCGGGGAGACTTTGCCCTGCCCCGTCGTTATTATGTCGGCTCCCTTGTAGACGCCATACGGAAAGCGCTGCCGATCCTGCAGGAAATCGCCGCCGATTACCGCAAATATATCAAAGATGACAAACAGGAAATTGAAATAGAGCTGACGCTGGAAGAATCGAGTGAAAAGACCTCAGCGAAAAAATCCGACCAGAACCTGACCGATGCGGCACATTTAAGCAGCAAGGTCATTCTTTCCGTCCTGCCGAGCATCTCTTTTGTGACCGGGTTGACCGTTTCGACCCTGACCTCCGGAGGGAAAACGTTCTGGGAAGTCCTGCAGGAGGAAAAGAGCTTCGATCTTCACAAAAGAACGTTGGCCCTCGATCAGGTGGATTTTTCCTATACCGAAAGCATTACCCGAAATTTTTACAGCATGTACACCGGCTTTTTTGAATCGCCCTCCGATATGTATATTCGGGAAATCACCATTCGTTTGCGCCAGAAAGAACCCCGCCCATTGCCCTCGCCGGAAAGTGCCAAGGGTATGTTATCAATTATTTATTAATCCAAATTTGATTTTAGCCGATAATCTATCCAGTGGGTGAGGATCGTATAGCATGATGAAATTTCGCAAAAATTGGCAGAATTACACCAAAGAACTGGCGGAACGATTGGCCGCAAAGAAGATGCAACGGACACTGCTTTCCCTGTTCATCTGGATGACCGGCATTGTTTTCATCTTCTGCTTCCGGAATTTCTTATCAGAAATGCTGCCCCGTATTCTGTCAATCCCCATGGCAAAATGGTCCGCATTGGAAATCATTATTTTTTCAGGGCTTTTGCTGATCCTTCTTACGGCGCTTCTTTCCCTCATCCGCCTTGTAAGGCCAAAACGCTCTATAAAACGTAAATTCATTTTTATCGATTATGGCGGCTTCTTCTGGAAAGCCTCCCTGTTGACTGCGTCCGTCCTGGACATGCCTTACTGCAAAGAGCACCGGTCCCAGCTTTTCCTGGCCGCAAATAGTAAATTTTTCTGTGAAGGTTGTCTGGGTTCAAAGGCCAGCTCCCCCACGGCCTGGCTCACAAAATCAATCATCAAAGATCTCCATACGGCCGCCGAAAGCCGGGCGGAGGCCTTGATCTTCAAACATGAACGAATGGAAGTGTTGTCATTAACCAATGCACCAGAGCATATTTATTGAACTTTCCTAATATGCCGCCTATCTATTTTTTTGTCCTTGAAGATCCTGTTTTTTTCGTATATTTTTACACCATTATCCGTATCCGAGCAACGCAAGAGGGGTGTTGAAAAACACCCTATTATTAAGGCTGTTCAAAAATGTCCAGCGGCAAGGCGCGCAAAAGTCGAGGGAAGAGGCATATATAGAGGTATATTGATTGACGAGATTTACAGCACAGCGCAGCAGGAGAGGCGTTTTTCAACGGTCTGCTAAGGGGTTTTTATGACTTTTTGCTGCAAATGGATGGTCGTCTTTTTAATGCTCCTGATGGGTTTCCCACTCCCGGGCTGCGGCTCAGAGAAACCGGCAGGACCGGTAACCTCCTTTCGGGAGGTGGGAGACTACATCAAAGCGCATCATCGTCTCCCCGACAATTTTATTACCAAAAAAGAGGCCGGAAAACTCGGGTGGACGGCATCCAGAGGTAATCTATGGGCTGTGGCGCCGGGTAAAAGCATCGGGGGAGATGTTTTTCATAACCGGGAGAAAAAGCTGCCGGTAAAAAGTGGCCGTGTCTGGTACGAGGCGGACATCAACTACACGGGTGGAAAGCGGAATCAATATCGGATGATCTATTCGAACGACGGCTTGATTTACATAACAGAGGACCACTACAGGACATTCAAGGAAATTGGCCCATGAAAGAATATATCTTTGATACATCAAATGTGAAAAACATGGATCAACTCCATGCCGAGCTGGCTGTCCTCCTCGGGTTTCCGGAACATTACGGTCGAAACCTGGACGCGCTTTATGATTGCCTGAGCGGTGAGATCGAGTTGCCCGTCAAGATCATCTGGAAAACTTACACATCCACACACTCTAAGCTCGGAGAAAATGCCGCTTTGTTCTTGGACGTTATGGAAGATTTTGCACAAGAGGAACCGGACTTTCAAATAGTGATTAAATAGGGCCGATCCTGCATCATTGAAAAACCCGGCGTTCGCTCCACAATTGCCTTCACATCAGTTCCCGCCGGCCGCCGCCTGCATGAGAAACCGCTCGTCGAATGTTACGCGTCCGGCCTTTTCCTTGACCATCCGAAAACCATACTGCCGATAGGATACCTCAAGGGCCCTGACCGCTTCTTCAGGGGATTCAAACAATGGGACCTGATACTGGTTCCGGTAGGCTATAGTCTTGCTCGGGGCATTGGGCGTATAGATGGCCGCGGGCTTCCCATAGGCATGGCACTTTTTGACCAGCTCCATAATGGCCTCAATGACCATGGGGTGCCAGAGACTGGGAACGGGAAGCAAGCCGTCCACTTCTTCCGAAGACAGCAGGATGTCAAATATCTCCAGAAAGGTCTGCATGGACAGTGCCGGCCCGAGATCAATCGGATTGGCAACATTGAATATCTGCCCCGTTTTGGCGAGCCGCGCCTGGGTCTCCGGGGACAAACGGGCCATTTCCAGACCGGCTTCAACCAGCAGGTCCGCTGTAATACCGCCAAACGCGCCGGAATTGGTAAATACAGCAATCCGCTTTCCCTTCAGAGGCGGCATATGGGTAAATATCCTCGGCAGGGAATGCAGTTCGTTAATGGATTTGGCACGAATAACACCGGCTTGGGCGCAGAAACTTTCAAAAATGAGGTCGTTGTTTGCCATGCCGGCCGTATGGGATTGGGCGGCGCGGATGCCTTCCGTCGTCCGGCCCGTTTTGAATACGATCATGGGCTTTTTGACCCGGCGCGCAGTCTCCAGAAACTTGCGGCCATTCTTGATATTCTCGAGGTACATGCCAATGACCTCGGTCTTCTCATCCTCGTTGAAGTATTCTATTACATCCGCCTCATCGATATCACTCTTGTTGCCGATGCTCACGATCTTGTTCACCTTGACCACATCGCTGCCGAATGATTCCAGGACAATGACCACAATGCCCCCACTCTGAACAATGTAGGACACGGAGCCGGTCTCGGCGCTGAACGTTTCGAAATTATCTTCGTGCATCCCGTAAAAACAGCAGAACTTGTTCTCCGTGTTCAATACGCCCAGGCAATTGGGGCCCATGATACGCATGCCGTAAGTAGCCTTGATCTCATCAAGTTCCTTTTGCATGGCCCTTCCTTCGTCGCCTCCTTCGGCAAATCCGGAACTTTCAATGACAATATGCTTGATCCCCTTGATCCCGCATTGCCTGAGAAAGCTGGCGACCACCTTTGCCGGGGTGATGATGACGGCCAGATCCACGTCTCCCACAATGTCGGTCACGGATTCGTAACCTTTGCAGCCAAAGACATCCTCTCCTTTTCTATTGACGGCGTAAACATCCCCCTTGAAAGACAGGAATTGGCTGAGTGCCCTGCAAATAGTGGCTCCTAGATTGAACGGAGTGTTGGATGCCCCGATGACAACCACAGATGAAGGATTGAAGAACTTGTTCATGCGTGAATCTCCTGATGACGAATTATTTTCCCCCGGGCCTCATGCCGGGAGTTTCCAGCGCACTGCCTGCATGGAGGTTATTGAAGAATAACCGATTAATTTTATTCAACTATTTGTTTTAACTGCTCCTTTTGTACGATTGAGCTCCTTTGTGTAGCGTTCCTTCAGCATCCGGATCATCTCCACAATGGTCGAAAAGATGAAGTCGCCGTTATCATCTTTTCTTTGCTCGACCTCGGCCCTGATGTGTTCCAGATCCTCCAGCTGTTCCTCCAGTGAACTGATCTCCTGCTCGAACTGCTTGATGACCATATCCGGGGATAGAAATCGAAAAAAAAAGGCCCGGACCAGAAAATCAAGCTGATAATCGATGGGCACCGGGGGTGCGTTGATCGAGGCAAAAAAACTTTCCCTGCCTTTCTCGGTCAGGGAATAGACATGCATATTGGGCTTGCCTGTCTGATAGACGACATCCTTTTTGACCAGCCCCCCCGACTCCAGCTTGCGAAGGGCCGGATAGATCTGGTTCAGGCTCAGGTTGTAGGCCATCATGAGCTTACCCGTTATATTCTTGATTTTATAACCGCTTTTGGGGCCGGACATGAGGAGTCCGAGAATAACTTGATCTGTTTCCATGAAGGGGGGCTAGCTATACTTTCTTAAAAGATACTTTTTTATACTATATTTTCTTAGAAAATATCATTCCTATGAACCACTGTCAATAAGAAATTTTTTGTTCCCCTGTTTTGTTTTTTATGCGGATCGGCATCTGGCGGAAGACAGGGAAGTCGCCTTTAATCCCGACAATCATCTGGAACGGTTCCGAATGTCCTTCCACAATTTTGAAAGGATTACAAAACCGAGGTCCGTCAGGCTTTCCTGAAGCACGGACATCATTTCGACGACATACTTTTCATTTTGGCTGCCGCCTGACGCTTGATCAGCTCCTTGAAACTTTGGGGGGGCTCCACAAAATCGGGCCGTGAAACAAGGGTCATCGCCTCCGCAGGACAATGATAAACGCAAACGCCGCAGCCGATACAGCGGTCAAGCTTGATTTGGGCCACATCGCCCTCCAGCGTAACCGCATCCATCTGGCAGCGGTCCACGCATTCGCCGCACCCCGTACAGGCATCGCCATCAACGACGGCTTCATAATTGCTGGAAACGCTTCTCACAGGATCGCCGAAACGGTAAGCCCCCTGCAAAATGCCGCAGCAGCAGGTGCAGCAGTTGCAAATAAAGTCTATACGCTCCATGGTATTGCTGGAGGTGTGAATCAGACCGGCCTCGGCACTCTTTTTCAGAATCTCCAGGGCCTCCTGCTTGTCAACCTCCCGGCCGAATCCCCGCTCTTTCACGAATTCGGCAAAGGGACCGAGTTGGAGGCAGACCTCGTCCGGGTATTTGCAGCCCCTGTCCAGGAGCCTTTTTTCGTGGCGGCAATAACAGATGGACACGGTGATGGGGTGATTGTCCTCAATGTATTTGCTGGCCACTTCAAAAGGAAAAACATTCATCGTCGGCATCAGGGTCTGTTCTATGGGAATAACGCGGGCCATGTGAATGGCATCCTCGGAAAACGGCGACTTGCTGTCCTCTTTGGGCGCCTGGGCATGAAAATAGGCATCGAAGGCACGGGCCAATTCCTTAGCCCGCTCGGTCACTTCCCCTTTCATGAACTGAAGCTCGAAAATCCCCGGAACGAGTTGAATCAGCTTATACCATTTTTCGCCATCCCGGGTGCTGGAATAGATCAATCCTTTGTCAGCCATGTCGTCGAGCATCCGGGCGACCCGGGCGGGGTCCAGGCCGAGGCGGCCGGCCAGTGTGCCCGGCGGTTCCGGGGCCATGGGTGAAAGATTCACGGCCAGACGCGCTTCCTCTTCCGTGAAAAGGGATTTCAAAAGCGCCTCAAGCTCGGGGCTTCTGCGGCTGCCATATCCGATCAGATTGAAAATGTCCGATAGTCGATCATACAGTTCGTCTGCCATAGCAATCCTCATTTCGTATATTGATTTCTTCGCGGCACGACTATAAGGATAGACGTCTTGCGAGTCAAGAAAATCAAGCCCTACGTTTTGCCCCTTGTTAAAATTCCTCTCGCCAACAGGCTTAACATGCCCTGACCTTTTTGATATTCCTGTCCCTGAAGGAACAGCTTTTCGACCTTCAACTGCCGGAGCTCATCGGGCTTCATGATCAGCGGGTTCCGGTTCAGGATCACCATATCGGCCATTTTACCGATCTCGAGGCTGCCCCGCACCTTTTCATCAAAGGTGGTCCAGGCGGCATTATACGTAAACATCCTGAGGGCTTCGGCAATGGTGACGGACTGTTCAGGATTATAATGATTACAGGCGGCATAAATGCCGAACAGAGGGTCCGGCAGCGTGCAGGGGGCATCGGAACCACCGCTCAGGACGAGGCCCATATCGGTCATTTTTCTCAGGGGAGATATGTCCTGTGCACGATCGCCCAGAATACGCTCAAGAAATGCAAGAGGCTCCAGATTCCACATGAGAAAAGCCGGCTGGAGAGGAATCTGGAGGCCGAGATCGGCGCACTTCCCCAATCCTTCCTCTGTGGGCAGGCAGGCGTGGATGATCCCGTGACGATGATCCTCCCGGGGGCAATCCTTCAGGGCAACCTCCAGGGCCATGACGGCCTGATCGAAGGCCGCATCGCCAATGGCATGCATCTCGATCTGAAGTCCTTCACGATTCGCCCGTTTGGCAAAATGGATAACCTCTTCATCGGAATGAAAGAGAATCCCCCGATTGCCGGAATTATTGGCATAAGGCTGCCTCATGGCCGCATCCTCGCTGCCGAAACAACCGTCCAGGGCGGTCGCAAAACAGCCGCCGACACGGGGAAGCTTTCGCTTCTTTACCTTGTCCACGTTCATGGTCTGGAAGAAAACCCGTGACTGAAACCCCGAATCAAGGCCCCTGGCCAAGGCGATCTCCATGTCCACATCGATATCCAGGGGAAACCCGACGCCGGACACGGTGTGCATCATGCCGATGCCCTTTTCCGCCATACCATCCACCGCCCGGAGCATATTTTTGATGGTTCGGAGAAGAGAGACCTTTTTGGTCATGAAATCCGTGACGGCGAAAAAAGCCTCCTGATTCATCTCCCCCGTTTCTTGATGATAACCCCTCAGGGTTGCCACTTTTTTCGGCAGCATAGCAATGGTTTTGCTGTTGAGAATGCAGGCGTGACCATCATATTTGACGATGAAAATGGCCCGGTCCGGACAAACCTTATCCAGTTCATTCCTTGATATGAGCCTCTTTTCCGTCACGGCATGGGTTGACGCCCCAAACCCCATGATGATCCGATCGTCGTTTTCGACGGCAAATTTTTTAATCGTCTCGCCCATCTCGGGGATATCGACCGCCGAGCGTACATCGAGCCCCGCATTGAAAAGGGCATAAGAAGCAAAATGGAGGTGGGTATCACCAAAACAGGGGAGGAGCGAGCGCGCCCCGAGAATCTCCCGGGGTGCGTGTTGGTAATCGGGGGGCAAGTCGTCTCCCACGTGGACAATGCGACCCTTGTCTTCTACCAGGTATTTATGGACACAATTCTTCTCGTCACAGGAAACGATGGCGCCTTCGTAAACTTTCATGACGGGCCTCCCTGAGTTTATCTATTTCAATGAAAAAACAAAGCTATCATTGTCGAGCTTCCGGCAACACCTGTCATTCCCGGAATGGTCAACCACAAGGTAACCCCCAGGCAAAGCCTGGGGGTTACCTTGTGACGATTACAAATCCCAGGCCGCGCGCGCCCCTTCCTCCGTCGCCTCAAGAATGCGCCGGGTCGTAAGGGCATCGCCAACGATGACATAAGGAATCTTGAGGTTCTCCAAGGCGCCTTTCAGTTCATTTGTCGGCTTCATCCCGGCGGCCACGATAACCTGATCCACCGGGGAAATGACCATCTTTTCTCCGGCCATGCTCACCTCCACCGAGTCATCGCCGATGGCCTTGACTTCCGCGCCAAAGAGCATGGTGCAGCTCTTGTCACGCAGGCGTTTGTGGAGCATATAGCCGTGAGAGGTAATTTTCAGAACGGGAGATCGCTTCAGCATCTCCACAACAGTTACCTTCACGCCTTTCTCGCTCAGATAATCGGCGGTTTCCATGCCGATCAGGGCACCGCCGATGATGACAATGTTTTCCTTAGGCGCGACGCGGCCATCAAGAATCTGCCAGGCATCACAGACGATCGCCTTATCAATGCCGGCGACAGGGGGAACCAGCTTCTCCCCGCCGGTGGCGAGGATCACGAAATCTGGTTTCCCGTCGCGAAGGATCGCTTCGGTAACGTCGGTACCGCTTTTAATTTCAATCCCGGCCTTTTTCACTTGGCCGATCTGCCAGTCGATCCATTCCCCGTAGATCTCTTTATGCGGGGGAACCTGGGCATAGCGGATCTGCCCTCCCAGAATCTCTCTTCTCTCGAACAAGGTCACTTTGTGGCCGAGACGATCGGCTTCCTGGGTGGCCATAAGCCCTGCGGGACCGGCTCCCACGATCCAGACCTTTTTGGGGCTGGCCGCCGGACCTTCGGGATAAATCGTTTCCTGACCCGTTTCCGGATTGATGGAGCAGCGGATATTTCCCTCTCCCAGCATTTCCCGTTCGATACAGCCCTGATTGCAGGCGATGCACTGCCGGATGTCCGCCGACCGGCCTTCTTTGGCCTTGACCAGAAAGTCCGGGTCCGCCAGGAACTGTCGTCCAAAGGCCGCCAAATCCGCATCGCCCCGGGCAATCACCTCATCGGCCTGTGCCGGATCTGTAAAGCGCCCGACGGCAATAACGGGAACACTTACGACATCCTTTATTTTCCGGGCCAGCCAGGCATTAAACCCGGGGGCATATTCGGCAGGCGCCTGGGTGATGCCGCCGGGGCTGCCGTGAGTGCCGAAAGAAGCATGGATGATATCGGCCCCGGCCTTTACCATGTCGGGAACGATGGTCTGCATATCATCGGCGCTGTAGCCGCCCCGGATAAATTCTTCCGCAGATATTCTGATTGAGATGGGGAAGTCGGGCCCTACCTGCCGTCTGATTTCTTCAATAACTTCCAGAACGAAGCGTGACCGCTCTTTCAAGGTTGCCCCACCATACTCGTCGGTCCGCTGATTGGACAAGGCGGAAAGAAACTGTGTTAAGAGATAGCCGTGGGCGCAATGGATTTCGACGGCGTCATAACCGGCATCGCGGGCTCTTCTGGCTGCCGAACCAAAGGCGGCGATGACTTCCTTGATGTCGGTAATCGTCATCTCCCTTGGCGTACTCCGGAAAACAATGCTCGGGATGGCTGACGGTCCAACCGCCTTTCCCTGGCTCAGAAGATAAAGACTTTCCCGCCCGCTGTGGTGGATCTGCATGGCAATCTTGCATCCTGCCTCATGGGCGACAGCCGCCAGTTGCGCAAGCCCCGGGATAAAGCGATCGTCATAGGCGCCAAGCTGGTTGGGGCTGACCAGGCCGTCCGGGTGAACGCCGGTAATCTCTGTGATGATCAAGCCGGGCTTCCCTTTGGCGCGCCGTTTCATGTAAGCGACACTCTCGGCACTGACCGTCCCGTCGGCATTTCCCAGATTGGTGCCCATCGGGGGCATCACAACCCGGTTCGGCAATTCCATCGATTTGATTTTCAGGGGTGACAAAATATGACTTAATTCACTCATAAACTCCTCCTTCAGAATGTTTTATTCCGTAAAATCATTTAAGCAAAAAACATTTGTTTTTGCCCGTCACACAGGTGAAGGCCAGTGTCCAGAAAAAGCCTGGATTCCGGATCAAGTCCGGAATGACTGCTATTTTAATTGTTCATTGCTTGTGTAAGAACGCGTTATAAGGTCCTTGTATCACATGATCGGCCAGAGTTCCGCTATTTTTTTGCAGGCTTATAAAAAAACATCCGTTTCTTCCTGCTCCTCCAACGCGGGACTATATCTGGGATTCATTGCAAATTCCGGATCAGACCTTGAGAAAATTTAACTAACGATGGCTGCTTTATGCTATATAGCGGCATCCATAAAAAATCATATCGCCCCACGGAGTCCGGCAGATGACAACAGAAATGAAATCCCTATCTAAAAATCCGCTGGTTGTTATTATCCTGGCCCTTATCGTCCTTTCGCTCGGGACGGGCCCATCTTTTGCCTATGAACGGGAGATCGAAAACCTTTCGACCATCCTCGCCAATGCCATCAATAATTCCGGGAAGAAAAACATAGCGGTGGTTGATTTTACCGATCTTCAGGGAAACGTCAACGAACTCGGACGGTTTATTGCGGAGGAACTCTCGGGAGGGTTGATCAATGCCTCCAAAGGATTTGATGTCATCGACCGCAACCACCTGAAAAGCCTGCTCGCAGAACACAAGCTCTCCATGTCGGGCCTGGTTGATCCGAATGCCATCAAAAAACTCGGCAAGATTGCCGGTGCGGAAATCCTGGTGACGGGATCCCTCACCCCTTTCGGCGACAGCATCCGGGTCTCCTGCAAAGCGATCGACACCGTCACGGCCAAGGTCATCGGTGTCGCCAAGGGCGATATCGCGAAAACGGCAACGATTGCCGATCTCTTAAAATTGGGCATCAAAACCGAAGGCGGCGACGAAAAGAAAAAACCGCCGGAAGTCCAGAGCAAAATATATAAGATTGAAGGGCAATACAGCGCCATCGGCCGGAATGCCAACGGCACCTCCTATAGCGGAATCGTCAATATTACCCGGAGAAACGAATCCTATATGTTTGTCTGGAAAATTGGAAACAGCACTTATAGCGGCGTCGGCTCGCTTCTCGGAGATATGCTGACCGTCGACTGGGGATCGCAGTATCCCGTCATCTACACAGTGAGCCAGGACGGCCGTCTCGTCGGGTTATGGGATAACGGCAGGGCAACGGAAACGCTGGTGCCCGTTCAGTAAAGCATATCTCAATTTATTCTCTGGTTCATCATTTCAATGTGTACTTCCTGCTATACGTTAAGAATGGAGGGCATTTATGATGCGTTACGTCACCTTTGGGAAGACAGCCTTGACGGTTTCCGAATTGGGGTTCGGGGGAATTCCCCTGATTCGCCTCAATATGGATTTAGCCACGGAGGTATTGCGCCACGCATATGAACGGGGCATTACATTTTACGATACAGCCAACATGTACCTGGACAGTGAGGAAAAGATGGGTAATGCTTTTGGCGGTATACGGGACAAGGTGGTGATTGCTTCGAAATCCATCCGGCGGGATGCCGCAGGCATGACCGAGCACATTGAGAAAAGCCTTCGCAGGCTCAAAACGGATTACATTGATCTATATCAACTGCACCAAGTGGCCAGAGAAGCGGATTGGAACGCAATTATGGCGCCGAGTGGGGCCATGGAAGCTTTACTGCAGGCCAGGGATAAGGGAAAGATCCGTTATATCGGCGTAACGTCGCACAGCCTGGAGATGGCGTTGAAATTGATTAAAACGGAGTTATTCAGTTCGATTCAGTTCCCCTTCAATTTTATTGAGGTCGCAGCAAAGGACGAATTGCATGTGGTTGCACGGGAAAGGAACATGGGTATCTTGGCGATGAAGCCCTTTGCCGGCGGGATGATAGACAATGCCGACATCGCTTTCAAGTTTTTGCGGCAGCATCCTGATGTTATACCGATTCCGGGACTTGACTCTGTCGAAGCCGTGGATCAGGTTGTCTCGTTCTATGAAGGCAAGAATGAGACAACCCAAAGGGATCTTGATATGATGGATGGTTACCGGACCGAGTTGGGCAAGCAGTTCTGCCGCCGTTGCGAATATTGCCAGCCGTGCCCCAACGGGGTGTTGATCACACCGGCCATGGGTTACCGGGTCGTCGCCTTTCGGATGTCGCCTGCCGTCGCCGTCGAATTTTCCCGCATATACATGGAAAGTGTGTTGAACTGTAATGGGTGTGGCGTCTGTATGGGGAATTGCCCCTATGATTTGCCGATTCCGGACATGCTGAAGTCCCATTACGATCTATATGAACAGCATCGCAAGTGCTTGCCGACCTGACGCAAGCGAAGGAACCCCATCGTCTAAGGATGGGGTGAGATGATGCTACCCCTTATACTTAACAACAACTTCCCGAAAGCGTTAGGCTGATGAGTTCCTATAATGTACTAGATTTTAAATGGAATTCGTGTTAAATGTTCGTCATAACAACATATCACAGACGGTTGAATAAGTTCCGCTCCGGATAACCGTTTCGTAGGGGAAAGATGGACTGGCTAACGCCCCCCATTTTCCTTTTATGTTGTTCCATATAAAGGTTTTTATTACAATCATCGCGGCAACTGATTATCCATTTTCACGGTGCAGGAGTAACTCATGGCAGAACCAGGAAGAATCAATCTCTCCGGCAACATTTCCATCCAGATGCTTTTCGATTTCGGGAAGGGCAACTCACGCTGGTATCGTATTAACAACTTAGGGAAGGTAAGGATGATTGTTCTGCAGGACGATCAAACTTACACCAGCAATGATTCGTTTTTGCTGGAGCCCGGTCTTTCAGCAGACTTCCTTGCGTGGCGGCTAACCGTGATGCGTGGTGGACAGAACAACACCGAAGGAAGCTTCGAAACACTCTAACGAAGCTTATTATCGCCCCACCACCAAACGGCTCCCCAGGTCATAGGCTTCCATGTTGATCTCCACCTGGCTGGCCGGCACCCGCCGGCTGATGGCGGTGCGGAAATCTTCCCTCTCCATGGGCAGGATGTTCAGGCCTTGGATCGCACCCAGCATAATGATGTTGACGAGGATGGGATTCCCAAGCTTCACGGCCTCCTGGGTGGCGTCGACAAAAATCGCACCGGGGATAAGTTTTTTGACGGATGTCTCCAGGTCGGGGAGCGTCGGATAGACGGCTTCGCCCTTGATGACGCTCACGGGGTAGATGGGGCGGATATTGCTCAGAAACCGGACATCGGGGTTTCCATAACCCGACAGGACGCGGATGGCTTCGACCGGCTCCAGAGACACGATCATGTGCGCCTTGAATCGTGGAATCTGGGGGCTCCAGGTCGATTTTTCCGAAATGCGCAGATGGCTCATGACGGTTCCGCCCCGCTGTGAAGCGTTGAAGGTCTCGCCTATGGTAACCTTGTATCCCTTGTTCACAAACATGCTGCCCAGGACCCGGGACGCGAGGACATTCCCCTGTCCGCCCACGCCGGTAATGATGATGCTGTAAGGATCTTTGCTCAAAGTAATTCGGCTCATGGTTCAGGCCACCTCCTTTTTCTTGATGGCCCCGGCGGGGCAGATATCCGCGCAGACACCGCATCCGGCGCAAATGATCTCATCGATGCGGCCGACATTTTTCTCCTGATCCCAGAGGATGCCGGGACATCCGAAAATTCTTGTGCACAGGCGGTTGCAGCCGCAATTTTCCCCGAGGCAGGCCGTTTCGTCGATGGTCACCTCGAAGCGTTTTTTCCCTTTTTTCTCCGGGCTCAGGGCACAGGCCTGACGGAGAATGAGAACCTTGGCGCCCTCCCGGTATTCCATCAGATGGTTCAGCTTTTGCCTCGTTTCTTCGAGTTCGAAAGGGTCGGAGACTTCCACGCGGGCGCCCATGGCCCGGCAGATGGCCTCGATATCCAAAGCCGGCGTTTCCTCTCCCATAACATTGACGGGCGTTCCGGGATGGGGTTGAAACCCTGTCATGGCCGTGCCGCGGTTGTCGACGATGATCATCGTAAACGGCGCCTTGTGGTGAA
Organism: uncultured Syntrophaceae bacterium; assembly: GCA_964492965.1. GTDB lineage: Bacteria > Desulfobacterota > Syntrophia > Syntrophales > UBA8958 > CAZBME01. The sequence continues at coordinate 22,982 of CAZBME010000017.1, read as the reverse complement.
CGGCATTTGCCAGGGCAGGCATGGCGGCATGGAAGAAGGTGGAATCACCGCAAACGGACAGGACCGGTTGATCCAGGCCGAAGGATCGAAGCTGGCTGAACCCGCCGGCGACGCCGCTTCCGGACCCCATGGCGTGGAGGGTCTTGACGGTATTGAATCCGCTGGGCATGGTCCCCATGACGTAACAGCCGATATCGCCGCAGACAAACCCCTTGCGCCCGTCCAGAAGCAGGGCGTTGTTGATCGACCAATAAGAAGCGCGGTGAGGGCATCCGGGACAGAAGGTCATGCCGCGATTCGGCGCCATCTTTGCGGCAAGGGCCGTCAGGCTTTGCTGAAAAGACGGATCAACGGGGACATAGGTCAGGTTGAAAATCCGGGCGAGGGCCGCCATGACCTTATCGGGATTGAGCTCGCCCACGGAGGGGAGGTGCCCGGAATATTTGCCGAAGAAGGTCTTGATGCCCGTCTCCGCTGCCATATCGGCGGCCAGGATTTTGACGTTCTCTTCGAGTGTGGGATAGACCTCTTCCACAATCAGAACCTTTTGCGACCGGGAGAGATTCTTTTTAATAAGCCCGGGCGGCAGGGGCCAGGTCGTGGCGAGCTTGAGGATGCCCACCCGCGAGCCCAGGCCCAGAATATCGACGGCTTCCCGCACATAAAGATTACAGGCGCTACTCGTGATAATGAGCAGTTCCGGATTTTCGGGCCCTTTATAGGCGTTGAAGGGACAGTCCTCGAAAAGGGCCGCCGCCTTCTTCAGTTTATCCTGTTGCGGCCCGTGCTGCAACTCCGGCGCAGCCAGGACCATGCTGATGACCGGGCCGGTCTCAAAGTCCATCATGGGGCCGTCGCAACGATATTCCGCATGGGCCTCCGTGCCGGGCAGGGGGCCATAGGCCACGTTGCCGCTCGCATGGGACATACGGGTGACGCTCCTGACCATGACGATATTGCGGATACTTTCCGACAGGTCGAAGGCCCACTTCATGATATCCTTGGCCTCCTGAAAATCGCCCGGTTCCAGGAGGGGAATCTCTACCAGCTTGGCAAAGAGACGCGATTCGCCTTCATTGACGCTGGAAAGGGCGCCGGGATCGTCGCAGGTGACGAGGAGCATCCCCCCCCGTGTCCCTGAACTGGCCAGATGGAGGAGAAAATCCGATGCCACGTTGACGCCGTTTTGCTTCATCACCACCAGAGAACGAAGCCCGGCAAAGGATGCCGCCGCCGCCACTTCCATGGCAACCTTTTCGTTGATGGACCATTCGGCGTAAATATTGCGCTCTTTTGCTACTTTGGCGAAGGACTCGATGATTTCGGAAGAAGGCGTTCCCGGATAGCCGCTGGTCACATGGACACCGGCTTCCAAAGCGCCGCGGACAATGGCCTCGTTGCCCATGAGGAGGTGCTCGGCACCTTCGTTTTGATCGATCAGGTATGACATTTAGTGCCTCCGTTATTTGGAACTTGTTTCCATTGGCTTATCTCCCCTATCGGCAAAGGGAAATCGCAGGGGTATTCCTATCAATGCCTTTGTGAAATCCCCCCTCCTTTACAAAAGAGGGGATTATCTTGACGAAGCCTCAGGCTTTAGCCCTGTAAAATCATCCATGCAGCCATGAAGGGCTGTGCTGCATCAGACGAGACCGTCAAGCGCGGCCTTGTTCATTCGCAGAGAGACGATCCCGTCTTCGCTCGAAGCACCTATTAGCCCTTTTTCTTTTCCCTTGACCAATGCCCGCTTCTTTTTATTTCCTGCCGCCCATCTCAGGTGTTCCAAATTTTCCGCGGGCAATTCCTCCAGGACCAGCCAGCCTTCCTGCCAGGCTTCATCGACCAGTTTCCGGCCTCTTTCCGTCCGGACAACGATTGTATTGGCATCGTTGCGGCCTTCGACGACGCCGACGGAAATATCCGAAAATTCAGCGGTCATGTCGAAGCAGTAGGAGCAGGCCTCGGGAACCAGTTTCCGGATATCTTTCAAGGAAAATTCGATTTCCCCTTCCTCGGTATAAACCTCCATGACCTCCGCAGGCGGCGGCGGGATGTCAATTTTCTTGATGAGATTCACATCAAGGCGTTCGGCCATGAAGGCGGCAAAGGCCCGAAAATCGAGGGACCAGGTGCAGAAAAGGCCGACAGACAGGGCAACGGGGTCATGGAAGGCGCCATCGGCCATGGGATTTGTGCGCATTTGGGCCACGGCAAGGGTCTGACAGGGCGTGGAAACAACGCCCAACCGGTTCATCCCGCTCTTAACAGCCTGGTTAAGGGCCGCCAGTGTGGGGGTAGCCGCGTATTTGGAAGACGCACACGCCCGGATATCTTCAGCGGTGGTCGCAATCCGGGGGACCGTCGCGATGCCGTCTTTCGCCGTCAGGATGGCACCGTCGATATATCCTTTTTTCAGGGCAAAGAGCATGAGGGCGGAAACGGTACCGCCGGACTGAAAGGAGGACTTCGCAACACTCTCACCCGCCCGGGCTATCCTGATGGTAAGATAATGTCCCAAAGGATCGGCATTATAAGATTTCCCGAAGCAGGCGTTTGATAATTCGTCCAGGTCCACCTCGATCCTGGGGCAATAGGCAAAACATCGACCCTTGTCTTTTGTGCAGGGGAAAAGCATGGCCGTTTTGCCCCGGTAGGACCGAAAATAGGGACAAAGCTCCTGACAAGCCCCACAGCCGATACAAAGGTTTTTATGGATTACATGCTCAAGTAGTTCCCGAGAGCCGAAAAGCTTCATCATCTACTCCTCACTTTGCATTACCCTTACCGGGCAGGGATACCTCTATACGGCTCAATCGCCAGTCCAGACCGGACCGCATCAGGACAAATCGAACGGACTGGTCCTGTTCGTCACTGAATTTAACGACAAATTCCGACATCGACGCATAGGCACAGTCGGTGTGCCAAAGAAATAGCCCGAAAATTTTCATAGTGCCGTAACTTTCCGGGGATGCCTGTCGACCCGATGGATTCTCAGGTTTTGCGACAAGCCCCGGCAGATTCTTCACAAAAAACGACACGAGCCCTTCAGGGGTGATCATTTGATCCACTGCGCTATCGATGGCCTGGGCCATCATCGCCTGCCTGACTTTCTCCATATCCTTTGCCTGCCCCGGTTGGCCGGCAGCAGTTATGGCCGTCCGGATCTGTCCCTTCAGGCCGGTTTTCAACTGCGGGAAATCAATATAGCGGTCAAGCCGATCTTTGTCCTGTTCCTGAAGGGCCGCAATAGTCCGGTAGATTTTACAGTAGGGGAGACCGTAAAGGGCAGCACCCGCCAACACCAGGGCACAAACAATCACAACCGCCAATTTCGTTTTTATCGATGAGTTCATCATTTACTTCCTAAATCCCTATTCATTTGTAAAGGCCCTCTGGCCAGGCGCGCACAGCCTGGAATATTTTAGCAAAATCATTTTCACTGCCATCCGATGGGTTCGTAACCCTTTTCCAATAAACAGCGATTTACAAAGTTTTTATATAACGGGGTCGGCTGAGATGCCTTGATAACACCGTGTACCAACCCTGACGCCGCACCGGCAGCGGCGCCGACGCCGAGACCCCGCCCAAAGCTTCCCGTTACGGCACCAACGGCGCCACCAACCACAGCGCCACCGGCGCCGCCAACGGCAGTGCTTTTAGCAACTTCGATTCCCGCATCGGATTTAATATATTGATCGGCCAGAACCCCACACTCGGCAATATCCTTATGGGCCTGTTCCTCGCCAACCTTTTTCAGATAGGTATTGGGATAAAGAACCGGGCCCGTGGCACAACCAGCCAAAATGACGATCGAAAAAAGAATGATGATCTGCCTCATTGATTCTTCCTCCTGCGCTTTTCAGTTTTTTACCATAACCGCCCCGAAAAACCCGTCCGTGCCGTGGCGATGGGAATAGGTTCTGAAATTACCGTCGCCATCGATTAGGTCTTCGGAGATATCCTTCGGTCTGATCGGGGTAAACCCTTGGTGCAATGCCAGGAAATCGGTCACAACCGCTTCATTTTCCTCTGTCATGATACTGCATGTGCTGTAAATCAGGTGACCGCCTTTTTTTACATAGACGGCGGCCCGGTCGAGAAGTTTCTTCTGCATTTCAGAAAATCCTTTGATGTCCTGAGGCTTCAGACGCCATTTGATCTCCGGCGCCCGCCGCAGGGTGCCGGTCCCCGTACAGGGCACATCGACCAGAACCTTGTCGAATCGCCCATGGAATTCCGCACCCAGGTCTTCCAGAGCGTCAGCCGCCAGGGGCTCCACAATAGATGAACCCAAACGTATGGCCAGATCTTTCAGGGCGGCGATCTTGCCTTTGCTGATATCCACTGCGGTGACGCATCCGCGATTGCCCATGATTTCGCAAATATGCGTTGTTTTTCCCCCGACGCCGGCACAAAGATCTAAAATCCGGTCTTCCGCTTCCGGGGCAACAAGGCGGGCAATAAGCTGCGAGGCTTCATCCTGAATCTGGAAAAATCCATTTTGATAGCAATTGGTCTCTCGCAGGGGCTTGGCGTGTCGCGCCGCTATCAGCAAGCCATCAGGCGAAAAGACCGTTTCTTTTGCCGTCAGACCTTCTTCGGAAAGATCGCTGATAACCTCTTCCCGCGTAGCGCGCAGCCGGTTGACCCGGACAAACAGCGGCGGGATCTGGTTATCGGCCCGGCAAAGGGCCACCGTTTCCTCGGACCCGAATGACTTGTGCCATCTCTTGACCAGCCACCCTGGATGGGAATGGACAACGGCTATATAACCCACGGAATTTTCATCAAGATCCGGCTCGGGCATGGCGTCGTGGCTGCGGATGATATTTCTGAGAATCGCATTCACAAGGGAAGCCCTTCGGGGCGATGTCTTTTTGATCAATTCCACGGCCTCGTTAACAATGGCAAAATCGGGGATTCTTTCCGTAAAAAACCGCTGATACAGGGATGTCCTTAAAATATTCCGGACTTCCGGCTCCAGGGAGCGGATGCCGCCTTTGTAAAACTGCTCGATGAGCCAGTCGAGGGTGCCCTGCATCCGCAGGGTGCCATAGACCAGTTCCGTGAGAAGGCGCCGGTCGCGATCATCAGTGACACGGCCCTGGGAGATGGCGCGATCAAGAAGCGTTTCCGCAAATTCGCCTTCCATCTCAACGCGATTCAGGATATCAACGGCGATGGGCCGGGGCAGGGGTGCCGGTGGTTGCCGGCGGTCAGGATTCGGAATGATTTTTTTCATGCGTTATCCCAGACAGGAACCTTCTACAAGACGATATCCACGTAAAAACTCCTGTACCGACATGCTCTTTTTCCCTTCCAACTGGATATCCTGAATATAAACATAACCGTCGGAAACCGCAATCCGCAGGCCTTTTTCTGTAAGCGGCCCAACGGTTCCGGCCTGTTCCGTAACGGCGGCTTCCTCCCCTTTGGCCATAAATATTTTCAGCGCCTTTCCGCTCAGATGGGTATACGCGCCGGGGATTGAGGATAGCCCGCGTATCCGTCTGGCTATTTCAATCGCCTTCCCGTGCCACCCGATAAGACCGTCCTCTTTCTTAAGCCGCGGGGCATGTGTGGCCAGAGCATTCTCCTGCGGTTGCCTTATGGCCGTCCCGGCTTCAATCTTCATCAGCGTCTTGAGTAAAAGCGCCGCACCCATGACGGCGAGGCGGTCATGGAGTTGATCGTAAGTCTCGTTCTCTGCTACAGGGGTTTCTTCCTGGAGCAGCATGTCTCCCGTGTCGACGCCTTCATTGACGGACATGATCGTCACGCCTGTTTTTTCCTCACCCCGGATAAGCGTCCAGTTCATGGGCGCTGCTCCCCGGTATCTGGGCAGGAGAGAGGGATGGACGTTGATGCAGCCAAGGGGTGGATTATCCAGGATCTCTTTCGGCAAAATCTGCCCAAAGGCCGCCACAACAACGACATCGGGCCTGATTTCCCTGAAGGTTTCCAGAAAGGCGGCATCGCGGACACGCATCGGCTGGTAGACGGAAAGCCCCATGCCCTCGGCCGCCATCTTGACGGGTGCAGCCGACATCTGCCGCCCCCGCCCCTTGGGCTTGTCCGGCTGCGTCACCACACCGATCACCGGATAGTCGTTTTGAATCAGTATATTCAATGTCGGCACGGCAAATGCCGGCGTGCCCATAAACAGAACCTTCGGTTTCGGCATGTCAAATCACCCCATATTTATCCTTAAAATAAAGCTGTCCTGTTTATAACAACATCTCGGACTCTGTAAAGAAAATTCGAGGATTTAAGCTGAAGACCGAAGGAGACAGGCAATTATTCCTGACCGTTTTCTATCTGTCTTTCTAATTCCGATTGACCTAACACAAGGAATCGTTTAATATTTACATGTGCCTTACCTGAAAAGGGAAATCTCTCGGAAGCGACTGATGAAAGGGGACATTGATGCACGTATACTTTTGGGGTTCGCGGGGGTCTCTACCCGCATCCATGACGGCAGCCCGGGTTAAGTCAAAGATCATTGCCGCCATTGCAGCTTCCCAAGGCTATACGTTTGCTTCAACGGACGCGATCAGTGATTTTATAGACCGGGAGTTACCCTTTTCCGTTCATGGATCCTACGGCGGCAATACGTCATGTCTTGAAATCCGCGGCACCGATGAATATGTCCTTTGTGATGCAGGCACAGGGCTTCGGGACTTCGCACAATCTCTGGCCCCCTTTGACAAGCCCTCAGTATTTCATATTTTCATGTCCCACTTGCACTGGGACCATATCCAGGGATTTCCCTTTTTCACCCCGGCGTTTATTCCGGGAAACCGCATCCACATTTACGGAGGCCACACCGATCTGGAAAAGGCCTTCTCGGATCAGCAGAAAGCACCATTTTTCCCCGTCCCCTTCAAGGCCATGCAGGCCGACATCTCCTTTACCACGCTGCATGCAGAAAAGTCTTATGAGATAGCAGGGCTGACGATCCAATGCCTCAGGCAGAACCATCCCGGTGATTCTTATGGATATGCTTTTCTCCGGCATGGCAAAAAGATCGTTTATTCTACCGATTCGGAACATAAACGGGACGCCGAAAGCCCATTCTATCCGTTTCTGGACTTCATTCGCGGCGCCGACCTCCTCATCTTCGACGCCCAATACACCCTCCTGGACGCCATCGGCGTCAAAGAAAACTGGGGACATTCCAACAATATCGTCGGGGTGGAACTCGCCATTGAAGGGCAGGTAAAGCGTCTTTGCCTGTTCCACAGCGAACACACCTATAACGACGTCGAACTTGATCACTTCCTGGATGATACACGGACCTATAAAAACATCCACGACCCGGAAAACCCGCTGGCCATCCAACTGGCCTATGACGGTCTAGAAATCTACCTTTAATCAGTTTTAAATCTCAGATGGTATCAAAGAGCGACTCAGGCATATTGTCCCGAGGAGTCGAAGACAATGCCAGCGAAGATAGCGCTTTGATTTATAATTGGAATAATCTTTTCACTTGATCTTTACCCTCATCCTGTGTCAGAAACAGCCTTCCAAATCCCATCATTATACACAGGAGGTTGGCATGGCCCAAAAGAAACATGAACGGATGAAAGAGCTTGATCGCAGAAGGCGCCGCCGAAAGAAGAGACTCAAGGCCAAAGCAAAGGAATTACGAAGCACGACGGGAACGCACAAATAAATTCCTTACGGACAATCATCTAAATTTTCAGATGACCCTCCGTTTTCAACCACTTCCATGCAGCCCATAAAAGATCGGGATGACGCAGGGCCATCTTAGTGCGAATGATGGCTCCCTTTCTGGCTGCCGCATGAAGGAGGTCATCGAATTCGTTGAAACTGAGCGTTCGCATTTTTTCAACCATCAGGTCCTCCATGGCCAGCTTTTCCCGCAGAAAACCAAGCAGGCGATCCCGGTAGTTTTCCGGGCCCTGCGGGCCTTCTGCAATGGCCCGGACGGCCAGGACACCACTGAGGCAGGCCAGATCAATCCCGCCGCCATGGAGGGACGACGTCAATCCCGCCGCATCACCTGCCAGCAGAATATTGTCATAAAACAGCCGGGGAAGAATCCGGGCGGGAATCAGGCCGCCGCCCTTTTTCAAAACGGGCCGGCCCGCAAGACCTTCCATTGCCAACACTTTTACGAGCAACGCTTTTAAATCCACATTGAAGACGCCGCCATCCCCCACGGCACAGCCTACGCCCACATTGGCCGTTTGCCCGTCCCGCGGGAATACCCAGAAATATCCAGGCATGACGTCCTGCGGCAGATCGGCAAGAAACCCTGCCTTGATGCCCGGAACAAGCGATGAAAAATCCCCGCGGATGACAACCTGATAGGCCAGCATATATTTCCGGAAATATTCCCCGGAAAATCCGTAAGACCGGGAAGTAATGGACGGAGCGCCTCCGGCATCAATGATCCAGTCATAGTCCTTCTTTAAATCCATAAGTCGACTGGTCGAGATGCGCTCTCCCTCATGGATTTTTACACCCCGGACGGCAGCCTGTTCCGCCAGATCCCGCTGCCAGACCGCCCGATCCATCATCCATAAGGACCGATAGGATTTGACGGAGAGGCGATAGGTCTTTCGGGCCTGCAAGACAATGGTTTCGACGGGGTGAAGCAAGCCGCACGCTGGTTTTGTCATGATACCCAGGGAATCAAAGATACATTCCCCACAGGTGATGCCGTCCCCAACCCGGCCTTTTTCAAACACATCGGCATGGAAGCCGTGTCCGGCCGCTTCAAGGGCAGCATACAGGCCTCCCGGTCCGGCACCGATAATGGCTATCTTCATCCCGCTTTAACCTTTTTCTTTATTTTGAAACCATCCAGCATATGCTGTATCGCCAGCAGAGGGTGATGCCAAATCATCCGGGGTCCGGCGTAACGCATGACGTCACGGACATTCTCCCTCATCGCCGGCTTGTAGCAGTGAACGGGACATTGGCCGCACGTTGGCTTCTGTTGTCCATAAGGACATTTATCAAGCCTGGCCTTTGCATATGCCAGCAGAAATGCGCAAGGCCCGCAAAGATCCGGACGATTTCCATGATGACGACGGCAATACAGACCGATCATGGCGTTTATGGTCTTGCGCTCCCGGTCTAATCTTTCTTTCATCAAAGGGACTGGTGTCATCTATGGTGATGTCTGGTTGAAAAGCCTTCGGATGTTTTCCAGCCGCTTGCGGTTCACGCCATAGTCGAAAGAACCCAGGCGTGACGCTGAGCGCACATGGATGACTTTTTGCCCGTCATCCAGATAAAACTCCCCATCATCGACAAAGCGAAAGACGGCAGACGTGAATTCGGCATGGAGGTAGCATTCCTGTGACGTGACGATTTTCGCACGTTTCACCCCCTGAATGACGGCAATCAGGCGTGCCCATGCCTGGGCAGGGGTGCCTTGATAGGAAAGAGGCGCAATGGCGTGCTTCCCGTCCTGCGCCTGAGAACAAACACAATTCGGGGAGCCGGGGCAAGGCGTGAATTTCCCATTCGTCACCCCCAGGCGTGACGGACGCGTACCGGAACATCCCGCAATGATGGCGATCGCAACGGCCATTGTCCACAGCTTCATCATAACGATCTCCCTGCCCGTTTGCCTTTCCGTGAAATCATTGTGAACTGATTTTTTTGATTTAGGAATTTTATCGGCATTCTGTAAAATCTCCCCCCAGCCCCTCTTTAGAAAAGAGGGGCACCGTCATGCACGGGCACATTTCAATTGCCGTTCAACTCTGATTCTCCCCGTCTGATCTCTTCCACCATCCGCCTGACCTTCTCCAGATTTTTTTTGAACCGGATGGGGCGCCCGTGTTCATCGACGGCATTGGTTCTTGTGCAGCTGTCCAACCCCGCCGGCTTCACCTTCAGCGCCGCATCAAAGGCATTGTCTTCCGCGATGCCGCCGGCCAGAATCACGGGAACGGGACTCTCCGCAACGATCCGGGCGGCGATATGCCAGTCGCAGACCTGGCCGGTGATGCCCACAAAGCCCGGGACAGGCTGATCATGAGATCCCGAAGAGGCTCCCATGATCGTATCGATGAGAAAGTAATCGCTCTGCGCCGCCAATTTCAGGGCATAATGCAGAATATTATCCATGATTCCGTTATCCATAACCATTCCCGCTTGAGGCACCGACAGGGACCGCATGACGGCAACCTCCGGAAACGCCCTTTTCACGGCACGCTGGAGAGAAAGCATAACATCACATTTTCGGACGCCGTCTGCCATATCTGCGGGAAATGGCGACAAGGCCTCGCAAAAATGCACAAAATCGGGCCTGTAATAATCCAGCATCCCCATTACCGTCTCCTGATCGCTGAAGAGGGGTATCAGGCCGCTTTTGGCCCCGGCCTCCTGTATCGCCCGAACCGTTTCCCCGATGGCCGGAATTTTCCATACCTCCCGGGAAAGGATCACGCTACCGATATGGTCCACGCCCAGGGCGACGAGCGCCCGCGCTTCTTCCTCGTTTTGAACTTCATAAATCTGCACAATCATCCGTTTACACGTCCATCCCCTCATGTTCATTCTTTACCGGCTTGCTTCAGAGATTCTAAGCAAAGGCCGGATTGTCTCCGGCCCCGGGAATTTCTCTTCTTTAACACAGCCGCCTCAGCTCCAATCCTCTACCAAGCTTTTAAACGCCCCCTTGCCGCCGAGAAGCGCCCCCTCATGGCCGCCGCCGGGATTGCACCAGGCGCTTGCAAAATAAAGCCCCGCAATCGGGGTCCTGGCTTCAAGGCGTTTCATGAAGGCATTGTCAAGGGTCTGGTCGAAGCCGTAAATCGCCCCGGCCGTATTGCCCGTGAAGCGCCGGTTCGTCAGGGGTGTGGCGGCCTCCCGCATGTCAATCATTTTCGACAGGCCCGGAATCATCCGTTTTTCAACAATGGCGATAAGCTGATTCGCCACCCGTTCCTTTTCCTTGCGATAATCGTCTTTTCGGCCGGCGAAATAATCCGCCTCGAAACGCTTCCAGGGTTCATAGCCGCAGAGAAACATTATTGATATCGACGATTTGCCTTCCGGCGAAAAGCCTTTAACCAGATTATCGTAAATCATGCAGGCAACGCCCGACTTCTCGGGATCGCCTTTCAGGCAGGCCGCATAGGCGGCTTCATCGTCATATCCCGGGTAAAGGGAGAGCTCCGCCCTGTTTTCCAATTTCGTTACATCGCCGTTCAACCCCAACCAGACCACAAAGGTCGACAGACTGGTGCTGAAAGATGCAATGCGGTCACGGTATGCCTGGGGCACAGCGTCAGGCCGGGACAACATCCCCAGGGTCTCGGGAACGGCGGCGTTGCTGACGACGGCCCTGGCGGAGAAGGTCTTGCCTGAGGCCGTCTTGACGCCCGTCACACCCTCCCCGTCGGCCTTGATTTCCGTTACCTTTTCATTGAGCATCACAGTACCGCCGTGCTTCCGGATGGTTTCCGTCAGGGCGTTGCTCATCGTCTGTGACGTCCCCTTCAGATAGTAGCCGCCATAAGTCAGATACTCACCAAAAGGGTGAAGATAATAGAAAGCGGAAAGTCTGGACGGCGGCAGGCCGTAGTAGCCCCAGGTCTGGCAGATGATGGCTTTCAGTCTGGAGTCCTTGATATGTCGGTCCACCACCTCTCCCAGGGTTTTGTTGCGGATATCCCACATCGTCGGAAAACGCATGGGAAACATCACCTTCAAGGCCGGCATGCCTTCCCGCTCAAAGCGTTCCATGTCGTGCTCGAGACTCTTCCAATAAACGAAGAAATCCGCCAGGCCTTTCTTCTCTCCTGGGAATTGTCCGATCAATATGTCCCGGAATGCCTCGATGCCCGTCGGAATATCCAGAGAAAGGTCGGGGAAGCTGCTGCTCCAGACATGTTTGTGAGGCACAAAGGCAAGTTTGTCCAAAATGCCCAGTTCTTTATAAATTTTCTGCAATGGGGGAGCAGTCGCCGCCGTGGCATGGAGGGAAACCTCACAATGGTAGCGATGGTTATCCTTGCCGGTTCTCGTAAAGGCGGAGGCATATCCGCCCGGAATGTAATGCTTTTCGAGTACCAGCGGACGGAAGCCGTTGACGGCCAGAAAGGCCCCGCAGGAAAGACCGCCCAGGCCCGCGCCGATGATAATGGCGTCGAATTGTCCCGGGCCGGCCTTTTTAACCGCCGCCTGGGCCGGATAATCCCATTTGGTAAGGGCTGCCGTTGCCCCTATCCCCATCATCCAGATAAAATCTCGTCGTGTGATCATGGCTTTCCTCGCAGGGTCGATTGAAATACTTTATTATGCAGACACCATCCGTTCATGCTCTTTATAGAACCCGATCCGGCAGATCTCATGCATTCCCCGGCTATTTGTTCAATCCCGCCTTTTGCCACTCTTCCTTGTGGGAAAAATCATAATAGTGCCAATACTGGACCATCACGGAAACAGCCCGCGAAATCAGTCGGGGGTTAATTTGCCAGGCGGCCTTCAGGACGTTCCAGAACATGGTCCTGACCTCCGGCGGAACCCGAAAGAAAAAATGGCGAAAAATCCCGGCAATCATAAAAACCCGGTAGAGATTCTTTTTCTTCGTCGAATAAAGATCCGTAAAATAGTTTACGTTCTTCAGCCAACCAATCATGCGGCGTTCAAAATTCTCCGGCTCATAGATTCTTCTGAAAAGGGCCTTTTGACCGGAATGGAGTTCTTCGAGGGTCATATGCTTGGGAATGATATTGGTCGACTGATGCCAGAAACCCCGAAAATCCTCGATAAGGCGTCCTTCTTTCTTCATGCGGTCAAACAGGGGCGTATTGTTGGGGGCGTTGAGAACACTGATGGAGGCAATCGGGCTCGCCGTTTTGTCGAGAAAATCTTCAATCTCCTGAAAAACAGCAGGCGTGTCATGGTCAAAACCGACGATCATGCCGAGAAAAGGCACGATCCCGTAACTCGACAGGCGCGGAATGACCTGAAAAGGATCGTAGCGGGCCATTTGCCCTTTATTGACTTCTTCCAGGCAATCTTTATTGATGGTTTCCAGCCCCAGAAAAATCACGCTGAAACGGGCGTCGGCCAGAAGCTTCACAAGCTCATCGTCCTCGCCGATCATGATCGTCGCCTGCGTGCTGAACGACAAGGGCCTTTCCAAGGCTCTGTTCCAGCGGATGATTTCCCGAAGGAGCTCCATGGTAAATTTCCGGTTTACAACAAAATTATCGTCGGAAAAAAAGACCGTTTCCGCTCCGCAGGCCTGGGCGTTTTTGACCTCGAGCATAATCCGGCCGATCGATTTGCTGCGGTATTTCCTTCCGGAAACACGGATAACATCGCAAAAATCGCAATTATTGGGGCAGCCGCGGCTGGTCTGCACGGAAAAGTACAGGTAGTCTTTCGCATTGATATAGGAAAGGTCCGGCGCCGGCGAGTCCTTGATGTCGATAAACGACTCCTGCCGATAAACGTCCTTTGCGGCCCCCCTCGCCCAGTCCCTTAAAAACTGCGGCCACGTATACTCCGCCTCGCCGACAAACAGGTAATCGGCAATTTTTTTAACGCCCTCCGGGTTGATGGTTGCATAAATGCCCCCGGCGGCAACCGGGACGCCGCGTTCTCTGAAACGGGCGCTGATCTCCCCCATACGTTCAAATTGAAGGGTGTAACCCGTCAGCCCGACGAGATCGCATTGAATATCCCAGTCAATCGGCGAGACGTTCTCATCGCAAAAAATATATTCGACCGCCACATCCTGGGGTGTCAACGCAATCAGCGTCAGGAGGGCCGTGTTTTGCATGAGCGTCTTATCCTTGCCCATGATGTCGAGGGCTCCCCGCATCGCCCAGAGGTTTACCGGCGTCTTCGGATGAATGAGATAAATTCGTATGGTCATGATGCTGCGGTCTCGTGATTAGTGTTTTGTTTCTTATGCCGCCGGGCCATTGCTGACCTCTGATTAACGCCTTTATCATATCACCGGTCAATTATCTGCCATTATCTTCCGGCAAGAAGATATGCCGTTAATAACATTTTCGCTCTACCGAATTATTGTAACGCCAGTAATTTGGAGGGGGCAATCATTTAAGCCGGCATCCCATATCAGCAGGCGCTCTCCATGACTTGACCACAACAGCTCCCCTCTTTTCTAAAGAGGGGCTGGGGGAGATTTCAAGTAAAACCATAGACGGGGATGGCGTCCCCGGAACAGGGAAGATTGATATTGACTTGCACATGATACCTTCTTATAGTTCGAGCACCGCTATTGAACAGAGGCTATCTTTGGCTAAAATCTAATCGTTTGGCGTTTTGGAGGGCATATGCAGGTGTATCTTGATTATGAAAAACGCATCGGAAAAATTCAGAAGGAAATGGGCCGTCAAGATCTGGATGTATTCGTGGGAACCCGCACGGTCAGCCTGAGTTACGTAGCAGGAGCGTTCATCCCGTGGAGAAGCGCCGTCATCGTAACGAAGGACGGTTTTGTGGGCCTGATCACCATGCTCATCGACCACGAACGGATGAAGAACGAATCATGGCTGACGAATATCTTTCCCTATGCCCCCTTGCCGGGCATGGACCTGTGTGACCTGGTTGTTCACCTGATCAGGCAGAACGGCGGGGAACAGGCGCGGATCGGGGTCGAACTCGGTCATTCGCCCCGGGGAAATACGGGTTATCTCTTTGCGACAGAGTATGAACTGTTGAAAAACGCCTTGCCTCAGGCGACCTTTGTGAACGCCGTTGCGGTCATGGACCGCGCCTCGTATATCAAGGAACCCGGCGAGATCAAGCTGATGCGCCAGGCGGCCGCGATGGCCGACAGCGCCGTCGATTGCGTCCGGGAGGCGCTGCATGCGGGGATTACGGAGACGGAGATCGCCGGCATCGGGGAAATGGAGTTGCGCCGTCTCGGAAGTGAGTATCACTGGGCGATCACCGGTTCGTCGGAGGTCGCCTCGGGGTATCGAACCTCCTTCAATATGAACGGGACCACCCAGCCGACCCAGAAGATCGTCCAACGGGGAGAGAATATCATCGCCGACTTTCACCCCCTGTATCAGCTCTATTACTCCGATCTCGCCCATAATTTCCTCTTGGGGAAACCCACGAGAGAGCAGCAGAAACTTGCCGATGCATATCTTCAGACCGCAGAGACGATTGTAACGAATTTCAAGGCGGGAACCCGGGTGGGCGACGTGCATAAGGCGGTGATGGAAAAGGTAACCGCTCTGGGCTACGCCCCCTATACGATCCCGTCGTTCGGGCATGGCCTGGGCGTCTTCGGCCACGAGTGGTATCCCGCAATCATCGACAACGACGAATTCCGTGACGTGGTCCTGGAGGAAAACGCCGTCGAGGTAGCCTTTCTCGCCATGAGCGTTCCCGGCGTCTGCGGGATGCGCCTTGAATGCCCCGTCCTGGTGACCGCCGGCGGCGGCGAGATGCTCTGCAAAACCCCGCTGGAATTGACGGTTCTTGATAGATAGGGGCGGTAAAAAGCAGAGGGGACAAAGATGTAACAGAGGATGAGGCGTTGGGGGATGACCCTCTATTTCTCCCTGTTTTAGGAGGTTCCCGCATTCACGGAAATGACAGGAAGCGCCCTGGAATAAGCCTTTGTGCCTGATAAAACGTCAAAAATCTGCCTCGGAGCATTTCCGGGTTCCGCACCGGAACTTGTCAACCTTTAAATTCCTGATGACATGGCCCTCAATTTCGAGAAGGCGCTTCTTGACCGGCAGGCCGCCGCCGAACCCGGTGAGAGAGTCATCCGACCCGATCACACGGTGGCAAGGTATGATGATGGAGACGGGATTGCTGCCGATGGCCCCTCCGACAGCGCGAACGGTGCCGGGGCGGAAGATGCTCCTTGCCACATCGGCATACGTCCGGAGTTCTCCGTAAGCTATAGATTGAAGGCTCTTCCAAACCGCTTTTTGAAAGTCCGTCCCCGATGCCTCGACGGGGACAGTAAATTTTTTGAGCTTACCCGCGAAGAAAGCATGGAGCTCCTCTTCGACTTTGCTCAGGATGGCGTTTTCGTGTTCGCGGGCATGATGATACTTCCGAAGAAGACTCTCCTTGTCCTGGTTTTCCATGTACAGGCCGACCAGGGCCGTATCGCTTGCATAAAGGCGGAGTTCTCCTATTGGCGATGGCATGTGCTTAACGTATTGTCCTATCTTCATTGCACCTTGCTCCTTTTTTTAGAAAGTTGTACGGCATAAGCATCCCAAAGCAGATAGGCGGCGTAAGCGCGCCAGGGGCGGGCTTGCTCCAAATCAAGACTGGTTTGCATATCTTGAACCCTTTTCAAAATCAGATCTGTTTGCGGACAGCTGTCGGGATCGCAGAGACACCGCATGCCAATATATTCTACGGTCCAGGCTCCTATTCCCGGAATGGCGAGGAGCCGCTCTTTCAAGGTCCTGATCTCCTGGTGGGGATTCAGGGAAATCTCTCCCGTGGCCACTTTTTGGCTGAGAATCCGGAGGGTTTGTTTTCTCATTTTGGTCGTGGAAATTCGATCGAGATCGACCTGGGCAAGTTTCTCGGCAGCAGGAAAGGTGAAGACTTCCTGATTGTGCCACTTATGCGATACGCCGTAATGGAGGACGAGCTGCCGGACAAGCTGCTGCGCCTGTTCGTTGGAGACAAGCTGACCGAGAATAATGGCCACCGCCGTCTCGAAACCGTTCCAGCATCCGGGAGCCCTGCCGCCCGGCGATGTTTGACCCAGTTCGTTTAAAAGGCCGGACTTTTCAAATTGAGTGGCAATCAACAGCGGATCGGCATCCAAATCGAAGAGCCTGCGGATGTTTTGTATGAGCCCATAAAGCTGTCCGCAGTCGAATCGATCAAAATGCGCAACCAGACATGACTTTTTGTGGTTATTCTCGACAAGAACCCGCCCGATTCCATTTTTCGTGGGGAAATAACGCATATAGGTGTCGGAGCCGATTTCTTCGATATGATCCACTTGATGCCGCTTCAAATATCTAAGAATCGTGCCCCAGTTAAAGGGAGGACGATAACTTAACATAAGGCTGGTGGAGGATTCCTTGATGCTTGATATTTTGGTTTTCCGCATTTCGGAGGGGGCTCTGAAAAAACGCGTTTTAAAAGCATCATTGAATCTTCTCAAGGAGAGAAAACCGGCGCCATAGGCAATTTCCGTAATCGGCAGGCCCGTTTCCACAATCATTTTGCGGGCCAGATTCAATCGTTGTTCCTGATAAAACTGCTTGGGCGTCTTTCCGATTTCCTGAACAAACAACCTCCTGAGATGCCGGGCGGTCACACCGAATTTTTCGGCAAATTGTTCTTCGGATAACTCATTCAGTCCGAGATCAATGATGGCCCGAAGGGCCCTTTGGACAACGGCGGATTTTCCATACCATGCAGGAGACAGGGGAGCGGCCTCGGGACGGCATCGCAGGCAGGGACGATATCCGGCTCTTTCGGCCTCGTGCGCCGCGAAGAAAAATTCGACGTTTTCTATTTTAGGTTTGGCCGGACAAATCGGGCGGCAATAGATGCCGGTCGTTTTCACTCCCACGAAGAACTTGCCGTCGAACCGGTAATCCCTCGCCAACATCGCCGCGTAAAATTGATCATGTGTCGTTTTCATGCTGCGTCAATACCGTTTAATTTCAGATTCCGCTAGCCGTTTTCGGACATGATCGTCCTAAAATTCTATTTGATGTGAAGAATCAAGAATAATTAATCCCACTTTAAAA
>CAZBME010000017.1:0-5159 GCA_964492965.1 uncultured Syntrophaceae bacterium | reverse complement strand
GAGACAATGCCAACGAAGATAGCGTTTGATTTAGATTTGGAAAAAGCGAGTGAAACGGATTTCACGATAACCGGGCATTACTCTATCCGGCAATGCGGGCATAGCGGGTCCAGCTTGTGGTCGTCCAGGCAGGATCTTCCAGGGCATCGGCTTTTACGTCAAGTCCGCACTTGAGAACAAAGTAGCGATGAAAGGCCAGAGACCCCGTCAATTCGGGGTGAAAAACCGTAATTAGAATCCCTGAAGTTTCCGCCGCGGCGATATAATCGTCAAGATAAAGGAGAATCTCCACACCCGCCCCCACCTTTTTAATTTTAGGGGCACGGATAAAGACAAGGGAAATCGGTTCAGGAGATATGCGCGGGATCGCGGCATCGCAGGAAAAACTGTCGAGCTGGCTCCCGAAGCTGTTTCGTTCGATCTCCATGTCGATCAGGGCCAGATGCGGACTTTCCCCTGTAACCTCTGTGGCCAGGAGTATGGCCCCGGCACAGGTTCCCCAAATCTTCATGCCGCGGCCGTAGGCGCTGGTAATGGCTTCTTGGAGGCCAAATATCTGCAACAGGCGCGACAGACAGGAACTCTCCCCTCCGGGAATAATCAAACCCTCAAGCTCGTCGAGCTGTGCCGCCTCTTTGACCCGCCGAGCAGGAATACCAAGGCGTTCGAGGTGGTCCAGATGCTCAACCACATCACCCTGAAGATCGAGAATACCGATCATTTACCATCCCCGGCCGGCCAGGAGCTGGTTTTCCGGAATAGCACCGATTTCGATGCCCGGCATGGCTTCACCCAGCCCTATGGAGGCTTCCAGGACCTTGGCCGGATCATTGAAATAGGCCGTCGCCTTAACGATGGCACGGGCGCGCTTCGCCGGATCAGTGGACTTGAAAATACCGGAACCGACAAAAACGCCGTCGCAGCCCAGCTGCATCATAAGAGCGGCATCAGCCGGCGTGGCAATGCCGCCGGCGGCAAAATTCACGACGGGCAGACGGCCCAATTCCCGGACTTTCAGGGCCAGTTCATAGGGGATGCCGTTCGTCTTTGCGAATCCTGTGACCTCTTCTACGGGCATACCTGCCAATTGGCGGATTTCCCGGTTCATGGTCCGCATATGACGGACCGCTTCCACGACATTCCCCGTTCCGGCTTCCCCCTTGGTGCGGATCATGGCGGCCCCTTCCGCAATGCGGCGCAGGGCCTCTCCAAGATTTCGGGCTCCACAGACAAACGGAAGGGCGAATTTCGTCTTGTCGATGTGGCATTCCTCATCAGCAGGCGTCAGGACTTCGCTCTCATCAATGTAATCGATCTTCAATGCTTCCAGGATCTGGGCTTCCACAAAATGGCCGATTCTGGCCTTGGCCATCACGGGAATGGTAACGGCCTTCTTGATTTCGGCAATCATGAACGGATCGGACATTCTGGCAACGCCGCCCTGGGAGCGGATATCCGCCGGAACCCTCTCCAGAGCCATAACCGCCACCGCACCGGCCTCTTCGGCGATCTTCGCCTGTTGCACATTCGTCACATCCATAATGACGCCACCCTTGAGCATCTGCGCCAGTTGTATATTCAGTTCATACCTTTTCAGATCCACGTTGTGTTTCGCCTCCCTAATCAATAATATTGTCGCCTATTTTTATGACAATCCGCCTGTCCCGTCAAGCACAATTCATTTTCCTCAAAGGTCCGCGCGGGATATTGCCGACGAATTAATTTTTGACATTATCCGGAATTTGTGAGAAAAACCGCTATTATGTTGACCAAATCAATTCAAAAATAAGGAGCCGCTATGGAAATCAATTCCAGAAAAGAAAAAGGGAGCCTGATCGTCTCCGCCAAGGGAAGAATCGACGCCGTGACCGCCCCGGATTTCGAAAAAAGCCTTTCCGAATGGATTTCCCAGGGGGAATCGACGATGATCGTCAATCTCTCCGAGTTGGAATACATCAGCAGTGCAGGCTTACGGAGCATTCTCGCCATTGCCAAAGTGCTGAAGGCCAAAGGCGGAAAGATGATCTTTGCCTGCCTGAAGGGAACCGTCAAGGATGTTTTCAAAATTTCAGGGTTCGGCTCTATTTTCCAGATCTTCGATACGGAAGACGAGGCCCTGAAACAGGTCTGATACCATGACAACCCCTGCCAGCATGACTTTGCCTGCGCAATTGTCCTCATTGGCGCCATCCCTGGCCTTTGTAAGCTCCTGCAGCGCCCAAAGGGGCTTTGACGACAGAAGGGCCCGCGAAATTGAGTTATGCCTGGAAGAGGTGCTGGTCAATATTGCCAACTATGCCTACCCGGAAGGTCCCGGAAATGTGGAGATTACATGCGACACCCGGGATGATGGGGCCTTTGTCATCGAAGTGGCCGATTGGGGGATTTCTTTTGATGTTCTGTCTGTTGATGATCCTAATACGGCCCTTGGCGTCGATGAGCGCAAGATCGGCGGCCTGGGAATCTTCTTTGTCAAGCAGTTGATGGATGACGTTCGGTACAGGCGAGAAGGAAATAAAAACATCCTGACGTTATGCATTAATCAGCCATCTTCAAGACCTTCGCCCCCCTGATCTTTTTTCCCTTCAAATCCAAAAGAGCCCGGTTGGCGTCTTTTAGGGAATATTCCTGTATTTCCGGCTTAATGGCCATTGCGGCCGCCAGCTCCATAAACTCGACAATATCCCGTCGCGTGACATTCGCCACGCTCTTGATCTCTTTTTCCAGCCAGAGGTGGATGGGATAATCCATTTTTAAAAGATCATCCTTGTCCACGTCCTCCTTGCGAATGGCGTTAACGACCAGACGGCCGCCCCGCGCCAGGTGGCCCAGGGCCTGGACAACAGGCCTCCAGCCAGGGGTTGTATCGATGATGGCATCTATGGGTTCCGGCGGCGCTTCTTCTGTGTCTCCCGTCCATACCGCACCCAGCTCTTTTGCAAAACGCCTTTCCTCAATATTTCTGGCAAACACGAAAATTTTCGTCCGCGGATAGCGATACCGGGCCAGCTTCAGGACCAGGTGCGCCGATGCGCCGAATCCCGTTAACCCAAGAGCCTGGCCATCGACAAGGCCCGTTAGCCGGAGCGAGCGGTAGCCGATGGCCCCGGCGCACAAAAGTGGCGCCGCCTCCGCATCGGTGAAGACATCGGGAATTGCATAGGCAAAATTCTCCGATATTTTCATATAGTCCGCATATCCGCCGTCGCGGTCCCGGCCCGTCGCCAGAAAGGATTCGCAAAGATTCTCCCGGTCCGTCATGCACCAGGGACATTGCCCGCAAGCCCCATAGATCCACCCCACACCGACGCGGTCGCCCCGCTTGAACCGTTTCGCGCCCTCCCCCAAACCGTCAACGGTTCCAACAACTTGATGGCCCGGAACAACCGGCAGTGACGGCGGCGCCGTCCGGCCCTCAATCTCGTCCAGTTCCGTGTGACAGACACCGCAGGCGGATACTTTGATCAGGATTTCTCCCTTGCCGGGGACAGGTACGGGCAGCTCAACCCATTCCAACGGCTCTGCATGACGAGCCAGATCGCAGATTTTGGTAATCATCATGGCTTTCATAGGGGGATTTTACCAGTACATCCTTGTCTTTACGCCGCTTTTGGTTAATTCTTCCTTGATCTGGGAAATGGTATAGGTCCGATAGTGGACCATGGAGGCGATAAGGGCCGCATCGGCCTGTCCGCGGGTCAGGACATCGATCAGGTGTTCCGGCGTTCCGGCGCCGCCGGACGCGATGACGGGGATCTTGACATTCGAAGAAATCAGGCGGGTGAGCTCGATTTCATAACCGGTCTGCATACCGTCGGCATCAATGGAATTCAAACAGATTTCTCCAGCGCCCCGGTCTTCTGCCTCCTTGGCCCAGGCCAGGGCGTCCCGGCCCGTATAGACCCGTCCACCGTGAATGACCATCTCGTAACCCGACGGCGTCTTGGGACGGGGTTCTACCTTTTTCACATCCATGCCCAGAACGACGCACTGACTGCCGAAGGCCTTCGCCCCTTCCGTAATCAACGGCGGGTTTTTGATCGCCTCGGAATTGATACTGATTTTTTCCGCGCCTGCCAGGATAACCTGGCGCATATCGTCCAGGCTACGGATGCCGCCGCCCACGGAAAAGGGGATGAAGATCGTTTCGGCCACGCGGCGCACGACGTCCAGCATTATATTGCGGCCATCGGAAGAGGCCGTGATATCATAGAAAACAATCTCATCGGCCCCTTGCTCATAGTACTCCCGGGCCACCTCGACGGGATCGCCGATATCCACATTGCCTTTGAATTTAATGCCTTTCGTCAGCTTGCCGTCCCGGACGTCGAGACAGGGGATGATCCGTTTACTGAGCATTGTTGCCCTCCCACCGGCTGAAATTGGCCAGGATTTGTAGTCCTGGCCGTCCACTTTTTTCCGGGTGAAACTGAACGGCCACCAGGTTTTTGTCGGCCATGGCAGCGCAGAACCGGATGCCGTAGTCCGTCCAGCCGAGGGCAAAACCATCGTCCGCCGGGGCGGGATAGTAGGAATGGACAAAGTAAAACTCCGCTTCCGCCGGGATATCCTTAAATACAGGGTGATTCCTCGAAAAAGCGACCTGATTCCAGCCCATGTGGGGGATCTTCAGGATGCGCCCGTCCCGGTCGGCCATGTTGTCGGGAAATCGCTTCACCGAGCCCGGCACGATGCCCAGACAGGTCGCCCGATTCTCCTCGCTTTTCTCCAGAATCACCTGCGTGCCGAGACAGATGCCCAGGACGGGGATACCGGCCTGGACCCATTCACGAAGGCGTTTGTCCATGCCCGTCTGAGTCAAATTGGCCATGGCTTCACCGGCCGCACCCACCCCCGGAAAGATAATCCGCTCGCATTTCGCCAGGACATCCGGATCATCCGTCACCCGGCAGGGAACGGAAAGGGATTGGAGGGCCCGCGCAACGCTGGTCAGGTTACCGGCCTTATAATCAACAATGCCTATCATAATGCTCCATATTCAATAACTCCCTATTTATCACTGCATAGCCTCCTTCACAAGTTCTTTTCGGAAGGTCCTTCAAAAGGAGGCGTCGAATATCATAGAACCATTCTTCCCGAAACAAGCGCGACCGTATTTTATTGCCTTAATGGTTTATCCGGATGATAGGGCTTTTTTG
>CAZBME010000016.1:69981-79049 GCA_964492965.1 uncultured Syntrophaceae bacterium | reverse complement strand
TATATTACCACAAGGGTGTGCAGATGGTCGATCTCGCCCATGCATCCAGAGGGTGCCGGTTCAGTTGCTATCCCTGCTGCGTCAGTTTTCTGGGAGGCCGGTCGTTCCGGCCGCGCCCCTATGACCGGGTGATTGAAGAGCTGGCGGGAATCGATAACAACCGGCTGTTTCTGGTTGACAATTCCCTCGCCCAGGACAAGGCTTGGGAGATGGGGCTCTTCCGGGAGATGATCCCCCTGAAAAAGAAATGGTGCTGCCACCCCATCGAAGATGATGATGAGGTCCTCGACCTGGCGGCCCAGGCCGGGGCCTGGTATGTCTATCAGGCAGTATTCGACACGTCCGATTATATCAGGGAGCGGATTAAACGCTATCACGATCACGGCATAGGCGTGGAAGGGACCATCCTTTTGGGCCTGGACAACCACACGGAAGACTATATCAAGAAAATGATCGACTTTCTTCTGGATGTTAATCTGGATATTGCCGAATTCACTGTGCTTACGCCCTTCCCACACACCCAGGCGTTTGAGGATCTCCACCGTGAAGGACGAATACTTTCTTACGACTGGAACGACTACACCTGCGACCGGGTCATCTTCCAGCCGAAACACATGTCGCCGGAACGGCTCCAGGAACTCTATTATTATGCCTGGGACACCTTTTATAAACAGGAGCCCCAGAATTATAAAATGTTTAAACTCTTGAAGAAGGTCATCGAGAAAGAGAAGGCCGATAATACCTTCAGGCATCGCAGACGGGATCTGATATCAAAGACATTCGGGAAAGAAGGAAGCTGAAAATATGAAAAGAACTGATGTTGTTGTTATCGGTGAAGGGCAGGTGAGCCTTGATCGGATTATTGCCGTGGCAAAGGGAACGGCAAAGGTCCGGATCAGCAAAACCAGGCAGTTCACCGGGCAAATGCGGCGGACCCAGGAGATGCTGCTGCGTGCCATTGAGGATGACGTTGCCGTATACGGTGTGAACACGGGCTACGGGAAATCCTGCGGCAAGCGGATACCTGTCAAGACCGCTGCAAAGAGAACGGCAAGCCCCATTGCTTTCCACGGGTGTGGAACCGGCGAGCCCATCGGTATCGAAGAAACCCGCGCCGCCATGCTCTGCCGGATGATCTGTCTGGCAAAAGGCTACTCGGGCGTATCCATTGAACTCCTGGAACAGCTGGCAGCCTTCCTCAATCTGGGAATCACGCCTGTTGTTCCCGCCGAGGGTTCCGTCGGTGCTTCGGGAGACCTGACCCCCATGTCCTACATTGCCGCCTGCCTGGAAGGGGACAGGGAGGTCTTTTATCAGGGGAAGCGCATGCCCGCCATAAAGGCCCTCCGTCTGGCAAAATTGAAGCCCTATTCCTTCGGTCCGAAGGAACCCCTGTCCATGATCAACGGCACCTCGACCATGACGGGCATCGCGGTTATCGTCGTGGATCGTGCCCGGAGAATTCTGCATGCCGCCGTTTGTGCCGCAGCCCTCAGCGTCCATGCCTTTAAAGGCAAGGTTAATCATTTTCATCCCCTCATCGGCGAGGTTAAACCCTTTGCCGGACAAATTTTCGTGGCCCGGCAGTTGAGGCATCTTCTGGAGACCCGAAACGGGCTTCCCGAACTGGAAGAGAACAGCCCGGACGCCCTTCAGGACCCCTATTCCATCCGTTGCACCCCGCAGATTGCAGGCGTTCTGTTTGACGCCCTCACATGGGTTGAAAAATGGGTGGAAATCGAAGCCAACAGTTCGAACGACAACCCCATGTTCGATCCGGAAACGGGCCAGCCCTTCATGAGCGGCAACTTCTACGGCGGATATATCGCCTTTGCCATGGATTCCCTGAAATCGGCCCTGGCCGCCATTGCCGATATATCGGACCGCCAGATTATCCTGCTCGTCAGCCCTCAGACCAACCGGGGACTTCCCGCCGATCTTGTCGGCGCCGAAGGCGAAAGATTCCTCTTAAACCACGGGTTCAAGGCTATTTCCATCACGGCGACGGCCCTGTGCGCCGAGGCCTTGAAGGAAACCATGCCCGCCGCTTCCTTTTCCCGTTCCTGTGAATCCCATAACCAGGACAAGGTCAGTATGGGCACCATCGCCGCACGGGATGCCCAAAGGATATGCACCCTCGTGGAGCGGGTGGTCGCCATCCACCTCCTGACGGCGGCGCAAGGCTGCGAACTCAGAAAAACCTTTAAAGTCCGGCCGCGTCTGGCGGCATTGATCAAAGGCATCCGAGCCGTTGCCCAGGGGATCATCGAGGATCGTCCGATGGACCGGGACATCGAAAACATCGTCCATGCCATATCCCGAACAGACGTATTTGAATTGAATGACACAGAGGCATGACAGGGGGGCTCTTATGATTGACAAACACAATCCCAGCTACGAAACGCAGCACCGCGTCGCATTTTATGATCTCGATCCCATGCAGATCGTCTGGCACGGCAATTATTTCAACTATTATGAAGACGCAAGACGGGCGCTGTTTGCCCATCACGGTGTGGACCTCAACGAATTCTACCATCGAACGCAATGCCTGTTCCCCATCATCAGGACATCCTCGAAGCATATCTATCCTCTGAGGTATGGCGATGAATTTACCTGCAAGGCGATGTTGATCGAGGCAAAAACAAAACTGGTCGTCGATTTTGAAATCAGGTTGAAAAAGGACGGAAAAATATGTACACGCGGCAGGACGGAGCAAGTCACCGTGAAGGCGCCGGAGATGGAAATCATATTCAACATTCCTGAAGAAATTCGTAAAGCCCTGGGGTTTTGATGACCGGACCGGATTTTCGCAGGGCCTTTGTGGCCGGCGTTGAGCGTGTGACGGCCTGGTCGGGCCTTCTGGACCGTATCAACGTGTTTCCCGTTGCCGATGGCGATACGGGCCGGAATCTCGTCATCAGTCTGGCACCCCTGCGCCGGGTCGATGCGGATCTGGAGGATCTGGCCCGCGAGCTCTTGTTTTCGGCCCGGGGAAACGCCGGGAATATTGCCGCCCGTTTCTTCCATGCCTTTATCCGGACGGATACACCGGGGAAATTGCCCGACACGATACGGCAAGGGCGGGATCAGGCCTGGCAGGCAGTCGGCGATCCCCAGCCGGGCACCATGCTGACCTTCTTCGATGGCTTGCTGGAAATCATCCGGCGGGAACCCGTTAATGCCGACAAGGCCTGGGTGCATCGCGTCATGGATCACCTCGCCCAGGTAGTGCGGGAAACCATGTCGCAACAGCCGCGCCTGGAGCAGGGCGGTGTCGTGGATGCCGGAGCCCTGGGAATGTTTCTTTTTTTTGACGGATTTCTCTTCACCCTGATCGGCGAGGATAAAGAATTCTGCCCTGTGACTTCTCTCTTTGAGGGTAAACTTCACCTGCATCGTCATGGTGATGACGACGTGGAATCCGGGTACTGCGTGGACATGGTTCTTTCGCAGCACGAGGATATGGATAAGGAAATGGCCTCTCTGGCGGGCATCGGCGAGAGCATGGTGGTGATCAGGGAGGGGGATTACCTCAAGGTGCACCTTCACACGCCCGACCGCGACCAGACAAGGCGCCGCATCGAAACGTTCGGACATGTCCTCCGCTGGTCAGAAGATGATCTGGGAGCCCAGACCACGGCGTTTAGCGATCCCCAGACCGGTCAGGCCATCCATATCATGACCGACGCCGCCGGATCGTTGACCCGCGATCAGGCCCGGGCGCTGGACATAACCCTTCTGGACAGCTATATCACCCTGGGCGAAAGCTCCGTTCCGGAAAGCTGCCTGACGCCGGACATTCTTTATGATGCCATGAAAGAGGGTGTGCCGGCTTCAACATCTCAGGCCTCTGTCCATGAACGGTTTCAGTCGTATCAGAGCGCCTTGAGCCTCTACGGCAAGGTCCTATATCTCTGTGTGGGGTCCGTTTATACGGGAAATTACGATGCCGCCCGGCAATGGAAAAGGGATCATGATCCCGATCATGGCCTGACGGTCATCGATACCGGCTGTGCGGCCGGGCGGCTGGGAATGCTGGCCGCGATGACGGCGCGATTCGCCCGTCAAACGGATAACCCGGATAATGTCATCACCTTTGCCGGGGAGGCGGAGCATCGCTGCCATGAATACATGTTCATCGACAAACTGCAATACCTGGCGGCGGGGGGGCGATTATCCAAAACAGGGGCCTTCTTCGGCGATATGATCAATGTGAAGCCCGTCATCAGCCCGCAGGCGGATGGGGCGAAGAAGGTGGGCACAGTCCGGAATCGCCGCGATCAGGTGGCCTTCGCCATGAAGAAGCTGGCCGTGTATCTGAAAGAGGATTCCCGGTCCGTCATCTGGCTGGAATATACGAATAACAAGGCTTGGGTAGAGGCGGATTTCCGCCCGCAAGTGGAGAAAAGATATCCCCTGGCGGAGATTGTCGTCAAGCCCCTTTCACTGACGACAGGGGTTCATACGGGGCCGGGGACATGGGCCATTGCCTTTTTCGCCGACAAATAGATTAATGCCCCCTTTGTAAACGGGGGGATGGGGGGATTTTTTCAACCATCTTAACTTACATAATATCCTCCTTGAATCCCCATTTACCAGAGGCGGACTCCGTAGCCCAGAGCTTTGGCCCTGCTTGGAAAAACAGCCCTGAAGGGCTGCACGATATCGACATGTTTTTACATTTGAATACGGATGGCATACGAAACCTTGAAAAATACAATCGCCGGGTGCACGCATAAAGAAACCGTCATGGGCCGAGTAGCCGTGGTCATTCCCGTCTATAACCATGCAGGCAAGGTGGCTGAGGTCGTCAAGGAGGCCCTGACGCTTAACTGGCCGCTCTTTGTGGTCGATGACGGCTCGACGGATAACACTTATGACCGGATCAAGGATATCCCTGCCGTTACGGTTATCCGCCACGATAAAAACAGAGGCAAAGGCGCGGCCATCCTTTCCGGCTTTGCGGCGGCGGCTCCCCTGGCGGACTGGGCCATCACCCTTGATGCCGACGGGCAACACCATCCCGCGGATGCGTGGCAGCTTGTCAATGCGGTTCCTTCAGGCGCCAGGGCCATCGTTGTCGGGCGGCGGGAAGGCATGGGGCACCACCATGTGCCATGGTCGAGCCGATTCGGCAGGGCATTTTCCAACTTCTGGGTGCAGGCTTCAGGCGGTCCGAATATCGCAGACACACAAAGCGGCTTTCGGCTGTATCCCCTTCCGGAAGCCATGTGCCTGAGGGCAAAGGCCCGGCGGTTCCAATTCGAAGTGGAAATTCTGGCTCGGGCGAAATGGTATGGATTGCCCGTTCTGGAGGTCCCCGTCCGGGTGACATACCCGCCCGCGGGAGAACGGGTGTCTCATTACCGCGGCTTCGTAGATTTCCTGAGAAATACTGGCACCTTCAGCCGCCTGATTTTCACGAGAATCTGCATACGCCCCTTTACATCGAGGTAGTCCATGCGCATCACCCTGGTCCATCCCGCCGGATCGAACTGGATTCCCGGCAGAAAGGATATCACGGCTACCGCCAACCGGATGGCCCCGCTGGGGCTTCTTTCGATTTCCGCCTATCTGAAGCGCGACGGCCATGAGGTGACCATCCATGACTGTCTCGGTCCGAAAGCCTCCCATGGCCCGGCTGAAAACGTCAGGCAGGTTCTAAGTTCAGAACCGCAACTGGTGGGGTTTTCGACGACGACCTCCAGCTTCCCCGATGGATACGATATGGCTGTCCAGATCAAGGAAGCCGATGCCTCGATCAGAACCGTCTTTGGCGGCGTTCATGTCTCCGCCCTGGGCGCGGCCCTGATGGATCGTTTCCCTGCCATCGATTTTCTCTGTCCCGGTGAAGGCGAGGTCATGCTGTCCGAGCTTGCCTCTGGCCGCGACCCTGCCTCAATTGACGGGCTCATCCGGCGAAACGGCGATGAGATCGTGACCAATCCGCCGCGAACCATGCTCCTGGATATGGACCAGCTTCCTTTTCCCGATTATGAAGGGCTTCGCGGATTCCCTCACGGCTACAACCTGCCCCTGTTCAGTTATATTAACATCCCAGGCGCCACCATGAGCACCAGCCGCGGTTGCCCCTACCAGTGCTCCTACTGCGACCGCTCCGTCTTTAAGCGATCCTTCCGCTACAACAGCCCCGCCTATATCTACGAGCATATGCAGCATCTGCGGAAGCGTTTCGGCGTCCGGCACATCAATATCTATGACGACCTCTTCACGCTGAACAGGTCCCGGATTTCAGAGCTCTGCGGCCTTTTAACCTCAAAGCCCCTGGGCATCGAGTTCAATTGCGCTATCCGGGTCGGACATGCCGATAACGATCTTCTGAAAATGCTCAGGGAGGCGGGCTGCCTGATGGTTTCCGTTGGTATTGAATCGGCCGATCCGACACTTCTGGAACGGCACAAATCGGGCGTCAGCCTGGAGGAGGTCCGGGATACGGTGGCGCGGATCAAGGCCTGCGGTCTTCGGGCCAAGGGTCTGTTCATGATGGGACTGCCCGGCGAGACGGAGGATTCCATCCGCACAACAAGCGATTTTGTCCTTTCCCTGGATCTCGACGATATGAATATGTCCAAGTTCACCCCCTTCCCAGGGGCGCCCGTCTGGTCAACGCTGCATGAGGAAGGTGCCTTCCACGAGGATTGGCGGCAGATGAACTGCCTCAACTTTGTTTTCGTCCCGAAGACCATTGCCTCCAAAGAAAGGTTGGACGATCTTTACAACTGGCATGTGAAGCGCTTTTACTCGGATCCCGTCTGGCGGCGGAAATTCGGCGGCCGAATCTGGCAGCATCGCTGGAGCCTGCTGCACCTGCTCATGCACCTGCCGTCTTTCCTGGGGGCCAAGCGAGCCTTTGAACCGGACCGTAAGGCCTTATAAAACCATATCGAATTTTTTCAGAACACGAAAAGGAGGAGAAAATATGAAAATCGCAGGGACAAAAAAGAGGATGTCGTTTTTGGTTCTTTATACGCTTCTGGTTCTGGGAATCGGCGGGTTGCTGGGCGGGCTTGTCAGTCGGGGAGAATCCTATGACAGCTGCGGTTGTCCCAATTCCGGCGGTTTTTTTGTCGGCATCGAACGGCATGAGGAAATGATCGGCAAGGATATTTTTTACTGGGTCAGGAACAACGATGGCCAGTACAAAGTAAAGGCCGTTTTCGGGGGCGTCGGCAACAACTACGTGACCATTCAATTCAGCCGGATCTAGGCAAAGAAAGAGACGATATACGCAACGGCCTATTGAATTGCGCACAAGATCATTCCGGCGAAGGCCGCAATCCTCGGAAACACTGGATGCCGGATCAAGTCCGGCATGACCAACGGTTTTATATCCTCAGGCGTCAATAAAACGAAGACATTAAACGGTTATTTCCCTTGCTCCAAAGCATCCATGGCAACGCAGGCATGGGCGACGGACGCCCCGGCGCTCATGGCAATGCCTACGAAAATCGCCTCGGCGATTTCCTCATCCGTAGCGCCGGCCTTTTTAGCCCGTTTCACATGGGCGTCGATGCAGTAGGGGCACTGGGTAATATGGGCGGCACCGACAGCGATCAGTTCTTTTGTCTTGGTCGAAAGGGCGCCTTCGGCAAATACCTGATGATCAAAGGTAAAAAAGGCGTTAAAAAGGCCGCCCTTCAATTCCGCAAGCTTCCCGATACTCTTTAACCCGTCTTTTCCATAAAAATGATCGTCCATTGCTTTGCCTCCTGAAAGATTTTGCGGGAATCGAACATTTCCGCGTCATTGGTAGAATACCCTTATATAGCTAATATTTGATTGATTCCCCTTCATTTTTCATAAAGGGGAATCCAATATTCTTATTCCTTGGGCGGTATAAACGGGCAGGGGAACGATTTTGATCGGCATTATTTCCAGTACGTATCCCATAAAGGACGGTCGGTGCCTTTCTCGTGAACCATTTTGGATAGAATGCCGTCGGGGGTGAAAATGAAAACCGCTTCATCGTAGCGCTGGAGATTTCCGGCGGCCTCGAAGGACGGGCTCACCTTGATGACATCTCTCAGGGGGAAGCTCAGGGAAAGCTGGCCTCCCCGGTAGAAGGCCCGTTGGTAATGGATGGCAAACTGTCCCTTGAGATCGACGACATCGGAGGGGGCGCCGTAGATACTTAACACATCCGTGAGGGTCGTTTTGCCGACGGAGAATTCCTGCGGCAGGGGTTTGACGTCGGTGCCGTCATTAACCCTGTCGATGCGGAAGGAAGGGCAGCCGCACAGGGTCTGGCAGAAAAACAAGAGCGCCGCCGCCCACAAGATATGATTAGAACGGCGTGCCATAAGCGGCGGTATCCGTTTTGAAACTGCTGCCGTAATGTGTCACGACATCACTTTTATTCACAAAAAACACAATCCGATCATGCTGGGTATCATAATTGACCAGCGTCACCAGGACTAAATAGATGCCTGTGGCCTTGCTCAAAGACCGATTATAAACATAAGCGTTGCCGTTGGACAGCCTGACAATCTGGCTGGGCGCGCCGAAGAGTTTTGTGACCTCCGTAGCCGTTGTCTGGCCGGGCTTTATCTGGGTGAGGACCTGCTCATCGAAGGGCCGGAAATCCTTTCCCCGTCCGATCACGGCACAACCGGACAAAAAGATGATTAAAATGAATAAACCCAGACTGATGGTTCTGCTCTTCATGTGTTTTCCCCCCACTATGAAATGCCTGGCGGCTTCTGGTGATTTTGATGGCTGAGTATATGGAGACGCCACCTGCAAGTCAAGGGAATTAATGGCAAGTGTCAGGAAAGAAAGGCTCCCAGAAGGATGAAAATCGCCACGACATGGACCGCGATGATTTCAAATTTGTACCGATGATAAAATTCGTTTGTCTTCTGAATCCGCGCCAGCCCGCCGCAACATCGACGAAGCAGTTCAAGGTACCGATATTTGCCGTTATCGGACGGTGAATCGTTTTGAAAGGCAAACATGGGACAGACGGCGTAAACGTTGTCGTTCAGGGGCCGAAACAGGGTGTCGATAATAATTCCCCGCCACGGCTCATAAGCCAGGGTCTCCGCATA
>CAZBME010000016.1:0-69881 GCA_964492965.1 uncultured Syntrophaceae bacterium | reverse complement strand
TCCTTTACGAAGACAGGACATGTGGGATTCATACATGCCTTGCTCGACATTCCGGGGATGACGTTTGACAAGGATGAATTCAACCCTGCCGGCCAGACCTACTTTATCGAACTGAACCGCCGCCGCCTGCCGTCGGTCTTCACGTCCTTCGAGGGAGATGCAATAGATGCGATCGAAAAAATCCCAACCGCCGGGTTGTTTTATTGGTGAATCACCTGACAATTGCTGCCTCCTGCAATCATGACGTCATAAGCATTCAAAAATGAATATAGCGCTTTCATATGAGAATAAACTTCCAAGCAATCATTTAGCCCAGCCCTTCAGGGCTGCTTGCCTGAGCAGGGCTGAAGCCCTGCTCAGCAGTGATCTCTTATTATGCTTCGTGGTGCCTGACCAGATATGGGGTTGCTGAAGAAGATGCCGTCAATGACTTTCTAGCCGCTTTTTCAGTATTCTTTTGAGAACCTTTCCCGCCTGATTACGGGGGAAGCTGTCCACAAAAATCACCTTTCTGGGAATTTTATACTGGGCGATTTTTTCCTGCAAGGCGCTCAATAGTTCAGATTCATCGATTTGCACCCCGGGCTGGAGCATGACGAAGGCGGCGACCACCTCGCCCCGCTTCGGATCCGGCATGCCCAACACGGCCGCTTCCCTGACCTGCGGCAGGGATTGAATGGCCCTCTCCACCTCCGCCGGGTAAATATTCTCGCCGGAGGAGATAATCATCTCCACCTTGCGGCCGATGATATAAATGAACCCGTCTTCATCGCGCCTTCCCATATCCCCCGTGTGAAACCATCCGCCTTCCATGGCGGCTTTTGTTGCTTCATCTTTTCGCCAGTAACCCTGGAAGACATTCGGCCCTCGGACGATAATCTCCCCCGCTTCGGTCGGAGGAAGATCCTGCCCCTGCTCATCGATAATCCGCAATGTGACATGGAAGACCTCCTTCCCGACAGAACCGGCTTTGCGGATCGAATCTTCGAGATCGAGGGATGTCAGCCTTCCCGTTTCCGTGAGGGCATAGCCCTGGACGAAACCGACCCCCTTTTCTTCCTGGTATTTCCTGATCACCGGAAGGGGGATCGGCGCGCCGCCGGAAATGAGGAAATGGACATGGGAAAGGTCGGCGCCGTTCCATTCCTCCGTTTCCGCCATCAACTGAAACATCACGGGCACGGCAAACATGTAATTGATTTTCTCATGGCAAACCCGTTTGAGAATCTCCGAGGCGTTGTAGAAGCTGGTGAGGACAATACTGCCTCCGGCATAAACAATGGGCGTCACTGAGGCGGCCAGGGCGCCGATGTGAAATAGCGGCGCCACGACGAGCGATTTATAGGAACGATTGACGCCATAGCCCAACAGGGAATGAATCGCCCCGAAGAGGATGTTTTCATGGGTCAACACCGCCCCCTTGGGATCGCCCGTGGTGCCGGCGGTGTACATGATGAAAAGGGGGTCTTTCAGTTCAACGGGGTCTGAAGCGGTGAGCTCCGTCGCCGGATGGCGCTGCACGTTGGTTATAAAATCGGTATCTTCTCCCCGGACATCCCCTCCAAGAGACCAATACTGTTGAATGCCAGGAGCGTCCGATTTGAACACCCGGACCTGATCGACAAATTCAGCAGCGTAAATCAACATCCGCGGTTCGGCATCCTTAAGGATATAGCGGAGTTCCGGTATGGCCAGCCTGAAATTCAGGGGAACCAGGATGGCGCCGGTTTTGGCGCACGCAAAAAAGATCTCCAGAAATTCGCTGCAATTATTCATCAGCAGAGCGACACGGTCGCCTTTGACAATGCCTGCATGACCAAAAGCGCGGGTCACACTGTTGACGCGTTCGTTGAATTGCTGGTTATTGTAGAGCCTCTCCTGATCCTGCAAGAAAATGTTTCCGGGATAGGTATAAGCCCTCTTGGATATCCATTCACCGATGTTCATCCCTGGTTCTCCTCAGGGCAACAACCGGAAAAAATCAAATAAACATAAGTGCCGCCGAAGGAAACACCAGCCAGCATGGCGTGTTTGATATTGAGCGATTTGGTTTCATTTCTGATCAATGCCAACGGCCCTAAGGGATCTGAAAGCCCCACCGTCGGAGGTAACACGCCTCTGTCGATCGACAAGGCCAGGGCGCAGGCCCGCATGCCGCCGCTGGAGAAACTCTCTCCGATGGCGCCCTTCAAAGAAGTGATGAATGGACCTGCTCCGGCATCGGTGAAAATGTCAGCATAGGCAAGCGCTTCCGTGGCATCGAGGATTTTGCCGCCGTTTGCCACGGCCGAAATCGCCTGGATGTCCCTTTCCGTAATGCCGGCGTTCATGAAGGCTCTTCGTACGGTTCGTATCACCCCCGCAGGATCACCGGGCCAGGAGGTCGGAGGGGTCGGCGAAGACCCCATGCCCACACCGGTTATTTCACAGTAGGGTTGGCGTCCCCGCTTCCTTGCCGAGTCCAGGCTTTCCACCAGCACAAGGCCGCAGCCTTCCCCAACAACCGTGCCGTTGCGGTCGTTGTCAAAGGGGCGGCAGGCCTCCGGTCCTCCATCCACAGGAGAGAGGGTGCCAAACCGGGTCAGCGCTTCATAGTAAAACGGCGACAGGATATCCGCTCCCCCGGCAAGGATGTAATCCGCCGCCCCGCGCCGGATTTCCGAAACGGCGTAGGCCAGGGCCGTTTCCCCGGAGACGGCATAATGGGTGACCGTTGTGTTGACGCCACGAAACCCCAACTCGATGGAGGCATGCCCCGCCGGGGCATTCAGGACGGTGTTCGGCACAATGATCGGATTGACGAAGGCCGAACCTTTCATGACGAGGGTTTCCGCAAGCTGGAGGGTGATATCGGTCGGTCCGAAAGAGGTTCCCAGAATAATGCCGATGCGGTCGCGATTGGCTTCCTCCACGACGAGGCCGGCGTCTTCCAGCGTGAGGCGGGCGGTGGCCGTCGTCATCAGAGACAATTTGTCCATGCGGCGCAGGCTTTTAATGGAAACAAAATCGCGGGGAGAAAACCCGGTGACCTCCGCGGCCAGGTGCGAGGGGAAGGCCCCCGTGTCAAACGATGATACTTCCGATATGGCGCCATCTCCCGAAAAAAGACGCCCGGCAAAATCCTCTTTGCCGATGCCCAGCGGCGTGACCATCCCCATGCCGGTCACGACGACCCGGCCGGCATCCCTGGCGCTTCGGCCCGGTTGATGATCGTTATTCATGGCCGGCGTCCCCTTCCCGGTACTTTCCAAAAATGACGGTGGTGTTATTGCCGCCGAAGGCAAAGGAATTGGACAGCACGGCCCGCAGATCGGCCCGTCTCGCCCCTTCCGTGATATAGTCCAGATCGCATAAGGGATCGGGTTCCTGATGATGGATGGTGGGAGGCATAAACCCGTGCGTCAACGCCAGGGTGGAAACGACACCCTCCAGCGCGCCTGCCGCCGCCAAGGTATGGCCCGTCATGGATTTTGTGGAACTGACGGGAATATCATAGGCACGTTTGCCGAATACGGTCTTGATCGCTATCGTTTCCGTCACGTCGTTGACCGGTGTGGCCGTGCCGTGGGCGTTGATGTAGTCAATATCCGAAATGGAAAGCCCGCTGTCTGCAAGGGCCGCCTGCATGGAGCGCACGGCGCCGGAGCCGTGTTCATCGGGGGACGTCATATGATGGGAATCGCAGGTCACGCCGTAGCCCAGAATTTCCCCGTAAATTTTGGCGCCTCGCGCCAAAGCCGTCTCCAGTGGCTCCAGGACCATGATTGCCGCCGCCTCCCCAAGGGAAAGACCGCTGCGATTTTTATCAAAGGGATGGCAGACACCGGGATCCAGCGCTTTCAATGCATTAAACGAGGCATAGGTGACTTTGCACATGGGCTCCACGCCGCCGGCCAGCATGATCGAGGCCTGGCCGTTGCAAATCAGATCCCGTCCATAGCCCAAAACAGTGGCGCCTGCCGAACACGCAGTCATCAGGGTAATTTTCGGCCCCGTCAGGCCTAAATGCGAGGCAATCCGATCGGCCGACGAGGCGCAGTAAACTGAGGAAAGCCGGGAGAAGTGGGCCTTCCGGCTGCCCTTTTTCAAGACGTCGCCATAGAATCCTTCCCCTTCCAGAAGGCCGCCGGAGCCGCCGCCGATGGCGACTCCCATCCCTTCGGCGATTTCAGGCAATAGCGGATAAAGGCCTGCATCTCGCAGGGCCTCGAGCGTGGCGGCAAAACAAAGCCTATCCGCCCGGGACATTCTTTTCAGCGGGAATTCGGCAGGAATGTATTTCCGGGCGGTAAAATCCCTGATCTGTCCGCCATTATGACAGCGGCACCCGGCGGTATCGAAAAGATCAACCTCTCCGATGCCGCAAACACCCGCCTGCAATGCCGCCAGAAATTCGGGAACATTATCGGCAATGGCGTTTATGGTACCCAGGCCCGTGATGGCGATACGTTTTTTGGGCTCCAAAATAGATTGCTCCGATTTGATTTGTAACCTTAAGAACTTAAATGGCGCAGGGCAAAAAGTCAAGAAATCTAAAAGCCGCCTGATGCGGCCGGTATCATGAGTGGCGGACGCTTGCATTATCAATAAATGCATCGGATATGGCGCCTTGATATCTTTTTTATCTGAAATCAAGGCGTTCGAGAAAATCGGGCATCGGACTTGCATATCATTTGTATTGGTAAGGCTTGAGATCAGAAAAAGAAAAGCACTGTTCAAGAACCTTGATGGCATGAACAAAATGGATGGGACAAATAAGGAGGGGGTATAGGAGCATGAATTTATCGCATCTAAAACTGGGAACAAAATTAACGGTGGGATTCGGCGTCATCCTGGCATTGATGGTCGTCATCATCATCATCAGCCTGTCGCAGGTCGGCCTTCTGGGCAGCAAAGTTTCTATGATTGCCAACAAAAGAGTCACCCAATTGCAGTTTTGCTATGAAATCATGAAGCAATATGATGTCCTGGCAAGGTCAGCGGGGAATATCGCCCTGACCATTGATGAGAATATACAGAAGTACCAGGAGGGCCTGTATAGGAATAATAGAGAAGCGATCATCGAGAACCTCAGCAGATTTGAAAAAACGCTAAATACGGATAAAGGCAAAGAGACATACAAGCAGCTCAAGGAGGCGGCGGCGCTCGCCTGGCCATTATATGACAAGGCCGTCGAACTGGGCCGGGCCAACCGGAATGCAGAAGCGGGAGATATCATCATGGTTCAGATTCTTCCGGTACAGAGCAAACTTTTGGGAGCCATGAATGACCTTGCATCAATCATACAAGCGGCAAGCGACAGTGACGCAAAAGAAGCCGAAATCCTGGTTGTCGGCGGTGGGACGGTCTTGATCATTCTAGGAATCGCTGCGTTGATATTCGGTGGCCTGATTGGCGTGTTGATCACCAGGAGCATCACAAAGCCCATTAATCGCGTGGTTGCCGGTTTGTCCGAAGCATCCGATCAAGTGGCCACGGCCTCATCGGAGGTGGCGTCTGCCAGCCAATCCCTGGCGGAAGGCACATCCGAACAGGCGGCATCCCTTGAAGAGACGTCCTCTTCTCTGGAAGAAATGACATCCATGACGAAACAGAATGCAGATAATGCCGGTCAGGCCAAATCCCTGATGGCCGAAGCCAGGAAAATCGTGGATAAGGTGGATGGTCAGATGAATATAATGGCCTCGGCGATCCAGGAAGTGGCCAAGTCCAGCGAAGAAACAGGGAAGATTATCAAGACCATAGACGAAATTGCCTTCCAAACCAACCTTCTGGCCTTGAACGCCGCCGTCGAGGCGGCCCGGGCCGGTGAAGCAGGCGCCGGTTTTGCCGTTGTGGCCGATGAGGTGAGAAACCTGGCCATGCGGGCGGCGGAAGCCGCCAAGAACACATCCGGTCTTATTGAGAACACCATTATCACCGTCAGGAAGAGCCGTGACCTGACCCAACAAACCCAGGAGGCCTTTAAGGAAAACGTGGCTATATCCGGCAAAATAGGCAATCTTATCGATGAGATCGCCGCTGCGTCGGAGGAACAGGCCAGGGGAATCAGCCAAGTCAGCATCGCCGTATCGCAGATGGATAAAGTCGTCCAGCAGGCAGCGGCCAATGCGGAAGAGTCGGCCAGCGCATCGGAAGAGATGAGCGCCCAGGCCGAGCAGATGAAAGGCTACGTGGCCGAATTGGCCGCAGTGGTCGGAGAAAAGGGTGTCGGGGCGAGTAAGGCCCGTGCTTATGACGAGAGGAACCAACTCCTTCTCTCCGATCGTCAATGATTTGACTCCGCGTCAATAAATTATGAGGTTTTAATAAATGGAAACCGTTGATACTAAAATTATGAATCAGGCCATCCAGTTTGCGGAGGACCGCGAAGGCAAATACCTGACCTTTTGCCTGGCGGGTGAGGAATACGGCATCGGCATTCTCAAAGTGAAGGAAATCATAGGCATGATGCCCGTCACACCCGTACCGAAGACCCCGGATTATGTCCGGGGGGTGATCAATTTGCGGGGAAAGGTCATCCCTGTCGTTGATCTTCGCCAGAAATTCGGGATGGAATCGGCCGAATACACGGAACGCACGTGCATCATCGTTGTCGAGATCAAGTCCGATGACAAGAAGATTTCCATGGGCATCGTCGTCGATGCCGTTTCGGAAGTGCTGAATATCAAGGCGTCGGAGATCGAGGATACGCCCAGTTTCGGAACAAGCCTCGATACGGCCTACATCCTCGGCATGGCGAAGTCCGACCGGGGGGTCAAGATCCTTCTCGACATCGACCGTGTCCTGAGCAAAGAGGAAATGGGTCAACTGGGCTGAAGGGTCCTTTATCAGAAGCGAAAAATACAAGGGCTACAGGGAAGCACATCTCCCTGTAGCCCTGTTCAAAGACGACACCCAAACCTCCCCAAGGACACCGCCTGACGCTCTGCCATAAAAACCTCCCTGAAAGGTCCGGCATAGGCTTCAAGTTGCGATGCCTCTTTACAGACAAGCTCTTGATCAACATTTCATATAATGGATCTCGAAAGGGCTCCGTATCAGCAACCCGGCAGAAAAGCCGTTGCGGAAGGGGGCATCTTCGTGTATTGAATTTCATCGACTTTTTTAAGGAATCATAACCATTTTAACAATGAAAATGCATAAATATCTTTGGAGATGGTCCCTGGCGGCGTTTCTCATCCTGGCGGTCATCGGCCTGTTTGTCGTGGGTTTCCACCGCCTTCAGTTTGATGCCGACATCCTGTCGTCTCTCCCGCAGAACGACCCCGTTCTGGCCGATGCCCGTTACATTATCACCCATCATCCGATTTACGACCGGGTAGTCGTCGATGTGCAGCAGACAGGCGGGAAGCTGGATGTTCTGGAGGAAGGCGCCGCCCTTGTTGAGAAAAGAATGCGTGACAGCGGCCTTTTCCGGGAAGTGGGATTCCAGCATATCGGGCAGCTCATCCCGGAACTGATGCGCTACATTGTCGACCATCTCCCTCTCCTTTTCACCGAAGCGGACCTCGAAGGAAACATCACGCCGCTTCTTTCGCCCGAGAAGATTCGCCGGACTATGGACGCCCATGCGTCCTCCCTGCAGGACCTGGGAGGCATCGGTCAGGCGGGATTTATTGCCGACGATCCCCTTTCATTGCGAAACCAGGTTCTCGCCCGGTTATCCTCCCTGGCCCCGGCAAAAGGCGCCCGGATCCAGAATGGCAGGCTTCTTTCCGCAGACGGGAAGCATATCCTGGTTGTTGCGGAACCTTCATCCCCCGGTATGGATACAAGATACGCCGTACGCGTCGCGACCCTGATGGCAAGCATATCTGAAGAGCTCCAGGGCAAATACGGCAAGGCCGACGGATTCACCCTGACGCCGGTCGGCGCCTATCGTGCGGCCCTCGACAACGAGAACAGCGCCAAACGCAATGTCAGGAAGGCGGTCCTCTTTTCGACGGCCGCCATCGTATTGCTTCTTCTCGTGGGCTTCCCCAGGCCTCTGATCGGCCTGCTTGCGCTGGTCCCGGCCTTTGCCGGGACCATGATGGCCTATTTCGTTTATTCCCTTTTTCACCCGACCATTTCTCTCATGGCTGTCGGTTTCGGCGGGGCTATTATTTCCTTTACCGTCGATTACGGGATCACTTATCTCCTGTTTCTGGATCGTCCTTACGAAACCCGCGGTATGGAGGCGACCAAAGAGGTCTGGTCTCTGGGGCTTCTGGCCATGCTGACAACGGCTGTCAGCTTTGCCTTCCTGTCCCTGAGCGGATTCCCCGCCCTGACGGAGATTGGCCAGTTTGCGGCCCTCGGCGTGGTTTTTACCTATATTTTTGTACATGCCGTCTTCCCCCTGATCTTTCCCGTCATGCCGCCCGCAAAGCGCCCGTCCCGTATGCCGTTGCAGGGTTTTGTCAATCGGATTGCCTCTTCCGGGGGCATGTGGAAGGTCTATGCCGCCCTTTCCCTCGGGATTTTTATGCTGTTTTTTGCGAAACCGGAATTCCGGGTCGATCTGAATGCAATGAACGCGGTCAGTGAAGAAACGCAGCGTGCCGACAAGCTTGTCCGGGATGTCTGGGGCGATATTTTCAGCAAGGTTTACCTCATGGTTGAAGGGCGGGATCTGGCGGATTTCCAGAATAAATGCGACCGGCTGACAGACCTGCTGAATCAGGAAACAGCAGCGGGGCGGGTTTCCCAGTTTTTTGTTTCCTCCGTCATCTTTCCGGGAGAGGAAACGGCACGACGAAATGCCGCCGCATGGCATAATTTCTGGACACCTGAACGGATCGCCGGGCTTCGGACAACCATGGAAGACGCGGCACGACCGGCGGGCTTTGCGGCAGGGGCGTTTAACCCTTTTATCGCTCAGCTGACCAACAGGAATGTCCCGGCGGGCGGCATGCCGGAAAAATATTCCGCCCTGCTGGGAATCAAGGTCAATCCTAAGGGACCTTCCTGGACGCAGGTCGTATCGGTGACCCAGGGGACTTCATATGACGGGGAGGATTTCTACCGGCGCCTCACCGCCACGGGACTGGTCAAGGTTTTTGATCCGGCGCTCTTCACGAAACGCCTCGGGGCGCTCCTCCTGTCCTCTTTCATTCAGATGGCCGCCATTGTGGGCGTCATCACTCTGTTAACGGCCTTCTTCTATTTTCTCGATTGGCGACTGACCCTGCTCGGCATGGCGCCGACCCTCTTTGCGATTATATGCACACTGGGCACCATGAATCTGCTTGGCGAACCTCTGGGCATTCCAACCCTTATGGTGTCAGTCGTGGTCATCGGTATGGGCACCGACTACGCCCTCTACCTGATCCGCGCCTATCAGCGGTATTTTGATGAAAATGATCCCTCTCTGGGGTTGATCCGTCTGTCCGTTTTTCTTTCCTTCAGCACGACTTTTCTGGGATTCGGCGTTCTGGCCCTGTCCGATAACGCCATGCTGAGAAGCGCCGGCATGGGCCTTGCGCTGGGTATCGGCTATTCATTCCTGGGCGCCGTCATGCTGACACCGCCCCTTTTGAAAAAAATCTTTACCCCCGTTGCGGCGGGAAGCGGTGATGAGATCATCACGCCCGGGTCGAAGCAACATTTTCGCCGGGCCGTCGGGCGTTACCGCCACATGGAGTCCTATCCGAGAATCTTTGCCCGCTTCAAGATCATCATGGACCCCATGTTTCCGCGTCTTGCCGGCTTCATGAAAAATCCGGGCATCATCATTGATGTGGGCACCGGCTATGGCGTCCCGGCGGCATGGCTTCTGGAACTTTTCCCCAAGGCGCGCGTCTATGGCATCGAACCGGATCGCAAACGGGTGCGCACGGCGTCGCGGGTTGTGGGAACTCAGGGCGCCGTCACGGTCGGCGCCGCCCCCGATTTGCCGGAGACGCCCGACAAGGCCGACACCGCTATGATCCTGGACATGATCCATATGCTGACCGATGAAGAACTCGGGTTGACCTTGCAGAGGCTGAAGGCCAGGCTTCGGCCTGACGGAATTCTGGTGATGAGGGCGACCCTTCCTTCGGAAAAGCGGGTCCCCTGGAAACGATGGATTGAAATGGCCAGGATCAAGGCCTATAAGGGAATTTTCCATTTCCGGACCGAGCAGGCCATTCTGTCCATCCTTGCTGAATCCGGTTTCGATATCGTCCGCACGGAACCCAGCGCAGCGGGACATGAAGAACTCTGGTTCATCGCCGGGGCGGCAGAACAGGACCGCTCATCAGCCGGGTCATGATCGGGGGACAGGGATGAAGGCGGCCTTCTACCATTTTTCGATCCGTTTATCCACAAGTCTGGGGTTATGGGTATTCCGGGTGATCGCCTGGTGGATTACGGCCTTCCATTTCTTGATCTTTCCGGCAAGGGTGGGCGTGGGCGTCCGATTTTACCGGGCGGTTTTCCCCGGAAACGGGCGATGGTATCATCTTTGGTGCACATGGAAACAATATCACCACTTCTCCCACGTTTTTCTTGATAGGTTCAGCCTGTCCCATGAGCATGCCACCCCGCATACCCACGAGGGATGGGAAAACCTGGAAAATGCCGTGAACAGTCAGACGGGCGGCATTATTCTCATGTCCCATGTGGGCAACTGGGAAGTGGCCTCCCATCTCCTGAAGGTCCGGGGGCGGAACAATCCTCGAATGAAGCTGCTCTTGTATCTGGGCAAGAAGCACAAGGAGCAGATCGAACGGACCCAGAAGGAAAGCCTCATCCAGAGCGGCGTGAAGATTATCGCCGTCGAGGAGGACGGCGGATCTCCCATGGACATCGTGGAGGGAATCAAGTTTCTGAAGGCGGGCGGCCTTGTATCTCTCACAGGCGACCGTGTCTGGCGCGCAGATCAGCGTTTGGTTCCCGTCCGGTTTTTCGGCCATGAGGCCTTCCTTCCGGAAACGCCCTTTATCTTCGCCCTGCTGTCCGGCGCGCCGCTCCTTATTTTCTTCACCTACCGAACGGGAAAACAGAGCTATCATTTCAAGACCCTGCCGCCGGAATATGTCCGGGCAAAGGACCGGCGTCAAAGGGGCGAGGTGATCAGTCAGGCCGCCCAACATTATGCCGACCGACTGGAAGAGATCGTTCGGCAACATCCCTTCGAGTGGTTTCACTTTGAACCGTTTATCGGCGGGAAATAAGCAGCAAATACCAACTTCATCAGCTTATCCACGCTCATAAAACAATCTCGCGACATTTTTCTTGACAGAAAGTATCGGGCTATGTACTTCGTATACTAAATAATGGAGGTTTGATGGAGACGTACGAAGACTGCATCCTATTTCTTTTGGCCAAGGCCTACCAAAAGGCTTACGGCAACTTTAAAAAACGGCTGCAACCCTACGGATTGACCCCTGTTCAAAACCTTGTCCTTATGGCCTTGTTCGTGGAGAACAAATTGTCTGCCGGGGAGATTGCGAAGAGGCTGACTCTCGACTATGCGACATTGTCCGGCGTCATGGATCGCCTGGCTGAAGCCGGATGGATCGTTAAGGGCACGGCCGATAACGATAAGAGGTTTCTGCAAATTTCCCTGACGGCAAAATCCATGGATATCAGGGATGCACTCATGAGGGAACGGGATGATGCCAATACGGAAGTTTTGAGTGGTCTCAGGCAGGAAGAGAGTTTGCTGCTGAAACGTCTGCTGAAAGACCTTAAAGCCTAAGGTCCCGGTCTTTTTATTTTGACTACGAAATAAACATCAGCGGAGGGAGCTATGTCTGGTGAGGAACCGTATGAACGATTGATTGCCTGGCTGAAAAATGCGTGGAACGACTTACCCGAAGCGGCGGCATTGCTGCCCCTCATCAAAACGCGTTATACCGCTGAAGAGGCGGCGTTCCTGACGGGGCTCCCCTTTTCGCCGAAGCCGCTGGAAGATTTGGCCAGGGTGAAGGGG
Organism: uncultured Syntrophaceae bacterium; assembly: GCA_964492965.1. Lineage (GTDB taxonomy): Bacteria > Desulfobacterota > Syntrophia > Syntrophales > UBA8958 > CAZBME01. The sequence continues at coordinate 57,976 of CAZBME010000016.1, read as the reverse complement.
ATGGACCCCGACCGTCTGGCCGTCCTGCTGGACGAACTGGCCTTGAAAGGCGTCATTTTTCGCGCTACAAGAGAGGGCCGTCTTTATTACGGGCTGAATGACACCTTTTTCATTTTTCTGCGAAGTTCCTTCTGGCCGGGAAGGAGCGATGAGGTGAGCGTCAACATGGCGCCACTGGTCAACCAGTATTATTATAACGGTTTTTTCGATCAATTCGCCACCTCCCATATACGGGGCTTGCGTGCCCTGCCCGTTGAAGAAACCATAGAACCGGAACTCATGCACCAGATCCTCCCGTATGAGGATGTCGTTAAAGTGCTCGATCATCAGGACTATTTCTGCGTCACCACCTGCCCCTGCCGGCACAGAAAGAACCTGGATCCGGACTCACCCAGCTGCCAATATTCAACAGAGAATTGCCTCCACTTTGGTCCTCTGGCCCGTTACATCGTGGAAAACGCCCTCGGTCGTGAGATCTCCCGAGAGGAAACCCATGACATTCTTCGCCAGGCTGCCGACGAGGGATTGGTCCACGGCGTATCCAACTGGGTCAAAGGGGTGGACACCATCTGCAATTGCTGCAAGTGCTGCTGCATGTGGTTTGAGAGTTACCATGTGCTGAAGCAAGTCGGGAGCATGGATGCCTCCAATTACATCGTACGGGTTAAGCCCGCTACCTGCAAGGCCTGCGGCCTCTGCGTCAAGCGCTGCCCCATGAATGCCTTTTGCCTGGAGGATTCGAACGAAGCAAAGAACAGGAAAGGCAAGGCGCCTGCCCTTCAGGATGCCCTTTGTATCGGCTGCGGCGTCTGCGCCCATAAGTGCCCCACAAAATCTCTGGTGCTGATCCGGAGAGAGCAAGTAACGGACCCGCCGTCAGACCCCCGTGATTATACCAGGCGGTTTCTGGCGGAGCTTCAGTCTTCATAGCTCTCAATCATGTCCATGATTTCGGACGAAGGAGGTTTTTCCGATGAAGAGTTTAAGCGAACTGGTTATTGATTACGCGGCGCTGGGGGGTGCCTGTGCGGCAGGCGTCGCCACCACCAAAACCCTCGAAGGGGGGCCGCCGTCGGCGGATCTGACTTATGTGTTACCATCAGCAAATTCAGCGGTGGTCTTTGCCCTGCCGCTGGACCAAACCCTGATTCCCTCCTTTCTTGGGAAAAAGGACCGCCGCGCGCATGAGCGGAACAACATTGCCATCAATCTCATGGCAAGCGGCATGGCCCTCGAATTATCCAATTTTCTTTCCCAACGGGGACACCGATCCCTTCCTGTGGCGTCCAATCAGGTTTACCGTAAGGATTCACCGCGGGGACTCTTCGACCTGATCCCGGAAATTTCCCTGCGCTACCTGGCTGTGCGATCAGGTGTGGGGCATTTTGGCCTCTCTGGAAATCTGATCACAAAAAAGGAAGGGGCAGGCGTCATTCTTGGCGCTGTCGTTACAGAAGCGGAGCTTATCCCGACAGAGCCCCTCCCGGAACATGAAAACTACTGCAACGGCTGCCGTCTTTGCTTCACTTCCTGCATGTCGGGACTCATGGATCGCGAAGAGATGACCCGGATCACTTTAGGCGGCCGGACCTTCTCTTACGCAAAACGCCTCTCTTATCATCGTTGCGAGTACGTCTGTGGCGGCTTTACGGGACTTCATCCATCGGGGAAGTGGTCCACATGGTCCCCGGGCCGTTTTCCCATTCCAGATGAAGACGCCGGATTCATGCCTGCCCTGATACATGCAACCAAGGCTTATTCTCAGTGGCCTCCGATGGAGGGCGGCCTTTATCAAGTCGTGATGAAGGATAAGCTCTATTTCACCTGTGGAAACTGCCAGCTTATCTGTCATCCCGACAAGGAGGAACGAAAGCGGCGTTTTAAAACCCTCACGGAGAGCGGCGCCGTGGTGCAGAATCCCGATGGGTCCCTGGAGGCCCTGCCTCCGGAGCGTGCAAGGCGTCGGATCTCTTCCCTGACCCCTCAAGTACGGTCGCTTTATGAGAAACCCGGCGGCGATTGATCTTGGATGATTTTCGTGATTAGCCTATATTTGAATATTCCGGAGAATCTTTGCTATTAAGGAGCCAATGTCATTGACTAAAGGTTCTTTATTCTGCAGGTTCACCATTATAAAGGAATACACAGGGGGATTTTATCGGCATTCTGCAAAATCTCCCCCAGCCCCTCTTTAGAAAAGAGGGGCGCACACAGAACGAAGGGAGGATTGATGTATGGAGAAATGGCAGGAAGCGGGACGTTCATTGAATTACTATATCCGGCCCCAGACTTTTCCCCTGGCGGTAAAACTGGCCGAAAGGGCAGACCAGATTCCTGAGCAGGCGCGGCGCCCCATGAGAGACCTGGGGAAGAGGCTGGCGCCTTGCCAGGGCGCGGCTATCGCCCGAAAATACGGCTGGACGGTGGCCGTATCCGGCGAAGATTCAGGCTGTGCCATTGCCGACCTCAACTACGGATGGACTGCGGAGGTAGATCTCGATAAGGTTATCGCCTTTGCCACGAGGATGAACTATGCCCGCGATGAGGCGGCCGCCAGGGCAACCATCGCGACAGTGCCGAAGCTGGAGCCGGGCAAGTGCCATGCGGCCATTTACTCACCTCTCGAGCGGACATCCATTGAGCCCGATGTCATCCTGATCTATTGCAACCCGGCGCAATTGATGCGGCTCATTCACGGAGCAACCCAGAAGGAGGGGAAGCCCATAACCTGCTCATTCCTGGGACGAATGGCCTCCTGTACCGAAGGGGTGCTCGCCTCATTTACCCAGGGGCTGCCGAAGATCGTGGTTCCCGGGAATGGCGACCGGGTATGGGCTACGGCGCAGGATCATGAAATGGCCTTTGTGATACCGGCTGCTCAGCTGGAAGAGATGATTGCGGGCCTTGAACAGACGCACAAGAGGGGTATCCGCTACCCTGTGCCTGCATTTGTGGACTTTCAGCCCATGGTGGGCCTCAAGATTCCCTTAAGCGATATTTTCAAGTAACAATGGCTGTCCCTTAAATGTTGTGGAATCTCATGGAACGGGCTTCTGGCTGGATATTTTCCGTACCCAGTCAAGGATCACCTGCACGGCTTTTTCTTCAATCCCGAAGAAGCCGTGCGGGCTCAAGGGTTCGCAAAGGTCTGATTGGGGGGCTGATCCCCCTTCCAGTGCGGCAAGATCTACTTTCGTATATTTTGAATACGCTTTCTTCAGCATCAGGGCGTCTGCATAAGAGGTAACCTGACAACCATCGTGGACGTGGTGCACCAGTAAAATGGGATAAACCGTTTTTTCAAGGGGTATCCAGGCCAGGTATTTTGGATAACTCATGGTTGACGTCAACACAATGCCCTTAACCTGCTTGTTTTGCAGCGCCGTCCCGAGATAGGCGGCAGAAATCGTTCCCCTGCTTGTTCCCACAAGATAAATGGATTCATATCCCTGCCCCGTGAGAAAAAGGATTACTTTATCAATATCGTCACGATGAGCAATGGATACCCGGAAACTGTCTTCCATGCCCGATCGATGGTCGGAAGGCGTATCAACAACGGCCACGGCCAGGCCTTTTTCGACAAAATCGGCGGCTGTTCTCAAAAGAAAATTTTTGCCCAGTCGGATATTTCCGGTATTTCCGCCAAAATGCTTTGCCCCATTGCCGCCGGGGAACATCACAAGGACTAATTTTGAGTCTTTCTCCGGTTTCATAAAAAGGATCTTTAAGGATACATCAGGCCGTGTTTCAATGGTCTTGATCTCCTGACCGGCGACCGCGGTAGCGGTCGACATGAACGCCGCAATATAAAGGCATGAAAGCAGGAAGAGGGATATTTTGATTGCCGAAGATACTCTCTTGCCGGTCATGTGCCCACCGGCGATTAATGATCTATTCCTTATATAAAGATCGTAACCGCGCATCACGGGTTCCTCCTTTTGATGGCACGACCAAATGCCTGAACCTATTTGAACAGATTCGAAAATTTCAGTTTTTTGCGCTTCTTCCAGTTCCCTTTCACATAGGCGTAATTGGCCAGCAGGGGCAGCACGGCGGTGGCCTCCGCATAGACCATTTTCTCAAAGGCCACATCGACCTTCCCCCAGGAAGTGGCTTCTTTCAGGGTGGAGCCGGAGCATGCGCCGTCCCGCGCATCCGCCACGGTAATCTGGACGGCATATTTGTGCATGGGGACGTCTTTCCCCAGGACCTCCGCACAGATAACCGTATCCTGGGCAAAATTTTTCGGCATGCCGCCGCCGATCATGAGCAGGCCTGTTGTTCCCGCTTTGATCTTGACCATGGTCAGCTCCCGGAAATCCTTCACGGAATCAATGGAGACGTGCCGGTCGGGATGGCGATGCTGGTGAAGAACCAGGCCGAAACCGGCGCTGCTGTCCGAAAAGGCCGGGCAGAAAATAGGGACGTCATGTTCATAGGCCGTCTGCACGAGGGAATCCTTCTTCTTGGCGTGAGTGGTCAGGTATTTGCCCATTTCCCATATGAATTCGCGGGAGGAATAGGGACGGGGCGGCAGGGTGTCGGCGATCTCGCAGATGGTGCGGTCGCAAACCTGGAGCTCCTCTTCATTGATGTAGGTATCGTAAATCCGGTCGATATAGAGGGATCGGAGAAGCGTGTCGTCCACATGAGGTGTGCCCTGGTAGTGTTTGAATCCCAGGGCCTCAAAAAAATCCATGTCCACAATGGCAGCGCCTGTGGCCACGATGGCATCAACCATGTTGTTTTTCACCAGATCCGCATAGACCTGCATACAACCGGCGGCCGATGTGCTGCCGGCGATGGTCAGAATGACGGCGCATTCCCGGTCTTTGAGCATCCGGTCGTAAATATCTGCGGCATCGGCCAGATCCCGGGCCGTAAAGGACATTCCTTTCATGGAATCGATGATCTTCACGGCGTCAAACGATGTGATGTCGATGTGCTGAATGGGTTTTTTAAATAAATCTTTCTTTTTCATGATTTCCCTCACAAAACTGATTACTTCTTAAAAGTAATCACCTCTGCGTCGATGTCAATGGCGGGGGTAAAATCGTCCTTGTCATGTCATGAAATTTCTGATACGCCCTCGGCGGAGGCATGACCCTAAATGAAAGATATCTGGACCGTTTCCGAGCTTAGCGAGGGCATCAAATCCCTGCTGGAAGACAACTTCGGCTTCCTGTGGGTGGAAGGTGAGGTTTCCAACCTGCGCCGCCCCGCCTCCGGCCATGTCTATTTTACCCTGAAGGATGCCAAGAGCCAGATCCGGGCCGTTGTCTTCCACGCGCCGTATGCGAGAAAGGCCTTCAATCAGGCCATCCCGGCGGGATTTGAGCTGGAGGACGGCTTGCAGATCTCCTGTCGTGCGCGGCTGACGGTTTACAGCCCCCGTGGAGAATATCAGCTTATTGTCGACCGGGTGGAGCCCCGCGGCCTGGGCGCCCTCCAGAAGGCTTATGAACAATTAAAGGCCCGCCTTGAAGCGGAAGGCCTTTTCGACGCCATCCACAAAAAGGAAATCCCGTTTCTGCCCGGCCGCATCGGGATTGTTACATCGCCTACGGGGGCCGTGATCAGGGATATTCTCCATGTCACGGCCCGCCGCTTTCCCTCTGTGGACATGGTCATTGCCCCGGTTCGTGTCCAGGGGCCCGAGGCCCCCGACGAAATCATACGGGCCCTGGCCGATATGAACAGGCTGGGGGGCATCGACGTGATCATCCTGGCCCGGGGGGGCGGTTCTTTTGAGGATCTCTACCCCTTCAACACGGAAGGCGTGGCCCGGGCTATTTTTGCCTCCCGGATTCCCGTCATCTCTGCTGTCGGTCATGAAACGGACGTCACGATCAGCGACTTTGTCGCCGATCTGCGGGCGCCGACGCCCTCCGCGGCGGCTGAACTGGCCGTGCCCGACCGGGAAAGCCTCCAGGGCAGCCTCGCCTCCCTGTCCCGGCAGCTCCTTTGCACCCAGCGCCAGGATATTGAGGAGCGCCGCGATCAGCTCTCCAATCTGGGCAGGCGACTGAAAGACCCTCGGCGCATCCTTGAGGATCAGCGCCTGCGGCTGGATTATGCCCTGGAACGCATGCAATCCATTCTCTGCCGGGAAATGACCAGGCGACGGCATGTCCGGGATCAGCTGGAAGTGCGACTCAGTCATGCCAACCCCCGGACGGGCATCCGGAATAAGCGCCTCATGGTTGAATATTTCCGGAAAAACATGACCGTCGTTATAAAAAATGTTATGGAACGGCATCAGGAAAAGCTCCTTTCCCGCCAGAGTGCCCTCCATACGCTAAGCCCCCTGGCCGTTCTTCAGCGCGGCTACAGTCTGACCACAAAGGTTCCCGAAGGCTGGATCGTCAAGGAGGCCGGAAAGCTGGCGGCGGGAGACGATATCCGGGTCCGCCTGGCCCAGGGAGGGTTTCTTGCCCGGGTAACGGAAGTTCGCAAGGAGGATTAAGAATGGCCAAGGATAAATTTGAAGACGCCTTAAGCAGGCTCGAAGAGATCGTTCATAAAATGGAAGAGGGCGATTTATCTCTCGATGAATCCCTCAAGGTGTTCGAGGAAGGAATCAAACTGGTTCGACTTTGTTCCAAAAAGCTGGACGAGGCGGAACGGCGGATCGATATTCTCATGAAAAACGAGCAGGGAGACCTGAGTTTGGCCCCTTTCCCTGGGGAAGACGCTGACAATGGAGCGTGAATCCCCGTTTACCGCCTATTTGAGGGAACGCAAGGCCTGGGTCGATGAGGCCCTGAACCGCTTTCTCCCCGAAGAGGATCATGAGCCCCAGGTCATCTACAAGGCCATCCGCTACAGTGTCTTTGCCGGAGGAAAGCGCATTCGCCCCATTCTCTGCATCGCAGGCGCGGAGGCGGTCGGCGGTCCGGTGGACCTTGTCATTCCTGTCGCCTGCGCCCTGGAATGCATTCATACCTATTCCCTCATCCATGACGATCTGCCGGCCATGGACAATGACGATTTCCGGCGGGGAAGGCCGACCAGCCATAAAGTTTTCGGTGAAGACATGGCCATCCTGGCGGGAGACGCCCTCCTGACGGAGGCCTTTTCCATTCTCGCCGATGCCGGGCAGGTTCCCGGCATGGACGCATCAAAGCTTCTTCAGGTGATCCGCGAGGTGGCCCGGGCCGCCGGGATCTGGGGTATGATCGGGGGACAGGTGATTGATGTGCAGTCCGAAGGCAAGGCCGTCGGCATGGATATTCTGCATGAAATGCATCGCCGCAAGACGGGAGCCATGATCGGCGTTTCCGTCACATCCGGTGCCCTGCTGGCCGGCGGCCGCGCAGAGCAAGTTGCGGCCCTGGCCGACTATGGCCATCGTATCGGCCTGGCGTTCCAGATTGCCGACGACATCCTTAATGTCACAGGCAGCAGCGTTCTCATGGGAAAAAGTACGGGAAGCGATGAGTATCGCGGCAAGGTCACCTTTCCGGCCCTCATGGGTATCGAAGCATCGCGGGAAAAGCTGGAACAGCTGGTATTACAGGCCATTTCTGACCTTGCACCCTTTGACGACAAAGCGGACCCCCTGAGGCTGCTGGCAAAATTCATCATGGAAAGAGAGCTTTAAATGTCAGAAGAACGAAAAAAGGAAGGCATCCTCGATAGGGTCAATGACCCCGCCGATATACGCAAGTTTGATCTTCCCGAACTGAATATCCTGGTTGGGGAGCTTCGCCGGAAAATTATCGAAACAGTATCGTCCTGCGGCGGCCACCTCGCTTCCTCCCTGGGGGCGGTGGAACTCACGCTGGCACTTCATTACGTCTTTAACACCCCCCAGGACAAAATCATCTGGGATGTGGGACACCAGACCTACGCCCACAAGCTTATTACAGGCCGAAAAGACCGCTTTCATACCCTTCGCCAGAAGGGCGGGGTCAGCGGTTTTCCAAAACGGGAAGAAAGCATCTACGATACTTTCGATGTCGGACACAGCGGCACATCCATATCAGCGGCCACCGGCATGGCCGAGGCGCGCACCCTGCAGAAAAAGAATCATAAAATCATCGCCGTCATCGGCGACGGCTCCATGACGGCGGGACTGGCTTTTGAAGGTCTGAACTGGGCCGGCTATCGTAAAGAAGACCTGATCATCATCCTCAACGATAACGAAATGTCCATTTCTCAAAACGTCGGGGCCCTGTCGGCGTACCTCAACGGCATCATGACCGGCGAAACGGTCCGAAAAATGAGGACGGAGATCAAGGCCTTCCTGAAAAGCACGCCGGTGATCGGGGAGCAGATGCTGAAATTCGTTCGCCAGGTGGAGGAATCGCTGAAAGGCTTTCTCCTGCCCGGCGCCCTGTTCGAGGATCTGGGCTTTACATATGTTGGGCCCATAGACGGCCATCGCCTCAATTACCTCATCAAGACCCTGGAAAATGTCAAGGAAATCCAGGGCCCCGTGCTTTTGCACGTCCTGACCAAGAAGGGGAAAGGCTATCCCTTTGCCGAAGCGGAGCCTAAACAGTTCCACGGCACACCGCCCTTTTGCATTGAGACGGGAAAGGTGTCCGCCAGTGGAAATCATACCACTCCTCCTACGTACACGCGTGTTTTCGGTGAGACGCTGGTTGAACTGGCCCGGGATAATGCGACCATCGTGGCCATTACCGCCGCCATGTGCGACGGTACGGGCCTCGATCGGTTTGCCCAGGCGTTTCCGGAAAGATTCTACGACGTCGGCATTGCCGAGCAGCACGGGGTGACTTTCGCGGCCGGTCTGGCAGCGGAAGGCATGACCCCCGTTGTGGCCATCTATTCGACCTTTATGCAGCGGGCTTATGATCAGATCCTGCACGACGTCTGCCTCCAGAAGCTTCCCGTTGTCCTGGCCCTGGATCGGGGAGGGTTTGTCGGCGATGACGGCTCCACCCATCAGGGGCTCTTCGATCTGGCCTTCCTGCGGTCCATCCCCAACTTGGTCGTCATGGCGCCGAAAGACGAGAATGAACTCCGGCACATGCTCAAAACGGCGGTCGAATATCGCGGGCCGATTGCCCTGAGATACCCGAGAGGCGCCGGAGTGGGGGTCTCAATCGATGAAGCGATAGCAACCCTGGATGTGGGCAAAGGTGAAATCGTTCGCGAGGGAAAGGATCTGGCGATCATTGCCGTTGGCGCCCCCGTTTATGCCGCGTTGGAGGCCGCAGAGGCCCTGGCAGGAGAAGGTGTTTCCGCAAGGGTTATCAACGCCCGCTTTGTGAAACCCCTGGATTCCGCATTGCTTTGCGAAACGGCTCGGGCCTTCAAGAACATCATCACCGTTGAGGAAAATGTGCTCATGGGAGGCTTCGGCAGCGCCGTGATGGAATTGCTCAACGATCAAGGCATTTTTGACGTCCGGATGATGAGGCTCGGCATCGGGGACATATTCGTCGAGCACGCGACACAGCAGGAGCTCAGACGGATGTTCGGGATCGACCGGGACGGCATCATGGAGGCGGCCCGGCGCATCATGAGCAGATGAAAACAAAATAACGAGTGGGTGATCGCATGGCAGGTAAGGTCAGGCTGGATAAACTGCTGGTGGATCGCGGCCTGGCCCCCTCGCTGGAGAAGGCCGGAGCCCTTATCCTCTCCGGCGCCGTTATTGTCAGCGACCAGCGTATCGACAAGGCGGGCTCGCCCGTTAAACCCGATGCGAACATCCGCATCAAAGGCCTGGAAGACGCCATTCCTTATGTGAGCCGGGGCGGCTTGAAGCTCAAAGGCGCATTGGACAAGTTCGGCATCAGTGTCAGGGGGCTGGTTGTCCTCGATGTAGGGGCTTCGACAGGGGGATTTACGGACTGCCTTCTCCAGGAAGGGGCGGCCAAGGTCTATGCTCTGGATGTCGGCTACGGCCAGTTGGCCTGGCGTCTGCAGCAGGACGAACGGGTCGTCGTCATCGATCGAACCAACATCCGTTATTTCGAACCCCAAGGCATTATTACAGATACGGTCGATCTGGCCACCATCGACGCCTCATTCATTTCCCTGAAACGTGTCATCCCGGCGGTCAAGCGCCTCCTATCCGGAACGGCCGTGATTCTGGCCCTGGTCAAACCCCAGTTCGAAGTTGAAAAAGGGCTGGTGGGGGAGCATGGCGTAGTCAGCAACCCGCAGCAGCAGCAGCAGGTTGTCCTGGATTTGATCCAATTCAGCGAAGAACAGGGATTGACCGTACAAGGCCATTGCGAATCCCCGATTACCGGCCCGGCGGGGAATCGGGAATTTTTCATCTACGCAAGATTAAATCCCTAATTCAATTAACAGAAATGGTGCCCCCCCATATAAGCAATGCTGTAATTTCTTATAAATGCATCTCACATTAGGATTCCCACCTCTTGCCGGAAGTACGAAAGCGTACTTTTCGCACACATTCAATTCAGTGGATGTTGCAACTTGTTGAAGGAAGTGTATCGGTTGCTTCTGAAAAGAGATGAGATGAATGGATGTCCGTACCTGTTTTGCCCGGTATCGACGGCGTTGTGAAAGTTTGGAATAACCATATTGATTATTTTTATCATATTGGCTATATTACAGGTCATGGAGAAGCGTAAGCCTCATTACAAGCTTTTTGCGGTGCAGCAGATCGTTGCCGATCCGGAGAGTCGCCCGTTTACAATAACGGCCCTTCGAGGCGGCCTTGACTTGGGGTTAATGGAACAGGAGATGCGAAAGGTCGTCCTTGCCCTTTCCAGGCGCAATTTCTACAAGTCGATGACAACGCATAAAGAACATCAAGTATGGCAGGACGTTTATCACGGCATGACCCCGGAGGGGTTTTCTGTTTATATCAAAATTACCGGTTTCACCGACGGCCGACCGCCGGTGATTCAGTTCAAAGCAAAGTGAGGGAACAATCATGAAATGTCCAAGTTGCAACCATCCGGAAATGATGGCAAAGATGCGGGATGAAAAACTTTCCTTCGGCGGTCAGTCGCTGACACTGCATGGAATGAAAGGCGAGTTCTGTCCCGAATGTGACGAGGGTGTGTGGGATAATGAAAGCTATCGGCGTTACACGGAAGCGCAGGCGGCATTGTTGCGGGTAGCGAAAGGAGATGTCAGCGCGGATATCCGGCGTATCCGAAAAAACCTGAAGCTCACACAAGCTGAATTATCGGAAGCTTTTGGCGTCGGCAAGGTGGCGTTTTCGCGTTATGAGAGAGGAAAAACCCGGCCACCTGCACCGCTGGTTAAACTTCTCAAACTGCTGGAACGACATCCGGACTTGATGGCAGAGGTGCGAGAAGGCAGCGTCCCTTATGATCATTCTCATCATCTGGCGAGCAGGGCAGCTAAAACCAACCCAAAACAGTAAGCATAGTTGTAAAAGGTGAGGAAAAAGGTTTCTCAAAGAATCATTTTAGGGGCACTATCCATTTGTGCCCTTTTAGACTAAATTGAAAAGGAGAAAATATGAGCAAATGTCTTGTTATGGTTGATTTGCAGAATGATTATTTCCCCGGTGGCAAAATGGAACTTGCCCGTATTGAAGAGGCTGCAGAAAATGCCCGGATTCTCCTGGCGGAATTCAGGAAGAAAAAAATGGCGATCGTTCACATACAGCACATTTCTATGCCCCCGAACGCTTTCTTTTTTTTGCCTGGAACAGATGGCGCGAAAATTAATGACAGAGTCGTTCCCCAAGAGGGTGAAGCCGTTGTCGTGAAAAATTATCCGAACAGCTTTCGCGATACATCCTTATTGGAAATCCTGAGAAATGAGCACATTGACGGTCTCGTCATCTGCGGCGCTATGAGCCATATGTGCATAGACGCAACTACCCGTGCCGCCTTCGACTTGGGCTTCAATTGTGTTGTTGCCGAGGATGCATGCGCGACAATGGATTTGCTTTTTAATTCAAAAGTCATAAAAGCATCAGAGGTTCATGCATCCTTTATGGCTGCATTATCTTTTCCTTATGCCAAAGTAGTTGCAACAAGGGATATTGTGGATAGTATGGCATGACAAACGAACCCGCCGGACGGCTTTCAGTCGCCGGGGATCCGTGCAGTTATCCGAAACAAGGCATTTCGAAAGAAAGTTGGATGAGGCTATTGGTTAAAGGCAACGCCACGATTACAGGTCCCGCGGGAAACCGGGACGTCTTCATTTATGTGGGGTTTCAGGGGGGCAACGATGGGCGTTAAGCTTGCCACCACCGCCGGTTTCTGTATGGGCGTCAAGCGGGCAGTCGATATGGTGCTTGAACTGGCCCAGCACAAGGGCAAGGAGACCGTCTATACTTACGGGCCCCTGATCCATAATCCCCAGACCGTCGAGCTGCTGAAAAAGCGGGGAATCATTCCCATCCAGTCCCTTGATGAAATCGAACATGCCGGGAAAAACACGATGATCATCATCCGTGCCCATGGCATTTCGCCGGCGGAAAGGAAAAGGATCAAGGACAAGGGCATCCGCATTATGGATGCCACCTGCCCCCGGGTGGGAAGGGTGCAGGCGATAATCAAGAAGCATGCCTCCCGGGCTTATACGGTATTGATTGTCGGCGACGAAGAGCATCCGGAGGTGAACGGCCTTTTGGGCTATACCGCCGGCACGGGAATCGTCATCCATGATCCGGCGCAGATTGATGGGCTTGCCGAGCTGGAGAAAATTTGCGTTGTTGCCCAGACGACCCAGAATCCGGAAGAATATCAGGAAATTGTTGCAAAAATTCGAGCGCGGTTCCCCCATGCGGCGGTCTTCGAAACAATTTGCGACTCTACGGAAAAACGCCAGACGGAAGTCAAGGCCCTGGCCGAAGAAATGGATGCCATGGTCATCGTCGGCGGCCAGAACAGCGCCAATACGAAAAGGCTGGCCGTCCTGTCCGGGCGGCAGGGAACGCCCACGTATCACATTGAGACGGCAGAAGATCTGAAGAAAGAAGCCGTCAGCGAATTTGAAAAGATAGGCGTGTCCGCCGGGGCTTCGACCCCAAACTGGATCATCGACCGCGTCGTCGATACGATCATGACCTACCAGGGAGAAAAATCCCATCGGGCCGGATTCCTCTTCAGAATATGGACATGGACCGTCCGCACCGATGTTTATTCGGCGATAGGCGCAGCATTTCTCACCATGACGGCTATGCTGCTGCAACGTCTGCCAATCCGGTTATCCAATATTTTGTTAGCCGCCCTGTATGTTTATGCCATGCATGCCATCAACCGGATCGTTAATCGCAGAACCAGTACCATTATCGGTTCATTCCGGGAAGAGTCCTATCGCAGGCATGAAGCGGTTTATCTGGGCACCTCGGCCATATCATTGCTGCTGGCCCTGGCCGTCAGTTTCTATATGGGACGGTCCACCTTCCTGATTCTCCTCATCATGTCCGTCCTCGGCGCCCTGTATACGGCCAACATTTTTCCGCAGGGCTGGCGTTTCCGGAGCCTGAAGGACCTGCCGGGATCGAAGAACATGTCCATGGCCATGGCCTGGGCGACCGTTGCCGCCGTTCTCCCGCAAACCACCATTCTCCCTGTGGTGACGCCCGGCATGATCGTATCCTTTTGTTTCATTTTCGGGCTGGTTTTTATCCGTTCGGCTATGTCCGACATCAAGGATATTCAGAGTGATAAACTGATCGGACGGGAAACCATTCCCGTACTCATCGGCCCGGAGAAAACCCAAAGGGTTCTTCATGCCGTCTCCGGTCTCCTCTTCATTCTGCTATGCCTGGCCTGGCTGACAGGTTGGATCTCTTCCCTGGCCCTGCTTCTTTCTCCAACCATTATTTTTTATATATGGATTTGTTTCAGCGTTTATGATAGGAAACCGGGATTTTCCGGTATCGCCGTCGAAGGTATTCTGGAGACGAGCTACATTGTTGCGGGGATTTGTTCAGGATTGTGGGTTTTAATGACAACCATTCTGGGGTTTTGAAAAGGGAGGGGTTCATCATGAGAAAGACCGGAATTGCATCAATCGTAGTCGTTATGTTTGTTTTAGGCCTTGTCGCATGCGGGGGGCTTCGTTATTCGCAAGTTGATGCAGATGCCAAGAATTTCCATCCGAAACGAATCGGCGTGCTGCCCGTTGAAGTGGGGACGTATGAAGAGGCGAGAGGAACGGCGGACCTTATCGTTGCCGGCGCTCTGTCGGAGAAAAAATGGTTTGACGATGTCGTAGCCGGAGATACGATGAAGACCCTGCTGGCATCCAATGAAGATTTCCGGAAAACGGTTCTCGATTATACCGTCAAGTTTAAAACGGTCAACTTTTCCGACCCGGAAATGAGTAAAAAGATAGGTGAAACCGCTAAAGTGGATGCATTTTTGATCGTCAATATCGATTACTGGTCCTATACGAAGGAAAATGACAAGAAAATAGGCAAGGTCGGTTTAGGCATCAAGATGGTGGAGGCCGAAACCGGGAAAATCATGTGGAAGGCGGGGCATCATCTCGACGAGAGTTACTCTCTCTTCAAGCCCGCCCTGCCCGATATCGCCAGGAAGCTGATCAAGCGGCTCCTTGACGAAATGCCTCATTAATTATAAGCGTCAGAGAGGTATGGTGATGAAAGAAACGGTCCAGAAGGTTCTTGATAAGATCAGGCCCAATCTCCAGGCCGATGGCGGAGATGTGGAATTGGTCGATGTCAGTGATGATGGTGTGGTCAAAGTGAAGCTCACGGGGGCCTGTCATGGATGCCCCATGGCTCAGATGACCCTCAAGAATGGGATTGAACGCCTTCTCAAGCAGGAAATCCCGGCGATAAAATCCGTTGTTTCTGCATAAGAGTCGGCATTGAATGGTTAAATACATGATCCCGGACGCTTTTTTCACCGCCAGGGGTGGAGTGGTCCGGGTCGGTTACTTTGCATATTGACGAGGAGGAATAAGAAAAAATGGCTTACGTGATTACAGATGATTGCATTGCCTGTGGTTCCTGTGAAGATGAATGCCCTGTTGAGGCCATCAGTGAGGGTGAAGATAAATATACTATCGATACCGGTCTCTGCACCGACTGTGGCGCATGCGCGGACCAGTGTCCCGTAGAAGCCATCATCCCCGGAGAGGAAAAATAATCCCGATTTCCGGTCAATGATGAAATTAAGGCGGCCAGGATGAGCCGGCTTGGGGCGATCCTGTTTGACAGGCCGCAGAGCCGGCTTTGAAAACCGGTCAAGATATCGTTTTTGATTTGAAACAGGATATAACTCTTGCCACCGGCGACGCTTTAAGGAGCGGCGCTATCATCAATGCAGGAAGGCGAGATCGGCCACCATGGGATTATTCATTACCTTTGAGGGTATTGAAGGCTGCGGGAAAACCACCCAGTTGCAAATGGCCGGCGATTTCCTTGCAAGCCATTCCATCCCCCTCATTTCAACGGCAGAACCGGGCGGGACTCCCTTGGGCAGAACCATCCGGGACATTCTGCTGAACAGGGGCCCCTATGTCCTCTCCACCGGGGCGGAGCTTCTGCTTTTTTGCGCCGCAAGATCCCAGCATATCGAAGAGGTTATCGCGCCGGCCCTGTCGGAGGGCAAAGTCGTCCTTTGCGATCGTTTCTCCGATGCCACGTTGGTCTATCAGGGATACGGTCGGGGGCTGAATGTCGAATTTATCAAGGCTGTAAATGAATTTGCCATCCGTGGCGTGAAGCCCGATCGGACCTTGCTGTTCGATCTGCCTGTGGAAGAGGGCCTCGCAAGGGCTTTTGACAGGATTGCCCGGCAGCAGGAAGCGTCTCCGGAGGACCGGTTTGAGCGGGAAGAAAAAGCCTTTCATCAAAGGGTTCGGGAAGGGTATCTCCAGCTGGCCCATCAGGAGCCCCAACGGTTTCGGGTGATCAACGCTTCCCAGGATATTCCTGCTATCCATCGTGACGTATGCCGTCATCTGGAGACCATGATCGGGGAGTGCGGGCATGTCGTTTAAATCTATCTACGGCCATGAACAGCAGATCGCTGTTTTACAAAATGCCGTTCGGAGAAACCGCATTGCCCATGCCTACCTCTTTTACGGTATGGAGGGGATCGGCAAGCGAACCGTGGCGGCTTCCTTCGCCAAGGCCCTTTTATGCACCGGTTCCGACGGCGCCGACAGCTGCGACCATTGTCCATCCTGTTTGAAAATAGATCACAACAATCATCCCGACCTTTTAACGGTTGAACCGGATGGGGCATTCATCAAGGTGCAGGCCGTCCGGGATATGATGAATGCCATAGCGTTCCGGCCCATGGAAGGCGGAAAGCGGATTTTCTTGATGGTGGACGCCGAAAAAATGAATCCCCAGGCGGCCAATGCCCTCCTGAAAACCCTGGAAGAACCATCCTTGGCCAACATTCTTATCCTCGTGACATCCCGTCCCCATCAACTGCCCATGACCATTCTTTCCCGTTGCCAGAACCTCCGGTTCCATCCCCTGAAACGGGAAGCCGTGTCCCGTTTTCTTGAGGAGCAGGCATCTTTGTATGAGGGTACGGCACAGACGCTGGCCGCCTCCTCCGGTGGCAGCATCAGCCGGGCACTGCAACTGAACCGGGAGGACTACCTGACGATCCGCAGGGACATCATGGATTATCTGGCTGAAGGGCGCGAAGCCAATCCCCTGAATACACTTTTTTTTATCCATTTTATCGGCAAGGACAAAAAAGACCTCAATGAAAAACTGGATGTTTTGAAGACCTGCTACCGGGATGCCCTTCTTTACAGGGAACTGGGCAATAAAGAGGTCCTGATCAACCCCGACCGCGAAGACACGATCCGGGCCATCGTCAGCCGGTCCACGCCCAGGGATATGGTCAACAACATCCGCATCCTCGATCGCCTGACCCGGGCCCTGGAGCAGAACGCCAATAAAACGTTGACATTGGAAGCGGCCATGTTTAAACTGGCCATCTGATTGAAGGCAGTTTCGTGAGAAAGTTCCCCCAATCATTACCCTGTCCGGTTGCCGGAGCATTAAAATCTTAGCACAGCTTGATTCCCGCCTTTACAGGCATGAAAAAGCATAAAGGATCGTAACGCGTGAAAGAAATTGTTGGCGTCAAATTCAAGAGGGAAGGCAAAATCTACAGTTTCGACGCCTCAGGCCTTCCTCTGCAAAAGAATGATCCCGTCATCGTCGAGACGGACCATGGCCTGGTCCTGGGTTATATGGCCACCGACCTCAAATCCCTGGCGGATGACCAGCAGGCGGCATCCCTGAAGAAGATTATTCGCAAGGCCACGGACGACGACCTGCGGGTCCAGGAAGAGAACAAAGCTCTGGAAAAAAGTGCCCGGATCTTTTGCATTGAAAAGGCCCGGCAACGCGACCTGCCGATGAAGGTGATTGAAGCCGAATACCTTTTCGACCGGAGCAAGGTTGTCTTCTACTTTACGGCGGAAAATCGTGTCGATTTTCGGGAGCTGGTCAAGGATCTGGTCCAGAAATTCAAGATCCGCATCGAGCTCAAACAGATCGGCGCCAGGCAAGAGGCAAGGATCATAAAAGGTATCGGCATCTGCGGCCGCGAGGTTTGCTGTGCCAGTATGCTCCATAATCTGGACCGGGTCTCCGTAAAAATGGCCAAGGAACAGGGCATGTCTCTCAACCCGGAAAAGATATCAGGGCTTTGCGGCAGGCTGATGTGCTGCCTCGCCTATGAATACGACGGCTATGTGGAAATCAAGAAACACATGCCCAAATGCGGGAAAGTGGTCCAGGTCGAAGATGGACGCGCCAAAGTCACCCGACAGGATGTCCTTCGCGAAGAGATCGCCGTGGAGTTTGAAAACGGTAAGGAAGCTGTTTTGAGCATCAAAAAGATTATATCGGAACATCCGCCTGCACCGCCTCCGCCCAAAGGGGGCAAGGCGTGAGCCTGGGAACCTCATCAATGATTTGATCTCATGAATATTCTGTAAGGGATTTTATATGGACAAAACCTATTATATCACGACACCTATTTATTATGTGAACGCCTCTCCCCATATCGGCCATGCCTATACGACCATCGTGGCCGATGTGCTGGCACGTTATCACCGCCTGTCCGGAGACAAGGCCTTCTTTCTTACGGGAACGGATGAGCATGGCGACAAGATCGCCGAAGCCGCCCAGAAGGCCGGCATCAGCCCCAAGGAGTACGCCGACGGGATCAGCGCCCAATTCCGCGCCTTATGGCCGGAACTGGCCGTTACAAATGACTATTTCATCCGGACGACCGACGAAAACCATATGAAGGTTGTGCAGATGATCCTCCAGAAGGTTTACGACGCCGGAGATATCTATTTCGGGCATTATGAAGGGCATTACTGCGTTGGCTGCGAACGGTTTTACATGGAAAAGGAGCTTGTGGACGGTCTTTGTCCCGATCACCAGTGTGCGCCGGAATACCGCCACGAGAGCAATTACTTCTTCAAAATGAGCAAATACCAGGACTGGCTCATCCGGCACATCACGGACAACCCCGACTTCATCCGTCCCGAACGCTACCGGAACGAGGCCCTGGCCTTCCTGCGGGAACCTCTGGGCGACCTTTGCATTTCACGGCCCAAAGCGCGCCTGACCTGGGGCATCGATCTGCCTTTTGACAACAATTACGTTACCTATGTCTGGTTTGATGCGCTTATCAACTACATCACCGGCATAGGCTATCCCGATGACGACAAATTCACGACCTTCTGGCCCGTGGCGGAGCACCTCATCGCCAAGGATATCCTGAAGCCCCACGGCATCTATTGGCCGACCATGCTGAAAGCGGCCGGTATCGAACCTTATAAGCACCTCAATGTCCATGGCTACTGGAATGTGGATCAAAGCAAGATGTCCAAGAGCCTGGGCAATGTGGTAAAACCGCTCGAACTCAAGGATAAGTACGGACTGGACGCCTTCCGGTATTTTCTTTTGCGGGATATGGTCTTCGGCCTCGATTCCAGCTTCAGCGAAGAGAGCTTTGTCCAGCGGATCAATGCCGATCTCGCCAACGATCTCGGCAACCTGACCAGCCGGATCATGGCCATGGCCATCAAGTATTGCGACGGCAAAGTGCCGGAACCGGGCCAGCCCGCCGACGCGGACGCCCCTCTGCGGGAAGCGGCGGTGAAGGTTGCGGCGGAAGTGGATGATTGTTTCCGGGAACTGGGGCTTCACAAGGCCCTGATTGCCATCTGGGAATATGTTAATATCGTCAACAAGTATATCGTCGGACAGGAGCCCTGGAGCGTAGCCAAGGACCCGGCCAACGGGCCGCGCCTTAAAGCTATCCTCTACAATCTGCTGGAGTCACTACGGATAATCGCCGTCCTCATCTCGCCTTTTATGCCGGCGACGGCCGCAAAAATGCAGGAGCATATCGGCATCGGGGATACGTCCGGCCAGACCTATGAAACCGCACGCCGATGGGGTCTCCTCCCCGCCGGCAATGCCCTGGAACGCATAGACGCACTCTTCCCCCGCGTGGAGTATAAGAAAGAGGAGAAAGGACAAGAGACTAAAATGGAAGCCCCCGTCTTCAAACCTGAAATCACTTACGAAGACTTTGAGAAAATCGACCTGCGTGTAGCCAGGGTTCTGGAAGCGGAGTTGGTTCCGAAATCCAACAAGCTCCTGAAACTCAAGCTTGACATCGGAGAAGAGCGTCAGATCGTCGCCGGGGTGGCCAAGGATTACAAACCTGAAGAGCTCATCGGCAAAACCATTGTGATCGTGGCGAATCTGAAGCCGACCAAACTGATGGGGGTTGAATCCCGGGGCATGCTCCTGGCCACGGATACGGAAGAAGGCCTGACGGTCCTGTCTTTTGACCGCCCGCCGAAGACAGGCGCGAAGGTCCGGTAAAAGCGATTCCAATCCGGGCTCTCATCCCCGGCAGGATAACGCGAGACATGAAACACCCTCTGCCGGCCCCCTTTCTGACGGAAGAGGAGGCCCCCGCCTGCCGCCATGGTCTTGTCTCGGAATAGCAAAGATTTTTAGAATGTTATCCGTATTAGGGAAGGGATACTGATGGAAATTCTCAAGAAATTATCGAAAACCCTGGATCGATTGGTTCGTCCGACCACTTTTCCCCTTGCCGTTTCCATGATGGAAGAGGGTGAAATCCCCGAAAAAGCCAAGCGCCCCTTGACGCATTTCCATGTTCGCATGAGTCTTTGCCAGGGGTTTTCCATATCGAGACGCTTCGGTTTCACTATGGGCTTCGATGCGGAAGATCATGAATGTCCCATCGCCCTCGTCGCTTTCGGGCTGAAGAAAGAAAGTAAGCTTCTTGATGAGGGCGCCATGGCATACCCCCTCTACGCCGCGACACCCGAGATCGGCGCGAAAATCAACCGCACGCTCCGGATGAAACTATTCACCGAAGAGAAAATTTATCATGAGTCCTCTTAGCGATGCGGACACGATCCCGGATGTTGTCCTTGTGCACGGCAACTCGGCGCAGATCAATCGACTTATTATCGCTGTTGCCTTCATGACGGGAGAACCTCTGCAGGGGGAATTTATAGGGAGAGGAACATGTGTCAACCTTGTGTATAAAAGTATGCGAGACCGGAATTACCAGGTGGCCATTCCCGGTGCGGGAGAACGGGCGCTTGCCCTTGTAGGCGATGACGAGCTTATTTTTGCCGTTCCGAAAGAAAAATTCGAAGAACTTACAGAAGGCCTGGAGAAATCGCAAAAAGCGGGCGGCTGTCGTTATCCGACGCTTTTCCCCGCCCTGTTGCAGGCACCGCCCTATCATCCCGGCCATGAAGCTGTTTTTAAAGAATTAGGGCTGAAGTAACAGGAAAGTCAAACTCCGGGGGAAAGTAAAACAAAAGCCCGGCGTATTCGTCCGGGCTTCTGCCGTCAAATTGATTCTCCGTCTTTACTTCTTTTTTGCCGGGGCCTTCTTAGCATCTTTCTTCGGTGCAGCCTTCTTCGGTTCTTCCTTCTTCACTGCCTTTGCCATATGCGTCTTACCCCTTTCCTTTTTAGTCCCTTTTTAATGCTTTGGATCCGGATACACAGCACCAAAAACACTAACGGGCTTATAGGAATGTATTATATGACAAATTTGATCACTTTTCAAGATGAAGAAATATATCAGGGGCAAATACTTTTATGCATAAACGGAGGAGGAGAATGTCCTCGTTGCGGTGAATCGCTTCTCTGTGCAGGCTTATCGCCATTATAGGGCCGCAATGATGATCAGGCCGTTGATAAAATAAAAAATACGAACGTATTTCCCATGATGGTCAAGCTCAACCCAATCGCGAATGGATCGGACGATTTGCCATAACCTGATTAAAACAGGAATGGTCAGGAATGTGCACCATGCAAGAGGAGAGAGGTAACCTCCGGCAGTCAGGGAGGCGATACTGGCGTAGATGACGATCCAGAAGACCAGAAGCCCTTTCAGCGCGAATTTCTTCCCCAAGCGGACCGCCAGGGTGCGCTTGCCTGTGGCCTCATCGGTCTCTATGTCGGGCAGGCTCTGGTAATAAAGGATTAACGCCACCATCAGCCCGATGGGAATGGAAACGGGCAAGGCCGTCCAGTCCACCCGGCCCAGGAGAACCCAGTTCGCGCCCAGGACCATCACCGGCCCCATATTGATGCCCACGAAAAGCTCGCCAAGGCCGTGGTAGCCGTATTTAACGGGAGGCGCCACATAAAAGAGGCTGCTGAAAAAGGCGATCATCATAAGCGGCGCCAGGGCCCAGAGGTTCAATACCCAGGTCATGGAAAAACCGATACAGGCCGCGGTTACGTAAAGAAGAATAATGGCCGTGCGCAGCTCATGCAGGCTGATCTTGCCTTCCTGGAGGACGCGGGAGCCGCCGATGGATGCCCCGGCGTCGGTTCCCTGCATGTGATCGAAGTAGTCGTTGGCGATGTTTGTGGCAAAGTGGACGAGAAATGATCCAATGAGAACAAGGCTGAAAGGAAGGACGGCAAAAGCCCCCTCCTTGCCGGCCAGGACCGCCCCGGTGCTTAAGGGGATCAGCGTCGCAATAAAAAAAGGCGGGCGGCTGGCCTGAACCCATGCCTTTATCTTTTCAGTATTCATCTATCCGCTCCTGATCAAGGATCGTCTTCATGACACGGGTGATTTCTTCGGGAAACTGGATATGGATGTTATGGGACGCTCCAGCGAACACGGTGACTTCCATTGCGGGAAGCCGATTAATGACGGTTCTTGCGGCCTCGGTGTAGGCATCATCCTTTTCCCCGCAGAAGTAATGAATGGGGAAGCTGAGGCCGGCCAGCCTTTCTGCAAAAAAGGGATGATTCCCCACGCTCAGGATGTTCAGGGCTTTGCGGAGTTCTGCGACGGAGTCATCCAGCTTCTCTTCGATGAGGGTGCGGTGATAGGGTGTGCCCCGAAGCGTCCGGAACAGGGGAAGGTCGTACCAGTCGGCCAGAAATGCTCGGAAGTCCTCCGGTGTGTAAATCTTCGCCAGCAAATCCTTATCGCGGAGATAACGCTGTCGCCTTTCCTCGCGGTCGGCGATACCGAAAGAAGCCGACTCCAGGATGAGCCTGTCGATCCGACGGGGCGACACCAAGGCGATATTCTGCGCGATTCTGCCTCCCATGGAGTACCCGTAAAGACTGAAGCGGTTTATGCCTAAAGCATCCAGGTCTTGCAGGATGAGGTGCGCCGTGTCTTCCATGGTCCGCAGCATATTCAGCCGGTCGATCCTTCCGAAGAGGGAACCGCCATGCCCGGGCAGGTCAAAGGCGATACAGCGGGATGTTTCGGCCAGAATTTCCATGATGGCCTGCCAGGACCGGCCATGTCCCATGAAGCCGTGGAGAAATACGATAACCGGGGCATTGCGTGGCCCCGTCTCTTCATAATGCAGGACCGCCGCCCTCATTTGCCGCCTTTCCCTTCATCTTCGGCCATCTCTCTGGCCAGCCCGGCCAGGTCATCCCGGCTGTATTTCAGTTTTCCTTTTTTCTCGCCGGGATCGAGGCGGATAATCCTTTTGGGAATCTTATAGCCGGGCAGGCACGCCCTGAGGCCGGCCATGAGTTTTGCTTCGTCAATGGGTGCGGACGTCTCGACGAACACCCAGGGCGACATCCCGAATTCCCGGTGCGGTACGGGCACGACGATGGCCGCCGCGATGTGATCCATCGCCAGCAGGTTATTTTCTATCTCAAAGGGATGAATATTCTCTCCCCCGGAGATGAAGACGCCGTCGTTCCGCCCGAGAATCACGAGATTGCCGTCGTCGTCGATAAAGCCGGCGTCGGCGGTTTTGAAAAAACCATCTTCCCTGGCACTGCCGGATTTGCGATCATGGAGATACCGCTTGAAGATCGTTTTGCCCCCCAGCATGATGGCGCCGTCTTCGGCAATGCGAACCTCGCGGTAGGGAACGGGATGCCCGGCGGTGTGATGGGCTTGCCTGTTCGCCCCTTTTGCAACTCCCGTCACCTGGGCGCACGATTCCGTACAGCCATAGGTGGGCATAATGGGGATGCCCATATCCAGAGCCTTTTCAATCAACCAGGCGGGAGATGGCGCTCCCCCCAGCATAATGGTTTTGGCATGCTGAAGGATCGTGACGATTTCTCCGGACTCGAGCAGACGGATAAGTTGTGTCGGAACCAGCGATAGTATGGAGGGTCGATGGGTCCGGACAGCGATATCGATGCCCTTGAGTGTGTCGGGCAGAATGCAGGCGCTGCCCGACAGCAGGGTTCTGACCCAGATCAGGACACCGCCGACATGGAAGAGGGGAAGGCTCAGAAGCCAACGGTCCGAGGGCTCAAGCCCGATGAATTCATTCGTTCCCAGGGCGCTGTAGATATAGTTTCCCACCGTATGGACCAGCCCTTGCGGTTTTCCCGTGGAGCCGGAGGTGAAGATTACACTTGCTTCCCGCTTGAAGGGAATGGCCGGCCATTTGATCTTTTCAGGAAAAGGGAGGAGGCCTTGCATGATGTCTTCAGGGAGAAGCGCAGACCGCTGCATGGCAGCCGGGACCTCGGCGTCCGTTACCAAATAAGTGATATTGATGTCACGGCGCAAACGCTTGAGGGGCGCCTTGACATCAAGGGGGAAGTAGAGAAAACCCATCATCCAGGACGCCAGAAACAGATAAAGATGCAATTCGCCATTTTCCGCATGCAGGGCCACATGATCGCCCTTGCGGACACCGGCCTTGTTCAGGTTGAAAATGACGGTTCGCAGGTTTTCCCGGATATCCCCAAACGTCAGGGTGGCGGAAGGCATTATTAACGCCGGGTTTTTTCTATATGCCTGAAAAAGGCGATCGAGACGAATGGATGAACTCAGAATGAAAGACGGCTTCATATCCCTTCCTTTTGGATGACGTCGGCGTTCAACAGTTGCCCGCCCGTCAAGAGCCGTCCGGGAATGACCAGCGCTCCTTCATCAATAATCAGCGGTTCAGACAAGACATCGGCGGCAAGATAGCGCATGGTGTCGAACCCATGGGCGATATCGGGCGAGAGGCCTGCCAGGCGCGAGAAGACACTGAGTATCGCCAGGGTAATGCCCGTATTGAAGGCGGAGCTGAGGGTTGTTCTCATGCTGACCCTGTCGGCGTCTGCGATACACCGGGCCATGGCGTGCAGGCCCATCAGGAGGCCTGGTTTCAAAATAATCGTCCGGACCTCTTGGGGAAGCCTGGATGGACGCGGTTCATCGGGGTCGAGAAAGCGGCCCAGGGATTCGTCCAGGGCGACCGGCCAGGGGGCTGCCCCGGCAGGTACCGGTTCCCCGTCATCGAGAGGTTCCTCCACATATTCCACCGTGAGGTGGTTAAGTGCCGTGTAATAGCGTAGATAGGCATCCGGCGTCAGATTCCTGTTGCCATCCAGGCGCAAAATCATGTCGGCCCCGATCCCCAAAGCGAGGCAAAGGATCTGATGAATTTCTTCTTCCGCGGGGAGCCGTCCGATCTTCACCTTCACCGTTTTCATCCGGGCGGCTTTTAGCTTCTGAATCTGGACGGCCATGGCCTCTTCCCTGATGCCCGGGATAAAAAGCCCGCTGATCGGTACTATGAGTGGATCCGGTAAAAAAGGTTTAGGCGTTTGGCCAGGTCCCTGCGGTTGCTGGAGAAGAAGGTCCAGCATCGCACTTTCTAAACCAAAGAGTGTATGGGTTGTACAAGAAAAGGGTAAGGATGCCAATCCCAGCAGAGGGGCCATGATATCGAACTGGTGGCATTGAAGAGCCGTGTTGGTGAAAAGCCCCTTCAATGCGGGTAATTCCTGCCGGCAAAGCTCAAGGGTTGTATGGCCTAGTCCCGGCAAGGGTGCGATTTCCCCGTATCCGGTCCTTCCCTCTTCGTCCGTCAGGGCGAGAATGAACCCTTCCCGATCATGCAGGACTTGCCGTCCGACCTTGATCGGAACAACAAAAGGGAGGCGGAATCGATAAATCTCGATGTCGGCGATTCTCATGAGATTAGCTCTCCCCTTCAAGGGGCGGGAACCCTTTAATCATGGCTTCTGCAAAAGGACGCGCGTGGCTGTTAATAGTGCCATGGGAACTTTTTAAAATCCTTGGGCCGTTTCTGCAGAAAGGAATCCCTTCCCTCTTCGGCCTCCTGTGTCCCGTAAGCCAGACGCGTGGCCTCGCCGGCGAAGAGTTGCTGTCCCACCAGGCCGTCATCGGTCAGATTGAAACCGAACTTCAGCATTCGCATGGCCGTCGGCGATTTGGCATTCATCACCCCGGCCCACTCCAGGCAGATTGTTTCCAGAGCCTTGTGGTCGACGACCTTGTTGACCATGCCCATCTCAAAGGCCTCCTGTGCGGAATAGTTGAACCCCAGGAAAAAAATCTCCCGGGCCCGTTTCTGTCCGATCTGCTTGGCCAGATAGGCAGAGCCATACCCGCTGTCGAAGCTGGCCACGTCCGCGTCGGTCTGTTTGAAGATAGCGTGTTCCCGTGAGGCAATGGTAAGATCGCAGACCACATGGAGGCTGTGCCCGCCGCCGACGGCCCAGCCGGGGACCATGGCCACGACAATCTTGGGCATGAACCGGATCAGGCGCTGCACTTCCAGAATATGAAGGCGGCCCAGGCGGCCCGGATCGATTCCCTTCTCACCCGCATATTTGTAGCCGTCTTTACCGCGGATGCGCTGATCGCCACCGGAACAAAAGGCCCAGACGCCGTCCTTGGGTGAAGGTCCGTTGCCGGTCAGGAGCACGACGCCGACATCCGTTGTCATGCGGGCATGGTCCATGGCCGTATAAAGCTCATCGACCGTCTGGGGGCGAAAGGCGTTGCGGACCTCCGGCCGGTTAAAGGCAATACGCACCGTTCCCTGGTCTTTGGCACGGTGATAGGTGATATCCTTGAATTTAAAACCGGGTACGGATTTCCAGCGTTTGGGATCGAATATCTCTGAAATCATAGGTTTCTCTTTCCTTCGTATGGTTTATGGCAGGCGAACCTGCTGCATTGCCTGGCAAATATGCAGATCCACTTCCGGGGATAATGTCACTTCCAACATGGCCGAACGATTCTCCCGCAGGGCCTGCTCATATGCATGGATCAATTCGTCCGGTTTATCAGCCTTGAAATAGGGCAATGCGAATTGATCCGCCAGGCGATTGAAGCTCATACTATGGGGCGTCGTCATATAGGGGTTGATTATCTCGGGGAAATCACGGATCGGAAGCCGCTCGAAGATTCTGCCTCCCCCGTTGTTGATGATGATCAGGATGGCTGGCGTTTCGCTTTGCTGCAACAAAATAAGGGAATTCAGGTCATGGAGGAAAGAGATGTCTCCGATGACGGCCGTAACCCGCCGTCCGGAACCCTCGGCAAAGCCGATGCTTGTGGCGATATTCCCTTCGATGCCGCTGACCCCGCGATTGGAGACGACATTGACCCTCTGTGGAAAAGGAGAGCGAACGGCGTCAAAGGCCCGGATGACCATGGAATTTCCCAGAAACAGCCCTTCCCCGTCGGGTACCCCGGCAAGCAGCGTTGACGCGATGAGGGGGTAGCTCAGCTTGTTTTCCGGAATCTGCTGGTGCAGGAATTGCTGCAGGGCCTCCATTTGGCCAAGGAAAAGGTCGCGGGCCGCCCGGTCCGGCGGCAGAAAGTCTTCGACGTTGAGGGTGCCGGCAATGACGTGGACAGGTTCCTGGATGCGCATGTTCACCCGATGGGCCGGATCGCGCAAGCCGCTTTTCGGGCTCACCTGGATGACGGTTGCCTGGCTTTGCGGAAGAATAGACGCATAGTATTGCTTGGACACCAATCCCGACCCGAATTGAATGATCGTTTCGGGGTTGTAAGCATTGACCAGCCGGACGGCCTCGGGATGATCAAGGGTAAAGATCTGTTTGTCCGCCCGTATCATACCTTTCATGGATGAAGCGATATCGCAGAAAACCGGCCAGTCCATAGCTTGAAGGAGGTCTTCGAGGGCCGGGGCATCCTGAGGGGCGTCAAGGCGACCGACGATGGCCAAGCCCCTGCCGGGCTTTTTCAGAAGTGCGGCAAGGTCCTCCAGGCAAGTCGATATAGCTTTCTGTGTGGGATAAACCGTGTAAGGCCCCTTCCTGTTAAATAAATGCTTTGCCGCTGCCGCAACATCATCCGGGATGGGCCGGCGACCCGTAAGTCCGGGCGTCAGGGGGTCCCGGAAGGGACAATTGATCTGGACCGGACCCAAGGGGCGGGCCACGAGATGGTCGATCTTGGCAAGGAGCGCCTCAAGGGGGTAATCGACATCGGGGCAGGGGAGAAGAAGGGATTCCCGGCAATACCGTCCGTAGATGTCCTGCTGGACGATGGTCTGATTGGCGTCGCTGCCGACCAGCTCCGGTGGCCGGTCGGCGCTCAGGATGACCAGGGGGATCTCTTCCCGGAAGGCCTCAATGACTGCCGGATAATAATTGGCGGGCGCCGTGCCGGATGTGCAGACCAGAACACCGGGACGCCCGGTTGCCTTTGCATAACCGAGGGCCCGATATCCGGCGGCCCTCTCATCCAGACAGACCTTCTTATAGGCACGGTCTTCATAGGCCAGGGCGGAAATCAGCGGAGCATTGCGATTGCCGGGGGAAATAAAAAAGGCATCGATCCCGTTTTTGATGAGCTCGGCCACGATCAGCGAGGACCATAACAGGTTCAGGTGATCGGTCAAGGGCAATCGAGGCATCAGCATTCTCCCAGGATGGCCGTGAAGTTGTCCATTTTCTTCTCCGTTTCATCCCATTCGGCATGGGCATTTGATTGCCTGACAATACCGGCTCCGGCAAAAATATGCAATTCGTTCCGGTTCACCAGCGCCGACCGGATGCCGACGGCAAAATCGGCGTTGGCTTTGTTCATCCAGCCGATGGGAGCCGCGTACCAACCCCGCCTGAAGGGTTCGTTCGCCTTGAGGTAGCCGGAAATCTTTTCCTGAGGATACCCGCCCACGGCGGGCGTGGGATGAAAGACCCGGGCAATGGACAGGGGAATCTGATTCCGGCAGGACCGGCCGGTAAACCGTGTCATGATATGCTGGACATTTTTCAGCTTTAGAATTTCTTCCGATGATTCTATCCGCACATCGCTACAGAGCCGACCCATGCCGGCTTCGATAAAACCGGCCACAAACCGGTGTTCCTCAAGTTCCTTCGGGGAATTCAGGAGTTCGGCCTCGAGTCGTTCATCGTCAAGAGCGGTTTTCCCCCGGGGGCGTGTTCCGGCAATAGCCTCAGCCAGAACATCCCCGTCCTGCATGCGAAAGAGCCTTTCCGGAGAACGACCCAGAAAGGCAATGCCATCTTCGATCTGATAGAAAAAGGTAAATGAATTCTCCTCGATTTTTGCCATGGCCGTGATGATCTGTGCGGGGTCCCATAAATCCCGATGGGTGACCACCTTTTTACGGGCCAGGACAACTTTCCCCAGATCCCCTTCCTTGATCGCCTGGAGCGCCTTTTTGATCATATGGTTCCAGTGCGGTTTTTCCGGGATGAGTTGCGTGCGCAGACCGGAAGGTATGGGAGAAGATTGAAGTTGATGTGTCCGGTCATCCAGGGATTGAAGGGTTTCGGTAATTTCTTTGAGGACCGAGGCCATGGGAAGCCCTCTTTTATTGATGTAATTCACGGCCATATGAATGCCGTCCGGAAATTGGCGCAATTCGACAAAGGGCAGCGTAAACCGGCAGCGGCTGTAGGGTTCCCATTCCGGAGACGGGGCCTCGTCGGCATAAAAAGAAAAACCGCCGAAAACGGGGATGGTTTCATCGGCGGCCCATAAATCGCTGAATCCGTTCAGCAGGTCATGGGCATCTTCGGCCTCAATGACGAGGGTGCTTCCCAACCCTCCCATAATGAAGGGGTCATCCTTGGCGCTGTAATAAAATCTTTCCGGAACCCGGCAGGTTGTGATCAGTTCAAGGAGCGGGCGGGCGAAATCCCTGCTCTTCTCCAGGCGCACAAGATATGGGGCCGCTTTACCCCCAGGCTTACAGGCCAGCCGGTCGATCTCTTCTCGGAATAAGGGATAAAAAAGGGGATCGCACATCATGGGGCGGATAATAATCAGTTATTCCTCTCATCATCATACAGGTTACTGGTGGGACGACGTATTACAAGAAAGGTTTGATGTCAATGAAATATCGCCTTGCCGACCAAGCCAATCGCTATGCCCCTTCACGGAAGAGGGACGTCCGTCCGCCATCTACGACCATGTCATGACAATTCACGAAACTTCCCTCATCACTTGCCAGAAACAGGGCAGCATAGGCGATGTCCTTATCCAACCCCGCCCTTGGCAGAGGCGTCGCCTTGGCCAGGCTTTTCTTCAACTTTTCCATCTTGCGTTCATTCTGTTCCTGGTCGAGAGTTTGCGCCACTTGCGAACCACCGTAAAAGATGGGCGTGGCGATAGCCCCGGGGGAAATGCAATTGACGCGGATGCCATGGGGCCCCAACTGAACACCGGCGACTTTCGTGATATGGGTAACCCCTGCTTTGGCCGCGCTGTACAGGTAGCCTCCCTGTCCCATGCGTATGGCCGCGATGCTGGAATTATTGATGATGCAGCCTGACCCCTGGGCTTTCATAACCGGCGCGGCATGTTTCATCCCGAAGACGACGCTTCCCAGAAGCAAAGTCATGCTATAGACAAAATCATCGGGGGTCACCGTTTCCAGTGTGCCGCGATCGGGACCGCCGGCATTGTTGAAGAGGCAGTCCAGCCGTCCGAACCGATTGACGGCGAACGCGATCAAGGCCTTGATGTCCTCTTCCATCATGACATCGGCATATTGATAGATAACGTTTTCCCCCAGACGGGCCGCAATTTCCGCACCTTTTCCCTTTGAGCGGCCGGCGATGATCACCTTGGCCCCTTCTGTAGCGAACACCTCTGCGGTGGCTTCGCCGATGCCGCTGGTTCCGCCTGTAATGACGGCTACTTTGTTTTCCAGTCGTTTGCCCATTTTCGTTTTTCTCCAAAATAGATTTCAGGTTGCGCCTGAAATCCGAGAAGACAAGCTCTGGCCTGATGGGTTTTTTGATGACGGCAATTACCCCTTCAGCGCTCCGGGTGCCGGCAAGGGTACATCCACATGCCGCACATATTTGCTCATAAGCTCCTTCGTGCCGGCGGCATTCAACTTTTCAAACAGGAAGGCAAACTGGCTTTCCAATTCCAGCCCGAGGGCCTGCCGCGTTTCCGGGGGTAGATGCCACATCTCATGCTTGAAGGGACCGAACCCTTTCTTTCGGGTTTTGTACAGGAACTGTTCTTCCGTGTCCTTTTCCTTCTTTTCGGAGATGCAGGCCGTCTTGAGGTAATCGTAGATTCGGTCCCGAAGCTCTTTCGGCAGATGGGGGCTATCGTAAATAATATTCTGGAATCCCGTCGCCAAATGGACCTCGGCGGTGCCGACGGCGGGAAATCTGTCAAAGGCATCAGCCGGCAGGGTGGATGCCCCATGCTGGACGGCTCCCGACAGGCCGTAATGTTCCCTTGCCGCAGCCGAAAGCTTCTCCAGCGTATCGAAATCAAGCATGACCTGGGCGATCGTACCGTCCGGCATGGGAACGCCACCATGGGTTGTGCCTGTCTGAACGCTGATTTTGCTGATGCCCGGCATCTTTTCTCCATCCTGCTCCAACGCTTCCAGATAACCAGTCATGAAGGCCGCCAGCTCCTCAACCGTGCTGTTCTTTCCGCCCACTTCTCCGATCTCGCCGCCTACGGAGATGGTAACCCCCGCCGGTTCCAGGTCCCGGATCATGGTGGTCAACTCGGCAGCCAGGGTGTAATTGAGTTGTTGCTGCTCCTTTACGGTTGGTTTGGCCAGATCGACCAGGGTGGAGGTATCCACGTCGATGTTGTAGAATCCTGCCTCAATCGCTTCCCACATCAAATCCTTGACAGACTGGACCTCTTTGTCCGGGTCCTGGGCATATCTGCCGGCATTGACCTGGAAATGATCCCCCTGGATGAAAAGGGGGCCACGATATCCGACTTTAATCGCCGCCGCCGTGACGGCGGCCGTAAATTCCTCCGGCCGCTGACGGGTATAATCGATCTCCGATCGGGCAATCTCAAAGATGACGGGGCCGACCTTCAGCCGCATGGCCGCCCGGAGAGCTGCCTGCGCCGTTTCGTAGGTCAGGGTGCGGATATTGATGGCCGGAACGGTGAAGCCCGATACTTCTTTTCGTCCCATCGCTTTATAAAGTCCCTGGATAGATGCGGCGTGAGCGCCGGCTGCGGCGCCTCCCCGGCGGATCAGCCAACGGGAGGCCAGGCGGACGTCTTCGTCGGGGCTGAAAACAGCCGTATAGATCAGATCATCGATGATGCGGCCGTGAAAGGCTGCCTCATCGATGATCTCAACCCTGTCCGGCAGCACCCGGAGGATACCGTCGATTCCCGTTTTTAAGGATGCCATGGTTTCATGGATCATGATCGGACCTCCAGGCATTCTTTGGCTTTTGCCACCTCAAAGCGGCTGCCGATGTAGATGGGGCTTCGCTGTCCCAGGTCCTCGACAGGGACGTCGAGAATCGGGCGTATGCCATCTGTTGCCATGCCGCCTGCCGCCTCCATGAGAAAGGCCATTGGTTGAAGTTCAAAAAGGAGTCTCAGTTTGCCGTTCGGGCTTTTCTTCAGGGCCGGATAGGTGAAGACGCCTCCGTTCTTGATGAGAATCTGGTTGATGTCGGGAACAAACCCGCCGCTGTAGCGCAGCTTGTATCCTGTCGCTTCCAGATGTTCGACGTACCGAAGATGCTCGGGCGTCCAGTCCATCCGGAGCCCGCCCACACTATAGATGTCGCCTTTTTCCCGGAGCCGGATATTTTCCTGGGAAAGGACGTACTCTCCCTCCCGGTTCAGGACAAATTCATGGGCGCCCTTCCCGGCGCTATAGACCATCGTGATCAGGGGGCCGTAGGTGATGTATAGGGCAGCGACCATGGTGTCGCGGCCCCGCCCGAAAAAGGAGTTGTCATGGATGCCGATGATGGTGCCGATGGCCAGGTTGGAATCGACCAGGGAAGAGCCGTCCAGCGGATCGGCCGTGACAAAGTAGGTCTCCGTTCCTTTACCGATCGTCACGACATCGTCCTGCTCTTCCGAGGCATACTCCCGGACGAATCCCGAAAACTGCAACTGGTTTTTCAGGATATGGTCGGAACTCTTGTCCAGGGCAAGTTGCTCCTCATCATACATATTTTTGAACCCGGCCAGCTTCCGGTTCGATTCGTGGATTTTAGCCGAAATGTATTTGCCGGTGACGCCGATCTGCCAGATCAAGCGGCGCAATTCCTCCTCCACGCCGGCCATCCACATATGACGTCTCAGATCGACGCAGAATTTCGTATAATCGGATATGCCTTCTCCCATGATGTTACTCCATGATCAGAATTTTGTTTACCATGCCTGGTCGCTATCCCTGCCGTTAGGTGCAGCATGGCACCAGCACCGGATTTATTAGCAATGAATAGACTTTTTGACAAGGTGATTTTTGTGGAATTAGCGGAGGGTGACATCGCCGGAATAGATTTTGATGCTCTCCCCTTCATTATCCTGGAGGATGAGGAAGCCGTCGCGATCAAAATCCAGGACCCTGCCGGTGTAAGTGCCGCCAATGGTCTGCACCGTCACCTGCTTGCCTTCCATGTCGGTCAAGGCCCGCCAGCGGGCCATGACCGGGTCAAAACCCGATTCCAGGACACTGTGGTAATAACCTTCACATGATTCGAGAAAGCGGCGAAGGAGAAGGGCACGGGAAAAGGTTTTGCCGGTTTCCATAAGAACGCTTGTCGCACGGCCGCCGAGGTCTTCAGGGAATGCATTGGCTGGGATGTTTACATTCAGACCCAAACCGATGACGATATAATTGACGGTGTCCATCTCCATGGCGACTTCGGTCAGAATACCCGCTATTTTACGGCCACCGGCGAGAATGTCATTGGGCCACTTGATGGATACCGTCATGCCGGCGGCATCCCTCAGGGTTTCAGCAACGGCGACGGCGGTGAGGAGCACCATGCGTGTCACTGCACCCGGCGGCAGGGATGGCCGGAGAATGAGGGACGCATAAATCCCCTGTCCGGCCGGTGAAAACCATTGGCGATCCAATCGCCCCCGGCCCCGGGTTTGCTCTTCCGCGACGACCAGGACGCCTTCGGCCGCCCCGGCGGCGGCCAGTTCCTTGGCTCGCCTGTTGGTGGAATCCGTCTGATCATAATGATGGATGTCTCTCTGGCCGATGATGCGAGTATTGAGGCCATCGTGGATTTCAGAGGCCAGCAGGCGGTTGGAAACATCCCGGAGGCAGTAACCTTTCCGGGGTGACGAATCAATCCCGTAGCCCTGCTCTTTCAAGGCGGCCACCCGTTTCCAGATGGCGGCGCGAGTTATGGCCAGCCGTTCGGCCAGGAGCTGACCGGAAACCCATTCCCCGCGGTGTTTCTTCAGGAGATCCAGCGTGATATCGCGAACGGGAGGCTTGCCCTGTTGCGCTCTGCTCATGGCTGGCGTTTCTTTCCCCTAGCCGCGACCCCGCTGCAGGCGCCTTTTTTTGCTTTTGAGGCACATGTGCAGAGGGGCTGGGCTTCCCTTGTGGCCCGGAGTCCCAGGTCGGCGATCATCTCCTGGTCCAGGGCGCTGTCCCGGCCCGTTGTCGTCAGGTAGTTGCCTGTCATGAGGGAATTGGCGCCGGCCACAATTCCCAGGGGGAGCAATTGCCGCAGATTCTTCTCTTTGCCGCCGCAGAGTTTAATGTCTTTATCGGGGAGCATGAAGCGAAACATGGCAATGGTCATGAGGATTTCCAGGGGCGGCAGGGGCGTTGCCCGACCCAGGGGCGTGCCCTTGATGGGATTGAGAATATTCAGGGGAACGGAATCGACGTCCAGATCCCTGAGGGTCTCGGCCATTTCAATGCGGTGGGTGATGCCCTCGCCCAGGCCGATGAGCCCCCCGGAACAGACGCTCAAGCCCGCGTCCCTGGCCGCGCGGACCGTTTCCGTATCCTCCTCATATTGATGGGTTGTACAGATTTGCGGGAAGAAGCTTCGGGAAGTTTCAAGATTGTGATGGTAACGAAAGAGGCCTGCCGCTTTAAGCTCCCGGGCCTTGGCGGCATTGAGCATCCCCAGCGAGGCGCAGGGTTTCATCCCGATGGCATTAATCCCTTCGACAGCTTTGAAGATCTCCGACCATTCCTTCTTCGATTTGATTCCTTTGCCGCTGGTGACGATGCCGAACATCTCCGCACCGCCTCGCATGGCTTCCCTGGCTTCGTCAACGATCTGCCCGGCCGTTTGCAACGGGTAGGTTTTGGCATCCGTCGTGTAGTGGGATGACTGTGCGCAAAAGGCGCAGTCCTCCGAACATTTGCCTGATTTTGCATTGATGATGCCGCAGAGGATGATATCCTTGCCTTTGAAATGTTCCCGGATTTCCGACGCCGCCGCCAGAACGCGATAGGGGTGATTCGACCCTTCGATAAAAAGATCCAGGGCCTCATCGGTGCTCAGGCCCTTGGACTTTATGGCTTTTTTCTGAAACTTATCAATGATATTCAATGGATAACCTCCACATTCCCTTTATGGAGGCTTCTTAGACAATACAGCGAGAATTGTCAACCAAAATAAATGTTATGGTTGATAATATCCCTACACATTGAACCGGAAGTTGATGATGTCGCCGTCCTTGACGAGGTATTCCTTCCCTTCCAGGCGCAGTTTGCCGGCGGCCTTGACGCCGCTGTTCGTGCCTCCGAAGGCGATGAAATCATCATAGCTCGCCACTTCGGCCTTGATAAAGCCCCGTTCAAAGTCATTATGGATGGCACCGGCCGCCTTGGGCGCCTTGGTATCCAGAGGAATGACCCAGGCCTTTACTTCGTCCTCGCCCACGGTAAAGAAGGCCATCTGCTTCAGCATGTCGAAAGATGCCCGGATGACCCGGTTGAAGGCCGCTTCCTCGATATCCATAGCCGCCAGGTATTCTTTCTGCTCCGCGGGTGGCAGCGTGGCAATTTCGGCTTCGATGAGGCAGCAGACCTCAATGACCGGCGTGGAGATGCCTGTCTCTTTCTGAAAATCCGCAATCGGGGCAGGCCGTTCTTCCCCCCGGTTGATGACGACCAGCTCCGGCTTAATCGTCCAGAAAGAAAAACTCCGCAACAGATGAAGCTCATCCGCCGTCAGGTGCAGATCGCGCAGGGCGCCGCCCCCTTCCAGGTGGCTTTTGAGGCGCGGCAGGATCTCCATTTGAGCGATATCCTGCGGTTTGCAGGCCACCTTGGGCATTTTCCCCAGGCGTTCCAGGCGATTTTCCACAATAAGAAGATCGGAGAGGGCCAGTTCATCCTCAAGCTTGCGATAATCGGCGAGAAGGTCCGCCAGATCCCCCGTCGTGTAGCCGTCGAGGAGATGAACCAGACCGTCGGCGCCGCTCAGATGTTGCCGGAGGGTGTTCCAGGCTTTTTCGCCCGCAGCGTGGACATCGACACAGGGGACCTTCGCCGGCGAAACCTTCACGGGCTTGAATATTTCCACCAGACGGTCAAATCGCTGGTCGGCAACGGTGGCGAGTCCACGGACGCAAGGTTCACCATGCATATCCCGGCTCTTTACGCCCGTCATGATTTCAAAAAGGGTGCTCTTCCCGCTTCCGGGGAGGCCGATGATTCCGATTTCCATAATTAATCCTCAGATGTGGCGGCCCTGTAAAAAGTCCATAGGCTGCGTTCTGCTTCAGCCCCCGTCACGGCAACGTACGCAAAAGTACGCTTCGTTCCTCGGTCTTCGCATGCCTTGCTTTTGGCGCTTTTTACAGAGCCGCTATTATGTTTATCTATAACGCAAATTCCCGCTCGATGCGGCCCATGGCCTCTGCCAGACGGTCATCCGGCACGGTGAGGGAGATGCGGACATACCCTTCGCCGTATGTTCCATAGGCTGTCCCGGACGCCACGACGATGCCCGTCTTGTCAAACAGGCGGTTGGTAAATTCCAGGGATGTCATGCCTTTCGGTACGGGAACCCACAGATAGAAGGTGCCTTTGGGCGGCGTGAAGTCAATGCCGATTTTCTTCAAGGTCTGTAGCACAAGCTCCCGGCGCTTGCCGTATATGGCGAGCATTTTATCGATGGACCCGGTTTCATGCTTCAGGGCGTGGATGCCCGCAAACTGGACGGGATTGAAAATCCCCGAATCGGTGTTTTCCTTGACCTTGCTGATGCCGGCGATCAGGTCGGGGTTTCCGCAGGCCATGCCGAGGCGCCAGCCGCACATGTTGAAGGGCTTGGAAAGGGAATTCAGCTCGATGCCCACATCCTTCGCCCCCTCGGCCATGAGAAAGCTGATCCGCTCCTGACCGGCAAAGACGATCTCACTGTAGGGATTGTCATAACAGACGGCAATATCGTATGACCTGGCAAAGGCGACAAGGTCGTTCAGAAACGGCTTCGTTGCACAGGCCCCTGTCGGGTTGTTGGGATAATTCAGGAACATTCCCCGGGCCTTTTGGGCGATGTCCGTCGGAACATCCGCGAGATTGGGCAGATAATTGTTTTCAGCCAAAATCGGCACATTGTAGGGAACACCCCCACCCATGAGGATACTGGACCGATAGGCCGGATAGCCCGGATCGGTCATGAGGACGATATCTCCGGGATTGATCCGGGCCAGGATAAAGTGATGACACCCTTCCTTGGAGCCGATGAGTCCCAGGATTTCGTTCGCCGGATCGAGGGTGACGCCATAGCGCTTCTGATACCAGCGGGCCACTTCCTGCCGGAAGGCCAGCATGCCTTTTTCTTCGTCCGTGGGGTAGCGGTGGTTCAGGGGATCATGGGACGTCAGGCAAAGCTCATCGATGATGCCATCCGGTGTGGCCTCCACGGGATCGCCAATGGCCAGGCTGATGACATCAACACCGTCCGCCTTGGCCTGGTTGATTTTTTTCCTCAACTCCATGAAAAGATAGGGGGGTATTTTGGTTAAACGTTCTGCAATCTGCACAATGGTTCTCCTTTATATCATCTTTAATTATCTTTTTATTGATACGCCTCTTCCCACAGGGAGCCCTGGCAGACGACCTTGGCTTTTCCTTCCAGGTAAACCTTCTCAAAGCCCTGAGGGGTTTTTTCATAGTAAATGCGCAGGGTCTCGCCGCTTTTGACCAGAATGTCAACAGGCCCCTCGACAAGGCCTTTCCAGGCCGCGATGAGGGCGGCGGCCACGGAGCCTGTGCCGCAGGCGAGGGTTTCGTCTTCCACTCCCCGCTCATAGGTGCGGACCTTGAGGGTATGACGATCAACAGGCTCAACAAAGTTGGCGTTTGTGCCCCGGGGTTGATAGTGCTCATGATAACGGGTCTTTCGCCCGATGTCGAAAACATTGTAAGATGACACATCATCAACGAAATGCACAACATGGGGGACACCCGTATTGATGCTGTCCACGGTGATGTTATGGCCGTCAAGGGGCAGCGTTTCTCCGAGCCGCAGATCAAAGGGATCCGTCAGCCTGAGCTTGACGATATCGCTTTTGACTTCCGCGTCAATGATTCCCGCTACAGTTTCAAAGGACATCCTCATGCCGGCGATTCCGTTGAGGAGGGCGAACCGGGCTGCACATCTACCGCCATTCCCGCACATCTCCACCTCGCTGCCGTCGGCATTGAAGAAACGCCAGGCGAAGTCGGCCTTCGTTGATTTCTGGATCATAATGAGACCGTCCGCCCCTAGGGAAACCTTCGCTTCACAGACCGCCTTGACGAACTCCACAACGGGCATGGACCCGATGGCCGCTTCTACGGCGTGTTCCCGGTTATCGATGAGGATAAAATCATTGCCGCTGCCGCTCATTTTGAAAAAGTCGATCATACCATCCGCCTTCCATCAATCAATGTTGGGTTGTCTTCATAACCGATCTTGACGAAAAGATTAAGCAAAAAAATAACCCCTTATCTTTTTTTCTCCCTGACTATCGTCCGTTTGTAAACATCTTTAGCAACGGGCTTCCACACGTACTGCCCGGAATTGAGCTTTTGCTGCAGGCGCTTTGTCGCTTCACGAGCCCCCGATTGACCGATCTCCGGCGCATTGTACTGCTGAATCCGGTAACGTTTGCCCTTGTAATAAAATGTGTCCCCATCAATGGCCTTCGCCCCTTTAAAAGTCCGGTAATGGGCCTTATATTCCCGCGCCTGAAGCATGTCCGCCTTGAAAAACAAACCACCGGCGGCAAGGGTGAGACTGAGGAGAAGGAGGAATGTTTTCATGTATGCTTTACGCCCGCTCACGATTCCAGAACTTCCCTGATCTTTTGCGACAGATCTTCAAACGGGAAGGGCTTCTGGAGAAATGCCCGGGCTCCGCCCCGGTCCATGATGTGCTTGGCTTCGCCATTTAAGCTGTATCCGCTCGACAGGATGATTTTGATCCCGGGATTGATGGCGTGAATCTTGTCAATGGCCGTTCCGCCGCCGGCGCCGGGCATGATCATATCCATGATGACCAGGTCGATCCGGGCCTGATTGGCCATGTAAACCTCAACGGCCTCTTCACCGCTTTGGGCAATGATTACCTCGTATCCCAGCCCCCGGATCATGGCACCTGTCACATCCGTGATGATTTGCTCGTCATCGACAAGAAGAATTGTTTCATGACCTCTGACCAATTTGCCGGCTCGATCTTCCTGGATGATGGCATCTTTGCCGGATGCGGGAAGATAGATGTTGAATGTGGCGCCATGGCCTTTTTCGCTGTATACGTGGATTGCTCCCTTGTGCCCCCGGACAATGCCGTAAACGGAGGCCAGGCCCAGGCCTGCACCCCGGCCCATTTCCTTCGTCGTGAAAAAGGGATCGAAGATTCGGCTCTTCGTCGCTTCATCCATGCCCATCCCCGTGTCCGTGACGGAGATCTTGACATAGGGACCGGGTTGAATGTCAAAGGCCTTCAAATAGGCTTCATCGAGCATGATGTTGCCCGTTTCCAGATAAAGGGCGCCACCGCCGGGCATGGCCTGCCAGGCGTTGACAAAGAGGTTCAGGAGAACCTGCTCCATCTGTCCCTTGTCCGCCTCCACGCTCCACAGGTCCTGGG
The DNA here is from genome assembly GCA_964492965.1 of uncultured Syntrophaceae bacterium. GTDB lineage: Bacteria > Desulfobacterota > Syntrophia > Syntrophales > UBA8958 > CAZBME01. The sequence goes on along the minus strand of CAZBME010000016.1, from coordinate 18,426 downwards.
CAAAGTTCTTATGAATGCGCAGTTCCTTCTTCGTCCGGCCGAACATGGCGGCAGCTTTGCCGATCAAGTCATTCATGTCGATGGCCTTGACTTCATAACGCCCGCCGCGGGCATAGCCCAGGAGCTGCTTCGTCAGGTCGGCGCCGCTTTTCACCTGGGATTCAATGGCCTTAAGTTTCTCAAAATTGGGATGGGCTGAATCGATTTCCAGCATCATCAAAGACGTATACCCCTGGATGCCCATGAGGAGATTGTTGAAATCGTGGGCGATGCCCCCGGCCAGGGTCCCGATGGCCTCCAGCTTTTGCGCCTGATTGAGCTGGTTTGTGAGCCGTTTCCGTTCTGTGACATCCCGGTTGACGCCACGGAAGCCTACAGGCTTGCCTGCGGCGTCCCGGATCAGCGATGCCGATACTTCCACCATCCTGATTTCTCCATTCTTGCGGATAATCTCATGATCCAACACCTTCAGGGGATTTCCCGTTCGGTACACGTTTTGGAATGCCTTATAGATCCTGTCGGTTTCTTCCGGTCTTGTATAATCTTTGACGGTGATTTTCTTGATTTCGTCCGCAGGGTATCCTAATTGTTCGAGGACGGCATCATTGCTGAAGATGTGGCGGCCGGCAAGATCAATTTCGAAGCAACCGTCATCGATATTATCCACAAAAGCCCGGTATCTTTCATTTTCTATCTCTATTTGTTTTCGTTCCGTCACATCCCGGGATATGCCCCGGAACCCGACGGCGGTTCCGGTGTCATCCCTGATCAGGGACACGCTCATATCCATGAGTCTCATCTCTCCGGCCTTGTTGAGATGCTGGAAGAGGATGCCGGTTCGGGGGATGCCGGTCCGGTAGATTTCATTGAAAATCTTCGATATTCTGTCATTTTCCTCAGGCGTTGCCGCCCGCTGTTGCCTTTTCAATGCCATATACTCTTCCCGGGTAAACCCGAGATTCTTATAGGCCGCCGGATTGCAGAAGGTGTAATCACCCGCCAGATTCAACTCCCAGCAGGCATCATCAATATTCTCGATGAAATTCCGTGATCTTTCCTGCTCCTTCTCCGCGGCCTTTCGTTCCGTCACATCCCTGCTGATTCCCCGGAACCCGACGGGATTGCCTTCACTGTTCCGGATGAGGGAAACGGAGGCCTGAACATTGACCTTTTTCCCGTCCTTGCGCGTGAGTTCGTAATCAAATAACCGGACCGGCTCCCCCGTCTGGTAGATTTTACCATAGATTGCTCTGATCTTTTCGACATCCTTCGGTTGCAGATCCCGAGGCTTTAGGTGACATAATTCTTCGATGCTGTAGCCCGTCAATCTCTGAAGGGACTCGTTGCCGAAGGTTATTTTCCCTGCCGGATCCATTTCAAAGCAGGCGTCTTCGATATTCTCAATAAAATTCCGGTGCCGCTCCTGCTCTTTCAGCATCTGTCTCCGTTCCGTCACATCCCGGCAGATGCCGCGGAAACCGGCAGGTTGCTGACGATCATCCCGGATCAATGAAGCGGTCATTTCGAGGAACTTGGATTCTCCATCGGGACGGATGATTTCATAATCCAGTATCGTACCGGGGAGACCGGTCCGATAGATTTCGTTGAAAATTTTAAAAGCCCTTTGGGCTGTTGCCGGGTTCGTATAGGCCCGATTGTTCAGGCCAATGACGTCCTCCCGGGAACGGCCTAAAATTCGGCCGAAGGTGTTATTTGTAAAAGTTATGTTCCCCTTGAGATCCACTTCAAAACAGGCATCCTCAATATTTTCCACGAAGTCCCGATGCCTTTCCATCTCCGCCATCATTCTCTTGCGATTCGTTATGTCGCGTCCGATACTCCGGAAACCCACAGGGTTTGCTTCTCCATCCCGGATCAGGGAAATGGAAACCTCTACGGTCCTTATGGCGCCATCTTTGCGCAATATGTCATATTCGAATGTTTTCAGCGGTTTGCCCGTCCGGAAGATCTTACGATAAACCTTGAAGATTTTCTCGGCTTCTTCCACTGATGGGTGGCGCTGCTCGCGCTTCAGCTTTCCGAATTCCTCATTACTGTAACCGACTATTTTGGAAAAGATATCGTTAGCAAAAGTGAGGTTCCCCTCCAGATCCATTTCAAAGCAGGCGTCCTCTACGTTTTCGATGAAATCGCGGTAGCGTTCCAATACTTTCATCATTTCCACTCGTTCCGTGACGTCCCGGCCAACGCCCCGAAACCCGACGGGGTTACCCGCAGCATCCCGAATCAGAGAGATTGACATCTCGACACTTCTTGAGGAGCCATCCTTGTTTTTCAAATTGGCGATAAACAGTTTTTCCGAAATCCCGGTTTGATAGATTTTATTGAATATATGGAATACCCTGTTATCTTCCTCGGAAGATATATAACGCTCATCATGGCGCAAGGCCATGAATTCATCGCGGGTATAGCCGCTGTTCCGGTGGGTGGCCTCATTGCAGAAGATACAGTGGCCCTGCAGATCAAATTCGACGCAAGAATCATCAATGTTCTCAATGAAGTTGCGGTGTCTCTCCTGGTCGCGTTCCAGTTTTTTCCGTTCCGACACGTCCCGGCCGACGCCCCGGAAACCCACGGGGTGGCCGTCGGCATCCCTGATCAGGGTCACGGAAACCTCTACCGTCTTTATTTCTCCATCTTTACGAATGATTTGATACTCAAAGGATTTAATCGGTTTGCCCGTTTTGTACAGGTCGTTGAAAACGCGAAAAACGCGATTGGCCTCCTCCGTGGTCGGATGGCGCTGCCGGTGCGATACCTTTTTATAGTCATCCAGGTCATATCCGAGAAGAGTATAGGCCTTTTTGTTGCCGAATAAAAAATCGCCTTGCAGATCCACTTCGAAACATCCGTCTTCAATGTTGTCGAAATAGTCCTGGTAGCTTTCGGTTATTCTCCGAAAGGCCTGCTCCGAGGCCTCGAGTTCGCCGATCCGCTGCCGGCAGTCCGCGAGCTCCTCCTGGAGCTGCGCCTTTGTTTTCTTTGTCTTTTGCATGGTCACCCCTCTGTGTATTGCATATCGATAATCTGCCGGATCTTCTGTGACAACTCATCGAATTGAAATGGCTTCTGCAGAAAAGCCCGACAGCCCCGCTCCATAATCTCATTCGCCTCTCCGTCAAGGCTGTAACCACTCGACAGAATAACCCTGACGGCGGGATTCATGGTTTTGAGCCTGTCAAATACCATACCCCCGCCCATGCCGGGCATGATCATATCCATAATCACGATTGCGATCCGGTCCCGATTCACCTTGTAAATATCGATGGCCTCCTCGCCGCTCCGGGCGATGAGGACCTCATACCCCAGACCGTTCAGCATGGCCCCCGTCACGTCTCTGATGATCTGCTCGTCGTCCACGAGGAGGACTGTTTCCAGACCTCGGAGCATTTTGTGGGCCCGTTGCTCCATTTCGATAACCTCTTTACCTGACACGGGAAGATAAATATTGAAGGTCGTCCCATGGCCTTTCTCGCTATAGACGGTGATCATCCCTTCGTGACCTTTGATGATGCCGTAGGCGGAAGCCAGGCCCAGTCCTGATCCGTGTCCCATTTCTTTGGTTGTAAAAAAGGGTTCGAAGATCCTCGTCCTGGTATTTTCATCCATACCGACTCCCGTATCGGTAACGGATATTTTCACATAGTGCCCTGATTTCATGCCATGAGGCCTAGTAAAAGATTCGGAGAGCACAACATTTTCCGTTTCCAGGTAAAGGGAGCCACCGCCCGGCATGGCCTGCCAGGCATTGAGGAACAGGTTCAGGAGCATCTGTTCGATTTGTCCTCGATCCACTTCTACATTCCAGAGATCTCTTGTCGGTTTCCGGTGAATACGGATCTCTTTTCTGGTTCTGCCGAACATGGCCGCCGCTTTTTCGATCAGATCGTTCATGTTGGTCGGCTTAATTTCGTAGCGTCCTCCCCGGGCATATCCCAGAAGCTGTTTCGTCAGATCGGCGCCGCTTCGCACCTGCATTTCGATGGCCCTGAGCTTTTCATAATCAGGATGAGAGCTGTCTTTGTCCAACAGCATCAGCGAAGCGTAGCCCTGGATTCCCATGAGAAGATTGTTGAAATCGTGGGCGACGCCACCGGCCAGCGTGCCGATGGCCTCCAGCTTCTGGGCTTGGTTTAACTGCTCTTTCAGGTGTTCCTGTTCTTTCTCCATGTTCCGGCGCTCTGTCACATCCCGGTTGATGCCGCGGAAGCCGACAGGCTTACCGTCGGCGTTTCGGATGATCGATGCGGAGATATCCGCAAATCTCCTTTCGCCACCTTTGCATATCATTTCGTGATTGTATATTTTTACGGGGTTTCCGGTTCTGAGCATTTCGGCATACAACTGAACGATTCTTCTGCCTTCCTCCGGGGTTGTATAAGCTTTATAGTTCATTTTCATTATTTCTTCCCGGGAATAGCCCATCAATCTTACGATGGCCTCATTGCAGAAAGTGCAGAAGCCTTCAAGATCGGTTTCAAAGCATCCGTCTTCCACGTTGGCAATGAAATCCGCTGACCTGGCCTGCGCTTCCTCCAATCTTTTGAGCTCGGTGATGTCCCGGGCCAAGCCTCGGAAACCGGTGGGTGTTCCGTCCATATCCCTGATTAACGAAACGGATATCTGCATGATTCGGGGATTGCTTTTTGCGTCAAGCACTTCAAAATCGATAATTTTTGTCGGAATGCCGGTTCTATAAAGTTCTTTAAAGGCATCCGCCATTTTTTTTGCTTCTGGCGGTTTTGAATAGAGGCGGTTATTCATTCCCAGGAGTTGGTTGCGGTTTGCATAACCTAATCTGAGACAGGCAGACTCATTGACAAAAGTGATGTTGCCGCGAAGATCCGTTTCAAAACACAGATCCTCTAGGTTCTCGACATAATCCCGATACCGGGCCTGCTCGGCTTCAAGCTTTTTTCGATCCGTGATGTCCCGGCCGATTCCCCGGAAGCCGATGATCTGTCCCGCCTCATCCCGGATAGGGGAAGCCGATATTTCATGGACGACAACATGGCCGTCTTTATGCCTGAGTTCCGTTTCAAAGATTTTCAGGGGGATGTCTGTCGTGTATATTTCGTTGTAGAATCGGAAGTCCCGATCGGCGGCTTCCCGGGACGGATAGCGTTGCCGGTGGCTCAATTGCATGTATGTCTCGCGGGTATAGCCCAGCAATTTGAAGGCGGCTTCATTGCAGAAGGTGCATTTGCCTTTCAAATCAAACTCCACGCAGGCATCCCCGACATTTTCCACAAAGCTCCGGTATCGGTCCTCTCTTTCCCTGAGCGCCTTTTCCGATAAGGACAGGTCGTGTACGTGCTGCCTGAGCTCGTCTATGTCCCGGAGAAGCTGCGTCTTCGTTTTATGATTGTCTTTCATGAGACATTCTCTCTTTCCGAGGCAAGATAGAAATACAGGCGTGGCCATGGAATGCCGGGGCGGTTCGATTGACGGCAGATGGGGGGATGCTTGATGAAACGACAGGTATAGTATTGCAACGCAGGCGTTAAAGCTTCCATCATGATATGGGTGCGATGGCTTGCCATATGTCCAATACAACTGCAGGTCGTTCGTCCGGACGGAAAAACCGGAGGATTAGGGTTGTCGGTATATCAGTGGCCGGTTCCTTCATAATTACGATACGTAAGGGTGGTATGGTTGTCAAGAGATATAACAGGCATTGTCAGGAACAGGTAAGCGGTCCGGCATCCATCTGAGCTCGACAAAGCCTGAAAAATAGGTTAGCATTTTTCAAAAGATGAGAGGTGAGGTATAAAATATGATTAGCATTAAGATTTTTTCCGACTATATTTGACCCTTCTGCTATATCGGCAAGGGGCTTGTCGACCAATTGAAGAAGGAATATGAGATCAGGGACACATGGCTCAGTTATGAGCTTCATCCTGAAACGCCCGCAGAAGGCATCTTGTTGGCGGATCGATTTCCGGGATATGATTTATCCCAGATGATCAATCATTTCCAGCAGAGGGGAGATGAATTCGGCCTCGAATTCGGAAATCTCTCAATGCTGTCCAACTCCCGTCTGGCCCTGGAAGCAAGCGAATACGCAAGGGATATGGGAAAACACGACGGCTTCCATGAAGCCATGTTTCAGGCCTATTTTACAGATGCCCTGGATATCGGTAAATGGGATGTGATTTCCCGTATTGCAGAACATTGTGACCTTGACGCAGAGGACATGATCAAAGCCGTCAGGGAAGGCCGCTATCGAGAGCGGCTGGCTCAGGTCAGGCAGGACGCAGGCAAAATCGGCCTGACGGGAGTGCCGACATTTATCATCGAGGGGCAGTACAAGGTTGTGGGAGCCCAGCCGGTCGGCGTATTTATCGACATATTCGAGAAGGTCAACCGGGGATAGGCTTCAATCTCTTGTTTCATTCTCAAATCCTCAAATATTCTGATACCATGTTGACTTTTGCCGGGACATGAGTATATGTAGAAAATTGCACTTTGGTGCTTATGCCGGCCGTCTGCGCACAAACACTTAATCTGCTTCAGAAAAGAAAAATATCAAAGGCGAAAAAGGATTGGAATGGATCAGTTAATTATTGAACTTAAACAGAAGATTATTGAAAGCTTGAACCTGATTGATGTAACACCTGAGGATATCGACAAGGATGCTCAACTCATCGGCGGCGATCTGGGACTCGATTCCATCGACGTCCTGGAATTGGTCATGATGCTTGAGAAAGACTATGGGGTGGAAATTGACAGCCGTGAACTCGGGGTAAAGGTATTTGCCTCGGTCTCCGCATTGGCGGAATATGTCCATCAGAACAGGTCGGAGAAGAATGTTTGAGTCACTCCGGTTATTTTATTGCATCAATGGGGATCAGCAGCCCTGTTGGTAAAGGCATCATTGTGGAAGTGATGCCATGACACCGAAAAGGGATCCATCGGAACGTGTCGTGATCATCGGCTCCGGGATCGGAGGCTTGACGGCAGGCATTCTTCTGGCAAAGCTTGGTTTCCAGGCCACTGTCGTTGAAAGAAACCCTCTCCCCGGAGGGTTGATGCGCAGCTATCGGATATCCGGAATCGATTGCCCTACCGGGGTCCATTATATGGGAGCCCTCGACCCCGGTCAGCCTCTACGAAGATTGTGGGATTATCTCGGGGTTACGCCCCTCATTCCCCTTGAGCGCATGGGGCTGGACGGCATCATTGACCGCTATATCTTTGATGACTTTACTTTTGATCTTCCCACCGGTATCGACGCCTTTGAAGAAAGCCTGCGGCAATCCTTTCCTGCAGAACAACCGGCTATTTCGATGATCACGGATGAGCTCAGGACAATTTCCCGGACATTGTCCATGCTCGAAGTGGTCGTGTCCCCGGCCATGTCCTTTCTTTCGCCTGAAAGCTTTGAATCCATGGGGCAACGCCTCGGGAAAGCGCGATGTTCCGACCGCCTTGCCGCTGTCCTGTCTATTCCTTCCACCCTGATCGGCATTCCCCTCCAGGAATGTCCGGTATTTTATTACTATATGACCCTGGCATCCTATCTCATGTCGTCCTGGCGTCTGGCCTGCAGCAGCACGACCATGGCGGAGGCCTTTGTCGCCAAGTTCGAATCTCTGGGCGGCCAGGTGATTGCCGGGGACGGCGTTTCCTCCCTTCAGGCAGATACGGGTCGTGTAAAAGGCGTCGTTCTGGAGTCCGGCCGTATTCTGGAGGCGGAAACCGTCGTTGCCGCCATTCATCCCAAGACGGTGGTTTCCCTGCTGCCCCCGGCGGCCGTCCGGCCATCCTATGCGGAACGAGTGGCCAAAATGATCAATACGCAAGGCCTCTTCGGCATCAATCTAGCGGTTCCCGCCGATACGCACAAGGCCCTGCCCTACAATCTTTATCGCCTGTATTCGGAAGCGGGCGGCGCCCTGCGCCAAGGGATTTTTCTTCAGCTTCGCCAAAGCGGAAAACCGGGATCGAATCTCCTGTCCATAATTACTGCCAGTAGCATTGAGGAATGGCAGCCCTGGGAAAACACAACGTCTGGCCGGCGCGGTAAAGGCTATCAGGAGGCAAAAGAGGGGAAGGCCAACGCATTTATTGAAAAGGCGGCCCAACTCCTCGGACCTTTCCGGGAGATGAGCGTGCTGGATATTTATACGCCCCTGACCCTGAGGGATTGGGTCAACAGTCCCGACGGATCGCCATACGGGATTCTCCGGTCAACAGGGCAGTTGATGAAGGCGGCTTCCTTGAACCGTACGCCCGTCAAGGGGTTGTTTCTTGCCGGTCAAAACAGGCTGTCGCCAGGCATCATGGGGACGGTACTGGGATCTTTCCAGATGGTGAGACAGGTTATCGGCCACGAGCGATTCATGAGGGACATTGCCGGAGGTTTCCTGTGAAGGTATTGCTCGTATCCACCAACACTATGACGCAGCCGTATCCGACCTATCCGATCGGCCTGGATTACGTCATGAACGCCATATCGCCGCCTCATCAGGTCAGAAACGTTGACATGAACGAGTTGAAGGACGTTCAGGCCCTGGCCGTCGCTCTTGCGGATTTTGCTCCGGAGGTGATCGGCATTTCCATCAGAAATATCGATAATGCCGACGATACCCATACGGAAACCTTTATCGGAAAGATCGGAGGCCTCATAGAAACGATTCGCCGGCATTCGCAGGGCGTCATCGTCCTGGGAGGCAGCGGGTTCACTATCCTGCCCGGAGAATTCATGGCCCGCCTGGACGCCGATTACGGTGTGATCGGCGAAGGGGAAAGATTCCCCCTGCTGCTTGACGCCCTGGAAAGAAAGGCGTCCACCGACGGTCTTCCCGGTGTCGTTACGGGAAGAGGTCCTGTCGTCTTCCCGGAGCCGCTGCCTTCGTCCTTTGGCCGCGGCCGGATTCCCGATCACTCCTATACCGCGTTTTACCTCAAAAGAGGCGGCATGCTCAATTTGCAGACCAAAAGAGGCTGCCCCTTCCACTGCATCTATTGCACCTATCCCCACATCGAAGGGAGGCGTCTGCGCTTCTCCGAACCGGATGATGTTGCCCGGACGGCCAGAAGGCTTCAGGATGCCGGCGCCAAATATCTCTATCTGACGGATTCGACCTTCAACGGCAGTTATGAGCATAGCCTGGAAGTCGCACTGGCATTCCAAAAAGCCGGTGTTTCCATCCCCTGGGGAGGTTTTTTCACGCCGACATTGCCCCCGCCCGACTATTATCGGATGCTGGCCGATGCGGGGCTGATGCATGTGGAATTCGGTACGGAATCCCTGTCGAATCCCGTCCTGGACGCATACCGGAAACCATTTTCCACGGAGGAGGTTTTTGCGTCCCACAAACGGGCCATTGGCGCCGGGCTTCATGTTGCCCATTACCTCATGGTGGGCGGCCCCGGCGAAAATGAAGCCACTTTGCATGCGTCCCTGTCCAATGCCGATTTGCTCGAAAAAACCGTCTTCTTCGTATTTGGCGGTATCCGGATTTACCCGCACACCGCTCTTTACGAACTGGCCGTGGAGGAAAAGCAAATTGAGCCCGATGCGAATCTTCTTGATCCGACGTTTTACTGGTCGCCGGCCCTCCGGCGGGAGGCCGTGATCGAGCAAATGCGGAAACACGCGACCGATCGCGGAAACTGGATTATCGGCGCCGGACCGCCTCAAATGTATCGAATGATATCCCGATTGTATTCACAGGGGCATGTGGGACCCTTATGGGAATTCCTGATAAAATGAATCCCGGCGGCTTTGTAAAGCAACGCATCTCCCCGGCCTTGGCAACAGGCCTGGCGGCTTTCTGCCTCGCTTTGGTCCTGTCCTTATACCGTCTCGAATGGGCCGTTGCACCTTTGTCCGTCTTTGTTTTCCTTTGCCTGGCCGCCCCGTTCCGGCCCGCGAACGGCTTTTTCCTCCCTGTCGTAAGCCGGGGGAGCAATCGCAAACCTGTCGTTTCCATCACTTTCGATGACGGCCCGGACCCATTGACGACGAAGCCCCTTCTTCAACTTCTGGGGCGGCGGGACATAAAGGCCACTTTTTTTGTCACGGGGGAAAACGCCGCCGCAAATGGCGACCTCATGATGGCGATCCTCGAGCAGGGCCATGATATAGGCAATCATTCATACCATCATGACCCATTTTTAATGCTGCGTTCTTCAAAAGTCATTGAACGGGAAATCGAATCGACCCAGACGCTCCTGCATCGATTCGGCATATCTCCCGTTGCGTTCAGACCACCCGTAGGAATCACCAATCCGAAACTGGCCGCCATTCTTCACCGGCAGGGGCTGTATTGCCTCATGTTTTCCTGCCGGGCAGCCGACTTCGGGAACCGGCGCTTAGCAGGTTTGTCCCGGAAGATTCTACAGAAGGTGCAAGCGGATGATATTATTCTCCTTCATGATACCCGGCCCAAGGGGAAAGGCTCGGTCGACGCCTGGCTTTGTGAGGTTGATTTGATATTGTCGGGTTTAAAGCAGAAAGGGTTGCAGGTGATTCCTCTGGCAGAGCTGATCCGGCAGCCGGTCATGGTTCGTTTTTCGTGAAATATCACATAATATTAATGTGTTGCCGGCATTATCAAAAAATATTGATATGCTATGGGATCAATGATAAAGATTCCAGTTTATATAAATGGTAAAATCAGATCAGGCACATATGCGTGAACTATGGCACACCATATCTTATAAAGGCAAAGGTGACGCGCAGGCTGTTTTGGCGCAAGTGGATATAGATGCCGCATCATTATGGTTTTCCGGTCATTTCCCGAATGAACCGGTTTTGCCCGGTATTGCCATATTATCCATGGTGCGGGATGTTATCCGGCGGTATGCGTCGGAAAAAGGGAAGAACGTCAAAATATCGGGCATCAGGCGGGTCCGGTTCAGACTGCCCGTCAGGCCGGGCGAGTCGTTGTCGATATCGCTTTCTATCCCGGATCACGATCATCAGTGCATCTGTCCGTTTAAAGTTGTTGTTCATGGTGATACGGCATGCACAGGTCTGATGGATGTGGACAGGCTGCCGGACAAAAGCTGAATGCATGAACCATTTTATGGAAATATTTGCTGAAAAGCAATGGATGGCTTAACGATTTTTTTAGTGAGGAGGATTGTGGATGTCTGCAAGTGTAGATAAGGAAACCCTGGTCATTCGTATTGCCGAAATTATCATTTTCGAACTCAAACTCGAGGATATTACGCCGGAAACGTTTGATCCCGACCTTGATCTGGTGGATGAGCTGGGCGTTGACAGCATGGACCTGGCGACGGTGGTCCTGGTCCTTCAGGATGAATACGGCATCACGATCGATGAGGACGATTATCCGAAACTCGGCAGTATTCGTAAGATTGCCGATTATATCCGGCAAAAGCTGGAGCAACAATAAAACGAAACATGATTTGAGCGACCGATGAATCAAACAACCTCCCTGGCGACGTCCCGATACGATAACGAAGCGAGAAAATGGAAATTTTCCGAGATTCTGGAAGACCCTGAGGTTCGCCTGCGCTGGGAAAAGGTGCGGAAGTATTTTTTCCTCCGGGAATCGACCTATGATATGACCGCCCGCTGCAACATCCGTTGCGACGGCTGTTACTATTATGAGGGACAAAAGCAGTTCGCCCCTTCGAATGAGGATCCTGAGGCGTGGCGGGCATTGATGAAGCAGGAGAAGGAAAGGGGCATCACGTTTGTGGTCCTGGCCGGCGCCGAACCGTCTCTGGTTCCCCAAATTCTGGAGGCCTGTTATGAAGAAATCCCATTGGGCTGCATCGCCACAAACGGCTTTAAACGCATTCCCGGCACTGTCGGCTATAAGATTCATATTTCCGTCTGGGGCAATGATGAAACGAGCCTGCGCGTCAGAGGGGCAAAGAGTTTATTGTTGAAACAGATAGAAAATTATCGCGATGATCCGAGGGCCCTGTTTGTCTATACGTTTACGCGCGGCAATATCGGCGAAGCCTTTGAAGTTATGGACATCATCGCCCGGCACAACGGCAAAATGACCTTCAACATGTTCTCGGCCCCTGTCGGTTACGAGGGCGACCTACGGCATGACGAAGATTCTTTGGAGCGGACTCGCAAAGCCATGGTGGATCTGATGTCCCGATATCCGGAAAACGTGATTTTTTCTAATTATAACGCTGTGGCCCATACCCATCCCTATGCGCTCCACAAACTGTATGGCTGTACATACCCGAGGATGAATCCCTCAAAAGACATCGGCCTTGGCCGGTCTTTCCGGCAGTACCGGGCAGACCTTTCCTGGGATCGTGATGTGGCCTGCTGCGTTCCTGATACGGATTGTGACGATTGCCGGCATTATGCCTCCGGCAGCGCGGTGGTAACCGCCCGGCTGTATCGTCATGTAACGGATCCGGCAACCTTCAGGTCGTGGCTCGATTATGTCGATACGTATCTGGCGGTGTGGGTCAAGGGTTACGAAAAAAGCGATAACCTCTGCCCGGAAATTGTTTGGCCGCCCCAAAAGTCATGACAAGAGGCGGAAGGATCAGGGTTTTCCCGCCCGCTTTTTTACTTAATTTGCTTTGAAAGAGAAACATTTATGAATACGGTCAGTTCTTTACTGGACGCAACATGGCATGAGCGATACCGGAAAATATCCGCTCTCAATATTCGCAGTTCCATCTATGATGTGACCAACCGATGCAATTTGCGTTGCAAGGGCTGTTTTTTCTTTTCTTCCAACGAACATGAAGCGGCTGTCGAAGAAATGGACCTGGGGAAGTGGCATACGTTCGTAGAGAAGGAAAAGGACCGGGGTGTCAATCTCGCCATCCTGATTGGCGGTGAGCCGACCTTGTATCTGGACCGGGTTGAGGCGTTTTATAAAACCATGCCGACGTACTGCGCGACCAATGGGCAGATCAAGGTTCCCAGAGACCGTTTTCCTGACATGATGGTGGGCATTTCGCTATGGGGCGATGAAGAAGACGAAAAGGTGCTCCGGGGCAAAAATACCTTTGCCGTCTCCTGCAAGAATTATGAAGGGGATCCCTATACCTATTATCTCTACACGATTACGCCCAAACAGGTCGGCAGGGTCGAGCGCGTCATCCGGAAGATTGCCGATGCCGGGCTGAAAGTCCACCTTCAATTGCTGTCGAATGATGAAAAGGTAGATGGTTTCTACTGGTCCGAGGAAAAGCTCAAAGACGTTCGTGCCGAAATGGACGACATGCTTGACCGCTACCCCCAGACCGTCATCTCCAGCAAATATTACCACGAGATCATCACCACGGGAAAAATGCTGGGTCGCACATTCGGATGGAGTGAATGCCCGTCCGTAACGGAACAGCTGGATAACCGAAACCCACAACCCAAAAGGCTCATCAGGTTTGTCCGATGGGCGTCGGATCTTCAGACATGCCATCGATGCTGCACCTCTGCGACGAGAGACTGTTCGACCTGCAAGGATGGCGCGGCCCATATGAGTTGGGTGATGGTCAACAAAAGGGATCATCTGCAATCGACCAAGGATTTGCAGAACTGGATCGAGGTTTATGAAATGTTTGCCAAGCTCTACCGGTTCATCCCTTGGTAATCTCATTGATGCCCTTCATTTCCGAACCTGAGACAGCATCCCATGGGTAGAAAACGACCGGTTATATTGGGCTATGATGCCGTATCGCCCCTGGGCACAGATATGGAAACCCAGATGGAAGGGGCATTATCGGGGAAAAGCGGCATCGGCCGCCTGACCCGCTTTCCTTTAGCCGACGGCTTCCCTGTGAAAATAGCCGGCCAGGTGGCAGATATCGATATGAAGGCTTATCCATTTCTGGCCTCGCGGGATATGGCTTTGTGGACCTCACCGATTTTCCGGCATGCCCTCCTGGTCGTCCATCGGGCGCTGAAAAAAAGCGGGATTGAGATAACGCCGGCGTTGGCTCCGCGCGTGGCCATCACTTTCAGTTCCGCCATCGGCGGCCTGGACGCCGTCGTTCGTGCGGACAGGCTTTGGGTTGCCGACAGGAAGCTTCCCCATCCGTTCACCAATCCTAATTCGTGTATCAACATGGTCGGCGGCAAGGTATCCATCATGACGGGGGCAACAGGCCCCATCACATCGACCATCACCGCCTGCGCCACGGGTTCCACGTCCATGATCATCGGCGCCATGTTTATTGAAGCAGGCCTGGCGGATGTGGCGATCTGCGGCGCCGTGGATTTTCCGCTGATCGAGACGATTCTGGGCGGTTTTGCGACCATGAACGGCTCTTACCGGCCGAAGGAAGGGCAGGCGGAAGAACCGCCGGAGAAGGCCAGCCGTCCTTTCTCATCGAACCGGCGGGGCTTCGTCGTATCGGAAGGCGCCGGATGCATTATCCTGGCAAGCGAAGCGTTTGCCGGGGCTCACGGTTTGTCACCGAAACTTGCAATGGCGGGCTGGGCGATGACTTCGGATGCCCACCATTTTGTGGCCCCGAATCCGGAAACGGTTAAACGGTGCATTGGGGAGAGCATCACCCATGCGGGCCTGCAACCGTCAGATGTGGCCGCGGTCAACGCCCACGGGACATCGACTAAAATTGGCGACAAGATTGAGGCCGATGCGTTAGCGGCTATTTTCGGAAAACGAATACCGCCGGTATCCGCCAACAAGTCCCAAATCGGCCATGCCATGGGGGCCTCAAGCGCCATCGAGATCATTCTGGCCATGGAAGGCATGTTGCATGATACATTGTTGCCGACGATTAATTATTTGCCCGACCCGGAAATGACCATGGATTGCGTTGCCGAAGGGGCAAGAGCGCAGGTCCAGGAATATGTGCTGAAGAATGCTTTCGGCTTTGGCGGGTGTAATGCCTGTATCGTACTCCATAGGATTCAATAATATTAATTTATGAAGGCTCCCAAGAATAGAAAAGTTTTTGTTATCGGTTACGGTGTGGCGACGCCACTGGGGAAGACCTTTGCCCTCACCTGGGAGAGGGCCGTTCGGGGCGAGGCCGGGTTCCGAAGAGTGACCCGCTGCCGGGTGGACTCGTTGTGCAACGTGGTGGGTGAAATACCGGATTGGGATCCCAGGGCCTTTGATTTTTCCGGCGAAAAGGAAGTCTATAACTGGAACGCCTCCTTTGTCATTCTCACGATGGCCGTCGTCAAGGAGGCCCTTGAAAATTCAGGCCTATTGATGGATAAAGAGACGGGACCGAGGACGGCCTGTCTGATCGGTTCCGCCATCAACGGCACGGATGCCTTCCGGGTGGCCATGGATCATATGCGTGAAGGCGGCCCCCTGAAGGTCAGTCCTTATCTGCTTCCCAATATCTGCGCCAACCTGCCGTCAGGCAAGGCGGGAATCATGGCGGGATTCAGCGGCCCCATTTTTTCTCCCCAGGGGGCCTGCGCCTCCGGGAACTATGCCATTGGCATCGGTTCACGGATGATTCGGGATGGGGATTGCGATTTCGTCCTGGCGGGCGGCGTGGATATGCCGATTATGCCGGAAATTATTCACGGTTTTGCGAATATGAACGCCACGATTAAGGTCAATGCCCACGACCGGGCCCATGATGATCCCTCCCAGGCCTCCCGCCCGTTCAGCATTGACCGGAAGGGCTTCGTTTTTTCCGAAGGCGGCGGGGTTATTGTCCTGGCCGCAGAAGAGGCCGTTGCCAGATACGGCCTGGACGCCAAGGCGGAAATCCTGGGCGTCGGCTGGACATCGGACGCCTATCATTTTACGCGGCCCAACAAGCATACGATTATCCGGGCCATCCGGGAAACGATTGAAGACGCTGAATTGACGACGAAGGATGTGCAGTATATCAACGCCCACGGGACATCGACCCCAAGAGGTGACTCAACGGAAGTGGAGTGTCTCCGCGCCGTTTTTGGCGATAGGTTGGGGCAAATCCCCGTATCGTCGAACAAATCCCAGATCGGTCACACCCTGGGCGGGGCTGCCGCCATCGAAGATGCCCTGACCATCGAAGGGATGCGACAAGGGTTGATTCTGCCCACGATCAATTACATCCATGACCCCCAGTTCGACGGGTTGGATTTTGTTCCTCATCAGGTCCGGCAGGTCCACCACGAAATCGCCCTCTCGAACGCCTTCGGTTTTGGGGGGACAAACTGTTGCATACTGTTCAGGGGTATATAGGATGAAACCGAAACCTTTCAGACCGGAACCAATGGGGGAGGACACCCTTTATGTCCGGGATCGGCAAACCGGCCTTTGCTGGCACCGATGTATGAACAGAATCCTGTATGCCGATACGGATCGCTCAGCCGTCGTCTATCATGCTAACTATTTACGCTATTTTGAGTTCGGGCGCGCATCCCTCATGCGGGACGCGGCCTATCCGTACAAGGAAATAGAGGACAGCGGCTATGTCTATCCCATCATCGATCTGGGGATACAATTCTATGAACCCCTCTATTATGACGACCCCATGCACATTCATACGCGTCCGGTGGATCTGGAACGGGTGAAACTACGTTTCGACTATGTGATTACCCATGCCGAATCGGGAGCGCTCGTCTGCAAGGGTTTTACGAAACACTGCGCCCTTAGCGCATCAGGAAAACCCACGGCTGTTGATTTAAAGACCGTTCAGCTCTGGAGGTCGTTTCCGGCCTGAAAGAGATCATTTGTATTGGAGTGTTGAATAAAACCTATGACGCGAGAAGAGATTAAAACGGAAATTCTGAATTTTTTCCGAAAAGAATTTGAGATTGAAAATCCGGGAATGGACGATGACCTGAGAGAAGTGCATGGGTTTGACAGCATCGATGCCATCGAATTGCTTCTGGAGATTGAAAACCTGCTGGACTCCGAGCTGACACAGGAGGAAAAGAAGCGGGCCATGGATATCCGGACGTTTAATCAAGTGCTGGATTACATTGTGTCATTGGCCGAAGTAAGGATGGCCGTTTAAAAGGGAGATTTATGGAAAGAAGAGTCGTCATGACGGCCTGTTCAGCCATTACCCCCATTGGCCGCACCCGGGAAGAGATTCTCCATAGCCTGACCCATGGCATCTCCGGGGTCAAGGTTCTGCGGGAGGATGATGTGCTGACGTCCCACATCCATTCCAAGGTCTTTGGCACCGTGGATTACCCGATTGTCTACGATTTCAAGCGCCAGCATCGCAAGACCATGGGGCCGGTGGCCTACTACGCCTGTCAGGTTTCGAAGGAAGTGCTTGAGCGCTCCGGGCTGGATGAGGCTTTTGTCACCTCCGGCAGGCTCGGCGTTGCTTTCGGCTCCACCCACGGGAGCCCCACGGTTCAGCGCGAAATTTACAGGACTTTCTTCAGCGGGTCCCGGGCCGGGTTTTCGTCCATCGGCGCCGTCGATTACCTGAAATCCATGGTTCATACAACGGCCGTCAATATCACCAAGATGTTCGGCATCACCGGCCGCGTCATATCATCATCCACGGCCTGCACGACGAGCAGCCAGTCCATCGGGTACGGGTATGAAATGGTCAAGTTCGGCATGCAGGACGCCATGATCTGTGGCGGGGCCGATGAATACGATACGACGACCGTTGCCGTATTCGACAATCTCCTGGCCTGTTCGACGGCCTTCAATGACACGCCCCATATGACCCCCAGGCCCTTTGACGAGAAAAGGGACGGACTGGTCGTGGCCGAGGGGGCCGGCGCCGTCCTGCTTGAGGAATATGAGCATGCCCGGGCGCGGGGGGCGGAGATTCTCGCGGAAGTGATCGGTTTTTCCTGCAACAATAACGGCGGCGACCTGATTCTCCCCAATATCAACGGCATCACGGAGACGATCCGCCTTGGCCTGAAGGATGCGAAAATTAATGCCGATGATGTGGATTTTGTCAGCGCGCATGCAACGGGAACCAAGATGGGCGATGTGATTGAATCTCAGGCTATTTACAATGTCTACGGCAACGGCCCCGCCGTGGTGGGGCTGAAAAGTTATATGGGGCATACCATGGGCTCCTGTGGCGCTATCGAAACCATCATCTGCTCCTATATGATGGACGAAGGATTAATCGTGCCGACCCTGAACCTGGAAACGGTTGATGACCGGTGTGCCATGATCAATCACGTCAGGGCGCAGAAAGAACATCCGTCCCGGATTGCCGCCATCCAGAATTTCGCCTTCGGCGGCGTGAATACGAGCCTTATTATCAGAAAATGGCAGGGGCATTGATCAATTTCATCATCACTTTCATCCTGTGGATCTATTACATCATGGGATATCTCGTCTTTTTTTCCCCCTTCTATCTGTGGGCCTTTTTCTTTTCGACGCGGCGTGAAGAGTCTTTTCAGCGGCTCAACCATATCCTCCACCGCAACTTTTTTACCCTGGTACGGATGCTCGTTCCCCGGGTGACATGGCAAATATCGGAAGATGTGGCGGCCATCCGTTCTTCCATCATTATTGCCAACCATCTCTCCTTTCT